>NZ_JBBCAS010000004.1:0-330312 GCF_037203765.1 Sediminicola sp. 1XM1-17 | reverse complement strand
GAGGTCGTACTTCCCAATGTCATCTCGAGCGGAGTCGAGAGGTATTTTGGATGTTGCTGTCAATGAGGTTTCGACTCCGCTCAACCTGACAGCTTAAGCTTAGCGCCTGTTATTGTTTTAGCCAGCGTGGTCCCCTCGAGCGGAGTCGAGAGGTCGTACTTCCCAATGTCATCTCGAGCGGAGTCGAGAGGTATTTTGGATGTTGCTGTCAATGAGGTTTCGACTCTGCTCAACCTGACAGCTTAAGCTTTGCGATTATTATAGCTTTAGCCAGCATGGTCCCCTCTAGCGGAGTTGAGAGGTTCATTCTTAGCACTGCTGTCATGAAGGTTTCGACTCCGCTCAACCTGACAGCTTAAGCTTATCGCCTGTTATTGTTTTCGCCAGCATGGTCCCCTCGAGCGGAGTCGAGAGGTTTTGATACTGCTCAGTTCTTCCATGACTTGGTCGTGATCTTCACCATTGGCGGCTCAGAATCTACCCCTTCAATATTGATGTTGATATCCTTGTTTTTCTTGGCAATTTTGATGGCTTCCTCAGCCGAAATGGGCTCTCCATTCAGGAAGAATGTCGCTCCTTGTTCCGCCAGTTTTTCCAAATCGGCAGAAGGGGGCATTGGTGGAGGAGGCGGGGCAATCTGGTTCTCATCGGTGGTGACAACTACTGCTAAATTTTCTCCATCCCTACCTTTATGGTCATAGACCGGTTTGGGGTTGCCCTTTTTGTAGTTTTCTGCAGCCTTGGGCGTTTTTGGAGTTGCGACTTCAGGGGCATCGGCAGGTAATGGCGGTGGCGCAGGCAAATCCGAATTTTTCATCACCTTGGGCGTTTTGGGAGTTGCAACTGCTGGTGGCGGAGGTGGAAAGTTGGGATACAGTTCCGCTGATGCCTTTTGTTCCAGGGTCATACGGTCATAAAGCTGCTTTAAGCGTGTCACGTCCTTTGTTTTGATCACGTACTTTCCTTTTGCTTGGGAATTGTACTTTCTGGCCAAGGCATTGTATTCTTTGATCTCCGTATTGGTGGCCCCTTTTTCTTGTTGGGAGTACGTCCTCCCCTTAATGTTGATGGTGGCCACCCCGTATTCCGTAAGGATAGCCTCCACTGCTTGGATGACTTTTTTTGGGGCTTCCCGATCTATAGTGATGATGGAAGGGACCGTTTGTGAGCGTTCTTCTTTGGAAAGGTCCATATTGTACTTCAATAAAAAAGAACCCAGGTCTTTGAGCTCCACCAACTGTGAATGGACCAATAACTGTCCATTTTTATTGATGAGAATCTCAATGATTTCTGCTTTTTCCGTGGGTATCTCCGTTGCTATTTTGGATGGGGTCGTTATTTGTTGTGCTGTGGTCTTCTGTTCCAATTCCACAATTTCCCTATTGCTAAAACTAAAGAGCAATAGTGCCAATAAAGGCAACAGCAATAGACTTTTGAGCCAAAGGGCTTTTTGAGAAGTGTGTGTTTTCATGATGATGATTCGTTTTTTGATTGATAAATAATTGATTGAATTTGATAAAACTGGTTCTGGATTATCTGGAGAAGAAAATGCCAGTAATATTTTTTGATAGGTAGATGTCGTTGCCCCTTTGTGCAGTACGCCTTCGTCCGCCAGGAATTCGTGGTTCAGTTTTATAAAATGCTTGGCAATATAGATCAGGGGATGGAACCATAAAACAATCTGCAGGAGCTCAAGCAGAAGGATATCCAGACTGTGTTTTTGTTTGGCATGGGTCTCCTCATGCCAAAAAACTTCTTGTGGAATCTGGTGGGATATGTATTTTTTCTTGTTGAAAAATACATAGCTGAAAAAGGTATGTGGTGCTATTGGATCTTGCAGTAAAACATGTTGGCAGTGACCGGACTTTTCTTTCGGATTATTTTTGATCCTTTTGATGACCCCTGATAGATTGATTAAAAATTTGATGGAGAACAAGACTACCCCAAGTCCATAGAGACCCCATAGGATATAGGGAAAATAAGTAATGGGTTCATTTATAAGGGTGGGATTTTGCGCTAAGGTGGAGGCTTGTACAAAATCTGTACTGAAGGTTTGCGGTTCCACCAAAACATATTCGGTGAAGGTAATGGCCGGAATGCCCATGGCAAGAAGGAAGGCCCCCAATAAGTAGAATCGTTTAAATTGGTGCATGGTAGCCTGTTCCAAAAATACCTTGTAGAACAGCAGGAAGATGGCCAGAAGTGCACTAAATTTTAAGAGATAGATCCACATGGTTATTTCTTTTTGAGTTCGTTATCTATAATGGCCTTTAGATCTTCCAACTCTTCCCTGGTAAGATCGGTTTCCTTGGTAAAGAAAGAGGCGAACTGGGAGGCGCTGTCGTTAAAAAAATTCTTGATAAGGCTGTTGACATGCTTGGAAAAGTAGTCCTTCTTTTTTACCAGTGGATAATATTCCCTGGCATTGCCCGACATGGTGTAGTCCACAAATCCCTTATCCTTTATGCGCTTTAAAAGGGTGGCCACGGTGGTGGTGGCAGGTTTGGGTTCTGGGTAGGCCTCCAATAGGTCTTTCATAAAGGCCTTTTCCATACTCCAGAGGTGGTTCATCAGTTCTTCTTCGCTTTTGGAGAGTTTCATGGGCTATGGGCTATAGTGTTCTACAAACATAGAGCAAATTTATGAATTCTACAAATGTAGAGTGTAAAAAGTTGCGAATGCGTTAGCTATTGCAGCGGCATCCTTTTAATAAGGGGTGGTTCGGATTTATGCTATTAGATAGGCCTATTATTAAAAGATATAGCGGAAAGAGCGACCCGCAGGGGAACGCCAGACTGAGAAGTAGTGTAGCTGTCAATTATCCCTTCGAGCGGAGTCGAGAGGTTCATTCTTAGCACTGCTGTCATGAAGGTTTCGACTCCGCTCAACCTGACAGCTGAAGCTTAGCGCCTGTTATTGTTTTCGCCAGCATGGTCCCCTCGAGCGGAGTAGAGAGGTCTTGGGCAATTATATTTGTTGCGACAAGATTTTATTGATTTTACGATTGCTGTCACGTAGTTCTCGACTCCGCTCGAACTGACAGCAACTGCGTTGTAACTTTTAAGCGAGTTATCCATAATGTCCCCTCGAGCGGAGTCGAGAGGTATTTTGGATGTTGCTGTCAATGAGGTTTCGACTGCGCTCAAACTGACAGCTGAAGCTTAGGGCCTGTTATTGTTTTAGCCAGCATGGTCCCCTCGAGCGGAGTCGAGAGGTATTTTGGATGTTGCTGTCATGAAGGTTTCGACTGCGCTCAAACTGACAGCTGAAGCTTAGCGCCTGTTATTGTTTTAGCCAGCATGGTCACCTCGAGCGGAGTCGAGAGGTTGATTTTTCCCGACTCCGCCCATGGACCTATGCTTATTTGGAAAGCTCTGTAAAATGCTTGTAGAAATGCGGAATGGTTTCAATTCCCTTCAGGTAATTCCACACCCCAAAATGCTCATTGGGGGAGTGAATGGCGTCGCTATCGAGTCCAAAGCCCATTAAAATGGTCTTGCTGTTCAGTTCCTTTTCAAACAGGGACACAATGGGGATACTGCCCCCGCTGCGCTGTGGAATGGGTGTTTTTCCAAAGGTGGCCTCATAGGCTTTGGACGCTGCCTGGTACCCGATATGGTCAATAGGGGTCACATAGCCCTGTCCGCCATGGTGGGGCGTTACCTTGACCGTTACCCCTGCCGGGGCGATGCTCTCAAAATGCGACTTGAACAGTTGGGTGATCTCCTTCCAATCTTGGTTGGGGACCAGACGCATGGAAATTTTGGCATAGGCCTTACTGGCAATCACGGTTTTGGCGCCGGCGCCGATATAACCGCCCCAGATCCCGTTGACATCCAGAGTAGGTCTAATGGAGTTGCGTTCATTGGTGGTATACCCTTTTTCTCCGTAAACCGATGCTATTTTTAGGGCGTCTTGGTATTTTTCCAGATCAAAGGGGGCCTTGGCCATTTCTGCCCGCTCCTCCTTGGAAAGTTCTTCTACCTTGTCATAGAATCCTGGAATGGTAATATGGTTATCTGCATCGTGTAGGGATGCGATCATTTTGGTCAGTACATTGATGGGATTGGCCACGGCACCGCCATAGAGTCCGGAGTGCAGGTCCCTATTGGGGCCAGTGACTTCTACCTCCACATAGCTGAGTCCCCTAAGTCCCGTGGTGATGGAGGGAACTTCCTTGGCGATCATACCCGTATCTGAAATAAGGATGATATCGTTGGTGAGTTTTTCTTTGTTGTTGGCCACAAATTCCGATAGGTTTTCGCTCCCTACTTCTTCTTCCCCTTCGATCATGAATTTTACGTTGCAGGGAAGCTGGTTGTTCTGCACCATGTATTCCAATGCCTTTACGTGCATGTACATCTGCCCCTTATCGTCACAGGCGCCCCTGGCGAAAATGGCCCCTTCCGGGTGGAGGTCGGTATTTTTGATGACCGGCTCAAAAGGAGGGGAGTCCCACAGGTCTATGGGATCTGGCGGTTGCACATCATAATGTCCGTAGACCAGAACGGTGGGAAGGTTGGCATCAATTATTTTTTCGCCGTAAACAATGGGATATCCTTTGGTCTCACAGATTTCCGCCTTATCGCAACCGGCCTCCAAAAGGGATGTTTTTACGGAAGCTGCGGCGTCCATAACATCTTGGGAATAAGCGGGATCGGCACTGACGGATGGGATTTTTAGAAGTTGAATTAGCTCATTGATAAAGCGTTCTTTATTCTTGGTAACGTAAGCTGATATGTCTTGCATAGAATGTTTTAATAAGGCATAAAAATACAAAAAAGAACTTTTTATTGCCTAAGTATTTCAAAATACAAAATTTGCTTTATATTTGCAGTCCTTTTGAAGGCGAGGCGCTTTACAGCCAATTGTAAATTTGCCCATCGGAGTTAAAAATCTGGTTTTTAAAAGGAGGTATTGAAATGCAGGCGTGGTGGAATTGGTAGACACGCTAGACTTAGGATCTAGTGCCGTGAGGTGTGAGAGTTCGAGTCTCTCCGCCTGTACTTAGTAAGAAAGCTTCTCATTTATGAGGAGCTTTTTTTTTGGAATTGATTGAAGTGGTGGCCCCGATAGCTATCGGGGGGTAGACACGCTAGACTTAGGATCTAGTGCCGTGAGGTGTGAGAGTTCGAGTCTCTCCGCCTGTACAATCGCTCAAAGCCCTTGTAAACACAAGGGTTTTGTCGTTTCTAAAACCTTTCTGATATGAAAGGGCTCCACAAGAAATTTACCAATGAGTATGTAGAAGAGTATGTAAATCGCCCGAGGATCGAACTGGTCAATTATTTCTCCAAACCAAAGTTGTACATCTCCACCAAGAGGAAAAATGGCAAGGAGGTGGCCACGATAGAAAAAGGAAAGCGGTGGTACGTCTTTTATTATTTCCGAAATCCCGCTACCGGGAAAATGGGCAACAGACCTTTTAAGATCTACAGGAAACTAAATTCCCTAAACTCCATTAAAGAACGAAAGAAGGTAGGGAAGATGATGTGCGATATCATGTACGATATGCTCAAAGGGGGGTACTCGCCCTATGATGAAGATTTAAAGAACCTCACAGGTATCAAAGGAGAAGATTCCACTAAGAATATCATGACGGTAAGGCTGGCATTTGAACATGGCCTTGAACACAAAAAAGGGAGCTTGAAGCTTGGTAGCTATAAGGGCTATTACAATTATGTGACCCTCTTCTTGGCATGGTGCGACGATATGGGATTGGACAAGTTGGATATCTTGGAACTGGAACAATCCCACATCATCGACTACCTCAATTATCTAAGAAGGGACCCACCAAGTGGAAGGGGGCTGAAACCTACATCGGTTGCCAACACCAAAAGACACTTGGGGGCTATCATGGCCAAATTGTACGAGGATAAAATTGTGCCCAAGAATTTCTTCCCTGACATCAAGACCAAAAAGGGTAAGCCCGAAAAGAACCAGCCTTTTACAAAGGCAGAGGTCAAAATTATAAGGGACCATTGTATGGAGCACGAGCCAGTGCTATACGATTTTCTCCGCTTTATTTTTTATTCCTTTTTGCGGAACCAAGAGATCGTAAGGATACAGGTAAAGCATATAGATATGGAGAAACGTTTGGTCTCCATCCCGACCAAAGCCGATACGATGTCCCATATCTTGATGATAGAGCCCATGTACCAATTCTTGTTGACCAAGAAGTTGCATAAGTGCAAGAAGAACGATTTACTGTTCACTCCTTCGGGAAAACCAGGAGCTTGGAATTCTTCGGAAAAGGGAAGGGTTGCCTATTTCAGCAAAAGGTTTTTGGCCATTAAGGAACACTTTGGATTTGATGCCAACAAGACCACCTATTCTTTTAGGCACAATGCTGCTGTGGACCTGTTCCAAAGTTTTGTGGCTAGTGGGCAATCGGAAAACGAGGCCATTGGTAATTTGATGAACATTACACGTCACAAGAGCGAGGATGCCCTTAGAAATTATTTGCGCGATATCGGGGCGGTGGTACCAGAAGATTGGTCCAGTAGTTACAATATGAATTTTTAGTGGTTAATGGTGGTGTTTGGTTTAACCACCAATTACCACCATTTCCAAATATCCGAATAACCACTGAAAACTACCTTATATATGCCTCAAAAAACCACTGTTCTCTAAAGGCATACAAATTTAAGTAGTTATGGGGTTTACTAACTAATAGATTCCATCCAAATTGCGATATATCTTGGTTTCAATCAAAAATAGTATTCCTCGTCAACTGGTTTTATAAATCAAAGATTCCTGTCTTGTAAATTAACTTTCATGTTATTAGCAAACTGGGCGATTAAACCAGTCTTTATTTCCAAAAATATCACTTACTGAATTTGGAATCAATTTGATTTATAAAAGACATAAGTTGAAAGAAAAGTAGTTCTTAACTTTCCTCAATACTCCAATTCACATCTCCTAAATCCAAATTGGTATACATATCTACTTCTAACCAAGAAAAACCGCCTTCCGCATTATTTAGAATTAGGCCATAACCGGAGAAGGTTTCATTGTTCAGATTGAGTGCGGATCCCTTTTTTATATGAGCGTCCATTTTTTCATATTGTTCGTCTGAAATACTTATAACGATTTTTTTCATGGGCCTTAACTATAGAGGAATTAGGATCTTACCAAATGAATCAAATTTTTCACTGAATCGTCGGTCCATCCGGCAGCTCCGCTTAGTTGATTACATGTAATAAAAGTTTGCCCATGAGCATTTTGATATTTGACAACCTTTATATCACCTCTTTTATTTCTTCCGACTATGTGAATTGTACCATCTTCCTGTATATCGAAAAGTTCGGCTAATAATTCTTTTGTAACATAGTTTTGAGCGCCTATAATTACTGTCTTGAACCTTTTATAAAAAGCACTTGATAGTAGGTCTTTTCTCTCCTTATTGATTTTCATTTTTCCAGGGCTATATTTTGATGGCATATGATTAAATTCAGTCATGAAGCAATCTTGAAAAAACGAAGTATTATAGTCCATTGAATTTAGATGTGTTTTCGTGTCCTTATTTTTTAGACCTGAAGCGATAGTAGCATACATTCCCCATGTATGGCGCTGCTTTATAACACCTGTATGGTATGCCTTTGGGAACATTGGATTGAACCCAATTTCATTGTTCAAATTTTGATGGTCTAGAGGCTCCTTGGTTTTTTTAAGTTTATGCCATTGTGCAGTATTATTCACACTCTCCTTTATGAATAAGCCAGGACTATTGATTATGTTAAATGCTTTTTCTTTCCCAATAAAAAGAAGGTCTGAATCAGGGTTTCCAAAACCTAGATAAAAGGGATTGGCTAGTTGATTCATTTCCTTCATATTTTCGACTTGCACACTTACTGATTGCCATATTTTTTCTCGTTTTAGACAATCATTTTCATTAAGTAATTCTATAAAACTTTTTTGGAGAGCTTTATCTTTTAAAGGAAGGTTTTCAACGTATTCAATATATTTTGATTCTAGGCCTTGTTCTAATAGATTGTTCATAAATGAGAAATTTTGTTTTTGGTATGATTCCAAACATAGAATAATTAAGAATATTTTCGCGATAAATGTTGTCAAGTCAAGGATTTTGTACATGAAATTACCTTCCAGTACATTGCGGTCTTGCATCTCTTCCAAAGTTTTGTGGCCAGCAGGCAATCGGAGAACGAAACCATTGGTAATTTGATGAACCTAACCAGTCATAAGAGTGAGGTTGCACTGAGAAACTATTTAAGGGATATTGGGGCGGTAGTACCCGAGGATTGGTCCAGTAGTTATAATATGGGTTTTTAGAGGTCCCGATATCCCTCCCGATAGCTATCGGGATATCGGGATGGATGGAGGTGGTGATTGGTTTAACCGTCAAATCAAGGCATGTAACACCTGAAACCATCTAAAAAAGTCAATTTTCTTCAATTTTTCATATAACTAACTGCATTTTAAAGTGTATTAATGGATAAAAATGAGGAATTAATAGTTGATTGGTTTATTCATATATTCTAATAAAAAATAGTAAAACTAGATGCTTTGGTAATGTATATATTCTATATATTTAAACTAAATAAAATAAAACAATTATGGGATTTTTTGGAGATAACTAAAGTGAGAAGCTAGATAAAAAACTTAAGGATTTTAAAATGTATACTTCAGATCTAGCCTTTAAAGGAGAAATATTAGATAGCAAATTTGTTTTAATGGCTGGTATAAATATGTATGATGCATCCAACATGCTAATTGATGAATGCATTCAACAAGGATATGACGCAATTATAGGAGTAGGAATTGGAGGGGGTTCAGGAATGTATGTTTATGGGACAGCAGTAAAATTAAAAAAATAGAATATGCAGATTACCCCAAATAAAAAGGGTGATAGCACTAACTATCACCCTTTTATTATTTTAAAGTAGTACCAATTATTGCGTATAAGGAATTCGTCTAGTTACCTTGCGCATTAAGGTATTGATCATGTCATCAGAATTGGTGCCCAAACCACCTTTTACTTTCTTATTATAATTAACGACCAGTTCATCATCTGAAGCGTTTACAATATCCATATTGATGATTCCTTGGCTAGAAGCACCAAAACCACCAAATAATACCCCAATCGCAATATTTGCAGCGTCGGACATGGGCTTGGAGGTTTCCATAGAACCTTTGATAATGGCATCTACCCCTAAAATTTCGGCCAATTCACTTACCAAATAGGCATCCAATTCATTAATGTCTATGCCTGCTTTTTTTAATAGGGCATTGGTTTTTGACGGTGATTGCACGTTGATCTCCATCGATCCTCTTTTTTTGCGTTTCAAAAACCAAGAATGCATTGCTCTTTGAACATCGAGACCCTCATTTTGTTCCATTTCAGTGATTTGCTCAGAGGTAAAATCCTTCAGTTGTTTTGGTCGCAATTTAACTTGTACATCAAAGGGGATGATTGCCATGGTCTCCGTTTTGGCAACATAGGCATCGGCATCGTCATGGACATACAAATGGGTTTGGGCAAAGGATAAACTAACTGTAAAAAATAAAACTAGATACATTGTAATTTTCATTCGTAATGGTTTAAAAGGTTGAAAAATTTATAATCTAAGAGGTAAACGGCAAATTATAGACTTTATTCTTCGAAAAACTCTAGGTAATAAAGATTAAATTCTAAGATCCTGACTATAAGAGAAATAGAAAATATATTCTTTTTGTAGAAAATTTTTTCAATATTTGTCCGTTCATTCAAACGAAATAAATCATTATCAATATTTAAATTATGGCCGTTTTACGGGAATCCATAATAGATTGTGGTTTGCCTATATTAATTTTAACCCTGGCAATATTGCCAAACACCAAATCAATTTATAACCTTAAGAATTTTATGAAAACAATGTCAACAGTAGTAGTATCCTCAATGCTTTTAATATTGGGGAGTTGTAGTAAGGAATCTGCATCAGATGAATTTGAACAAGCCAACGGAAAGGTGGCTGAAAAATTAGTTACCCGGATGGATATCACTTCTGCCCAAGATTCAGATGACAACGGCGCCTTATTTATTAACTATGATTCAAAGAATAGGGTGAGCAGTTTTACAGATGGGAATGACTCAACTATACTAGTGTATGAGGATGATGAGCTTTCTACAATATCCGGGGGCAGTGAACCGATGCAAACCAGTGAATTTTATCAAATGCCTTATGATATTTTCCAATTCGGAGAAGTTGTAGAATTTGATTCCAATAAGAACCCATCTGTGATAAGGTTACTTGAGGAAGACTATAACGGTAATGTTTATGAATACAAGGTTGAAATATCCTATGATCCAACACCCAATCCATTTTTCTATACATTAAAGGCAGCTGGGGTGATAGATGTTTTGGATAAGGTTCAGTTCAATTTAAGTATGTCGCCACAATCACCGGACCTTATTCAGGCAAGAAAATTATTGCCATTGAACAACATCAAAAAAATAGTGGTTACCGATGTTGAGAGGGGGAAAATCACCTATCAGTTAGTAGGGGACTATATTTATGATGAAGATGATTATCCTACTTCAGCATCTTTTACAGCTATATCGGAGGATGATGGTACAAATATCTTTTTAAAGAAATACGAGTATAAATAGTCAAGTCAAGGTTTCGGCCTCAAGAGTACAGCTCTATTACCTTGTTTCTAATAAAAAGTAAAACGGTCAAATTAAGGATACCCCTTCGAGGGTATTTTTTTGTTATTATTTAATTTGGTAAAAAACAGTTAACCACCATTAACCACCAAAAACCACTTTTTTAGTTCTCATTAATTATGTCAGAAAACCACTAAATCAAAGCATTTAACCACCAAAAATAGCTCAAATAACCACCGTTAACCACCAATAACCACCAATAACCACAAATAACCACTGATCACCTCTGCTTTTCCTGAACATTAGTATTTACCTTATTAATTTTTTACACTTTGTTATGAACTGGCTTTAAAATTTCAACAAATTCCCCTACAACCCTCATTTCTGCACCATTTTCTTCATTGATAATGATGTTTTTATAAGAATTATCAAACGAATTGGGCCTTAAAACAATAGCAGTGTGTTTCCAGTTTTCTTCGGTATTTACTTTTTCACTTGAATAGGTCTTGATGGTAAAAGCTGAATTGAAATCTTGATCTTGGATATCCATGTTTTCTACCAAAACAATTTTTCCATTTCTACTTCCCCCAGCATCTGGTTTAAATAAACAAATTGAACCATTTGGGATTACTCTGTTCATTGATTCCCCAATTATTTTACAAGCAAAATAATCGCTGTTTGGATTACCATTTTCCGGTCCTTCAATTAAGGTGAAATTTTTATTTGATTGCATTTCACTAAACGAACCAGCAGCAGCATAAAAATCATAAAATGGGATGGGATTTCTTAACTCTTGCTCAAAATTGAATGTTCCTTGTACTGGAACTATAGTGTCTTTCTTTTCTATCTTGGATGCAGCTACCTTTCCTTTTTCGTGTAAATAATTATACATCGTGGCTGTAACAGGATTTGCTAAAATGAAACGGATTTTTACAACTGAAATTTGCTTACCCTTATCATTGCTCATTGTGGTTTGCTCAACATGGTTCAAGTCTGGACTTATCTCTCCCATATAGTAGAAATCCATTCCTTCATCATTGTTTTTTTTAATAAATAAAGGTAGGCGGATAGGTCCGTTTTTGCCTAAAATAGATTGAACATCATTACTTTCAATTTTTCTGTTGGACTTAGACATCCAATCAAATTCTTTATTATTTACAAATTCATCCTCATATTTTGTTGACTCTGAAATGTCCTCCTCCTTATGATAATTCACAAAAATTGGACAATGAGAATTATCGGGACAAACTAAATAACCTCCCACATTTTGGGCAACAGGGTTTTCCGATATATTTAATATTCTAAAAACATCTTTACGTGAGTATTTTCTGTAAAGTACAAAACCATCCTGCCAATTATCCGGGTCAAATAATTTGTCGAATTCATGGATTGAATAATTAGTGGAATCTAGTAGAAATCTTTTAAATGTTCCTTGGCTTAGATATGATTGAAACGCACTAGAGAGGACAAATTTTCCATTTTCTAATTTTATAATATCCAGATCATAAATCTTTTTAGCTGAAAGCAATTTGCCACCTTTTTTTTCTCTAATGAATTCAAAATTTAAATTTGAGACACAAGATGTAATGGTTTCGTCTGAAATGGAATACTTATACTTTTGTAAAACGAATTCTTTTAAATCGTTAATAGATAGTTTGCCAGATTCAATTAATAATTTGATTATTAAACTTTCCTCGACCCTTTTTGAATTATTTATTTCCTTAGAAAATAGATCCAAAAGTTTCACTTGTTGTTTAGATAATTCCAAAGGATTTTCTTTCTCGACTTTGACAATGAAATTATAATAGGAATTGGAATAATCCACGTATAAATAAGGGTCTCTAGAACCGTGTTCTATAAAATCCATCATCATCGGAATTTTTCCCAACTTAAATTTCAACAGGTTGTAATCCTTTTTCAAATCAGATAACAACTGCATGTTTGCAGAATCAATGGATTGAAATATTTTTTCTTTTGTGATTTCATCAAAATTAATAGTCGAAGCCCCAGGGATCATCCTACTACCTTCACTAATTAATTTCCTCAAGGAGTCTTTGTTATAGGAAGTATCACCATAAAGCGCAACGGGAATTAAGTAATTGTTTTCATAGTTTCCTATAAAATCAATGACCGTTAAATAGCCCTTTCCTTCAACCTTTCTTAAACCCCTCCCCAATTGCTGAATAAAAATAATTGCTGACGATGTAGGTCGTAGCATTATGATCTGATTGATTTTTGGAATATCAATCCCTTCATTGAATATATCAACAGTAAAAATGTAATCTAGTTTGTCGCTTATATTATCCGATTCTAATTTTTCAATAGCATCGGCTCTTTGTTCTTCAGAACTATCCCCTGTTAAAGCAACAGTTTTATATCCTTTTAAATTAAATAAAGCGGATAATTCAATTGCTTCATTCTTTCTTGAACAAAAGATTAGACCTCTAGTTATTCCATTATCGCTTCCGTAGAAATTTGCTTGTTCAATGATCCTATCAACCCTTTCGCTGGAAACTAATAGGTTGAAATCTGACTTGTTATCAATGGTATTGTCGTCAATTAATAAATCCGTAACTCCATAATAATGAAATGAACTGAGCATTTCCTCTTCCATTGCTCTGTTTAATCTAATTTCATAAGCAATATTGTGGTCAAATAATTGAAATATGTCGTTCCCATCAGTTCTTTCAGGAGTGGCCGTCATTCCCAATAGAAAATTAGGTTCAAAGTAATCTAATAATCGTAAATACGAATCGGCCCCTGACCTATGGGTTTCATCAATAATTATGTATTCAAAATGGTCTTTTGAAAAGTTTTCTAAATTTATAGTTTTTGAAATAGTTTGAATAGTGGAAAACACGAAATCACATTCTAATTCCTTTTGATTTCCAGAAAATAGCCCCATAGATCTATCCTTCCCAAAGACACTTCTAAATGTATTTAATGAATCTTTTGCAATAGTTAACCTATGCACCACAAACAATAATGTTTTTGGCTTAAAAGCTTTGGCATCAAAGGCTGATAAATAGGTTTTACCTGTTCCAGTAGCAGAAATTAACAAAGCTTTACTCTTATTATCAGCTCGTAAGTCACTTAGGTTTTTCAATGCCTCCACTTGCATTGAATTTGGCGTAATAATGGTTAAAGGCTCAGTAGGGTATTCAATGTTGTTTGTCTTTCGTAGAAGAAACTGCTTCTGATATATTTCCTCATAAGACAAGATATATGCTGGGGTTACGGGAGTTGCTTTATCAAAATCAGAGTGAAATTCACCGAGTACTTTTTCAACAAGACCACTTTCATCTAATGCGGATACTTTAATATTCCATTCCTTGTTAGTAGACAAAGCCTGAGCCGTTAAATTACTACTACCCACAATTAGATTATAATGTCCCTTGCTTTTAAAGATATACCCTTTTGCATGCGCATTTCCTGTTGTTGCAATTCTTAGGTCTATATTTCTGAATTGGGCTAATCTTTTTAGGGCCTCTGGTTGCGTAAAGTTTAAATATTGAGAGACTAAAATTTCTCCCTTTATTCCCCGATTTTCTAGTTCTTTAAGCTTATTGATTATTGTTGCAACACCACTGGTGGTTACAAAAGCTACAGATATAAAAAACTGACAGCAATTTTCAAGCTCCTGAATAATTGTAGAAAGAACCTTTTTAGGTGGATTTTTTTGATTAACAAGCAACTCTGGTTGGTAGTCAATATTGGATAAAATGGTTTTATCCACATAACCCGTTTGTAAGCTGTTATTAAAAATTTGGTATTTTTTATCCATTCATTGCTAATTTATTCACCATAGGAATATCAGCTGCTGCCCAATCTAATTCTTCTAATTCTGATGGGGCTAGCCATTTGTATGCTATATGTTCCGTTAAGGACACTGTAGGGTCTTCACAAGAACATATGAAGCTGTACATTGTTATGAGAAAATCTGGATATTGATGTTTTACTGTTAGAAATTGTTTTTCTGTTTTAATATTCATAACCAATTCTTCCCGAACTTCTCTTATGATGGTTTCTTCTAAAGTTTCTCCATCTTCTATCTTGCCACCCGGAAACTCAAATTTCTTTGATATATAATTATACTTGTTCTCACCTCGCTGTACGCACAAGATTTTATTATTGTGTTTTATAATTGCAGCTACTACACTTATTTCCTTCATAAATTATTCATTAATCATATCTGCTTAAATATATAAAAAGTAGAGTAGACATATGCTATCGTGAAATTTCGCCATATAAATTATTCTTGGATGAATTGACAAAGTTTACGGTTTTCATTTTTGACTTTAAATATCTAATACGGTAATAAATTCCCCAATAACTTTTAATTCTTCCAATTCATTTTCATCTAATACAATATCCGTGTAATTTGGATTAAGCGATAGAGGTTTAAGTACAATTGATTTATGATGCCAACCTTCTTCTGAAGCGAATTTATTACTATGATAAGATTTTATAGTAAATCCAGAACCAAAGTCCGAGTCTTGAATATTATAATGTTCAACCAATACAATTTTACCTTCGCGGGAACCTCCAGGGTCCTTTTTGAATAAACAATATGAACCATTTTCAATTTTCTTGTTCATCGATTCTCCTAAAACCTGACATACAAAATAACCTTCTCTTGCAGATATATTTACAGGTAATTCTACCCAGTCATAATTTTCGAAATTGGACTGAATTTGTAAATCACTAAATCCTCCAGCAGCAGCATAGATGTCCAATAGAGGTACTGAGTTTACATATGGTCTAACATCTGTAATCGGTAAAATTCTAAGCTTGCTTTCAGCTTGGTAAGAGGAAATATGTTCTTTAAAGTATTCTCGTAGATTTTTGTCACACGCATAGATATAAGCACCTCTTATGCCCCTGTACATTATTGTTTTATAAATGTTGACAATGTATTCTTTTAGGTCTTCGATATCATCAATTCCTCTTTTCCCATTCTTATCAAAGTATTTTGATTTATCAATTTCTATTTGCCTACAAACCTTGTTAAATGTTATTTCTTCTCCAAAAATGATACCTGTATAATTCAGATCATATCCTTGAGTGGTATGTATACAACCAACTTCTTTAAAAGCTCCTTCTGAATTTATCCAATCTTTATCAGTTTTATTCCATTGTAATTCAACGCCATCAATCTCAATATCAATTGCATCAAGATCTGGTTTAGGTTTTTTTTTAGGGTCTGATAACCAAGGCCATGAGTATCCTGCAACTAATCTGCACAAGCCATGTTTTTGTTCTTGTATAGCTAATTGTGAATACATGTCTTTCATAGAATCAAAGACAACTAAGTCATATTTTTCAGGGGTAAAAAAACTTTTATTTTCACGTTTAATATTTAATAAGTCATCCACAAATGTTATGTAGTCATTTCCACCTTTTGATCGCATTTGAGATTGCAATTCAATCTCAATGGTGTTTTGTTTGCTTATTAGATCCTGAAAATGAGATGAAGGAATATCGGAAGGTTTAACTGATTGTGCTGAATCGTAAAAAAAAATCTGATTTTTGCTATTTGCAATTATCCAATCTAGTTCAGTTCCAGTATCATCTAAATCTAATTTCCGGTTGTTTTTCTTGAAAACACCCATCCATCCGATATTTTTATATTGCCTTAAACGATGTGCCTCATCAACAATCAGTAAGTCATACTTTTTTTTAAAAGTATCTGATGGGCTAATAATCATTGAGGATTTTAAATCCGGAATTTTCCTAAATACATTTTGCAAAGTCTTGCGTAAAGAACTCATTGCCACAACAAATCCAATTTCAGCATTAGGGTATTTATTTTTAAATGCTCTTATTAAGTTTATTTCTAAGATTTCATTATCACTAAAATCATCCATACTAGTATCTGAAACATCAGAACCAAGTAGTTTTATTAGATAAGTAGCAAGAATTGTTTTTCCTGTACCAGCACTACCTTTTATAAATATTATGCTAGACTCTTTTTGTGTTAGGGCTTCAATAATTTCTAAAACTGAATTGTATTGGTCTTCATTTAGGGATTTGTATGGAGAATATTTAAAAAGCTCAGAGTTTTCAATTTCTTCAAGTGATTTACTTACTATTTTATTCTCAATTAGCTTACCCCAAATGTCCTTGAAAAGGTTTTTATATAGGTCTTGTTGATAGTAACTATGGTTAATTAACCCGTGATTTCCATTTTGTAATTCATAGGTGCCTTCTGATGAAATGTATTGAATCAATTTTGATTCGATATCAAGGGTGGCCGATTTATTAAATTTATCTGAACCAATTATTGAAATTTGATTAAAGGCATTGGCTTTTTTTGGATTAGCTAAATGATTTTTAAATCGGTTAGAAAAGTTGGTTGATTCACCAACATAAGCTACCCTTTTAGATTCATTTTGAATGAAATACACTAATGGCCATTGATTTTTTACCCAAGGATTATTGTTCAATTTATCTAAGGACTTTTTATCAAAATCATAACGCTCTGAAACGTCTATAGATAGGTCAAAGGATAAACTCATAATTCATCATACTTTTTAGCAGTACCTCTTGCTTTTTTAATTGGGTATTTTTCTCCGTTCTTTTTTATTTTATCAAGTACTATTTGTTTTACATTAAAGTCATATTTATCTGCAAGCAAAAAGGCATAGGCAAAAACATCTGCCAATTCTTCTTTCACTTTTTCAATTTTAGCTTCTTCAGATTTTTTCCATAAGAACTCTTCCAGCAATTCACTTGATTCAATATTAATGGCTAAGGCCAAGTCTTTAGGATTGTGAAATTGTTCCCAGTCTCGTTCATTTCTGAATTTGATTAACTCTTCAGTAATTTGCTTAATATCATTCATTGACTTATATTTTTAACTTTTTTTACTCCAATCACATTTTAGGCTTCTCGTAAGGTTGTTTGGCTGTTTTGAAATCTATTTTGAAAATATACACATTTAGGATTATTTATATAATCAAAAATGGGTTTCTATTCTCAAATGCTGATTTCTTCTTAAAATATAATAAAGCAATATTTGTAAAATTAGTTAAGTAATGTGACGTTTCTGTATTTTAATTCTTATCCAGATTATTTCTTTTTAATATTAATTTATATGGTTGAAGCTCCAAGCTCCTTAAAAAATTCATAAGTTTTATTGAGTTGCCAAATAGGAGGAAAATATAATATAACACCATCTCTACCCCTAGTCAGCAATATTCTATAAGTATTTTGTCTAAGTTCGGTATTGCCCATAATAGAGCGCATAAATTCATAATTCCATCTGTTTTTATACCAAATATAGTCTGTACCCCAAACAACAATTGGCATTTGTATTTCAAAGCCAATTGCAGAAAATTCGCTTAGCGGGAGTAATTCGCCATTATAGGCATCGCATACCCCATTATTATTAAAATATTGATTAATTTCTAACCTGCTAGATTTATCATAATCATATTGCACATTACTTTTAAAATTTAAGTTGATGATTCCATTGATTTCAGATTCAGACGATGTTAGTGTACAATAGGAATTAGGTCTATGTTGGTATCTATCCTTACAATATTCTATTGCCTTATCTATATTTCTTGTAATAATTAATTTAAATCCATTATTGCTAATTTCAATAAACTCCTTCTTAAACTTATTAAAGTAGTATGAATCTAAAGCCCCTTCAAAATTGAGTAGCTTATTAATAAATAAAGGGTAACTGGGAGTTTTAAAATTTCTAAATGAATTTGATAAATCAAAATTGTTTCTTTCGAAAAAGCTTAACTTTTTGCTATGACCGATCTCTTTTTTCGTTTTTTCTGAACCATAAATCATCCATTTTCTACCTGTACTATTTATAGCCTCCTGCCATTGATAAAATCCCCCATACTCTCCCCAACCTAGTTCTTGTCCATCGCCTATTAGAACAACTAAAACACACCACTCTCTTGACTCATATAAATCCAAGACCAATTCGCTTTCACTTTTTTGTGAGCCAAAGTATTTATACATTTTACCTCGGCTCCAGAAACGCTGTGCTTCATCAAATACGACCAAATTCCAAAATGGAGAACTTTCTTTTTTTGAATATTCTGAGAGGAAATTATGACTTGTCTTAATATTAGAACAGACTCCAATTTCAGCATTTAAATTTTCAACAAATTGCCTGTTTTTGGTAACATATAATCCATTATTGTTAAATGCACATTTTAATCCTAATGCTGATTTGCCAGAACCAGGGGTACCTGTTAGAAAAACAATTGCATGCTCTTTTTTAGTCTTGGTTTCATTATAGATAGTATTTAAATCAATACTTATTTGACTAGAATCTACAAAACAAGCCTTTTCTATATGGGCTATTTCTTTGTTTTCAAATACTGCCTTAGCGTATTCAGTGATTGCAGGTACTGGTTTAAAATTTCCTTCGGTTAGACTATTAGGATTTACCATTAAATAGTCTTTATAATTTTCAAGTAAAACACTTTTTAAATTATTTGGACTTAAAACGACAACTTCTCCTTCATAATTTTTAAAATCCTCAGCCTGTAGCAATAATAGAATTGGTTTAAATTCAAAATGGGTGGCTGTGCTATGGTAAAACTCTAAATCAAGTTTATATCCATTTATTTGATCTAAATCGGCCAAAGAATAATTCGACTTATTTTTTACTTCAACAATAAAAATAGTCACACCGTTAGTGAGTAATATATCAGGTCGCTTACCACTGGATAAGGGAATGAGAAACTCAAAAAATATATTCCAGTTTTTATTATTCTTTTCAAAAAGGTTCTTAATTAAGTCAATAGATTTATTCCAAGAAATAACTTGACCGTTTGAAAACTCCGTACAATTTATCTTATCGCTAAGGATACATTTAATGTTATCGACTATTACTGAAGTTGAAAGCATTTTCAACTCGGCTACGGTATAATGGCTTTTTAATTTTTCTTTATTCAACATATTAATCTGGGCGAACGTTTAGATAAAGTAAATAGGTTAACTTAAATTGCCTGATATAGTATATAAACGCAATTTAATTACTTTATTGCGTTTTTTCTTACTTAATCAAAACAAATGAAATTCGGTTTGACGTGCGAAGTTTATAATTGAATAAGGAAGGCTGATTCCTTTTAATCTGAGATATTATAAGATTGATATAGAATTAATAACCACTACTATTTTTGGTAACGAAATGAGGTTTTAGCCGTGAAGTGAATATATTTTTATCAAAGCCATATGTCTTACATTTCTATAGCTATTTGCATCGGTTTATGTATGTAACATTGGGCGAAAAAACACCCTGACTAACCGGATTAAAACTGCACCATCACGATGCTACGGAATTATGTTTTGTTTATATGTTTTCAATAAAGAATCGAATAATTCTGCGATGAAAATCTAGCACAAGTTAGTTGAATATTTTCTGACCAAAGAAAATAACCTACATTTATTCTCGTTATTTTTTTTTATTAAATGCATTATTCACATAACTACCAAACTCCCAATCATTAAGATGAAATTAGAAAGTATCCTTGATAGACTAGGCTCATTAGAAAAAAACTCATTTATTAAAATTATAGACAATATAATTGTAAACAATCCTAAGAACATTAAGGAGATTGATAAAATATTAATTTCCGCGGATAAGGGCCTGAAATCGGTTGATAATCAAAATGTGTCAAATATTTTCAACCTTACAAAAAATGAATTTTTACAACATGTTAAAAGTGAGTTTCAGGATACCTCTTCCCAATTGGATATTTTGATAGATATCATAATAAGGGATGGTAATTGTATTATGAAGCAAGATTGGTTTTCTAGACTTTATGATAAAGAAATTAAAAGTCTAAAGGAAAAAATAAAATTTCTTAACGCTGAAATCGAAAGCGATAAATCTGAATTAAGTCCAATTAGAAAAAGAGATTACAAAATTTATAAAGCATGCTTGGAAACGGCATATAATAACGACTTGCTAAACAATAGAGAGGCTAAAGTCTCATCTGATGAACTTTCCATACTGTTAAAACTTTCCAAGGAATTAGAGCTCTCTCAAGAGGAAATCAAGTTAATAAATTACTCGATACTTCCTGTTAAAAAGGTGGAGATCCAGGAGGTTGTCAATAGTCTTAAAAATATGGGTGTTGTCTTCTTTTCCAAGAAAGAGAATACCTTATTGATAGCTGATGAAATGGTAAGGTTATTAAGAGAACTTCGCGAGAAAGAGGTTGCGGATAAGTTTTTCCGACGTACTTTAAAACTTCTTAGAGAGCCAATAATTAATCAAATTGCCAAAAGACATAGCATAGATAGAAAATTAACAATTTCTCAAAAGATAGAAGAGATTATAAAGGTCGGGGTTTCCTTTGAGGGAATGTTAACCAATGATATTTTCAAAGAGGGGAGTACATTAACGGAACGGAAAAAAGAGCTTAATGAACTATGCGAAAAAGGCTTAAATATTTCAAATTTGAGGGGTAGTACCTTAGAAGAGAAAATATCAAGTTTAATTGAACATTTTGATAATACCGAAACTGATGAAAAGGTAGGGATTTCCTTAGATGGTTTTGAAAAATTGTTAACAGAATTAAACTCTTCATTGCCAAAATTAAATAAGCAAATTAAGGAACAATTTGAACTGCAAGAAGAGTTCGTTTTGAATGCCAATTTTTTACTTGATTTCAATATCAAACCCAGAGATATATTGGATCTCATTGATAAAACTGAAATATTACATTTTATAAAAGAACAAGGAATTAAACAAAGAGGAGATAATATTTTAAATATTCTTGAACATTACAAAGATGCTGAAAATCTTTATTTGGAAAATTATGAAAATGTTGGCTATAGAGATTATAATTTATTAAAGGAGAATGGGCTGGTAATTAAGGAAAGTGAACTTGGTATGAAGTTCGAGCATTTGACTAAAGTTATATTTACCAAACTCGGTTTTAATGTGGACGAAAATCTTAAGAATGAACTAAATACAAGAAAGGATAAAATTGATATTTTATTGAATCTTGACAACGATGAAATTATTATTGTTGAATGTAAAACAAGCAAAGAGAGTGGTTACAATAAATTCAGCTCTGTTTCAAGACAGCTTAAATCCTACCATGATCTTGCCTTAAAAAACGATCTAAGAGTATTGAAAGTTCTTTTAATAGCACCAGAATTCAGTGATGATTTTATAACCGACTGTGAAATGGATACTGAATTGAATTTATCCCTGTTAACGGCATCCACTTTATTGAAAATATCAGATGCTTTTAAGGTGTCTAAATTTAAGACTTTTCCTCATATTTTGTTTCGTGATATTGTAATCAATGAGGAGAGGATATTGAAAGCATTGGATAAGTAATATCAGGGAATTATATTTCAATAGCCCACTGAATTCAAATAGTATAATCATTAAAAAATGCCGCTACTTCTTCTTTAAATATTTGTAATGGTATTCTATGGGCTAAATCTTGCCTAAGAGTGATTTGATAGTCCGTGTTGTCATTTATTCTATCTGCAATAAAGATCAAAGTGTTTTTAGGGTACACCACGTCGTCCTGCGCTCCTAAAACTATTTTTTTGAAAGAGCGATGAAGGTTGTTGTAAACCGGTATATTTTGGAATACAGAACGGGTTACCAAAGCAGGGTTGAATAATAAAGCCGGTCTTTGAAAAGCAATAGATAGGTGATACCCAACAAAGCCACCCATACTACTGCCCATTACTACATTGATATCTTTATATTGAAACTCTTCTTTTAAATGTTCTATGCTATTAGAATCCGCTTCGTAATCAATAGATGGTGAATAAACAGTACCGTATGTTTCGAGAATAACTCTTTTATCATCGCTTAAGCTACCATTAAGGCCGTGTATGTAAAGTATATTCATTTTGTAAGCTCTATAGTTATTGTAGATGAAAGTTTCTTAGGTATTACTTATTTAGCAAATAATTGGTCACTAATTGCCAAATTGGAAATTGTTCTGATCCATATAAGATCGACTCGCAGGTAAATTTCTCAGCTCCATTATTTGTTCTATCATCAATAAGAAAGCCACCTTGGTTCAATTGCAATCGGTTAGTTTTAAAACCTCCCCAAAACATGGGGTTTATACAGTGTTGTATTGCGTTTAATTTTAATAATACCCTTTGTCTTTTACGCAGTGTCTTATTCCACCTCTAGGGTTTTCCATATCTCCCAAATATCTAGGGATTACGTGACAATGAAAATGCATAACTGTTTGACCAGCTGCCTCACCACAATTCATTCCAATATTATATCCATCAGGTTTTCTGTCTTTTTCAATAAATATTTTAGCCATCTCAATTAAGGAAACCAACTCTTCTTTATCTTCTTTATTCAATGAGAAAAAATCCACTTTTTCCTCATTGGAAATAATCAAGATATGGCCAGGAGAGACGGGAAATGAATCATAAATCATAAAGAAGTTATGTGCTTTATGGATTATTTTATCATCTGATATGTTTGAAAATACACTCATTAAAATGTTCCTTCATGTTCTTCGCTTGGAGTCCAAGTTACAATAGAATTCTCTAAAGCTAGGTTGTATTGCTTTTCTAAAAAAATTCTTCTCCTTTCCTTTGTATTGCCCGTTTGGTTTATAATGGTCTCAGCTAATGGATGTTTACTACTGATATAAAACTCATTTCGATTAAAGAGCCTTTTTAAATATTTTCTATCTGGAACTTTGGCTCCTTTTTCCTTTGTGTTATTCATTGATGAATGTGCTAATACCAAATTCCATACACCATTAATATTTGTGCCATTTTCAGAATGTTTTTGCTTGTTAAGGTGAGGAAGAAAATGGTCAACATGGCAAATATCTGAACTCCCTTGAAGTATTGAAATGTCCAGAGAACTATAAAAACATTTTCCTTTTTGATAGCCATTTAATGAATCCCTAACTGAAGTTATATCAACTCTTCTCATGAATTGGTTTTCAAGAAAGAAGAGAGAAGATGCTTCGTCATATTTTACCTCCAAAAGGTTAGGGTTGATTTGAAGATTCCAAGCAGTTTCAACTAACTTCCATCTTGCTTCAGTTTCGTTTTCAAAGTTTTGAAAGTGAAAGTTTTCTTTAAGTTTTAGTAAATCATCTTTGATGATTATTTTCTTATTTCTTTTAGAATAGTCTTTCTCGTAGAACAAGTTTGGTATGTGTCCCCCATTTACATTTTGAAATGCGTCAACCACATTTACAAAACCTAGCTTTTCGGTATGGGTTAAAAGCTGTGCTTCGTTAATAACTCCTTTGTTGTAATCTCTACAGAAGTTCAGAAATTTACTCGAACTTGAATTTCCTTGTTTATCGCTTTGTTTTAAGTGTTCCGTAATGTTCCGCGCAAATGGTTTTGCAAATTCAGATAATGTGATTGATGTAGTTTCTTTTTCTATTAACTCTAAAAGACTTTTAGCAAAGGCAAATTTATAGGTAGCTGAATTTTTCCCAAATAGGATTAAGGCTCTCCATTGAGATTCTAAACTTGGATCATTTATTTGAAATTCAGTCATTGTTTTTTAATGAAATACTACGGTTAGTATATGAAAAATAGGCGATTTCGAAGCACTAAACTTTCGGTTAAGCACAATCCTTCATACGAGCCAAAACCCTTTAATTTATTGCTGTTTCGCCTATTTTTTATATACACTGTTAGCAGCTGGGTTTTACTTATTATCGAATACTTTCTTTACCCTTTCATACTCTGATTTAAGCATTAACCTATCTTTTGTCAGGGTAATGACTTTTGCTTTTTTCTTAAATTGGTCTAGATGTTCATTCTCCATCGCACATAATAATATTTGTGTTTTTTTCGATGTTCTATTAGTAAGCAAGTTCACTATCTTTTCATAATTTGTGTCAGATTGTTCTTGTTGATTTGGAGTGTCAATCACTAATGCAGATTTGACTTCGTTTCCATATTCTTCAACCATTGTAAAAATGCTTAAATAATATGCTAAAATGGCTCTAGAACCCTCAGCTGCTCCACCTTCTTTTATGACTTTATTATAATCTAGGGGCGAATCAATTGATGAAATATTAACCGCTTCAGCATCTAGTAATTCTATATAATCAGAAAAAATTGAACTGAAAGAGCTGTTAATGCTTTCTATATCTTCAAGAGTAATTAAACCTTTTTGTTCTTTACCTATTTCCCTTATGTCTTTCTTGAGTGTTTCTACAGAATTAATTTTTTGAATTTTATCTTTTAATACATTCTGTTTAATTGAATTACCAGCAATGTTTTCTATGATTTGATTAAAATTAAAATCTCTATGTTCTATATCATCGCTTTTTTCAGAATTCTCATTCTGGATTTCTTGGGTAACTGGTAGTTCTTCATTTATAATATATTTCTCATTTATTTGAAGGATGCTTTCTCTTGCTTTATTTAAATTGATATTAGAATTACTAAGTTTTTTGTTAATCTTGTCAAGTTCAGTTACAATCGATTCTAATTGATTCTCCGCTTGACTTTTGTCCGTCATTATTGAAGTTCTATTTATTATTGAATTCTCGTGAACAACGCCACATAAAGGACATTCTACTTCATCTTCTTCTATATTTTCAATTGTAAATGTGTAATCTTTATCGAGTTCCGAAATGATTTTTTCAGTAATTATTTGTTGCTGCTCTAAATATACTCTATCACCATTTAGAGAGGTTAGTTGACTAAGTATTTTTTCTTGTTCTTCTTGTAATTTTTTTAAATCAACTTTAATTTCTTCAGTTAATACTTCGAATTCTTTTGCTTCAGTTGTTGCATTAGTAATATGTGGAATATATTCTTCAACAACTTCTAAAGTTGTTTCAATTCTATCGATTTGAGTCTGCACAACTTTTTTCGTATCCTTTTTCTCAGCTTTGTCACTTTCAAGTTCAAAATGTTTAGGCGTAAGCAACCCTACGTGGTACTTTATTATTGTACTTCGCCAGCTGGAAAATTGTTCTAATTTCTCAAAGTTGTCCCAAGCTTTTGACCAACTTCTTTTTTGGTCAATATAAAAGGGTAAAAAATAAAATGCAGGTGGTGGGGTTTCCATTAAACCTGAGCTACGATTTGGAAGAAGAGCCTTAAATTCCAAAATCTCAGCTATTTTTTTAGAGTATTCTCCAGTTATTTTTTCGTAATCAACAAAATCGCTGTCATTGATTTTGAGAGAAACTTGATTTTTGTATCGTTTAACAATATAATTTTCAGTTTCAACACTAAATTCTACAATAGTTTTGCTATCGGTTGTACTCCAATTTGTATCTAAAGTTGGTTCACATCCAACACCCCAAAACAATAGTTTAACCAATGTAGATTTACCTACACTATTATCAACTGCCGTTATTAGATTCAAAGTTTCGCTGAATTCGAATTGATTTGCTGATTTTGTTGAATTTGATAGAATCAGCAGACGTTTGAATTTTAAGTTTGGCATTTTTGGCAGTTCTTAGGTTTCTAATTAATATTTTAAAATTTTCTTTGCTCATTATGACATCATTATATATTCACAAATTATCGCACTTTTAATCTCTGAATCGTTATTAAATTGTCTTAAAATTTTTTTAGGAATTTTAATTCTTACATTTTCGATTAATTGCTCTAGAACATCGACTCCTTTATCGATATTTATTTGAATTTCATCAACAAGGTATTTAGTAGTATCCATTTGAAGAGTACTACTATTGCTTATTCTTTTTCTTCTATATCTATCGAATGAGCGTTTTAACACTTTCGAATTAATAGAATTTAATCCTATTTCTGAGCATATGGTATGAAACTCAATTTCAACTTTTGTTTCGTCTTTAATCTTAGTAAATGAATTAATAACTTCCGTAACTGTTATAGATGTGAGAGCTTTATTAGTTAATAAATCATTCCATTTTGTAAAATCATAAGTAACTTTTCCTTTTCGATTAATCTCATCAATTAGTAATCTGTATATCTCGACAGGACTACAATGAGAACTAGGAAATAGATTTGATACTAACTTTGCAATTGAGGCAATTACATCATTTTGAAAATTCTTTTCAGATAACTCGGATACGATAAATTGAATATTAGAAGGTAATGTTGAAATACCCATTTCCTTTTTTATAGCTTCCTCTAGTTCCTTAAATTGAGCATCAGATAAGTCATCTAATGTTATTTTATTGAGACTTAATCCTTCATCTTTAAGAGTAAGTGAAAAATTATTAAGTGCAACCAAATTTAAATCTGTTATTTTATCCTTAAATGGTTTTTCAAAACCACTACTTATAAGTTTACCTAACACGCATTTTTTGTTCTTTTTTTGATGAACTAATTTATGTGCAGTAAAGCGCCCTTTTGTAGTTTTAACTTGATTAAACTCAAATTTAGCTTTTGAAGCATCTAATGAGTCACTTACGACCACATCTTCGTGAAGTTCTACGAAAACAGCATATTCATTGGTTTTAATATGGGCGTTTAAAATCCGATACAAAGCCCAATGATATTGATAAGAATATTTCTCAAACGTTTCAGAACCTGCCTTTTCTCGTTGAGCTGCTAGTAATGGATTCTGGTTCGTTTTGTCACTCATTGTTCTGGTTGTTTGTTTTTTCACCTTGCTGCTAACGGTCTCGGCTATGAGTAGTTGCGTGGGTTAGTGCTTAACTTCGCAAGTACGCACCAAACTGAAAATCCGCGAGGATTTTTAGAAGTATGCGAGAACAAGCAATTACTTATAGCCATTGTTAGCCTACGTAATTTTTAATTCCATTATTGTTTCTGAAATAATCTTTATGTGATTTTCAGTCGTATGTTTTTTACCTAATTTAACGTTCGAATTTGCAATTCTTTTAAGAATTTCATTTTTAAGTGCTGGATACATTTCCTTTCCTTTCCCTCCTAATTTTTGATGTAATAAGTCAAGTTTTTCACCTAATGATGACATTCTTTTTCTTACTCCAAACATTGTTATATTATCACTTATTTCCTTATACTTTAAATCTGAAATTCCATAAATGATTTCTCCTTTAAAAGGTGTATTTAATTCTGCCAATTGCTTCTCTTTTTCAGAACCATAAAAATCTAAAACCATTCCTTTCAAATAACTTTTCTTAAAATAAAAGAATAATAGGTATTCATCAATAATTAATGAATATGGTCTTTCATAATTTGTTGACCAATGCAACCAAGTGCTATTTTTGTCCGAGTAATTAGGTGCTCTTAATATTTTGTAACCAATATCATTTAAATCAGAGTCTTTTGGGTCAGCATTGATTTTTGAAAGGTCAGAATTCAAGTATTTTTTTAAAATTCTACCTAATTTTTTTTCATCCTTTGGCTTTAATTTAAATCCACTGTTTTCTTCAATTGATAATCGCCAGATAATGGATGCCCAAAACAAGAATGAAATGAAAGGTTTGTTTGTGCTTTCATACAAAACATCAATTTTACTTTGCCCATTTATGGTTTTGGAATATTCACTTTCTATAAGTCCTAAATTTTTTTCACAATCCGTACAAAAATAATTGTCAACAATTCCTTTTACTTTGTTTTCAGAAATCAATTCATCTGTGACTTCACCATAAATTTCTTCTAATTTTTCAGGTTGGACTGCTCTTCCAAAATAAGATGATGTAGAATCTTCTGTAATTACAAAACCTAATTCTTTATCTCTACCCTTTTGTCCTGGTTCTGTATCAATCCTTTTTGACAAAAAATGAGGTACAATGTGAGAGCCTGTTTTATCAGCTGGATTATTGTCGCAAAGAAGGCAGTTTTTCATATGTAGGCTAACGTTCGGCTAGAGTGAACTATTTCTCTTTAGCCGACTAATATAGCATATAAACGCAACTAAACGAATTTTCTTACATGCTAATCGACGAAAAAGTATCAATGGTTTTAACCTAATTTTTTATCAAAAAAAGGTATAAATATGAATGTTTCTAAGAGGTCCTAGTTGTTCAGGTTTGGTTAAAGAAAACAATAATATCTTGAAAATCTGCCACAAAATAAATCATGCAATAGGGCATCATAGAAACTGATTATCAGATCATTAAAAATATTTGTTTGAGTATGTAAAAGAGTATGTTTTTAGCTTTTTTTGCCTTATATTGGCCGTATTGAATTTTTTAAAGCATTGAAAATGAGCAATATAAAAAATAACGCTTATCTACCGTTAGACTTAGGATCTAGTGCCGTGAGGTGTGAGAGTTCGTCCCGATATCCCGATAGCTATCGGGATCGGGATCCCGCCTGTACTTAGCAAGAAAGCTTCTCATTTATGAGAGGCTTTTTTTATTGGACCATCTTTAATTTTTATCCGACCGTCATTGCGAGGCCTTTTGGCCGAAGCAATCTGTTTCATTCGTGTCCCATTTATGAGATTGCCGCGCTCCACTCTGTTCCGCTCGCAATGACAGTTTTTCTGCCTTTCCTATTCTCAACCGTCATTGCGAGGCCTTTTGGCCGAAGCAATCTGTATGTTTCCGGTTCTTTCATATGATTGCCGCGCTGCACTCCGTTCTGCTCGCAATGAGAGTTTGTTCCGTCTTTTGCTTTTTCCATCCTCATTGCGAACGGAGTGAAGCAATCTGTTTCATTCGTGTCCCATTCATAAGATTGCCGCACTCCCCTGCGGTCTGCTCGCAATGACCTTTTATTCTGCCGTCATTGCGAACGCAGTGAAGCAATCTGCCCATTCCAGGTTCCGATGGTGAGATTGCCGCCCTCCACTTCGTTCCGCTCGCAATGACAGTATGTTCCTTAAGAGTTCCTTTGAAAAGATTGCCGCACTCCCCTGCGGTCTGCTCGCAATGACAGTTTGTTCCTTTCGTGTTCCATTCATGAGATTGCCGCACTCCACTCCGTTCCGCTCCCAATGCCGTTCTAATGGATGTAATTTGTTCCTCTTATAGGCTTTCATGGCTCCACGAGCTTCCACTTGTTTTGGAGTAATACTGGGGTTTACTTTAAGGATGAATCCTGATAATCCAAACTTGTGTTTGCTTCAGGATTTTTTGGATGATCACCATATTCGTTGGAGCCCGGTTTGCCCTTCGCATACAAGAGCCATAAATTAAAGAAAGGGATCAATTGGTACCACCCACTATAGCCCAGATCGTGACATCTCTTGGCTCCCTGAGCCCACATAAACCATAGGAGGGGAATGTTGCACAGGGCAAAGATAAGCAACGCATATTTTCCTCTTAACTGTAGTATGGTCATGACAAAGAAATAGAATATCATATATATCAGATAGCTCAAACCGTATTCGGTTCTTCTGATTCGGCCTTCAAATGAAAATGGATCTTTAAACATAGGGTTGGTTTTAATAGAGTCTTTAGTATTAAAATAGAATAAATTCTCATATTAAACGATTAATTACGATGCATAGTATATGTTGGAAAGGAAAAATTGAAATTTGTCAATGTTTTAATGTTCAATAACCTTGGAAAGTGGGTATAAAAAAAGGCCCCAAACGATATTTGGGACCTTTTGTGATGTGAAAAAGATTTTTTTATTGGGTATAAGGAATACGCCTTGTGACCTTGCGCATCAGTGTGTTGATCATATCATCGGCATTGGTTCCCAGGCCGCCTTTTACTTTCTTGTTGTAATTCACCACTAGTTCATCGTCTTCAGCGTTTACAATATCCATATTGATGATCCCTTGGCTAGAGGCGCCGAATCCGCCAAACAATACCCCAATGGCAATGTTGGCAGCGTCGGACATGGGTTTGGAAGTCTCCATGGACCCTTTGATAATGGCGTCTACCCCTAAAATTTCTGCCAATTCACTGACTAGGTAGGCATCCAGTTCATGAAGGTCAATTCCGGCTTTTTTAAGGAGTGCATTGGTCTTGGAAGGGGATTGTACTTCGATGGACATGGATCCCCTTTTTTTGCGTTTCAAGAACCAGGAATGCATGGCTCTTTGAACATCGAGCCCCTCATTGAATTCCATTTCCGCAATTTGCTCCGAGGTAAAATCTTTCAACTGCTTTGGTCGTAGTTTGACCTGCACATCAAAAGGGATAATGGCCATATTCTCTGTTTTGGTAACATAGGCATCCGCATCGTCATGAACGTACAAATGGGTCTGGGCAAAGGATAAGCTGACGGTAAAGAAAAATAATAGGTAAAGTGAAAATTTCATGCTTTTGGTTTTTTAGGTTAATTAAATGATATGTTGGTTTAACGCAAACATAGAGAATATATTCCTTTATCAGGGTCCTAATTCTACGATTAAATTCTATTTTGTTGGTTGTTAGGGAGTTGTGGTCGGAATTTTTCGGTACGGGAAATACTGCCCTCTACCGCAGGGATGATATATGATATTGGCTGGGGAATGGACCATAGCCTTTCTGATTATTGTCTACGAAAAGTCCTGCCACTTTTAGCCCATCACCTATAAATACCTTAATTTCAATGGCAACAATCAAAAGACTATGAAAAGAATACTCCTCCAAATAATATGGGTAGGCCTGTTTTTTGCATCCCCGGTAGTTTTGGGACAAATGGAACTGGCCCATTTGTCCTATAACCTTTTAAATGAAAAAACTGAAATCAATACATATATGGATGATAAGGGGGTCTCTCATTTTTATATTGGCAATGACAGTTTGATCTGCCTTTTTCTTTTTTCACCGTCATTGCGAGGCCTTTTGGCCGAAGCAATCTGTCCATTGCAGGTTCCATTCATGAGATTGCCGTGCTCCACTTCGTTTCGCTCGCAATGACCGTTTGTTCTGTCTATTGCTTTTTCCATCGTCAATGCTAGGCGTTTTGGCCGAAGCAATCTGTCCATTCCGGGTTCCATTCATGAGATTGCCGCGCTCCACTTCGTTTCGCTCGCAATGACCGTTTGTTCTGTCTATTGCTTTTTCCCACCGTCATTGCGAACGCAGTGAAGCAATCTGTTTTTCCCTGGCCGTCATTGCTAGGCGTTTTGGCCGAAGCAATCTGTCCATTGCAGGTTCCATTAATGAGATTGCCGCGCTCCACTTCGTTCCGCTCGCAATGACCGTTTGTTCTGTCTTATGCTTTTTCCTACCGTCATTGCGAACGCAGTGAAGCAATCTGTTTTCCCTGGCCGTCATTGCTAGGCGTTTTGGCCCAAGCAATCTGTCCATTCCGGGTTCCATTCATGAGATTGCCGCGCTCTACTTCGTTCCGCTCGCAATGACGGTCTGCCCCGATGGTACTCCGCTTCGTTCCGCTCTTTATGTACCTATTAGGTGAGTCTCCTCATTTTATATTATCAAAATAGCCAAGGAACATTTTGATAATGAAAAACAAGTTTTATCTTGGATACTTTTTATTTTATTCTGAATTCGTTCCCTAATTTCTAAGCATTTTTAGTCTATATTGTCTTATGCTGTTTTTTGATGTAAAAAAATATTACCTGTTTGTTTCTATTCTTTTTGTAGGAATTTGCATTGCGCAGGATAGAACAGCTTATTCTCAAAATTCCTCCCTTCAACCTAGGAATCAAATTTCCATAGACAATGAGAAAGAAATAAATACGGCTAAAACTGGTCAAGTATTACAATATAAAATTAAGCAGATTGATAATTCCATGGGACTCTCCAACAGTTCCGTGAATGCAATATTTCAAGATTCTGATAACCTATTGTGGATAGGAACGTGGGATGGCTTAAATCGTTATGACGGTAGTAAATTCAAAATATTTCGTCCAGAGCCCAATAATGAGAATAGTCTAAGTAATCAGGTGGTACTTAAAATTGTAGAAGATAAATCTGGGCATATCTGGGTATCCACAATTCATGGTATAAACAGCTATAACAAGAAAACCAATACCTTTCGTCGTTATTATTTCTCAAGGATTAACAACCCTCCCATATCGGAATCGGAATTTAACATCGCACTCGATCCTTCTCAAACTGTATTCTGTGCAGTAAAAGATTGGGGGGTGGGTTACTTTTATAAGGACGGATTTCAACGATTGAATTCCCATAATCTTCCAATGAAGGCGGTTAAAAAGATGGTCTTTACCTCCACAGGCGATTTGCTTCTACTCTTTGATAATGGTGAATTATACCGATTGGGGATAGCTACCGGAGTTGATGGTCAAAAAACGATCTCTAAAAGTGAGATTGTTGCGGACGATGTTGATGAATTCGAAATATTACAAAATCAAAGGTTGGGTATCATTTCGAAAACAGGTAAAATGGTGATATACTCACTAACGAATCAAGGAAAAAAGGAGGTTTTTGAAAAGAGTATTAAAAATGTAGTTGGAATAGTAAATGAAGGACTTCTAATGTCCAGTTCATCAGAATTTTTGGTCATTGATAGTGAGGGTAAGAGAGTGCATCTTCCTTGGAAAAAATTCCTCAAGGACCAGAAAATCACAACTATTCTGCAAGGAAATGAAAATGTAATTTGGATAGGAACAGATGGGGATGGGATTTTTAAATTATATCCTCTGCGAAAGTCATTTCATTTAGTAGCCAAGGCACAGGTACCAGAGTTTAGTGAGGGTATTGTTAGAGCATTTGCTGAGGCACACGGAAATTCCTTTTGGGTGGGAACAAAAGGAAAGGGATTGTTCCGTTTTCCAGCTAAATTCTATGAGAATGTAAATGAGCCTTTGCAATACAAAAATTTTAATCAGAATAATAGTCCTATCAACAATTCGGTTTATGCATTGCATAAAGGTCAGGATAGCTTAATTTTTATTGGTACGGATGGGGAGGGAATTGATGTTTTTGATTTAAAAAAGTCAAGGCTTATACCTTGGTCCCAAATAATGGGGAGCGAAAAGAGTGAATACTTTAAGTCGACCTATGCCATGTATCAGGATAAAAAAGGATACTTGTGGTTGGGCACTAATGGGTATGGTATAATTCGTCTGAAAATTGATCGTAACGGCGAAAAGCTTAAAGTGTCAGAAATCAAGAAATATGTCGCAAATCAATACCAGGAAAATAGTTTAAGCAGCAATATTATATTTTCAATTCTGCCAAAAAGTGAAAATGAACTTTGGATCGGCACAAGGTTGGGTGGCTTGAACCTTTTTAACAAGAGATCGAACTCATTTAAAACCTATAAAAACAAAAGGGACGACCCCAATAGTCTATCTAATGATGATATACTTTGTCTGTATATGGATTCAAGCAATAAGCTATGGGTAGGGACAAGTTTTGGACTCAATGTATTGGAGGGAATAGGGAAGGATGGACAGGCAAATTTTAAACATTTTACAGTAAAAGAAGGTCTGCCCAACAATACGATACATGGAATTATTGCAGATAAAAGTTCAAACCTTTGGATAAGTACCAATTTTGGTCTATCTAATTTTATAGTCGACGAATCCAGATTTATAAATTTTACTGAAAATGAGGGTTTGCAAAATAATGAGTTTGCAGATGGAGCTTTTTATAAGAGTACCGACTCGGATTATGTATTTATGGGCGGTATAAAAGGGTTTAATTATTTTCTGCCGTCAGAAATAGAGGAGGATCCATTTTTGCCAGATATATTCATTGACAAGATAAGTGGTCAAAATAAGGAAATACCCTATTATCAGAATTTGGTGGTCTCCCCAAACAATACCACCTCTCCATCGATAAACTTAAAACACGATGAAAATTATTTCGACATAGATATAGCTGCCCTTACCTATATACATAGTGAAAAATGCCAATATGCTTATCAGCTTATCGGTTTTGACGATGAATGGGTGAACATCAATAACCGTAAAAGCATTTCCTTTACCAACGTACCTCCTGGTCAGTATTCACTATGGCTAAAATGGTCAAATAGTGATGGTATTTGGAGTAATCCAACAAGAGCCATAGACATAAAAATAGATCCAATTATTTGGCGAACAAATGTGGCATATGCGGTATATATTCTTCTTTTTATGCTTCTACTTGCGTTGATCTATAGCTACTATCAGAAAAAGAGGTCTTTGGCAAAGAATATTATTAGACAAAAAAGAGAAGAGGAAATACATCAAAACCGTCTTACATTTTTTACGAACGTTGCACATGAGTTTCAAACCCCTTTGACTTTAATCACCGGACCAATTCAAAAACTTTCTGAAATGGTTGGATTAAGTGAAAAAAACCAGAGGTTCATACAAATGATTGAAAGGAATTCATCAAGATTACTCTTTTTGACTCAACAATTGCTAGAATTTAGGAAAGCTGAAAGTGATTATTTGGAAGTACGGGTTCGGCAATTTGACCTGGTGAATTTAATTGAGCAAATTGCCGAACTATTTGATGAATGGGCTATTCAGAACAGTATAGAATATGATCTTGAAATACCTTCGTCTTTAGAAGGTTGGTTCGATAAGGACAAGATTGAGAAAATTGTTTTCAACTTGTTGTCCAATGCCTTTAAATATACCCCTGAAAAAGGAAAAATTCAACTTCAGGTTTTTATTGAACAGAATGACACGAGGACATTACAGATTATGGTTTCCAATTCAGGGAAAGGGATTGCCAAGGATAAATTAGATCGTGTGTTCAATCGATTTGTACTATTGGATGATAGTAGGGATGCGGATACCACAAAGTTTAGAACAGGAATTGGGTTGGCATATGTAAAAAGTCTAGTTACGGTTTTAAAAGGGGATATTTCTGTGGCAAGTGAAGTCAATAAAGGGGTCTCATTCAATGTTCTGCTGCCATGCGGCAAGGAGAACTTTAAGGATACTGAAATAGAGGAGCATTCTGGCCAGGTTAATATTTCATACCACTTAAAAAATATACTTGAAGATGAATCTGACAATGCAGATGCTTCAAATAAAATAACTTCTCTAGAATGCATCCTTTCTAAACGCAAAGTTGTATTGGTAGTTGAAGATGAAAAAGACGTTAGGGTGTTTTTAAAGGAATTATTGACAGAAAAATATAACGTTTTGACTGCAAATAATGGTGCAGAGGCCCTTGAAGCCATTAAAAAGGAAATGCCCGACATCATCATCAGTGATCTCATGATGCCAGAGATGGACGGTTTGGAATTTTGTAAGGAAATAAGAAGCAATGTGATTACATGCCACCTTCCGTTGATAATGCTTACCTCAAAAAATTCGGTCATCCACAGCATCGAAGGTTTGGAGTGTGGGGCAAATTCATATATCCCAAAACCTTTCCATCCCGATTACTTGCAGATAAAAGTCCAAAACTTATTGGAGGAAAAGGAGCTAATGTTGAAACATCTATCCAAGGAAACTCCTATTGAAAGCCTTACAAGTAGTTTGGAAAATGATGAGGATAAAGACTTCATGAAAAAGGTAGTTGCCATTATTCATAATAATATTGAAAATGAAAATCTCCAAAGTCTTCTAATAGAGAAAGAGCTTGGAATTAGTAGTTCGCAACTCTATCGAAAAATTAAATACATATATGGCTTTTCTCCCGGGGATCTCATACGAACCATTAGATTAAAACATGCCGCTGCTCTTTTAAGAAAAAACACACTTACCGTTTCACAGGTTTCCTATCAATCTGGATTCAACAACCGCTCTTACTTTTACAGGGAGTTTAAGAAAATGTTTAATATCACTCCGAAAAACTATCAGCTCCAATTTAAATCCAAGCAATAGTGATATTGTAAATACTTAAAAATCAATCACTTAAATCATAGTGTACACTTTTGGTCATATAGTGTACAGCTTTTGCCGCACCCTCCTTTTAACTTTACTTTAACTAGAAGCGGGCTTTTTTAGAAGCGCGCTAGAACCTAAATCAGCCTTATTTAAAGGCATGAAAAAACAACATCTATATTAACCAAATTTAAATCAAACATGAAAAATTGTATCAGTAAGCTAACTTTTTTGGTGGCTATTGTTTTCGGAAGCTCCCTGATGGCTCAGACCATTACGGGTACTGTTTCGGATCAAGACGGTCCACTTGCCGGCGTAAATGTAGTTATTGAAGGCACTTCAATAGGAACTTCGACCGATTTTGATGGTAACTATGTAATATCCAATGTAAACTCCAATGCAACCTTGGTGTTTAGCTATATTGGGTATAAGACTACAGCAATTCCGGTTAATGGCAAAAGCCAGATCAATGTTATTTTATCACAAGATTCAAGTGCTCTTGACGAGGTTGTTCTTGTAGGGTACTCTTCCTTAAAGAAATCAACATTAACAGGGGCGATCTCCGTTGTTGATGTCGATGATTTGAACATCGCCAAAACTTCTAATGTGGCTCAAGCCCTGCAGGGCCAAGTTGCAGGGGTACAGGTGGCCTCTAGTAGCGGTGCTCCAGGAGGCGGAATCCAAGTTCGTATCCGTGGTGTTGGAACTATTGGGAATAACGATCCATTGTATATCGTGGATGGTGTTCCTTCTCGAGATATTACCTTTCTAAACCAGTCCGATATTAAATCTATATCGGTTCTAAAGGACGCCGCTGCAGCATCCATTTATGGATCCAGGGCATCCGCTGGAGTGGTATTGATCACTACAAAAAGTGGCATAAAGGGAAAAATGAGTATCAATGCCGAATATTGGTATGGAATTCAATCCGCTTCAAACCTTCCCGATATGCTAAATGCAGAACAGTATATCAATACTACGGAGAAGGCTTGGAACAACACATTTACAGGAGACAATCCATATACTGCGGATAGGGGCCGGGCAGATTTTGGTGATACGGACTGGTTGGATGAATTATTTGAAGCTGGACAGTCACAAAACTTACAATTGTCTGCAAGTGGCGGTAGTGAGCAAGTTCAATATTTAATGTCAGTAGGATATTATGGTGAGGACGGTATTGTGGTTTATGATAATGACAAATTCCAACGACTAAATTTCAGGACAAATGTAAATGCCGATCTAACAGATCGATTTAAAATAGGGACCAATATTCAATTGTCTTCCTCAAAACAGGACAAGGTTCCTTCTACGGGTGAAAGTTTAATAAGATTCGCTTTGTTAAGGGCTCCTGTTATTCCTGTCTATAAAGATGTAAATGACCCAACCTATTCTGAAAGAGATCCTTTTACCGATATGCCATTCTTTACCCCAACAGGTTATGATCAAGGGTTGAACAGGACCCTGTACGAAATGGTGGGCAACCCCATTGCGCAAGCATATTTTTCAGATGACCAGACAAGGATATTTAAAACGTTTGGTAATGTTTATGGACAGTATTCATTTTTAGAGGACAATGCTTTAACATTTAGATCCAATGTAGGTGTAGACCTTACCTTCTTTCATGACAAGACCTTTAATGAGAATTACGGGGATGATGATGGCGGTGGAAGTGCTATCGACCAAGGATTGGGAAGAAGAAATAGACCTAATAATCTAAGTGAAAGAAGGGGTGAATCATTGGCCCTAACCTTTAGTAATACTTTGAATTACAATAAAACGTTTGGGGAAAAGCATGATTTTAATGCCCTAATCGGTACCGAATACGTTTCCCAGACACAATCGGATATTTTTGCCAGTAGGGCACGTTTTCCATATTCAACAGAGGAATTTAGGTATTTGTCTTTCGGAGGGGAAACTTTAGACGAAAATAATGGAGGTACACGTACGGAATCTGCCTTGTTCTCCTATTTTGGGTCTACCACATATTCCTACGATAATAAATACATTCTGACAGCCAATTTAAGGGCGGATGCCTCTTCAAAATTTGCCGAGAATAATAGATGGGGATATTTCCCGTCAATTTCTGGAGGTTGGACCATATCACAGGAAGATTTTCTTAGAGATACGGATTGGTTGTCCGATTTAAAATTAAGAGCTAGTTGGGGTCAATTGGGTAATCAGAATATAGACAACTATACCTATGCAGAATTAATTGAGCAAAACGAAGGGATTGTAAGAAGAGTAAGGTATGGTAATCCTGATCTTAAATGGGAAACTACTACACAGACCAACTTGGGGATCGACCTAGGTCTTTTCAAAAACAGGATTGGTTTTACGGCCGAATATTTTGATAAAAGCACAACCGACATATTGTTGCCAATAGGTTTGCCAGGTTTCCTTGGAGATTTGCAGCCAACCATAGTCAATGCCGGTGAGGTTAGCAATAAAGGTTTTGAATTTTCTGTCAATTTTAGAAATTCAGAAAGAGAATTTAAATATAACATCAACGCCAATCTTTCTACAGTAATCAACAATGTTGAGAAATTACATCCAAATGTTCCGAATATCGTTAACAATGAATCCAGAACCGTTGTTGGTCAACCTTTGGATGCTTATTACGGATATAGGATGGAAGGAATTTATCAGAACCAAGCAGAAATAGATAGTCATCTCTTTTTGGAAGGGAATGCCAAACCAGGGGATATTAAGTTCAAGGATATCAATGGGGATGGAAAAATAAGCCCCGATTTTGATCGTGAATTTATCGGTTCCTCCATTCCGGACCTTACCTATGGTATCTTTATGAACGGGGAGTACAAAGGATTTGATATGTCCGTGCTATTTCAGGGTGTTGAAGGGATTGATAGGTATAACGATGGCAAGAAAATTATAGATTTTGATACAAGACCATTTAATTATACTACGGCCATTTTAGGAGCTTGGGATGGAGAGGGAAGTACCAACAGTATTCCTAGAGTTGCATTCGAGGATAATGGCAGTAGTAAAGTGTCGAGCATCTTTGTTGAAGACGCCTCATACCTACGATTGAAAAATATTGAAATTGGTTATACCATTGATGGTATCAAAGGATTTCAAAGCACACGTCTTTATGTATCCGGGAGAAATCTATTTACGTCTACCAAGTATACAGGATTGGATCCGGAAGCATCAGATTTAGTGGATAAGGGAACATACCCATCTTCTACATCCTTCATTTTTGGACTTAATGTCAAGTTTTAATTTTAAAAAAAGTAATCATGAAAAATATAATTAACAAAATACTAATTGTCATTTTCATCTCGTCACTTGCCGTGGGTTGTATGGACGAATTGGAAAAAGAGCCCATAGGGCTTTTAACAGAAGACATTATAGACAACGACTTGGCTCTTTCTACTTTGGAAGCATCGGTAAGCTCTATATACCAACCGTTAAAAAATACTTTGAATGGTGTTGTACCAGGTTGGAGATGGGATTTAGGAACCGTATTTAGAAATGATATTGTGTTGCAGGACATCGCATCCAATGACATGAATAAAAAATGGAATCCGGATGGGGATCAACCATGGATGGATGAAATTGGTGATTTCACTTTTACACCAGAGAACCAAGCCTTTAATGGAATTTGGGTCTATGACTATATCGGGATCAATAGGGCCAACCTGGCCATAGGATTTTTATCCGATGCTGAAACGGTACAAGCTGCCGGGATGACTGATGCCAGAAAAAATCAACTTTTATCCGAAGCGCATTTCTTAAGAGCTTATTACTATTTTGATCTTGTAAATAATTTTGGAGACGTTCCTTTGATCAGTGCAACTCCAGATTCTTTTGAGGAAGCGTTGGCAGTAGCACTTAGGGCACCTGAGCAAGAAGTAATGGACCAAGTAAATTCAGACATTGCCCTTGCAAAATCGTTGGCATCCGATGCCAAGTATCCAGATCCAATGGAACCTTGGAGAGTTTCCAAAGGCGCTATTATTGCTTTGGAGGCCAAAGTGGCTTTGTTCAATGAGAATTGGTCCTCAGTACTAAATTCCATCAACGAGTTGGATGCACTTGGTAATTACAGCCTTAATGCCAATTATTTTGACAGTTTTGATGCAGCCAAAGAATTTACCGATAATGAAGTGATATTCGCTTACGATCACCGTTCTAACGAAACTCCTAACAATACCAATGGACTTCGATTTGTTATTGGGTGGGGATTTTTTGCTCCGACCGATGATTTTGTTGCTGCCTTCGAACCTAATGACCCGAGATTGTTATATACTACTACAGCCAATCCTGATGATAAGCGTTCCTATAAGATCATAGGTTCAACTACGGACATGATAGATTATGGCAATAAGGTATATATGCGTTACGCAGATGTATTGCTTTGGAAAGCGGAAGCGCTTAACGAAACAGGAAATTATGCTGAGGCTGTGGCAATTATTAACCAAATAAGGGCAAGGGCCAGAACAAGTGCAACGGCAGATGGTTCCATAGTGCCTCCGGGAACCTTGGTGGATAGGCCTGCATCGAGCAGTGCCGCGGAAATCCAAGCATGGATAATGTCCGAAAGAAGAGTAGAATTAGGTTTTGAATCCCATAGATTCAATGACCTAAAAAGATGGGGAACCGCAAAAGAAGTTTTAACAGATTTGGGAAGAAATTTCCAAGACTATAATTATTTATATCCAATTCCTCAAAGAGATATTGATAAGTCTGGAGGAACAATTACACAGAACCCAGGATATTAAATAAACCGATAGTATTAATAATTTGAGTTGGTAGTTTAGTTTTTCAAAGGAGAAGTAGTATAAAATTTTAATGCTACTTCTCCAATTTGAAAACTGGGACTAGCCTAAAATTGAACAATAATGACAGATATTGCAAATAGACACAGTAAAAATCCGTTGTTGTCGCCCAAGGATTTAAAGCCAAGCAATGAACATATGGTAATTGAGTGCTTACTTAATCCAGGGACATTCGAATTTAACGGAAAGATTGGCTTATTGGTACGTGTTGCCGAGAGAACAGTAAAAAAAGAGGGCATTATATCCGTTCCATATTACAACAATGTAGGAAAGGTAGAGATACTGGATTTTAAGCTGGATGACCCCAAATTGGATGCTTCTGATGCAAGGGTGATCAAATATGATGGTGTAGATTACCTAACTACTATTTCACATCTTAGGATACTTTTTAGCAATGATGGAGTAGAATTTTCTGAATCTGCCGATTATCCGGGAATTTTTGGGGAAGGAGACTATGAAAGTTACGGGATTGAAGATTGTAGGGTTGTAAAAGTAGAGGACACCTATTATTTGACCTATACCATGGTTTCTCCCAATGGCGTTGGTGTTGGGTTAAGAACTACCAAGAATTGGAAAAACTTCGATAAAAAAGGAATGATATTTAGTCCACATAATAAGGACTGTGCCATTTTTGAAGAAAAAATCAATGATAAATTTTATGCGCTGCATAGACCCAGTAGCCCTGAATTGGGGGGTAATTACATTTGGGTAGCGGAATCACCTGATGGGATTCACTGGGGCAATCATAAGTGTATAGCCAAAACCAGAGCCTCTAAATTTGATAGCAAGAGACTTGGGGCAGGAGCTGCACCCATTAAAACCAAAGAAGGATGGTTGGCAATTTACCACGGGGCAACACAGGAACATAGATATTGTTTGGGTGCCTTGTTGTTAGACCTAAAAGACCCCTCTATTGTACTGGCTAGGTCAGAAGAGCCAATAATGGAGCCCTTGGCCGAATATGAAAAAACAGGATTTTTTGGCAATGTCGTTTTTACGAATGGTCATACTGTTGTTGGGAACGAAATTAAGGTATACTACGGAGCTTCAGATGAGCATGTCTGCTTGGCAACACTATCTGTTGAATCAATTTTAAAATCACTAATCAAGTCATGGGAGTAGTTGCTAAAATAGGGCTGAAAGATTTCTCAAAGAGTGCCAAAATATTGATATTGACAAATTTGGTCTACGCATTTGTGATGCCTGTGATAGACATTTTTGTCGCATCCTATATCATGCGGAACTCCAATGATCCTTCTAAGGTAATGTTATACCAATTGGCCATTTATACAGGGATACCCATAACTTTTTATATCAATGGATACCTGCTCAACAGGTTTAATATCAAAAGGCTGTTTTCCTTGGGGATGATGCTCAGTGGAGTATCCATGTTATTTATGATGTCCTTGGAGGATATTTCTTATTCAGGGTTGGTTTTCGCAGGCCTGATCATGGGGATGTCATTTGGACTGTACTGGTCCAATAGGGATTATTTGGTCCTTGCCACCACCTCGGATAGAACCAGGAATTTTTATTACGGCCTTGACACCTTCTTTTATACGACCACTGCAGTATTGGTTCCCATAGTAATTGGATGGTATTTAATGAATGGAAATGGTAGTTCCAACGAGGGCGTAAATTCGGGTTATAAGGTCGTTACCATTGGGGTCTTTATCTTAACTATTATTGCTTCCATAATATTTCATTTTGGTACGTATGAAAAGCCCAAGAGCGAGAAATTCCTATATTTTAAGTTCCATAAACTATGGAATAAGATGCTGCAAATGGCCTTGCTAAAAGGCCTGGCCCAAGGTTTTATCGTAACTGCACCCGCTATTTTAATGATGAAATTTTTTGCCTCTGAAGGCGCTTTGGGAACGGCCCAATCCATTGGTGCTATCATCGCGGCCATAATAATGCTTATCTTAGGAAAGATATCTAAGCCAAAACACCGACTCTATATTTTCAGTTTTGGTTTAATCTGTTTCTTTTTGGCCTCTATGTTCAACGCTGTATTGTTCAGCTCGGTAGGGGTGATCATTTTTATCTTTTTGCTATTGATCGCCAGGCCTATTTTGGACATAGCCTACTTTCCAATGCAACTGAAAGTAATTGATCTGCTTTCTGAATTGGAGAATAGAAACGAATTTTCCTATATCCTCAATCATGAATTTGGGTTGTTTTTTGGTAGGGTTATTGGAGCGGGGACTTTTTTGGCAATCGCCTATTTTGGGGATGCCGATATAGCCTTACGATATGCCCTTCTGATCATAGGATCATTACAACTTGTGGCCATTGTGATTGCAAAACAATTATTAAAACAACAAAATACATTAGAAAATGAAAACATTTAATCTACGTCTAATCCTATTGTCCATTTTATATCTTGGACTTGGCTCCTGTAGCGATGCACCAAAAGAGAATATGTTTGAGGAAGCCCATCCAATAGTCCAACTGGGAGTTCAGAGGATAGATTCCATGCCAAACCTGCCAAAGCCATTTAAGATCATGGATTTTAAGACCTTGGCACGGGATTATGATACCAAGGTGTATGATGAAAATCAGACCGGAAAATATTGGCCGCTGATCTGGAAGGATAATTCTAGAAAGAACTTCGATCAAGAAACCTACGGCATTTACACGGCCATGGGAGATGTGAGACAAGGGATGGAGCATTATGACGGCATTTTTCACGAATCATTAGCAAGTATTGGCTCCGTCCTAGGCGGGAGTTTGGTGGGCATAGACAAGTCCAACCAGAACGGTGATAACTATGTGCGGATGTTAAAAAACTATTTCAACAGTGAAAACAACTGGAATATAATGATGAACAACACTGGTCCGGAAGTGGCTCAGCTCGGAGGGGGATATGCCAGGGATTGGTGGTATGATGTGTACCCCAATGTGATGTTTTATGCCGTTGCGGATCTTTATCCGGAGGTAAATGAATACGATACAATTCTTAGATCTGTGGCGGATAAATTTTATGAGGCCGATGCTGTGTTGGATGGGAACTACGATTATTCCTTTTTTGATTATTCGACCATGACCCCGAGCAAATCATGGATATGCACCCAGCAAGATGCCGCAGCGGGTCATTCCTATGTGTTGTATTCCGCTTATCAAAAATTTAATGATAAAAAGTATTTGGATGGTGCCAAATCCTCCTTGGAAGCACTTTTGGACCAAAAGGACAATTACTTCTATGAAATATTAATGCCTTTTGGAGCTTATATCGCCGCGAGAATGAATGCGGAACAAGGTACCAATTACAATTTTGCCAAAGTCCTAGATTGGACCTTTGATGGCACTTCAGCATGTAGGGAAGGCTGGGGAGTACTGGATGATAATTGGAACGGGTATGATGTTTCCGGGTTAGTGGGGAGTACCACGCACAATGACGGTTTTGCGTTTTTGATGAATACCTACGATACCATGTGGCCCTTGGTTCCTATGGTCCGATACGATCAACGCTATGCCAATACCATTGGGAAATGGATGCTGAATGCTGCCAATGCTTCCAAGTTTTTCTATCCTTATGAAATTCCGGACGACCATCAAACCATTCCTGAAGAAAAGGAACATACCAAAGGTGTTCTTGCCTATGAGGCGCTCATAAAACGTTCCCATTATGAGGAGGAAGGATTGTACCTGGATATCAAAGCCCCTGTAGCCATAGGGGATGGTATGAAATGGAATAAGGACAATCCAAAAGTTTCCCAGTTTAGTGTTTACGGAAGTGGGCACGTAGGGATTGCCGGAGCCATTATTTCAAAAACTAATGTTGAGAATATCCTTCAATTGGACCTTTTGGCCACCGATTTCTATCGCGGAAAAGCATATCCAAGTTATTTGTATTACAACCCAAATAAGGAAACCAAGGACGTGGTGATATCCTTAGGGGACAAAAATTTGAAAATTTACGATGCCATTGAGCGTAAGTTTATTTCCCAAAAAACCAAGTACGACTTTACTTTTACGGTGAAAGGTGAGTCGTCTTGTTTATTGGTGTTAGTTCCTGCCTCGGCAAAAATCAAGGCCGAAGGAGGCAAATTATATGCTGATGAAACGGTAATTGATTATAACTATAATAATGGAACAAGATAGCTGTAGCATGAAGTTCACTTATAGAACCTAAGATTAAAAGCCTCCCAAATGTTAACGGTGGCCCCGATCCCGATCCCGATAGCTATCAGGAGATCGGTAGATCGGGCCATCATTTGCTTTTTCCCACCGTCATTGCGAACGCAGTGAAGCAATCTGTTCTTCGTAGCCCTCATTGCGAGGGCTTTTGGCCGAAGCAATCTGTATGTTTCCGGTTCTTTCATGAGATTGCCGCGCTCCACTTTGTTCCGCTCTCATTGATATACTAATTGGTGCCTACGGCAATGTTCTTGTGAATTTGGATCATTTCTTCAGGGAAATCCATAAAGCGTGCCGCATTGTTATAAAAGATATCCGCTTTTTGTTCCAGGGTCAGGAAGTCGGCCGATTGTATACTTTCAATAGCTTCCTCTATACTTTGTGGCCAGACCATTTGGTCCACACCAAACATAATGCGTTTGCCAAAACCTGCATCGACAAGTCCTTTTAAAAAATGATGGAACTCGGCCCTTGGTAGCATCCAGTTGATGACACCCACATCTACATAAACCTGTAAATGTGCAAACATCAACGCCTTCATATCTTCCAAATAGGGCCAGCCGGCATGCATGATATAAATCTTCATCTCTGGACGTGCAAAAAGGACCTCCTCCATTTGTAGTGGCTTTCCCTGTATGGCCCTGGTCATTGGGTAGGCAAAATAGGCACCACCGGGAGGTCCTCCGGGATACAGATGGTAGGCAATAGGGATCTGTAGTTCCTCTGCAAGGTCAAAATAGGGTGCCATTTTTTCATCGGTAGGAAGAATGCCCTCATAATTGGGAGCCACTTCCCCCAGTACTTGTAGTTTGCCAGCACTATGGCGATGGCGAAGCTCATTTATGGAATGTTCATACCCATTTCCGATCATCACAAGCTCCGGTGCTTCCTCGGTCCATAATTCCCCTGATCCTACCATAGCCTTTACCACATTGTGCTTGCGGTAGATTTCCAGAGTCTGGTTTTTTGCTGCTTCCATACTGGCCGCGGCAACATACGTCTTTTCGGTCAAGGGGTTTGTATACGCCCTTCCCAATTGCCTATTAAGGCCACTCTCTGGTCCAAAGGCATGGGAATGCATGTCGATAATGGGACCGGTGTAATGGGTGTTTGATGTAACCGCTTCTTTAACGGTTCCCGATTCTTCCTTTGTTCCACAGGAAAGCAGGAACAGGAGCCATAACAATATACTGACAGTTCTCATAGGCTGGTTTTTAAAGTTAAGGGGGAACGGAATGCTATCCGGAACGGATAGGGTCTTAAAGATATGTAAATTTTCGATATGTGGCTGATTTTCAAGTATAAAAGGATCCGAAACGTGATGTTTTTGGAGTGAATACGTGCTTTAAAAGAAAATAATTTAGTATCTTTTCTCCACCTCCGAAAGCCCACTCATGGGCCAAAATAAATCATTACCTTTTTAAATGATAACTGTATGAAACTATCACACTATTTTCTGCCGTTGCTGTTACTGATGGCTTGCGGGGACAAACAACAGGAACAAAAAAAAGACAACTTTGACGCGGACATTCCGGTAGCAGTACCCAATAGGGTCGCATTGGCGGGGGCCGAAGAACCGGATATTGTACGATTCCTTAATGTGCAGGATGCTTATGCCCCCTCACTTTCCCCTGATGGAGTGCATGTGGCCTATCGAACCGATTTATCTGGGGAGCCCCAGATTTGGGTCACTGAAACCGTACGGCTGTCCGCCCCACTTCAAATCACTTATGGAAACTCGGTCACTTTTCACCAATGGCGTCCAGATCACAATGAAGTTCTATATGCCACGGACAAGGAGGGGAATGAACGTATGGGCTATTACCTGGTGTCCGCTGATGGATTATACGAAAAAGAATTATTGGCACCTTCTGACGCCTTCCGTGAGTTTGGGGATTTCAATAAAGACGGTTCCCAATTTGTATATGCGACTACAGAGCGGAATGGAACCGATTACGATATTCACGTGTTTGATATCAGTACCAATACGGACAAAAAAATATATGAGGGGAGCATGGGATATTATCCCATTTCCTTTTCACCCGATGGCAACCAAGTTGTAATTATGGAAAGTATTGCCGAAGACGCCAATAATCTCTTCCTGTTGAATATTGCAGATGCTAAATTGATCCCCATCAGCAGTGAAGGGGACAGGTCACAGTTTTCTGATATAGAATGGAAACTGGACGGTAGTTCCTTTTTTCTGCGAACCAATAAGGATTCGGAGTATTTGGGTGTGGCCCGTTATGATCTTGAAACCGCTAAATTGGAATATATACTCCAAAAAGATTTTGATATTGAACAGATACTGTATGATGATAAGAAAAATATACTGCACTGGGTAGCCAATGATGGCGGATTTAGCAAGCATCATATTTTGGATCTCGATAATAGATCGGAAATTACGCCCCCTGACTGGCCCGCTGGAGTGTTCAACCTAAAAAGAGCGAAGCATGGTGAAACCCTATTGGCCAATGTTTTTGGTCCCAAATTGCCCGGAGATCTTTGGGCAGGGACTGTTGGAAGTAAGGAGGTAAACCGTGTGACCCGTTCCAACAATGCCGGTTTGGATCTTGAAAGGATGGTACAGCCCGTGGCTCATAGTTTCCAAGCACGGGACGGACTCACCGTACACGGGCTTTTATATCCGGTAGAGTTAATGAACAAAGATACTCCTTTGGTACTGCTGGTCCATGGAGGTCCTACCGCACAGGCCAGGCCCACTTTTAGTGCGGTTACCCAATATTTGACAGCCCAGGGATTTGCCGTATTCGATCTAAATTTCCGGGGATCCACGGGTTATGGGAAAACATATGCCCGTGAGAATGATAAGCGTAAAAGGGAAAGTGAACTTTACGATCTTGAAGACGCGGTAAATTACCTATCCGAAAAAGGGCTTGTCAATAAGGATAAAGTGGCCGTTATGGGTGGCTCTTACGGTGGTTATCTGACCATGGCGGCCATGACTCGTTTACCTGAAGTCTTCAGTTGTGGTGTCGCCTTTGTTGGTGTGTCCAACTGGATCACCGCACTGGAAGGCGCATCTCCTGCCCTAAAGGCCAGTGATCGGTTGGAATACGGGGATATTGATGATCCGGAAGACCGAAAATTCTTTGAGTCTATCTCTCCCATGACTTATATAGATCAGGTAAAAGATCCCGTAATGGTACTCCATGGTGCCAATGACCCACGGGATCCGATTACAGAGTCGGACCGTTTCGTGAAGGGGATTAGGGATAATGGAGGCGAGGTTGTATACCTTAGGTTCCCGGACGAGGGACATGGTATTCGTAAGATGGACAATCGCATTACTGCCTACGTACGAGTGGTAGAATTTTTGGAAAAGCATTTGAAATAAGATATGGTTTTTGAATCGGAACGGTCTTGTGATATCGAGAGAACGCAAACATGTTGGGGGGTGTAATTTTTTCAAATTAACTTTTTGGACTCTTGTCAATTGACTCCCAGGTTTTTAGAAATTTGGAGATAAAACGAGTGCGTATTTTTCGTTGAAATACTAGGTATATGTACAATATGGGCCAGAATTGGACGTTTTCAATTGGCAACGGCGCAAGAGCTTCCCAAAGAGTTATTGTCCGACTAAACTTAACCTGTTAAGCGCCCGAAAGGGGCTTGATAATAAACATGCAAACCCCAAATCTAACATGGAGAAAAATCTAAAAGTAAACGGTTTCTATTACAAGAGGAACGATAAGCCAATTACCCATACAGAACGTGAACTATTGGTGAACGACCTGATGAAGGTATTGAAGAAACACGGCTTCGAATTTTTTGGGTATTATAATTTTGTGTCCAATGAGGATGTCAATCTTTTGGATATCAATCTAAAGGCTCCCAAAGAACCTAAAGCCGAGGCACTGTAGCAGAAAATTCCACTACGATCATCTTAACATAGTTTGGACCTCATACCAACACCCCAGGAGCCTTGCCCTTGGGGTTTTTTTAGTTATATAAAATATGCAAGTTGCAATAAGGTGGTGCTATCTTAAAAAATTACAGGTAATAAATAATAATAGGATAGTCAAGATTTATAAATACAGGACTGGGATTAAGGTGTACGGGAGGTAAAGATGGACTTGACAATGTTCCTGGTTATCGGCTTGTCAAAAAAACCAGCGATGACCGAATTGTTTTTTGCCGTATCCCTGTCCTTAACGCTGGTAAAAGCGGATAATACATAGATTCTAGTTTCTTTGTTGAGACCCGGGACTTTTTGAAATCTTTTGATAAATTCCCAACCTCCCATGCCCGGCATAATTAGGTCGAGGAAAATGATGTCCGGTAAAGCTTTTCTGGCCGATTGGAGCTGGGACAATTGAATAAGGGCTTCCTCTGCACTATCGCTCACGTAGATCAGTGCATCTGGCGCACATTGTGATACCACATATCTTGTGGAATATTGGGATACCAGATCATCATCAATTATCAATACAACAGGTCTCAAATCTTATGGTTTACTGTGAAAAATGGGATGTATTGGCCATCCTCACCATTATGATCAATTTTTTCAAGGGGCTAACTTAAACTTATAATTTTAAAATTGATAGCGTTCTCAAAAATATATGTGTTTTTAGGCACATTCGAACCGTCATTGCAAGGCCTGTCCGTTACCGTCATTGCGAACGCAGTGAAGCAATCTGTTTTTTCCCCGCCGTCATTGCGAGGCGTTTTAGCCGAAGCAATCTGTCCCATTGGTGTCCCTTTCATGAGATTGCCGCGCTCCACTTCGTTCCGCTCGCAATGACAGTTAGCATTACCCCTCAATTAAATCCTTCCACTCTGGATTCTCACGTTCTATCAAATCTATTTTGTTGGCCCTGTTGCCACTTTTTAATTGTTTCTCCCTGGCAATGGCATCACCTATGTTTTGAAACGTTTTGTAATACACCAATTTATTTAGATTGTATCTGGCCGTAAACGAATTTTTATCCTTTTTCTCTTTGTGTTCTTGTACGCGCATTATTAAATTGGAAGTAACCCCAACGTAAAGAGTTGTGTTGTTTTTATTGGTGAGTATGTATACAAAGCCTTCTTTCATTTCACTTTTTATTTATTGCACGGTCCTTTTTCCCACCGTCATTGCGAACGCAGTGAAGCAATCTGTTTTTCCCTGGCTGTCATTGCGAGGCGTTTTGGCCGAAGCAATCTGTCCCATTGGTGTCCCTTTCATGAGATTGCCGCGCTCCACTTCGTTCCGCTCGCAATGACCCTTGGCGACTGTCATTGCGAACGCAGTGAAGCAATCTGTCCCTTCTTGGTTCCATTGATGAGATTGCCGCGCTCCACTTCGTTCCGCTCGCAATGACCCTTGGCGACCGTCATTGCGAACGCAGTGAAGCAATCTGCCTGATGCTCGCCCTACTTATTTTTTAAATTCATTCACATCCTCGCTCAAATCAAAAACCGTAACCCCATCCAATTCGGATTCCAGAATACTACTCCCGGCAGCACTACGGTACCCGCCGGCACAATGGACCACCACCGGTTTGTCCGTAGGGATTTTATTGGCCGTTTCCCTGAGTTCGTTGAGCGGATGCTCCAAGGCCTGTTCAAAAAACTTGCCCTCGTTGATCTCACTCTGGTTACGGATATCTACGATGGTATACTTATCGGGATGCTGCTTGAAATCCTGAAGATCCAAGGGCTTCATTTTTAGCAAACTTTCCTTGGCAAGTGTCAGTACGGTCTGCAATTGCCTTTCATATCCAATTTTGGCTACCCGCTCCAACATGGGTTCCAGATCCTCGGGCTTATCGATGACCAAACTGAATTTCTCCTCGGGTTGTACGATGGCCCCCAACCAGGTTTCGAACTTGGAATCCTCTGAAGTCGCCTGAATGTTGATACTGCCTTGGAGATGCCCTTTTTTAAAGTCTGATTCCGACCGTACATCAACGATCACTCCTTTGGCGGTGGCACCCATTTTAAAGGGCACAGCGGCCAAGGCTTTGCGAAGGGTTGCTGCCCCCGTCTTGTTGATATCCACATTGTATCCAAAATAGGAAGGGATAAAGGGCTGGCTGTCGAGCAGGTGGTCTACAAATTCCTCTTTGGTCTGTTTTTTAAACGCCCAATTCCCCATACGTTCGTTGCCCAAGGTGCTGCTATTGGCATCGCTCATGCTCTTGCCACAGAGGGAGCCGGCACCGTGTGCGGGGTATACGATGGCATCATCGGGCAGATGGGTAAACTTTTCCTGAATGGTCTGGTACATGGCTTCGGCAAGCACCTGGCGTTTGGCCTGCATCTTCCCAGCTTTTTCACGTAGATCAGGGCGACCTACATCACCAATAAAGAGGGTGTCGCCCGTAAAGAGCACGGTTTGGTCCCCTTCTTTCGCCACGATGGTAATACTGTCCGGGGAATGGCCAGGGGTATTGATGGCGCCCAAGGTGGCTTTGCCAATTTTAATGCTGTTGCCCTCATCAAAGGGTTGGTGGGGATAATCTGCTCCCAACTTTTCACTGTTGTAGATCGTGGCACCCGTTTCCTCATGGATCTGCAAGTGGGAACTTACAAAATCTGCATGGGGGTGTGTTTCAAAGACCGCTTTTATAGTGGCATTATTGGCCTTGGCATAAGCGTAATAATGCATAGGATTACGCTCTGGATCAATAATGGCCATTTCCCCATCACTGATAAGGATATAGGAATAGTGGGCCAAAGGTTTATATTCAAATTGTTCAATTTTCATCATCGTCTTTGTTTTTGAAGTATTAAAAATACCAATTCATAAACAGTTGTGCAGTAACATTGGTTACACGCATAAAATTATGAAGATGATTTTAGGTGGGTTGACAATGTTGGTTTGATCTTTGACTCGTTTGGGATTTTATAGGATTGGGGGAGCGTATTTGTCATGCCATTAGGTAAGGGGCAATTCAACCACATTTCATGTATAGAGCTTTAAGATATATTGGGCTAAACCTCATTTATTTCAGTAATGAATACACTGATCAGCACATTCTGTTGAACCTGCTACGCTAGAAACTGTCCTCTAACCCCCGTATTGCCCTATGATGGTTCAACAAAAATTTCAATTTTCAAAATTGTTTTATATCTTCGGGCTTCCAACGTTAGGAATAGCGAAAGCAAAACGCCCCCATGGGAATTGAAAAACAATTTGTACGTGTTTTTACGGCATTATTGCTGCTTACAGCTTTAATGCTGCCCAATGCTATTCAATTATCTCATGTTTTTCAAGGTCACGAACATCAGGTTTGCAAAGAGCAGGTGGCTCATGTACATGAGCAGGCCACAGATTGCCAAATTTGTCACTTTCACCAATCCACTTACCATTACAGTGTGACCAACAACACCGAGCTGTTGCTGCCCACCGTCCTGAAAAAGGAGGCATGTCAATTTTCATCCCCTTTATTCAGTTCTTTTAAACATACCAATACCCAATTACGGGCACCGCCATACCTACTAGGTTAAAAGACCACACCACCCGGTTCCAATATTTTAATTCAAGAAGTACTATGCGCTATTACGCTCTATTTGTACTGCTATTATGTAGCAGTATCTCCTTATCACAAGATTGCAATTATACCCTATCAGGATCTGTAAAGGACCTGCATGATGGTTCCCTTTTACCGGGTGCCACTCTGATCCTTGCCGGAACGGAACAAGCGGTACTCTCCGATCTGGATGGTAAGTACACCTTTACCGGACTCTGCAAGGGTACCTACGCCATTCAGGTGTCGCACCCCTATTGCCTGTCCAAGGGATTTACCGTAAGGGTAGATGGCAATACCACCAACAATTTTCTGCTGGAACACCATTTGGAGGAGCTCAATGAGGTTGTACTGGAAGGGGAGGCCTACAGGAACCAGACCAAGACCCTTTTTGAGAATAAGATTTCCAATGCGCAGTTGGAAGATTTCAGCAGTGGTACCCTGGGCGATGCCCTGAACAGTATTAGCGGGGTCTCTTCCCTGAATACGGGCAATACCGTGGTAAAACCCATGGTCAACGGCTTGCACAGCAGCCGTATTATCATTGTCAACAACGGGGTGCGTATGGAAGATCAGGAGTGGGGTGCGGAGCACGGACCCAACATTGATGTCAATTCTGCAAGCAACCTTACCCTGATCAAAGGGGCCGGGGCCCTGCGGTACGGTGGCGATGCCGTTGGGGGTGTTATTGTTGCCGAGGCCGCCAAAGTGGCCCGCAAGGATACCTTGTTCGGCAAGACGATTATGAGCGCCTCATCCAATGGCAGGGGCTCATCGGTAACCTCCCAGGTCACCAAAAGCTACAAGAGTGGTTGGTACGGAACCCTTCAGGGTACGGTAAAGCGTTTTGGCGATTTTGAGGCCCCAGATTACGTACTTAGCAATACGGGAATTTTTGAGCGGAACGCCTCCCTGCGCTTTGGACTCAACGAATTGGAATACGGTGTGGAAGGCTACTATTCCTTCTTTAAAAACGATATCGGCATCTTACGGGCCTCCCATCTGGGGGGTGCCCAAGACCAGGTCCGGGCAATCAATAGCGACCGGCCGCTCATCATCAGGGATTTTACCTATGACATAGGAAACCCCAGGCAGGAGGTGACCCACCATTTGGCCCGATTAAAAGTGTTCCGACGTTTCGAGGGCGTGGGTAAAATTAGCCTTCAATATGATTTTCAACGGAACAACCGTCAGGAATACGATATCCGTAGGGGGGAAGATGCGGATAATGCTTCCCTGGATCTGGAACTGGATACCCATACCCTGATGCTCGATCTGGACCGGGACCTGTTTGATGCCGGAACCCTAAAGGTGGGGGCCATGGCCCGCTACCAGAACAACTTTGCGGATCCCAATACCGGGGTAAGACGTTTGATACCAGATTATGACAAATACGATCTTGGGGTCTATGCCATTACAGATTACCGGTTTGGGGAGCACCTGGTGGTAGAGGCCGGGCTGCGTTTTGACTACAACTATATGGATGTGTTCAAATTTTACCGGACCTCCTTTTGGGAAGCGCGGAACTATGATGAACTGTTTCCCGAGATCGTGGTGGAGGAGGTGGGCAACCAGATCCTCACCAATCCAAAATTGGATTTTTACAATACCTCTGCCACGGCCGGGGCCACATATTCCTTTAACGAACAGTACAACCTGTTTTTCAATTATTCCTTGGCCTCACGCGCACCCAATCCCTCTGAACTTTTTAGTGAAGGGCTGCACCATTCTGCCTCCCGAATAGAGTTGGGTGATCTGCGCTTTGGTCCGGAAGTATCCCATAAGCTGTCCCTGACCTTCCAGCGGGAGAACACCGTTTTTGGATTTTCAGTGAACCCCTATATCAATACCATAACCGATTTTATGGTAATAGAACCTAAGGAAATACAACAGACGGTAAGGGGCAATTTTCAGGTGTGGGAATACCGCCAGACCAATGCACAATTGTTGGGGGTAGATGTGGATGCCTCTTTGGCCTTTGCCGAGCATTTCCGTTTCAACCACCAGTTTTCCATGGTCAAGGGCTATGACCGCACCCGGAACGAGGCACTGATCAATATGCCTCCCGTGAACATCCAAAATGGGGTGGTATACCAAAACCCCAATGTCCGCAATTTGAAATTGTCCCTGCAGAGCGATTATATGTTTGGCCAGAACGAATTTCCGGACAACAATTTTGAGGTTTTTGTACCAGAAACAGAAACCATGGAAACTGTAGATGTGAGTACCCCACCAGAGGCTTACCATTTGCTCAATTTTAGTTCCAGTATAGATCTATATATGGACCAAAGATCCAAGCTTACCCTTGGATTTACCGTAACCAACCTATTGGATACCTCATACCGGAACTACCTGAACCGCCTGCGCTATTACGCGGACGATTTGGGAAGAAACTTTTTATTAAATCTTAAATACAATTATTAATATTAAAACCACAACAATGAAAAAGAAGACAATTTTAAGCGCCCTATTTTTGGCCGGTATTTTGTTTACAGGCTGCTCAAATGGTGACGATACGCCAATAGCCGTTAATGAAGAAGAAGTGATCACCACCCTTACGGTAACCCTTTCCCCGGTTGGAGGCGGTACGGCCATAACCTTACAGACCCGTGATCTGGATGGGGACGGTCCCAATGCGCCGGAAGTAACGGTTTCTGGAAATCTAGCGGCCGGTACGCAATACAACGGCAGCTTGTCCGTATTGAACGAAACGGTAACCCCAGCAGAGAATATTACCGAAGAGGTAGAGGGCGAAAGCGCGGAGCACCAGTTTTTTTATACCGTTGGTAGTGGACTGGACGTAAGCACTGCGTACGAAAACTTTGATGGAAACGGCAACCCCTTGGGAACGGAATTTACATTAACGGCAGGAGCCGTAAGTTCCGGTACCCTTACCTTTACCCTACGCCACGAACCCAAGAAACCAAATGATGGTTCCTTGGCAGATGCCGGTGGAGAAACAGATCTTGCCGCTACATTCAATATTGCCGTGGAGTAGCCCTTGTAAGGACAGCTTTTTTTATAAGAATGCCCTTGGCCTATTTTTGGTCAGGGGCATTTTTTTATGATGGGCCATAACTGTTATCCATAGTGGTTTGTTTACCAAAGGTATGCCAAGATCGGTTGTAGAAATTAGTTCAATTTTCCGTCCTAATTGGTATAGCTGTAAGTCTTGCGAATTTTCTGGCTCAGAGGTAACACAGCATTTACCGTTGGGTAGCAGTTCATCGTTTGATATTGGGACTATTCAAAATCATCGGTCCTCCCGATAGCTATCGGCACCCACCACATTTTACCAATCCCCATTGACATCCTTTTTTTACATGGAAACTGTTCTCCCGCTAGTGGTCACCGGTCCCCAGTTGATGAAAAACAGGTATTCTTTAAATATCCTCCACCTTCTCTTGGGCATAGGAATCAAAAAAATAGGGCACTTATTTCTGATATGTAGTTTTATGGTTGGGGATTCATCAATAGGAAATGGTTTCGCCCAAGCCGGCGTAGATATAGTCGGCCCCATAGTGCTCCTCCAGTATTTTAAAGGCCAGATGTCCCGTGCAATGGGCGGGAGCAACGCGGCGTACTTGCAGCTCGTCTTTTATTTTATCTACCAAAAGGGTCGTTTGCATTCTATCAAAGGGAAGCAAATGGAAACCCCCATATACCAGATCGATCTTGTTGTTGGTCTGTTTTTTGGTTTCGGCTATGATATGTTCCACTCCGGAATGGGAGCAGCCCACCAGCAGTACTTCACCCTTGTCCGTACTCATAGATAATGAAAGCTCTGGTAGGCCCGTCTGTTTGCAATCGTCCTTATGGGTGTCAAACTGCCCCTCTACAAAGCTTTTGCCGGGGTAGCAGGAAAAATAGCCCATATAGGGAGAGGTGGTGGCAACCAAGGTGAGGCCGGGCAAAATTTCTTGGGTAGACTTTACAAACGCTATATCGGCATTCCAAAACCGTCCGCTCTGTGCCACAGTGAATTTGGTACTTTCCCCATCAAAATACTGCATGTGTCGGGGCAAGGAATCGGTTACGGATGGCTCCTGCCCCGTAGCATCAAAAGGTACGGGAGCACCCCAAAAAATATCAAAAGGGAAATAGATTTTTACCTTGGGGTTTACATGGAGCAGATAATCCAAACCGTTGAGGTGGTCAAAATGCCCGTGGGAGACCACTACAATATCCACCTGTGCCAAATTGATCCCCAAATTGGTGGTGTTGGACTTAAAAATATCGGCATTGCTGCCGGAATCGAAAAGGATGGTCTTGCCCCCATAGCGGGTGATACAGGAAAATCCGAAGTCTTTGGTCAACGTGGGATTTTTCCCAAAAGCATCGTAGAGATTGGTGATGCTGCCTTCCTTGACCCCGGTTTTGGGCACTATAAAAAAGGTGGTGCCAAGCAAGACCAGGCCACCAAGGAGTTTCTTGAAAAAAATGGTGTTCATATCCAAGGGGGTTGCGTGGCCAATAGGCTGATTGTCATCTACTAAGATACGCCATAAAGAGAGGCGGACGGCGACCGATAACTCTTATGGGGGTAAATTTGTGCCATTGGTAGCCTATGCGATACAAACAGATGGAAAATCAGGGTAAACCGATCCAAAAAGGCTATAAATGGATTGGGCTTTTGGTCCGGTATGGTACAGGAAGGGTCAACTCTGTTTATTGCGACAGAATTTCGTAGAGCTGTTCCACATTCAGATATTGAAAATAACGGGCTTTGGCCTCAAAGTTCTCATCCATAAAGACCAGTGCCGGAAGGGAGAAGGGCTTGTTCTTTTGCCGGGCCATCAACAAGGGGATCTGATGTACCGGATTTCTCTTGTTGATCCGTTCGTTGACGAAAACCTGGTTACCGAATCTAATGGTATCCCTACTTTCTACATTCATTTTTACGGCATAGTATTCCTTGTTCAGGATGGTAATAATTTTTTGATCCGTAAAAACCTCTTTTTGCATCTTTACACAGGGGCCGCACCAATCGGCATAAAAATCGATGAACACCTTTTTGGGGCTCGTTTTTAGGGAATCTTCCAATTGGTGGAAATCGAGCCATTGCACCTTGTTGCCCGACTGGGAAAGGGCGGGGCTGGCCAGCATCAATACAGAAACATATATTATGAAGATCCCTATGATTTTCATCCCTACAATGAATTTATTTTTAGTCCAACAAAAACGGTTCGTGGTGCCGCAGGCCCATAGATATAATTGCTATCCCTGTTTTTGCCCGTATCAAAATCGTCCTGGTAGCTATTGGTGATATTCTTTACCCCTCCGAACAGTTCCAGTGCCGTACTTAATTTTGGCAGGTCTATAGTGTAGCCCGCACGTAAACTCAGTTCTGCAAAGGTAGGGGTAACCTTGTATTCATCTACGGTCTGTCCGGTGCCTTCCCCCCCAAAGTGGGTAATATCCATCTGTCCAGTATAGATCAAATTAGCACTAGCGCTAAATTTTTTGGTAGGGGTATAGGATAGCGTGGCATAGCCGTAATCGTTGGGCGTCCTCAGAAATTCCCTTTTGGTAGGAAGCCCTTCGATATTTTCTACCGGATCATCGAACAAGCTCGATTGGAGCGTAAAACCGGCCTCCACCTCCACCACATAATCAAAATTGGCCCGTGCCTCCAGCGTGACGCCTTTTACGGTGGCACCGCTGCCGTTCCTTTTTTCGAACCGTTCCCCAAATTCGTCCTCTCCCAATGGAAATTGGTAGAAGGCATCGTCCAAATGGGTATAAAAGCCCTCTATGGTAAACCCGCCAATAAAATGCTCACTGGCTTTGTCGTAGTTCATGGAAGCGGTATAGCTGTTGGAGCGTTCCTCTACCAGGTCATCAGCTAGCGAGATCCTGGACACCCCACCTCCAGCAAAGGCAATGTGCAGGTCCGTATCAAAGGCTTGGGGTGCCCTAAAACCGGTTCCCCATCCGAGTCTGAACTGGGTAGTCTCCTGCAATTTGTAAAGTAGGGACAGACGTGGACTGAAAATGGCCTTGTCCACCAGATTATGGTTGTCTATACGGAAGCCCGAGAGAAAATTCAGGCTTTTGGTAAGCTCCCAATCGTTCTGAACAAAAATCCCCAGATTTTTGGTCGTTTGGTCAATCAGGTAATTGTAGGATGCTATGTTGTCCATAACATCGTCATAGATATATTCAGTACCCCCAGTGAGCACGGTGGTACCTCCAAGAAAGTTGTTGAACTTTTGGTTGTACTGAACACCCCCTTGGTGGGTGGTGACCTCTGAAGTGCCGTAGGGCGGATTGGCAATAAATTCCTGTCTTTCGGATTCATCATCTGGAACAATACCGGTATAGTGGTCGCGATCGGTGCGCTGTCCCCCGTAATACAGGATCAGGGAGCTATTGTCAAAATTGATCTGGTAATCCAGGCTTCCCATCAGTACGTGGTGGTCCCGCTCCTCACTTTGTTGTGTTAAGAAGGCAGGTTTTTCCACCATCTCACCCCCATAACGGTATTCATAGAGGCTGCTGATACTGGCTTCCAGTTTGGAATTTTCCGTGGGCAGATAAAAGGCGTTCATTCCAAAGGAATTGTCCTTGAGCTCGGGGAGTTCGGAGAAGTTGTCCCCATTGGCATCATAGGTAGACCTCGTTCTGTTGCTCAGGAAAAAATTGGCGCCCGCATTGGCGGCATCGTTAATGATGGTGGCATTTCCGTTGATCAGGTTCTGGTCTGCACCTCCATTGATATTTTGGTACGAATACCCAATGCTGTACCCATTTTGTTTGGGAATCTTGGTGATTACATTTACCGTACCCCCAATGGCACTGGAGCCATAAAGGGCCGATACGCCACCACGGACCACCTCGATGCGTTCTATCATGTTCACCGGAATCTGTTCCAGACCATAGAGTCCGGTAAGGGGACTGAAAATAGGCCTACCGTTGATGAGGATCTGAGAATAGCCGCCCTGTAGGCCGTTCATGCGTATTTGACTGTAGTTGCAGGTCTGGCAATCTACCTCTACCCGCAGACCGGGCTGAAAACGCAGGCCTTCGGAAAGATCCGTTGCTGTTACCTGTTGCAGGGTCTCACTATTGATCAGGTTTACGATCACGGGCGAATCCGTTCTCCGCTTTTCGGTACGTGTGCCGGTAACCACCACCTCGTCCAAAGTTTCATCTATTTCGGAAAGGTCATAATCAATCACGGTGTTTTCCCCCGCTATTAGGGTAACGGTCCTGGTCGCTGTCCTGTAGCCCTGTGATTGGGCCACCAGGGAAATTTTGCCCGAGGGTACGGTCATCTGAAACCGGCCTTCCTCATTGGTGCTGCTGCCCTGTGTCCCTCCCTTGACATAGATACTGGCATAGGGAATGGGTTTGCCTTGGGAGGTAACCTTTCCGGAAACCGTCGCTTTCTGGTCTTGTGCACCCACAAAAGTGGTCATTATAACGAAAATATAAAAAAGATACTTCATACGTCCTAAATCAATTTCATTTATATGTCTAATAATAAATTTAGGCAAAACTAAAATATAATTTTTGAAAGGAAAAATAAAAGCGTGGTTTTAACCCTGAAATAGGGTTCAACGAACCCAAGATGTTTAGGAATGGTAGGCGTTGTTTTTGTATCTAACCCCTTGATTTTGTGTAATATTAACTTAAAGGATTCTTAATATTGTCATAAAAAGGTAATATAGCATAGAAAATGGCAAATGGAGCGGAGTTTTGGTCCGCACTTCTGTCGGACATTTGCCCTGTATAATTTTTTAAACTATACAATTATGAAGAAAGTAAAATTTTATCCAACAATATGGCAGACTGTTCCCTATTCATTTGATGTATTAGGGCAGTGGGAAACCGAAGGAAAGCAACAGAAGGATTTGGTGCTTCAGAGTATCCAGGCTACCAAAATGGGGATTTCCGAAATGAACCTTAATATTGGCAGTATTTCCGCCATTGATAAAGATGGGCAGGAACATAAAATCGAAAATTTCCCACCAAGGGTGCTACAGATCAAAGGGCTGCATACGGGACATTTTTTAAGGTCGAAAAGTATGTTGCAGTTGCCGGCTGGGGAATATACCGCCTTTAGGTTCTATTTGGCCAAAACCGGTAACAGTTTTGTTCTTAGTAACAAGAGCGTAAAACCTACGTCGCGTTTTGAGTTTCTCGATTTTCAGATTGAGGGAGGACTGGAGATCCGTGGTATCGAAATACCGGAGGTAATCCTGCGATTCGATTTTCAACCGTACGACCTACCTGTTGTTTTCAAAAAAATAGCACAGTTCGCCAGCAATACCAAATGGTTTGTTGCCCGATTGGTGCAGAGCATGGAACAGGAACGCGTAAAAATTTAAGTATTGGCAGCCCCTGAAAAGGGCAGCCAAAGGTATAGAGGTGTATGACACCACATTAAAAAACACAAAAGCCTTTCGGAGACGAGAGGCTTTTTTTGTGTTTTTTTGGAGGTATGGTTTGATTTTTTTGACAAAAAAAAACCCAGCAGTGAAGCTAGGTTTTTATACTACTTTATACTCTTGGGTTAATCTTCCAACAAGTCAATGATATCCTTCATTTTGTTTCGAATGGATTGTGCCAGATCGTTGTTGCCGTCTGTATCGCGTGGCGATATCTCTATAAGGCCATCGTTGTTGCCATCCATTGCCCCACTGAGGTCTACCCCGTTAACGGAATTGAACAAAAGGGAGAGGTTAAAATCGATCACCAAGTTCTCGGTGTTATTGGAAATGGTAACATCCACTGTAGGATCTTCAAAATCGATCTCTATCTCGTCCATGAAATCATGCCAGAAGACAAAGGGAACATCGTTTACGAAGCCTTTGATCAGTACGGATTTGTCAAAGATCTCACTGTTCACATCCTTGCTTTTGTTGATCTTGAACTCCACTTCCTCATAGCGGCCGTTGGGAACGGTCACATTCAGAAAGCTGATCTGTCCCGCCATCAGGTCAAGGGTAAAGGGGCCTTCCAACTCTATCTCATCTTCAAAATCGAAGTAACCGTCGTCATCCCAATCTTCGTTCTGATCCCCTTCCATTTCAAATTCTTCCACATCTATTTCCAGTTCAAATTCCACCAGGTTGATGACGAAGTCGGTGATTTCAATCCCTTCCGCCACGCTCTTGGAGGTGGTCCCTTGTTTGGAAGATGATGTTGCCGAAGTGGTGCTTTTTGCGCTTAGCGCCAGTTTCCCCGAATCCGAAGCGGATTCTTCCTTGGAGCAGGAGATTAATGTAAATGCACTGAGCAGTGCAAGTCCAAGCATTTGATTCAATTGTTTCATAGTAGTAATTATTAAATATTTGGGTTTATGTATGGTAAAACAACTGACTATGGTTTTACCCTACTTTTTTTCGATGAACTACATCAATTACATAAGACAGTATAACGGTAAAGAAGGCTATCTAGTATGAGACCTAGGGTGTGAGCCAGATTTTAAAGTAACACAGCAACCATGGTTCAGTAAAGGATAAAGCATAGTAGTGGGCCATCTCAAGAATTTAGATATGTTGATCAAACAGAACACAATTGGGACAAAAGCATATAATGGCTATTCCTCCTGTCCGCTTGTGACCGATTATGGTAAAATGGTGTTGGCAGAGTTGGATTATGAAAATACCTTTACCCCTGACCCCAAATTAAAGCAAATGCTTGTTTTAAATAGTGCCAAAGAGCATTGGGGATTGTGGATGCTAAAGAAATATGGGTTGCCATATCTCTATTGGAACAAAATGATGAAGGGCAAGAACGATTAACAAACTTCCCCTTTCCAATACAAAAAGATGAAACTTGCTGAGTTACATCTTTTTTTTTTGCCACACATATTTTCAAAAATGAAGGCAGTGGTATTCCTATGGTTCTTGGGTAGTTGCTATAATGGGGTATGGTATGGGAACTGTTGTCATTAAGGCTCATTCGTTTCGGCTTAAAAACTTCTTTTGTGTACATACCCATTGGAAATAAACCTTAATTTTGCCCTACAAATCTTGAATATGTTATAATATTTTTCTTACTTATGAGTTCTAACATCTTGTTAATATAGGACCTTTTTTTAAGGTCTATAGATGATTGTATTAGTAAACTGAAGGTCAGTGGATTAGAAAGAGTACCCTAGTAATAAATGATAAGAGGCCATGAAAAAGACCATTTTTTTTAATTCCCAAATAACCGTCACCACAAGTGGAAAATAACTCCTTGGATACCATAGCACCCATGCTCGATCTGGCCAAGTTGATTGGTGGGGCATCTGCGGTAGGTTTCTCGCACCTAGATGGAGACGGGAAGATCAGTTGCTCCCTTGGTTCCCTAATCCGTCGAGAGGATCAAAAGACCTTGGGCAACTTGGTGGCCCAAACCCTTAGTTCGTCCAATTCCTTGGATATCATTTTTTGTCTTAAAAAAGTAGGTCTTGAACCACTGGTATTGGATGCTGATCATAAGGCAATTTCAGGTCATGTCGGTTGTCCCATAAAGACCCGGGAGGGGGTGGCCCTTGGGGTGCTGCACCTATTCTATGCCCAAACCTTTCAGTTGACTGCCGAGCAGGAAAAGGCCTTGTTGACCGTGGCTTCCCAAATATCCACTACCCTTGAGGCTCAGGAGTCCGAAAAGAAATTGCAGTTGGTGCAGGAGGAGCTCGCCATGCAGAAGAAAGTGAACCGTAATATTGTCATGAATTCCAAATTGAGCCTGTGGACCTGTAACCTGAAAAAACAGGTCCTTTATTTTGATCCAAAATGGGCACAATTATTGGGCTATTCTGAAACAGAATTACAGCCATTGACCATGGAGAAATGGGAATCCATGATACACGCTGGAGATTTGGAGGGGCTAAAAGACAATTGGAAGGACTATTTAAAGGGTCATATTGACCATTATGAGGTTGCCTATAGGATCAAACACAAGGACGGCTCCTGGAAATGGTTTTTGGTAGCAAGCAATACGCTCATCCGCGATAAAGAAGGTATTGTAGTGGAAATGGTGGGTACCATTGAGGATATTACCCAGCAGAAACAGGATTACACCAAACTGGAAGAGGCCATGCAACGATTGACCTACCTGTCCAAGGCCACCTCGGATGCCATCTGGGATCTGGACCTGGTCAAAGAGACCCTGCACTGGAACGATATATTCTTTGAGACCTATGGGCACAAGCCCGATGAGTATGCCAAGGCCGGTTTGACCCTTTGGGCAGAAAATATACACCCTGAAGATAGGGTGCGGGTAGAGGCCAGCTTTGAAAAATCTTTGGAGGAGGACCATGAAACCTGGGAAGAGGAATACCGCTTCAAAAAGGCAGACGGCAATTTCGTTATTGTGAACGATAAGGCCTTTATCATCCGCAATGCCAATGGAAAGGCCGTCCGTATGGTAGGTGCCATTTGTGATATCACGGAGCGGAACAATTACGTACTGAAAGCAAAAATAGCCAATAAGCGATTTCAAAGGATCGCGGACCTTACCAAAGAGGTAATTTATGATTGGGACATCATCAATGAAGATGTGTATTGGGGCTCGGGCTATGAAAAACATTTTGGACATCAACTGCCCAAAAGGAAAGTCACCCTTCAGACCAGGATTAACCATATGCATCCCGAAGATGTCCAACGGGTGTTGGGCCTGCTGAAAGACCTGCTCCGCAACCCGGACGAGAATTATTTTGAGGCGAAATATCGCTATCTAAAGGGCGATGGTACCTATATAGATATCCATGAGAAGGCCAGTATACTGCGAAATGACCATGGTGGACCTTTCCGAATGGTGGGATCCATGCGCGATGTTTCGGAAGAGAATAGGTATTTGGAGAAATTGCGGGATTCCGAAAAGAAATACAACGACCTGTTCCATTTATCGCCCCAACCCTCTTGGGTGTACGATCTGGAGACCCTCAAGTTCCTGGATGTCAATTCAGCTGCCGTAGATTGCTATGGATATAGCAGGGAGGAATTTATGGAGCTAACCCTTTCCGATATTAGGCCCGAAGGGGAGATTACCCCATTAATGAAGGAGATAGCGGATGTGAGAACAAATGCCCGTAGGGTCTTTAACGGGGCCTTCAAGCACCGGAAGAAAAATGGGGAGGTTTTCGATGTACGTATCCACAGCAACCCTATTACCTTTAAGGAACGGGTGTGCCGACAGGTGGTAGCTTTTGATATTTCCGGGCTTACCAAGCATATCGAGACCATTGAATCCCAAAATATCAAATTCAACAAGATCGCATGGATGCAGAGCCATGTGCTCAGGGCACCCTTGGTGCGGATGATGGGCCTCACCAATTTATTGTTGGATCCGGAGGAAAACAATGAGGGAGACCAAGAATTTTTGTTGAAGGAGATTAGAAATGCTTCCAATGAAATAGACCAGATCACCAGGGATATTGCACAGATTACAAATGATTTAAAAACCAATCAACTGTATCAAGATGAATAAGATTGTTCTTGTGGATGACGATCCGATCATACAATTCGTGAATCTTAGGATTCTAAGGAAATACACTTCCCAAGGGGTGGTACAGCTCGAAAATGGAGCTGAAGCATTGGCATATTTCCAAGGGGCGGAAGGGGCGGCAGTCTCCCATTTGGTGTTGTTGGATATCAATATGCCGGTCATGGACGGATGGGAGTTTTTGGATGCCGTATACCAACACGGCCTAGAGGGCAGGATGTCCGTGATCGTATTGACCTCTTCCGTGGATATCCTGGATATGGAAAAGTCGAAAAACTATGGGAACATCATCCATTTTGTCCAAAAACCCTTGACGGCAGACAAAGTGGACAAGATCCCGATGCTGATGGAATATTTGGAACAGGCTTAAGAATTTCATTTTTGACCATAAAAGAATACACCAGCTTCTTGGTGTTTAGGGTAAAAAATCTGCAGTAGGTTTAAAAAAATATTGTCAGGTTAAGGCTCAGGGAATTGGCCTATTGGTCTAAAAGAAACCAAAGGCCGCCAATATCAAGCAAAAAATTACGGCTACCAATATAACTATCAGTACCGCGACCATAATCCTGAGAAATCCGTTCAGGATTTTTATGCCGATGGTTAATTCGTTTTCCATTTCCATTTGATGAACCTTTGTCCTAAATTACGTAATAAATTGCTAATTCTCAATGGAATCATTGAAAATTTCGACTAAATACGGTCAATAAATTATAAATATGGCAAGTATGCGCCCGTAGTTGGTCACAAGCGCTTCTTGTCGTTTTTTTTTGTTTACTCCTTGGTAAATTTCCTTTCCAGATCCTCCAAGGTAATTCCCTTTGTTTCCGGCATCATAAAGATCACAAAAAACAATTGTAGCACCATCATAAAGGCAAAGAATATAAAGATCGGCCAAGGGTTGTCCTTAAAGACCCCATCGGTACTGTCCAAAAAGATAGGGGTGATCAGGGTGATGACCGCTGCAAATACCCAATGTACCCCGGTACCCCAGGATTGTCCGTATGCCCTGACCTTGTTGGGGAATATTTCGGATATAAAGACCCAGATCACGGCCCCCTGTCCAATGGCATGGGAAGCGATAAAGGCACAGATAAAGATGAGTAGAAGGGTAGAGCTTGCCCCTGTATAGAAGCACCAGGCTACCATGGACAAGCTGGCAATATAGCCCAAGGATCCTATTTTCATCAATTGTTTTCTTCCCAGCCTATCGATCAACTGTATGCCAATCAGGGTAAAGATCAGGTTGATGATCCCAATGGAGATGGAGTTGAAGAGGGATTCCTTCCCGCCCAATCCGGCCCTTTCCAAGATCTCTGGGGCGTAGTAGAGCACAAAGTTGATGCCCGAAAGCTGGTTGAAAAAGGCGATCAAAAATGCCAGGACCAACGGTTTTTTGTATTTCCCTTCAAAGAGTCCCTCTTTGGTGGTCTTTACCCCAATGGAAGCTTTTATTTCCGCCAGTTTCACTATGGCCTGGGCTTTGTCCGAGATATAGGTGAGCATCTTTAGGGCCCCAGCCTCATCCTTTTTGTTGATGACCAGCCATCTGGGACTATCCGGTACCTGCAGCACCATGACAGAATAGATCAGGGCAGGGATGGCCTCCACCCCTAGCATCCAGCGCCAATCGTTGGCGCCATCGAATCCCTTGAGCAGGTAATTGGAAATAAAGGCGATAAATATACCGAAGACAATATTGAACTGGTACAGGGCTCCCAGCTTCCCTCTATTTTGGGCCGTGGATATTTCAGATATATAAATGGGTGCCGCTACGGAAGAGGCGCCTACGCCCAGTCCGCCTATAAACCTAAAGAATGAGAACATATAAGGGTCCGTTGCCACTGCAGAGCCCATCGCGGACAGGAAATATAGTACCCCGATCCAGAACAAGGTTTTTCTCCGGCCAAAGCGGTCACATGGAATACCTCCAAAAAGGGATCCCAAAACGGTGCCCCATAGGGCCATGGACATAATAAAGGTGCCATGGAACCAGGGCGAGAGGTTCCATAGTTCTTTGATGGGCAAATTGGCCCCGCTGATCACTACGGTGTCAAATCCAAATAGGAATCCGGCCAGGGCCGCCGTAAGGGAGATTCTGAGTATGCGATTGTTCATGGTTGGTTGGTCAAAGTATGTAAACATACTAAAAAAACAAACGGCATTTTGATAAATGAAAACAAAAGGAAATTGGTCCCATGAAAGCAAGAAGCGTCACCAAATTGAAATTCAGGACGCTATAAAATGGATTTTATATGGTCCAGTATTTTGGTGCTGGCCCCTTTGTTTTGGTTGATATAGGTGGTATTGATATCCCCTGTCTTTTGATGGAATGCCGTGTTTTGCACCAATTCGTCCATGGTTTTTTGCAAGTCCGTTTTGTTCAATATCGGTAGTACGCCTTGTAGGGCTACCAGGTCCTCGGCCTCCTTGAAGCCCTGATATTGTGGGCCTATGAGCACTGGAATCCCAAAAACCGCCGGTTCCAGGGTATTGTGGAGTCCGGTTGCGAATCCGCCGCCCACATAGGCGATATCGGCATAGCTGTAGATCTTGGTGAGGAGTCCCACCGTATCTATGATCAGAACCTCGGCATTGCTGATATCGGCCCTGTCCAATTCAGAAAATAGCACCGTTTTTTTGGTTATGGCCCCTTTGAGCTTTTGGATATGGGTGTCCTTGATATTGTGGGGGGCAATTGCATATTTCAACTGCTGGGAAGGTCTGTTGATATAGTCCAGCAGGACGGCCTCATCCTCTGGCCATGTACTTCCGGCCACCATGCACAGGTTTTCCTGTTTGAAGGTATCCATAAAGGGGAGTGCATTGTTGCGCGCCAGAATTTCCGAGACCCTATCAAAGCGGGTGTCCCCGCCTATGGTGACATGGTGGATGTTGATGGACTTTAGAAGCTCCAGCGAGTTTTTGTCCTGTACAAAAATATGGGAAAAGGATGCCAGTCCCCTACGCATAAAACCGCCGTAGCCTTTGAAGAATATCTGTCTTTTGGTAAAAATGGCGGATATCAACAGGGTGGGGATCTTTTGCGCTGCCAGTTCTTGTAAATAATTGGGCCAAATCTCATATTTTACAAAAATGGCGAGTTTTGGTCGGCCCAATGCAATAAATCTTTCAGCATTCTTTTTGGTGTCCAAGGGAAGGTATAGGACCAGATCGGCCACGGGCGTATTCTTCTTTACTTCATAACCTGAAGGGGAGAAAAAGGTCACCAAGATCTTGAAATCGGGATAGGCCAATTTGAGTTTTTCTATAATGGGCAGGCCCTGTTCAAATTCCCCCAGGGATGCGGTATGCACCCAGATGACTTGGGCTTCCTGGGAAAGCTGTTGTTCCAGTTGGGAAAACACATCTTTTCTACCGTTCACGAACAATTGTAGCTTGGGACTAAAATTGGCGATCAATCGGAGGAGAAAGGACGCTGTCAGTACGGCTAAATTATATAGAAATAACACTCGGTAATCGTTTCGGGCTAAAATACGCTTCTTTAGAACAATACCTTGGCTTCAGTTCCTTATTTTTGTATTATTGTTTATATAAATAATGAAGATGAAGAAAATACAAATGGTAGACCTTAACGGGCAATACCAGTCGATTAAAGAACAGATCAATTCATCCCTGACCCAGATACTAGAAACCACAGCTTTTATTAACGGACCGGAAGTTCATGCCTTTCAAAAGGAGCTCGAAACCTATTTGGGGGTCAAGCATGTGATTCCTTGTGCCAATGGTACGGATGCCCTTCAAATAGCGATGATGGGACTGGGATTGGAGCAGGGGGATGAGGTGATCACGGCCGATTTTACCTTTGCCGCAACGGTGGAGGTCATCGCCTTATTGAAGCTTACCCCGGTATTGGTAGATGTGGATCCGGATACCTTCAATATAGATATTGCGGCTTTGGAAAAGGCCATTACGCCGAAGACCAAGGCGATTGTTCCCGTGCATTTGTTCGGCCAGTGTGCCAATATGGATGCGATCATGGAGATTGCCAAAAAGCACAATTTATATGTGATTGAAGACAATGCCCAGGCCATTGGGGCTACCCATACCTCGGCAGACGGAACCAAAGTGATGGCCGGGACCATAGGGCATGTTGCGGCAACATCCTTCTTCCCTTCCAAAAATTTGGGCTGCTACGGAGATGGCGGGGCCATTTTCACCAATGACGATGACCTGGCGCATACCTTGAGGGGTATTGTAAACCACGGGATGTACGAGAGGTACCACCACGATGTGGTTGGTGTGAATTCCAGATTGGATTCTATGCAGGCAGCGGTACTGAGGGCAAAATTGCCCCATTTGGATACCTATAACAACAAGAGAAGGGATGCGGCCAGAAAATACTCAAAGGCCTTCCAGGGACAGCCAAATATCCGGGTGCCCAAGACTGTCAACGGATGTGAGGGCATTTGTGATACCTGCGATTGTCATGTGTTCCATCAGTATACCCTGCGTATCATGAACGGACAACGGGATGCTTTGGTAAAACATTTGGGAGAACAGGGAATCCCTTGCGGAGTATATTACCCGATTCCATTGCATCGTCAAAAGGCGTATGTGGATGACCGGTACATGGAGGCCGATTTTCCGGTGACCAACCAATTGGTCAAAGAGGTTATTTCTCTGCCCATGCATACCGAGCTAGACGATGAGCAGATCGATTTTATTGCTCAAACAATTATTAAGTTCATTAACGGTTAATTGAAATGAAGATACTCGTTACGGGAGGTTTGGGATTTATAGGGTCGCATACCGTAGTAGAATTGCAAAATAAAGGATTTGAGGTCGTCATCATTGACGACCTCTCCAATTCATCCCAAGATGTGTTGGGGCGTATCACCTCCATTACTGGGAAAGAGCCGGAATTCGAAAAATTGGACCTTAAGGAAAAACCCAAGGTGACCGATTTTTTTAAAAGGCACCGGGATATCCAAGGGGTCATCCATTTTGCGGCCTCCAAGGCCGTAGGGGAGAGCGTGGAAAAACCATTGCTCTATTATGAGAACAATATCAATACCTTGGTGTATGTCCTACAGGAGCTTTCCCAAAAGGAAAAGGTGGGTTTTATTTTTAGCTCTTCCTGTACGGTATACGGACAGGCAGATACCATGCCCATTACCGAAGACGCCCCGGTAAAACCGGCCGAATCGCCCTATGGGAATACCAAACAGATCGGGGAAGAGATTATCCGGGATACCTGTAAAGTGGCCACCGGCCTAAACGCCATCGCCCTGCGCTATTTTAATCCGATGGGGGCCCATCCTTCTGCGGCCATTGGGGAACTGCCCATTGGCGTGCCCCAGAATTTGGTTCCCTTTATTACCCAGACCGGGGTAGGGCTGCGCAAGGAGCTATCGGTCTTTGGGGATGATTATCCGACCTCGGACGGTACTTGTATTCGCGATTATATCCATGTGGTGGATCTGGCCAAGGCCCATGTGGTAGCACTGGAGCGGTTGCTGCAAGGTAAGAACAAGGAAAATTACGAGGTGTTCAATGTGGGTACGGGAACGGGAAGTACGGTGCTGGAAGTGATCCAAAGTTTTGAAAAGGTCTCCGGGAACAAATTGAACTACAAGATTGTGGACCGCAGGGCAGGGGATATTACCACCGCCTATGCCGATACCACAAAAGCCAATAATGTGCTGGGCTGGAAGGCTCAATCTACCTTGGACGAGGCCATGAAATCTGCCTGGGACTGGGAATTGAAAGTTAGGAAAAAATAGATAGATCATATGAAAAAGTTACTCCTTGCCGTACTGGCAATTCTGCCATTTTTGGTAACCGCTCAAGACACGTATTTGCACTGTGGAAAAATCGTGGATGTACAATCGGGAAAGGTTTTGTCCGAAAAAACCATCATAGTCTCCGGGGATAAGATCCAAGAGATCAGGAACGGTTATATTTTGGGTGGGGAGAACGTTAATATCATCGATCTAAAAAACAAAACGGTGCTACCTGGACTTATAGATATGCATGTGCATATCGAAAGCGAGTCCAACCCCAAGACCTATATCAACAGGTATGTACAGAACGAGGCCGATGTGGCCTTTGAATCCACGGTCTATGCCAAAAACACCTTGATGGCCGGGTTTACCACCGTTAGGGATTTGGGCGGTACCGGGGTGAACATCGCCTTGAGGAACGCCATCAACAAGGGGTTGGTAGATGGCCCTAGAATTTTCACCGCAGGGAAGTCCATCGCCACTACAGGCGGTCATGCCGATCCCACCAATGGGATGAAGCGGGACCTGATGGGGGATCCGGGGCCAAAGGAAGGGGTGGTAAATTCTCCTGAAGATGGTAAAAAAGCGGTACGGCAACGTTACAAAGACGGTGCCGATGTCATAAAGATAACGGCTACGGGCGGCGTATTGAGTGTCGCCAAAAGCGGCAGCAACCCCCAGTTTACCGTAGAGGAAATAAAGGCCATTACGGATACTGCCAAAGATTATGGAATGCTGACCGCGGCACATGCCCATGGGGACGAGGGGATGCAGAGGGCCATTATGGGGGGTGTAAAGACCATTGAGCACGGTACCTTCATGAGTGATGCCACCATGGATATGATGGTAAAATACAACAGCTTTTTGGTGCCAACGATCATCGCCGGGAAACAAGTGGTGGAAAAGGCGGCCATTCCCGGATATTTTCCTGAGGTAGTAGCCCAAAAGGCTAGAGAGGTAGGGCCTTTGGTAGCGGATATGTTCAAAAGGGCCTATAAGAAAGGTGTGCCGATAGCCTTTGGTACCGATGCAGGTGTCTTTACACACGGATTGAATGCGAGGGAATTTGGATACATGGTGGAAGGTGGGATGTCTGTCATGGAAGCATTGGCATCAGCAACCATAACCAATGCCGAGCTGTTGGGGATGTCCGAAAGTCTAGGTAAATTGAAGGCCGGATATTTGGCCGATATTGTGGCGGTGGACGAAAATCCCGTGGATAAGGTGGCAACCTTGGAGAAGGTCACTTTTGTCATGAAAAATGGAAAAGTTTATAAAAACGAATAAACCAAAACTTGGGATTGTTCGTAGATAGCATATGGTAGTAAATTTTCCCAATAGCACAAAATTGCTGGAAGCAGCGGAAGCAGAAAACTTGTATGGCAATTTGGTGGCCCAATTGATGAAAGATTTCGGGTTGGCCAATATTTTTATTGAATTGACCGAAGACATAGCTCCAGAAGATCTAAAGAAGGTCATCCATGAAAAGATCTATGTGCTCATCATGGAAAGATTCGCAGAATACCTAAACCTACTTTATATCATAGATGTGCCCGAAAACATGGTCAAGGCCATTGAGGCAGTAGATGTGGTGGAAGTGGCCGAGGAGGTTGCCTTTTTGGTCCTAAAAAGGGAGTGGCAGAAAGTCTGGTTCAAGGCCAAATACAGCTAGGCTGTCCTTTAGAAATAAAATCGGACAAAGGGCATAAAGGGATCGGCATAAATACTCTTTTCCTCATCGTAGAGTAGGTCGTACCGGATACCGAAGGTCACATTGCCATTGCTGTAGCCTATCCCTGCGAATAGTGCCGGCGACCAGTAGTTGTCCACAATATCGGCTCCTTCATATTCAAAACGCCTGTTCACCCGTAGCTGTTCCAATTCTGCGGATAGTTGTATGGGGCGTATGGGATTTACCAGTGTTATCAAACTACCACCGTAGGCGGTCAGTTTGGAGTCCTGGAATTTTGAATAATTGAAATTGAGTCCCGCTCCCACGGCCACATACTCACTGGCCTGGTAAATGGCACTGGGGGCCAGAACGGCAGTGAACGTATCTTGGCCAAATCCGAGTCCGACACCCCCGCCATAGCGCACCTTGCCCCAAAAATCCCCAGAGTTTTGATATCCTTGACCAAGGGCTGAAAAGCTGCTGAACGTTAAAAAAATAGCCAAAATGAGTTGAATTGATACGTAATGCTGTCTTTTCATAATAATCGTTAATTTTTGTAATATTCCCCCCTAAGGTAAGCGTGGAAATGTTAATTGTTGTATTTTTGATTAAATTTTGTTCAAAAGACAGAGATAACCTTCATGGATAAATATTCTTTTTTAAATGCTGCGCATACTTCCTTTTTCGCAGAACTATATGACAAGTATTTAACAAATCCTGATAGCGTTGAGCCGAGCTGGCGAGCGTTTTTCCAAGGTTTTGATTTTGGTCAGGAAAGCTTGTTGGATGATATGGATTTGCCATCAGCATCGGTAGGTGTGGCAATGCCCAATGGGCAATCAGTGGAAATACCGCAAACCCTTCAAAAGGAGTTCCAGGTCGTAAAGCTTATAGATGGTTACCGCAGTAGGGGCCACTTGTTTACCAAGACCAATCCGGTCAGGGAAAGACGAAAGTATTCCCCGACCCTGGATATAGAGAATTTCGGTTTGGAGCAATCCGATATGGACATCGTTTTCACTGCGGGCCAGATCATCGGCATTGGGGCCAGCACCCTAAGGGAGATCATCCAGCATTTGCAAGGGATCTATTGCGATGCCATTGGGGTGGAGTATATGTATATCAGAACCCCGGAGCGTATTGAGTGGATCCAAAACCGGTTGAACATCAATGACAACCACCCAAACTATAGTAACGACCGCAAAAAACATATCCTTAAAAAATTAAATCAGGCCGTAGCTTTTGAGAGTTTCCTGCATACCAAATATGTAGGTCAGAAAAGGTTCTCCCTGGAAGGGAACGAATCTTTGATCCCAGCTTTGGATGCCGTTGTGGAAAGGGCAGCTGAAATGGGCGTGGAGCAGTTTGTGATGGGGATGGCCCATAGGGGTAGGTTGAACGTGCTTACCAATATTTTTGGGAAGTCGCCAAAGGATATTTTTGGAGAATTTGACGGAAAGGATTACGAGCAGGATATTTTTGACGGTGACGTGAAGTACCATTTGGGTTGGACCTCCGATAGGATGTCCGACAATGGAAACAAAATAAAAATGAACATAGCGCCCAACCCTTCCCACTTGGAAACGGTAGGAGCCGTTGTGGAAGGTATTACCAGGGCCAAGCAGGATGAGTACTACCCGGACGATTTTTCCAAGGTATTGCCCATTGTAGTTCATGGGGATGCGGCCATTGCAGGTCAGGGGCTCGTTTACGAATTGGTGCAAATGGCAGATTTGGACGGATATAGGACAAATGGAACCATCCACATTGTGGTGAACAACCAGATCGGGTTTACCACCAATTATTTGGATGCGAGGACCTCTACCTATTGTACGGATGTGGCCAAAGTAACCTTGAGTCCGGTATTGCATATCAATGCCGATGATCCGGAAGCGGTTGTACATGCTGCCTTGTTTGCCTTGGAATATAGAATGACCTTTAAAAGGGACGTCTTCTTGGATCTTTTGGGATATAGAAAGTACGGACACAACGAAGGTGATGAGCCGAGATTTACACAGCCAAAGCTGTACAAGGCCATCGCAAAGCACCAGAATACAAGAGACCTCTATGCGGCCAAATTGATCGCTGAGGGGATCATTGACGATAGTTTTGTTCCAAAATTGGAAGAAGAGTACAAGGCTTCCCTTGAGGAGGATTTGGAGGATTCCAGAAAGCTTGACAAAACGGTCATTACGCCATTTATGGCAGATGAGTGGAAAGGTTTTGAAGCGGTACAAGAGGAGGAGATGATGAAGCCTATTGATACCACTTACGATAAAAAGAAACTTACCGATATTGCCAAGAAAATAACAGAACTGCCCAAGGGCAAAAAGTTCTTGCGCAAGGTGGAAAAATTGATAGGGGACCGCAAGACCATGTTCTTTGAAACGGACAAGTTGGATTGGGCCATGGGGGAGCTCCTGGCATATGGATCCCTGTTGCAGGAAGGGTATAACGTACGTATGTCCGGTCAGGATGTGGAACGTGGTACATTCTCCCACCGCCATGCCGTTGTCAAGGTAGAGGAAAGTGAGGAAGAGATCATGCAATTGAATATGCTTTCCGAAGATCAGGGAAGATTCCAGATTTACAACTCCCTATTATCCGAATACGGGGTGGTAGGTTTTGATTATGGCTATGCCATGGCAAGTCCCAATACGCTGACCTTATGGGAAGCGCAGTTCGGGGATTTCAGCAATGGTGCCCAGATTATGATCGACCAGTATATTTCTGCGGCCGAGGATAAATGGAAACTTCAGAACGGGCTGGTAATGTTGTTGCCGCACGGTTATGAAGGACAGGGAGCGGAGCACTCATCGGCAAGGATGGAGCGCTACCTGCAATTATGTGCCAAGGACAATATGTACATCGCAGATTGTACCACCCCGGCAAACATGTTCCATTTGTTGCGCAGGCAGATGAAATCCAATTTTAGGAAGCCGTTGATCATTTTTACACCAAAGAGTTTGCTGCGCCACCCAAAGGCGGTGTCTACTGTAGATGAAATGGCCAATGGAAGTTTCCAAGAGGTTATTGATGATACTACTGCAGATGTTAAAAAGATAAAGAGTCTGGTATTCTGTACCGGGAAATTCTATTACGATCTATTGGCTGTAAAAGAAGAGAACAATAGGGAAGATGTGGCACTTGTGAGGGTAGAACAGTTATTCCCATTGCCTGCAACTCAAATGAAGGATATCATGGCAAAATATAAAAATGCGGATGATATCGTTTGGGCGCAGGAAGAACCACGTAACATGGGGGCTTGGAGTCATATGTTGATGCATTTCAGTGATGTGAGCAAATTTAGGGTAGCATCAGGAAGATTCTACGCTTCCCCAGCCGCTGGAAGTGCGGTTCGAGCCAAGCGTCGCCACCAGGAGATCATCACCTATGTTTTCGATAAGACCAAGGACAACATGGTAAGAAATAATAAAAACTAATAACGCATCCATTAAAATTATAAAATAATGATTTTAGAAATGAAAGTTCCCTCTCCAGGGGAATCGATTACCGAGGTAGAAATAGCAGAATGGTTGGTAAAAGATGGTGACTATGTAGAAAAGGACCAGGCCATTGCTGAGGTTGATTCCGATAAGGCTACATTGGAACTGCCTGCGGAAGAAAGTGGGATCATCACTTTAAAAGCTGAGGTCGGTGATGCGGTTGCCGTTGGCGAAGTGGTCTGTTTGATCGATACCAGTGCGGAAAAACCGGCAGGTGGTGATAAGGGAGACAGTGCCAAGGCAGAAAAAGAGACCGTGAAGGAAGAGCCTAAAAAGGCAGAAAAACCTGCGGAACCTGCAAAAGCTAAAGAAACTTATGCATCCGGAACAGCTAGTCCGGCAGCCAAGAAAATATTGGAGGAAAAGAATATGGATGCCTCTACCGTCAAAGGAACCGGCCGCGATGGCAGGATCACCAAGGAGGATGCCGTGAAAGCTGTGCCATCTATGGGGACACCAAAAGGTGGCCAAAGAGGGGAGACCAGAACAAAACTTTCCATGTTGCGCCGTAAGGTTGCGGAACGTTTGGTCATGGTAAAGAACGAAACGGCCATGTTGACCACTTTTAACGAAGTGGACATGTCTCCAATTTTTGAGCTTCGCGAGCAGTATAAGGAGCAGTTCAAGGACAAGCACGGAGTAGGACTCGGATTTATGTCCTTCTTTACAAAAGCCGTGATCAGGGCCTTGCAGATGTACCCGGCAGTGAATTCCATGATCGATGGAAAGGAAATGATTTCCTATGATTTCTGTGATATCAGTATCGCCGTTTCCGGGCCAAAAGGATTGATGGTTCCTGTGATCAGAAATGCTGAAAACCTTTCTTTCAGAGGGGTGGAGGCAGAAGTGAAACGTTTGGCCATCAGGGCCCGTGAGGGAGAGATTACGGTAGATGAGATGACCGGAGGTACCTTTACCATAACCAATGGAGGGGTGTTCGGATCTATGTTGTCAACACCAATTATAAATCCACCTCAAAGTGCTATTTTGGGAATGCACAATATCGTGGAAAGACCCATTGCCAAGGACGGAAAAGTGGTTATTGCACCAATTATGTACGTGGCCCTTTCCTATGACCATAGGATCATTGATGGTAAGGAGTCCGTAGGATTCTTGGTAGCCGTTAAGGAAGCTTTGGAGAGTCCGGTTGAATTGTTGATGGACAATAACGTGAACAAAGGATTGGAGCTATAGCCTTCAAAATCTATATAACAGAGAGGCCCGAAGTTAATTTCGGGCCTTTTTTTGTTTAAAGTACACTTGTTTTTTTTCGTAGTCGATAATGGCTTTTCCTTTTTTGAGGATATCTGCCCCGACCACCCCATCTACCGGAAGGGCGTTATGGGAAACGAGGGCTTGGTTCACGTGGCCCAGATCAAAGAGCACGAGTTTCACCTTTTTCTGGGTCCAGGTGCCAATTTCAATGGTATTCTTTGTCGAGATTTGGGTATCCATATTGGTGGCTCCTGCACCTGCGGCCTTGATCTCGGAACTCTTCGGCACCAGTCCAAAATAGGCTATCCTGTCGAAGCCAATACAGGTATTGGAGGCGCCCGTATCCAAAATAAAGCGACCGCTGATGCTGTTTATTTTTGCGATGATCTCAAAATGGTCCGTTGCGGTAAGGACCAAGGGCACTTGGATGTAATTTTTGCTCTTTAAAAATTTTTTGAGGCTTTTCATTTATTTTTTTGGCTAAGATAAGGCTATTTTTGCGGCATGATACTTACCGATACACATACACATTTATACAGTGAAGCCTTTGACGGCGATAGGGACCAGATCATAAAGAAAGCCATGGAGGAGGGGGTGAAGCGATTTTTTATTCCGGCCATAGATTCCACCTACACGGCGTCCATGCTGGCTTTGGAAAAATCCTTTCCGGAAAACATTTTTTTGATGATGGGCCTGCACCCAACCCATGTAAAGGAAAATTTTGAAGAGGAGCTGCAGCATGTGGAGGAAATGCTGAACGGGCACAAATTTTACGCCGTTGGGGAGATCGGGATCGATCTGTATTGGGACAAGACCCTTTTAAAGGAGCAGCAAAAAGCCTTCAAATTTCAGATCCAACTGGCAAAAAAGCATAAATTGCCCATAGTAATCCATTGCAGGGATGCCTTTGATGAAATATTTGAGGTTTTGGAAGGGGAGAAAAGTGATGATCTCTATGGGATCTTTCACTGTTTTACGGGCAATTATGAACAGGCACAAAAGGCCATTGGCTATAACATGAAATTGGGGATCGGAGGGGTGGTCACCTTTAAAAACGGTAAAATAGACACCTTCTTGGATCGGATAGACCCTAAGCACCTTGTTTTGGAGACAGATAGCCCTTATTTGGCACCGGTGCCCTACCGTGGTAAAAGAAACGAGAGCTCCTATTTGACCCTTGTACTGGATAAGCTTGCAGGGATCTATAACCGGAGCAGGGAAGAAATAGCCAACATAACAACGGCCAATTCCAAAGATGTTTTTGGGATATAAATAAAGGTATAGGTATGGAAGATAAGACAAAGATCATGTTGGTCTACACCGGGGGAACCATAGGTATGGTCAAGGACTATGCTACGGGTGCATTGAAGGCCTTCAATTTTAAAAAGTTGATCAAGAACATTCCTGAACTGAGCCAGTTGGACTGTAGTATAGATAGTGTGTCCTTTGATACGCCCATAGACTCCTCCAATATGAATATTGTGCACTGGGTTTCCATCGCCAACATCATTGAGGAGCATTATGAGGCCTACGATGGGTTTGTGGTGCTACATGGGAGCGATACCATGAGTTATACCTCTTCGGCCCTGAGCTATATGTTGGAGAATTTGGCAAAGCCCGTAATTTTTACCGGATCCCAATTGCCCATTGGGGATCTTAGGACAGATGCCAAGGAGAACCTGATTACCTCCATTCAAATAGCGGCACTGCAGAAAAATAACAAACCCGTGATCAGAGAGGTATGTCTGTATTTTGAGTACAAGTTGTACAGGGCCAATAGGACCACCAAGATCAATGCGGAGCATTTTGAAGCGTTCGGGTCATTGAATTACCCTGCCTTGGCCGAGTCAGGGGTGCATTTAAAGGTGAATAATGATTATTTGTGGGTAGGGAATCGCAACAAAAAGTTCATTGTGCATAAGCAAATGGACAATAATGTGGCCATTTTAAAACTCTTTCCGGGCCTAAACAGATCTGTTTTGCAAAGTATCCTGAAAATTCCGGGGTTAAAGGCGCTTGTGTTGGAGACCTATGGCGCTGGAAATGCCCCTACGGAGGCTTGGTTGCTATCAGATTTGAAGGATGCCATAGCCGATGGATTGCATATTGTAAACGTTTCCCAGTGCGCTGGTGGAAGCGTTATTATGGGGCAGTACGAAACAAGTGAACATTTACAGAAACTGCAACTTATTAATGGTAAGGATATTACAACGGAAGCGGCCATAACTAAGCTGATGTATCTCTTGGGGAGCAATGTTTCCGCTAAGTTGTTCAAAACCATATTTGAAACTTCCCTGAGAGGGGAAATGCAATAAATTAACTGATTTAATTTCGTTTACTAATTATTTTTTTGTTATTTGGCCTCCCGAAAACAAAGGAATAGAGAGGTGGCCGAGTGGTCGAAGGCGCACGCCTGGAAAGTGTGTATACCCCAAAAGGGTATCGAGGGTTCGAATCCCTTCCTCTCTGCTTTTAAGTTTTAATTTTTTAATAACAAATTTTTTTTATCTTTAACCCTATTAACTAACTAATTTTAAGTTTCAAAGAAATGAAAAGATTATTCTCTATCCTGGCCATGGCTGGGTTGTTTGTACTAAGCACAAATACCGTAAATGCAAAAGTTGGAGCAACGGCATTGGTTTCTAACCTTTCCTCAATCGCTACAACAGCAGTAATGTTGCAAGATGAAGCTCCTGCAGAAGTAGAAAAAGGCTTTACTCAAGTATTGAAAGAACAGTTTATACAAGGTGGTGCCGGATTCATGGGTATCGTTCTTTTGTGTTTGATTTTAGGTTTGGCAGTTGCTATTGAAAGAATTATTTTCTTGAACCTTGCAAGCACCAATACAGCAAAACTTAAGCAAAATGTAGAAGATGCTTTGGCTTCTGGTGGTGTTGAAGCTGCAAAAGAAGTTTGTAGAAATACAAAAGGTCCAGTTGCCTCTATATTCTACCAAGGATTGGATAGAGCTGGAGAGAGTGTTGAATCTGCCGAAAAAGCTGTAGTTGCTTATGGTGGTGTTCAAATGGGTCAATTGGAGAAAAACGTTTCTTGGTTAACTTTGTTTATCGCTGTAGCACCGATGCTTGGTTTCATGGGTACTGTAATTGGTATGATCCAGGCCTTCCAAAAGATTGCTGCGGTAGGTAACTTGAGTGCTTCCCTTATTGCTGGTGATATCCAGGTGGCGTTATTGACAACGGTATTTGGTTTGATCACTGCGATCATCCTACAAATTTTCTATAACTACATCATTGCTAAGATTGATAGCATTGTAAATGATATGGAAGATTCATCAATCGCTTTGATTGATATGTTGGTAGATCACAAAAAATAAGTCGCACCCTTTAATACAAAAGCGTTATGCACAAAATATTAAAATATATACTGATCGCCCTGAGTTTGATTGGTGCCGTATTATGGTTCCAGTTGCCCAGTGCAGATATGCCGGCTTCAGAGGCGGTTAACAGTACGTCTATGAACCTTATGTTCATTATCACGTACATCCTTTTAGGAATAGCGATTGTTTTTAGTTTGGCTTTTGCCCTTAAAAACTTGTTCACTACGCCTGAAAACTTAAAGAAAGCGTTGTTCACCCTTGGTGGTTTACTTCTTGTTGTTGCTATATCCTACGGATTGGCAAGTGGTACGGATGTAGACTTGAACGAGATGGCGAACAAAGGAATTCCAACAACGGAAAGTACCGTGAAAACAATTGGAATGGGATTGAATGTATTTTTTATCCTGACTGCTATCGCGGTTGTCCTGTTGATCATTCCTGGAATTAAAAAAATGTTTAGTAAATAAAAACGATATACTATGGCCAGAAGAGGAGCACCACCAGAGGTTAATGCCGGTTCTATGGCAGATATCGCGTTCTTATTACTTATCTTTTTCCTAGTGACAACCACTATTGAGACAGATGCAGGTTTGGACCGTATGTTGCCGCCGATAGAGCCGCCAACCGAAGAACCACCGATCATTAAGGAAAGGAATATTTTTACGGTAAATATCAACAGGAACGGACAGCTATTGGTTGAGAACGAATTGACCAATATCAAGGACCTTAGAGCGAAGGCAACAGCTTTCTTGGACAACGGGGGCGCAGCTTCTGGAACACCGGAATACTGTAACTACTGTAAGGGAAAAAGAGATGCTTCTTCTTCAGATAACCCTACCAAAGCTATTATTTCCTTAAAGAACGATAGGGAAACCAAATACGGGACGTACATAACGGTACAGAACGAATTGGTAGGAGCGTATAACGATCTGCGTAATAGAGAAGCGCAGAGATTGTACAAAAGGGATTTTACAGAAATGGAAGCCTTGTACCTAAACCCGGAAACCCCATCAGCTGTTAGGGATGAGTTGAAGGATAGGGTGCAGAGGATTCAAGATTTGTTCCCACAGAAATTATCTGAGGCAGAAACTGCAACGACTAATTAAAGAGAACTAAAACAATATAAAATGTCAAAATTCAATAAGAAAAAGGATGCTGCTTTACCAGCAGTGAACACGGCTTCACTTCCGGATATTGTTTTCATGTTGTTGTTCTTCTTTATGACGGTAACCGTAATGAAAGATAGTACATTGAAAGTGGAGAATACATTGCCCAACGCTTCCGAAATCAAGAAACTGGAGAAGAAAGATAGGGTAATCTATATCTATGTTGGGAAACCAACACGTGAGTACGAGAAAGTTTATGGTAAGGAATCAAAGATTCAATTGAACGATAAATTTGCCAGTGCTTCCGAAGTAGGAGATTATATTTTAGCGGAAAGGGCCAAAAAGCCACAAGAATTGCAAAATGTATTGACTACCGCACTTAAGGTGGACAAAGATGCCAATATGGGTATCATTTCCGATATCAAATTAGAATTGAGAAAAGTGAATGCCCTGAAAGTAAACTACACAACCTTTGAAGGTGATGCTTTCAGAAATTTACAGTAAGCTTAAAAATTATTAGTTTATAGATCTAAGCGCTCCAAAGTTCATTTGGAGCGTTTTTTTTATATATCTTAATCTTACTTTTAGTCTGTTCATATGAAGAAGTATCTGTTCCTGTTAGTAATTGGCAGCATAGTATTCCAAGGTTGGTCCCAGGAGATTTCCACGGTTACCCAAGAGGATAGCCGGTACTTGGAGGACCAATTTTATACGGGGGTGACTTATAACCTTTTGCTCAACAAGCCCATGAATGTTACCCAGCGCAACCTCTCCTACGGGCTTATGGGAGGTATTATAAAGGATATACCTGTAAATAGTTCCCGTACCTTCGGATTTGGGATAGGCGCAGGCTACGCCCTTAATTCCTATTATACCAATCTGTTTGCCGAAGACAATAACGGGGACATATCCTATGCTGCTTTGGGTTCCAGTGATGACTTTAAAAGAAGTAAATTGGAGACCCATTTGGTAGAATTCCCTTTGGAAATCAGGTGGAGGAACTCCAATGCTACGAACTATAAATTTTGGCGGGTCTATGCCGGTGGTAAACTCGCTTATATATTTGAAGGAAGGTCAAAATTTGTCAGTGATACCGATAAAATTGGCTTTACCAATCCCGATATCAGAAAGTTTCAGTACGGACTCATGTTGAATGTGGGATACAATACCTGGAATATTCATGTGTACTACGCCCTAAGCAAGCTTTTGGAGGAGGGGGTGGCCATGGATTCTATGGAGCCCATAGAAGTTAGGCCCCTGAGAATAGGGATTATCTTTTATATCCTATAGCCAAAATTTTAAGGTCATCAGTTGGCTTACCGTTCCGATCAAAAATCCTACAAGCAGCTCGGTTCTGGTATGGGCCCTTAAATAGAGCCTGGAGGTGGCTACCATTCCCGTGGCCAGGGTAAGGGCGCTGATAGCAATGATCACATTGATTTCAAAATGGATGCTGAGGCTTATCAGATACATCCAAAGGCTTCCCATACCAATGAGGTGTACACTGCTCTTGAATTTAAAGAACAATAACAACAGACAGGACAGGGCCGCTGCAATCAGGCCAAAGAAGAAGTAAAAGAGCTCACTGGCGTAATTATTGGGTATTACCTTATAGACAATCATCAACAGTAAAGAAATGCTGATATAGAGCGTGTATTTGCGTTCTTGGATGGATGGCATGAATACCGAAGTAACCAATCCAAGATTGCGCAGTATAAAAAAGCAGATGATAGGGATAATGACCGTAAGGATAAATATGGGTAGGATGTTTCCGCCCTGCATCTCCAAAGGGGTGTACTTGGGGGTAATGATAAAATAGATCAGTGTTCCTCCTATGGGTGTAAATAAGGGATGGAACAAGTAGGAGATAAGCTGATGGAAGGCCCTCATCATATTTCTTTTCTCATCCTTGCAACGGGAATGCCCAATTGTTCCCTGTATTTGGCAACGGTCCTTCTGGCGATAGGATAGCCCTTTTCTTTTAGGATAGCGGCCAATTTATCATCCGTAAGTGGTTTGCGCTTCTGTTCCTCTCCAATGACTGTCTCCAAGATCTTTTTGATTTCTTTGGTTGAGACATCTTCCCCTTGCTCATTTTTCATGGACTCCGAAAAGTAGTCCTTGATCAATCTTGTGCCGTAAGGAGTGTCCACATATTTGCTGTTGGCAACCCTGGAAACGGTAGAGACGTCCATTCCAATCTCATCGGCGATGTCTTTAAGGATCATAGGTCGCAATTTGCGCTCGTCCCCGGTCATGAAATACTCCTTTTGATAATTCATGATGGAATTCATGGTCACGTAAAGTGTTTGCTGCCGCTGTTTAATGGCATCAATGAACCATTTGGCTGCGTCCAATTTTTGTTTGATGAACATGACGGTGTCCTTTTGGGACTTGGATTTGTCCTTGGCATTTTTGTAGCCCTCCAACATATTGTTGTATTCCCGGGACACGTGCAATTCTGGGGCGTTCCTTCCATTTAAGGTCAGTTCCAGCTCCCCATCGGTGATCCTGATGGAAAAATCGGGTACGATATGTTCTACCATGCGATTGTTCCCCGAATAGGAGCCCCCTGGTTTTGGGTTTAGGCGTTCAATTTCCGAAATGGCATCCTTTAAGGTCTCTTCGGAAACATTGTGCTTTTGGATCAGTTTGGTGTAATGCTTTTTGGTGAACTGCTCAAAGGATTTTTCCAGGATGGCAATGGCCAGATCTGTACTGGGTGTCGGTTCTTTCCGCTTCAGTTGAATGATCAGACATTCCTCCAGAGAGGTGGCCCCTACTCCGGGGGGATCCAGTTCCTGTACGATCCTCAATATTTTTTCTACCGTTTTTTCGTCGGTATATATGTTCTGGGTGAAGGCCAGGTCATCGGTAATATCTGATATGGCCCTGCGGATATAGCCGCTTTCATCCACACTGCCCACTAAAAACTCAGCTATTGCCCATTCGTCATCACTGAGGTATACGGTGTTCAATTGGTTGATCAGGTATTGGGTAAAAGAAACCCCTGCAGCATATGGAATGGTGCGTTCCTCATCATCAGAACTATAGTTGTTGGCTTGGGTGCGATAATCGGGCACCTCGTCGTCACTCAGGTATTCATCGATATTAATGTCCTCGGCCGCTATATTTTCACTGTCGGTCTCGTTATCGTAGATATCTCCAAACTCGTCCTCTTGGGTCTCAACTTCTTCTTTTCCTGTTTCCAGGGCCGGATTTTCTTCCAACTCCTGCTTTAACCGTTGTTCAAAGGCAAGTGTAGGAAGTTGAATCAACTTCATCAGCTGGATCTGCTGTGGAGATAATTTTTGTGATAACTTGAACTGTAAGTGTTGCTTTAGCATATTTGGGTTGCAGGCTTTCTTATAAAGTTACAGAATTCTAATTAAAATTCAGCATTCTGAGGTGTTCTAGGGAACGGAATTACGTCCCTGATATTACCCATTCCCGTGGCAAAAAGTACCAAACGTTCAAAGCCCAATCCAAATCCACTGTGCACGGCCGTACCAAATTTGCGAAGGTCCAAGTACCACCAAAGTTCTTTTTCGTCAATGCCCAGATCACTGATCTTTTGTTTTAGAACATCCAAACGTTCCTCTCTTTGTGATCCACCCACTATTTCACCGATACCCGGAAATAGGATATCCATGGCCCTAACGGTCTTCCCATCTTCGTTCAAGCGCATGTAGAAGGCTTTGATTTTAGCGGGGTAATCAAAGAGGATTACGGGACACTGAAAATGCTTTTCCACCAAATAACGTTCGTGCTCGCTCTGCAGGTCCGCACCCCATTCTTCGATGATATATTGGAATTTTTTCTTTTTGTTCGGTTTGCAGTTCTTAAGGATATCAATGGCCTCGGTATAGGAAACCCTTTTGAAATTATTTTCGGCTACAAACTTCAATTTCTCTATCAAGGCCATTTCACTTCGTTCGGCCTGTGGTTTTGACTTTTCTTCCTCCAGTAAGCGCTGCTCTAAAAATTGCAGGTCCTCGGCGCAGTGTTCCAAGATATAGTTGATGACATTTTTGATGAAGTCCTCGGACAGATCCATATTGGCGTCAAGGTCATTGAAGGCTACTTCGGGTTCTATCATCCAAAATTCCGCCAAATGGCGGGAGGTATTTGAGTTCTCGGCCCTAAAGGTAGGTCCGAAGGTATAGACCTTGCCCAAGGCCATGGCGTAGGCCTCGGCTTCCAATTGGCCAGAAACCGTAAGATTGGTCTCCTTTCCGAAGAAATCTTCCCTGTAATCCACTTCCCCTTCTTCTGTCAAAGGCGGGTTCTTCGGATCCAAGGTGCTCACACGGAACATTTCACCTGCGCCTTCTGCATCAGATCCTGTTACTATGGGGGTGTGCACATAGTAAAAACCATTTTGTCTGAAATATTGGTGGATGGCAAAGGCCAAGGCAGAACGTACGCGCATTACGGCACTGAAAGTATTGGTCCTGATCCTAAGGTGTGCCTTCTCCCTAAGAAATTCAAGGGAGTGTTTTTTGGGTTGTATGGGATAGGTCTCCGGGTCTGCCGTTCCCAAAACAACAACATTTTTTACCTGTACTTCTACGGCCTGCCCTTTTCCCTGGCTTTCTACCAGTGTTCCGGTGACTTTTAACGCCGCTCCGGTGGAGATCTGTTTCAGGAGGTGATCTTCAAAATCTTCAAAGTTTACAACACATTGAATGTTATTGAGGGTTGAGCCGTCATTTAATGCAATAAAACGGTTACTTCTAAAAGTTTTTACCCACCCGTATAAGGTGACTTCCTGTAGTAAATTTTTGCCGCTCAAGAGCTCTTGTATACTGTGTGATTTCATTTGAAAATACTTCTAATTTAAAATTGTAAAGATAACTTTTTTGGTAAATAGCAACCGGTTTAGAGGTCTCATATTGACCTCAAAGACGGTTATACATATTATTTTTCGTTGCTGTTGAGTTCTTCTTTTGGTAGAATATCTATCTGGGGCTTTTTAAGGACCGTTTTATTGGCGATGCTCCGTTCCAGAGACAGCAATAAGCTTGGCAACAAAATAAGGTTGGCCAGCATGGCGAAAAGTAAGGTGGCGGAAACCAACGCTCCCAAGGCCACGGTTCCCCCAAAGCTGGATATCATAAATACAGAAAAGCCAAAGAAAAGCGTTATGGAGGTGTAGAACATGCTCACTCCCGTTTCCCTTAAGGCCGCATAGACCGATTTTTTGATCTTCCATTGGTTCGCGGTCAGTTCTTGCCTGTATTTGGCCAGAAAATGGATGGTATCATCCACCGATATTCCAAAGGCGATGCTGAACACCAATATGGTTGATGGTTTTATAGGGACTCCCGCAAAGCCCATGACCCCGGCTGTAATGGCCAATGGCAAAAGATTGGGGATCAGTGAAATTACGATCATTCTGAAAGAACGGAAGAGATACGCCATAAAAAGGGCAATAAGGCCTATGGCAAGGGCCAAGGAGATGATCAGGTTTTTTACCAGATACTTGGTTCCCTTTAAAAATAAGAGTGCCTTGCCCGTAAGGTAGACATTGTACCGCTCTGCAGGGAAAATCTTATCGATGTTCTCCTGAAGCTTCTCTTGGATCTCTTCCATGCGTTCCGTTTTCACGTCCCTCATATAGGTGGTGATCCTCGCAGTCTGTCCGGTACTGTCCACGAAGCTCTTTAGCAAGTTGCCGTCATTGGATGATTTTCTGGCAACATCCATGATAAACGTACTTTCCTGGGTGGTGGGCAATTGGTAATATTTGGGGATTCCGTTATAAAAGGCCTGTTTGGAATACTTTACCATATTGACCACGGAAATGGGCTTGGATAACTCCGGGATTTCTTGGATCACTTCTCCAATTTGATCCATTTTACGCAAGTTGGTAGATTTTAGCACCCCTTTTTTGCGTTCGGTATCCACCACAATTTCCACGGGCATAATACCGTCGAATTCTTCCTCAAAAAAGCGGATATCCTTAAAGAACTCAGCGTTCTGGGGCATATCCTCAATGGGGCTGCCCGAAATTTTTATTTGGTACATGCCTATGATGCTCACTACTATAAGTGCTATGGAGACAATATATACCGTAATTCTTCTTTCCCGGACAATGCGTTCCATCCAGTTCACGAAGGTTTCTATCCACTTGGTGTTCAAGTGCTTCAGGTGCTTGGTCTTGGGCAAGCGCATAAAGCTGTAAACGATAGGAATGATCAGGAGCGATAGTATGAATATGCCAATGATGTTGATGGAGGCCACAATACCAAATTCTTTTAAAAGCTTGCTGTCCGTAATGATAAAGGTGGCAAAACCGGAAGCGGTCGTAATATTGGTCATCAGGGTGGCGTTCCCGATCTTGGAAATGACCCTTTGCAGGGAAAGGGCCTGGTTGCCGTGTTTTTTAACCTCCTGTTGGTATTTGTTGATCAGGAAAATACAGTTGGGGATACCTATAACAATAATCAATGGGGGTATAAGAGCAGTTAGAACCGTTATTTCATAGCGCAATAGGCCAAGGATACCAAAGGCCCACATTACCCCGATGATCACGACGCACATGGAAATAAAAGTGGCCCTGAAGCTTCTAAAGAAAAAGAAGAATATCAAGGAGGTAACCCCCAAAGCAGCAAGAATGAATTTCCCGATTTCATCAATAATGTTTTGGGAATTCATAGTTCTCACATAGGGCATACCTGAAATATGTACATCCATTGTCGTTTCCTTTTCAAAATTTGCAATCAGCTTGTTGAAATCTTGAAGTATAAAATCCTTTCTAACCGAGGTATTCACGATATCCTGATCCAAATAGACCAGGGTCCTTACCGTTTTGCTCTCTTTGTTGAACAATACATCCTCATAAAAAGGGAGGTCATTGAACAGGTGGTTGGTCAGACTGTCAATTTCTATTTTGGTGGTAGGTGCTTTCTTGATAAAGGGCCTTAGGGCGAATTCCTGCTTCTCGTTGTCCTTTTCAAGTTCTTGTAAATTTTCTGTGGACAGGACAAAGTCTACTTCCGGAAAGGCACTCAATTGCTTGCTGAGCTTGTTCCATCTGTTGAAATTATCAGGAGTAAATAGGGAGCTGTCCCTAACCGCAATGACCACCACATTTCCCTCTTCCCCAAATTGTTCCAAGAAGGCAAGGTATTCCAGATTAATGGGGTGATTGTCCGGCAACAGATTAGCCTCTGAATTGGAGAATCGCATATTTTCCCATTGAAGGGCAAGGAAAACCGTAATTGCAGCAATGAGTAATAAGATCAAGATTCTATTACGGAGGATCAGCCTGGCCGTTTTTGCCCAGAACCCTTGTGTTAGCTTAGCTACCATTGATAATTTTTATAGGTGCCAAAGGTAGAAAATCATTGCTAACGTACCTAAAAACCAGAACCGAAATAATACGTGAATTTAAATGAGATATTATCGTCAAATGTTGGGAGGTGATAGGCTCCATGTCGGTAGAAGAAGCTGAGTCCAAAACCGGCCAAGATTCTGTTCAGTTCCACTCCGCTCTCAAAATAACCTTTGTTCAGGGACCCAAAGTTCAGCCCTTGGTGATTTTCAATATTGGAAACATCACCAATAACACTTCTGGTGATAAGGGCCAATTGTGGTTTAATACGGTTATTGATCTTGAAAGGCCTTAAAGTGTGCCTGATCTGGCCCATAATAAAGCGGTCCGAGAAGAACTCATCGAAGAACATGGTTTCAAAACTCTCCCTTCCGGTTACCGAAAACCGGTCCATGATGACACTCCCGTCCGGTTGGTTCGGCGAAGCGTGGTACAAATGGGTAAGCGGGATATCGCCAAAGGCAAGTCCGCTATTGAACAATATTTCGGTTCTGGTCTTGTTCAAGAACCTCTTGACGTAGAACGCTTTGAAATTTATTTTTGTAAAATTGAAATCCCCGTCCATCACATTGGGAATGCTTTGGGAAAGCTGCAAGGTGAACTGCGGGAACCCATCTTTCAGGGTCCGCTTTTCCTCCGGGGCCTGCATATATTTTGAAAATGGGTTCCATTGGAAACTCCATGTGGCTTCGGTCAGGTCGTAGGTGTCGTAGCTTTCGCCATCCAAGAGGTACGCATAGTTGTAGGTTGGGTCAATAAAACTTTTTGAGAATTGTATTCTACTGTTGAATTTGGAAGTGAAGTCGTGCTCCAAAAACACTGCCGTGCTTTTGGTGGCATAGAAGGATGAGATGTTGAACAATCGAGGTTCAAACAAGTAGAAAGTTCTTTTGTCCGTGATATATTTGGAACTGCCGGATTCCACCAGATCGTCCGTGTAGTTTACGCCCAACCAGGTATTGTACTCTTTGTTCAGGCGGGTAGTGGCCCCAAAGCTGTACTTGAATTTTTTGTCCAGAGTACCATAAACGGCATAACCGTTAAGGAAAATAGTATTGGAGAAATTGGTATTTGTGATGGCGCCAAGACCAAGTCTAAAGGCTTCGTAGTTGTTGTATTTGAGGAGGTACCTCAAGTCAAAATCAAAATACTTGGTAGGATAGTAGCCCTGTAATAATTTTCTTGTGCGGTTCAGTCTGGGCTCTATCTTTTTTTGATCCACCAAGCTGTCCATATACACATAGGTCTCCTGGCCCAAGGGTGAAATGGTGTCTGTCCTAAAAGATTTCCAAAAGGCTTCTTTTTTTTCGTAGGCATCTTCTTCAATGGTGACGGCAAGCCCCCTTCTTTTTATTTTTATGGGCTCGTTCAGGGCAATTTCAAAATTGTGCTCCTTGGAGATCAGGTACACCAAGTCTTCGGCGTTCTGTGGATTGGAATGTACGAGGGTGGAGTCTTTTTGTCCCTTGCGCAATTCAAACCTATTTCCCAAAAAGGATAGGCTTTCGGGGGTGTCACCCTTTTTGATCTTTATTTCTTTGCCATGGGGGAACCAAATATTTTCATTGGGATAATAACTAAAGGTCTGTGTGGCTTTTACCTCAAAGACACCAGTAGTCTGGGCGATTGCTTTTTGCAGGGCAAAGGTGGTCGTATTGATATAGAGGACCCCTTCCAGATTTTGGGTTGGATGGTGTTCTTTTGGGGAATAGTAAACCATAAAGGCAGAGGAAGAGCCCTTTTTGGTTACATCGAGGATCTTATACTTGTAATGCTTAAGCCCTGCCGAGGACAACGGATTTATATATTCGTTCTCCAAAAGGATATAATCCGGGTCATAAAAGGAAAACGATTGGAACTGAAGTCCCAGTACCTCATAAATTGGCTCCTTAAAACCTGCCATACGGATGGCATTCACGGTCTCCTGTCTCCCTTTGTTCTTGGTATATTTAAAGGACGAGGCCTTTTCGCTGATGTAAAGATGGGACCTTAGCAATTGTTTTTGGAGGTTAAAATTGGTGGAATCCAATTCTTTAAAGTTCAATTTGCCATTGTCCCGGACAAAAATGGAGTCTATGGCCGGATTAATGGAATCTATTGGGGCGGTGACCAAAAGTTTATGGTAGGTCTTAAAGGAATAACTGTCCAAGATTTTCTCGGGATTGTTATTCCTTTTGTAGGCGATAGCGTTTCTGATGATGTCCTCAGCAGATCTGACATAAGAATTCAGGATCACTTCATCCAATTCTACCGTCGCTTGTTCCAATGAAATGGGATAGAAGGTTTTGTCTGACGTGATCTGTACTTCCATAGGGGCGTAGCCAATATAGCTAACCCGGATATTGGTGGTGGTGTTTTGACCCTCCAGTTCAAAATGGCCGTTATAGTCTGTAATGGTCCCGGACCCCGTGTTGGGCTCAATGGAGGCAAAAGGAAGGGGTTTGTTGGTCTTGCTGTCCCTCACAATACCTGTAATTGTCTGGGACCAACCCAGTGTTGTGAAAAATAATACAAAGTAGAGTAGGGTGATTTTCACAAGTGTATTGTAATTAGGATGGGTACAAAAAACAAAGAGCGACTCAATTGGCGCTCTTTGTCATTCAGATAATCATAGAATTAAACTTTCATTATTTCTACTTCTTTGACGCCCAATACGGTGTCAATTTTCTTGATGTAAGTGTTGGTAAGCTCTTGGATATCGGCCTCTGCATTTTTTTGTAGATCTTCGGAGATATCGGCATTTCTTATTTCTTTGTTCGCTTCCTGTCTCGCATTGCGAATTCCAATTTTAGCATCTTCTGCCTCGGCTTTGGCCTGTTTTACCAAATCCTTTCTGCGTTCTTCTGTCAGGGGCGGCACATTGATAATAATGTTGTCGCCATTGTTCATGGGATTGAATCCTAGATTGGCGTTCATGATGGCCTTCTCAATTTCATGAAGCATGTTCTTTTCCCAAGGCTGAACAGAAATGGTCCTTGCATCCGGGGTGTTGACATTGGCAACTTGGCCCAAAGGTGTCTGGGAGCCGTAATATTCTACCATTACACTGGAAAGCATGATAGGACTTGCTTTTCCTGCCCTTATTTTTACAAATGCCTTTTCCAAATGTTTTATGGCAGCATCCATCCCTTCCTTGGCCGTATCAATTATAAAACTAATTTCTTCGTTCATATATGCTAAAATTTAAAAACTAAACTATCTAAAAGTAAGAAAAATTAAATGTTTACCATGGTCCCTACATTTTCCCCTGAAACTATTCTTAGGAGATTACCTTTTTTGTTCATGTCAAAGACCACAATTGGGAGCTCGTTTTCTTGACTAAGGGTGAAGGCTGTGGTATCCATAACCTTTAATCCTTTGTTCAATACTTCCGCGAAGGAAATGGTATTGAATTTGGTTGCGTTTTTGTCCTTTTCCGGATCGGAACTGTAGATCCCATCTACCCTTGTTCCTTTGAGGATTACATCGGCCTCAATTTCTATCGCCCTTAGAACGGCAGCTGAATCCGTGGTAAAATAAGGATTTCCGGTACCACCACCGAAAATGACCACCCTGCCTTTTTCCAAATGCCGAATGGCTCTTCTTCTGATAAAAGGTTCTGCAACTTCGTTGATCTTTATGGCAGATTGGAGGCGAGTTGGGATGCCCTTCACCTCTAAGGCACTTTGTAGGGCCAAGCCGTTGATGACGGTCGCCAACATACCCATATGATCTCCTTGGACCCTATCAATGCCATTGTTCTCTCCTGATAGGCCCCTAAAAATATTTCCACCACCAATTACTATGGCCACTTCTATACCCTTTTCAACTATATTCTTAATTTCCTCTGCATATTCGGAAAGTCTTTTGGGGTCAATTCCATATTGTCTTTCCCCCATCAAGGCCTCTCCGCTGAGTTTTAGAAGTATTCTTTTATACTGCATGGTGTATGTTTTGATTAAATCGAAGCAAAAATAATCAAAATAATTTATGGAAGCCGTCGTAAGTGGGTATTGTAGTCTTAATTATTTGTCAAGAGTTATGATTCTCTGTTTTAATTTTTATAATCTTGTGGAGGATAATCGGTCGTGTAATTCAGCCGCCCTTAAGAATTTTCTAAATTTCATAAGATGAAAAAAATAATATTGGTTTTATTGACCGGCTTATCATTGGTAAGTTGTGGTGCTACCAAGAATTTGGTACCAGCTTCAAATGTGCCAATAGCAACTGCTATTGATCTGGTAAATGTAGATAATGATAGGGTAAAAGTGAGTGTAGACCCTGGCGCCTTTACCACGGAAGAGGTGTCTTTTTTTATACCCAAAACCGTACCGGGAACCTATAGTGAGGATAACTATGGCAAGTATATCGAAAACTTCAAGGCTTTTGATTATAAAGGCAAGGAAATGAACTTTTCCAAGGATGATGACAATACTTGGAGGATTGCCGGAGCAAAGAATTTGGATAGGGTGACCTATGAGGTAAATGATACCTATGATACGGAAGGGGAGGTTGCCGATGCGGTATTTTCACCTGCTGGGACCAATATTTTGAAGGGTGAGAATTTTATGCTCAATCTCCATGGATTTGTGGGGTACTTTAACGATTTGCAGGAGGTGCCCTATGAGCTTGCCATAAATGCGCCCAAGGATCTGTTGCCAACAACTTCCCTTAACAAAAAAAGCAGTGCAGATGGAGTGGATGTCTTTGTTGCCAATAGGTATTTTGAAGTAATAGACAATCCTATCCTTTATGCCAAAGCAACTGCAGAATCTTTTGAAATAAGTGGTATCACTGTTAATTTGGTGGTCTATTCCCCTAATGAGGTTTACAGGGCTGCCGATTTAAAAGAAAGGATGCAAAAAATGATGGGAGCCCAGAAATCTTTTTTGGGGGAGATCAACAGTACTGAACAGTACAATATTCTTTTGTATTTATCCACTTTGGCTGAGGACGATGCCTCAGGATTTGGGGCCTTGGAGCACCATACTTCAACAGTGGTTGTATTGCCGGAGCAAATGCCATTGGACAGATTGGAGCAGGCCATGGTGGATGTTGTTTCACATGAGTTTTTCCATATTGTGACCCCGTTGAGTGTCCATTCCAAGGAAATCCAATTTTTTGATTTCAACGACCCTAAAATGTCCGAGCACCTATGGATGTACGAGGGAACTACCGAATATTTTGCGAACCTCTTCCAGATTCAGCAGGGTCTGATCGATGATGCCGATTTTTATAAAAGGATCATGGATAAGATCAACAATTCCAAGCGATATGATGATGATATGTCCTTTACCGTGATGAGCAAGAATATTTTGGAAGATCCTTATAAGGACAACTATGCCAATGTCTATGAAAAAGGAACCTTGATCAATTTGGCCCTTGATATTTCCTTAAGGGATTTGAGCAATGGTGAGCAGGGAGTGTTGTGGCTGTTAAAAGAGCTTTCCAAAAAGTACGGGGATCAGGTGCCGTTTGAAGATGCGGAGCTGATTGGAGAAATAACAGCAATGACCTATCCGGAAATAGGGGATTTCTTTAGGACACATGTAATAGGCGATACCCCGATAGACTATAGTGCCTATCTGTCCAAGGTGGGGCTTACCACCACGGAGATAGAGCAGGAAAGTGGTTATTTTTTAAATGGTGATATTCCATATATCGATGTGGACCAAAATAATGGCGATGCTATTTTTATCAGGGAGGGTATTGTACTGAACAGCTTTTTCAATGATCTTGGAGCAAAGGGCGGAGATGTGATCAAGAGTATCGATGGTGCTGAAATTTCTTTGGAAACGATCAGACCAATTATTGGGGCTAGCTTTGGTTGGTCCGCGGACAAGGAAATAGAAATGGTTGTGGTCCGCAATGGACAGGAACTAAAACTTTCTGGTAAGGTTGGTGTGCCAAAGGTAAAACTAATGACCATTGTTCCCATGGAGGATGCCACTCCGGAACAAGTGAAATTGAGAAATATTTGGATGAAGGGTTAATAATGTTCCTTCACATAATCTAAGGCGCTATTCAAACAGATAGCGCTTTTTTTATTTCAAAATGATGGTGCGCAGATTATACTACGGGGAAATGATGCTCCTGATTGGGATGCGTGTCTGGAATGGAATCCTTATTATTGCTGCGATAGCGTAATTAGAGTGTAGGGCAAGACTATTTTGGCCCATTCCTTAATGGTTGCCAATAAATCCAGGGCATAAAAAAACCGCTTCTTTGGGAAGCGGTCTTTTTTATGGTTGTTGTCAAGAGATTACCCAAGGGCTACTCTTTTAAATCCTGTAATCTCTAATTTAGAATCAACAGACTTAACGTATTGTGCAACGCTTTGTTTGCTGTCTTTAATGAAATCTTGGTTTACCAAGGTGTTGTCTTTAAAGAATCGGTTCAATTTACCTTTTGCAATATTGTCCAACATTGCTTCTGGCTTACCTTCTTGACGCAATTGATCTTTGGCGATCTCTATCTCCTTGTCTATGATAGACTGGTCAACACCTTCTTCATTCAAAGCAACTGGGTTCATTGCAGCGGCTTGCATGGCAACATCTTTTGCGGCAACATCTGCACCATCAACGGAAGCAGAAAGTCCAACCAAAGTGGCAATTTTGTTACCAGCGTGGATGTAAGATCCTACAAATGGAGCGCTCAATTTTTCGAATCCACCGATTTCCAGTTTTTCTCCGATTACTCCTGTTTGCTCTATAAGTTTGTCCTGTACGGTGATTCCTTTGAAATCAGCAGCAAGAAAATCTTCTTTTTTGTCAAAGTTCAACGCAAGGTCTGCAAGTTCGTTGGCCAAAGTAACGAATGAATCGTTTTTGGCAACGAAATCGGTCTCACAGTTCAAAGAGATAACAACACCGGTAGTATTGTCTGCACTTACCTTGGCGATAGCTGCTCCTTCTGTAGATTCTCTATCAGCTCTGTTGGCAGCTACTTTCTGACCTTTTTTACGTAGAATTTCGATGGCTGATTCGAAATTGCCTTCAGCTTCTACCAAAGCTTTTTTGCAATCCATCATTCCAGCACCTGTGGTCTGTCTTAATTTGTTTACTTCTGCGGCGGTAATCTTTACCATTTTGTGTATGTTTTAATATTGCCCTAAAGTAACTACGTGGTACGCAATTGGGTTTAGGGCAATGTTAAATTAATATTCAGTTTATAGTATGGAAAAAGGGGTTTATTCTACACCACCTTTTACAGTTTCTTGCCATTCTTTTAGCTCTGCCCATTTTCCTTCGGCAGCCATTTTCGCTTGCTTGGCCCATGATGCTGGGTTGTTGGAAGCAAAAGTGGAACCAGCCTCAACCAAGATGTCCTTTAGGTCATCCTCAGTTTTGGAAGCAAGGTCAGCGAAAGTCATGATGCCTTGTTCGTTGAATACCTCGGCAATTTTTGGACCGATACCTTCAATTTTTGTCAAGTCATCCGCTTTTGTAGCTTTTTTAGGAGCTGCAGCCTTTGGCTCGTTCTCCGTTTTTTCAGACTTACGTTCTGCCAAACCTTCGGTAATGGCATTGGTAACATGTGTCAAGATAGCTTCGATAGATTTGGATGCATCATCATTGGATGGGATCAAATAATCGATTGGTCTTGGGTCTGAGTTGGTATCTACCATAGCAAAAATTGGAATGTTCAATTTTAATGCTTCTTTAACGGCGATGTGCTCACGCATGGTATCTACGATAAACAAAGCAGCTGGTAGGCGGGTCATTTCAGAAATAGAACCTAAGTTCTTCTCCAATTTGGCACGCAAACGCTCAACCTGCAAACGCTCTTTTTTGGAAAGAGTGTTGAATGTACCGTCTTTTTTCATTCTGTCGATAGAAGCCATTTTCTTAACGGCCTTACGGATAGTAACGAAGTTGGTCAACATTCCACCGGGCCATCTTTCAGTGATGTACGGCATATTTGCATTTCCAGCTTTCTCAGCAACGATGTCTTTAGCTTGTTTTTTGGTAGCTACGAAAAGAATTTTTCTACCAGAAGCTGCAATTTTCTTAAGGGCCTCATTGGCTTCCTCTAATTTTGCAACTGTTTTGTATAAGTTGATAACGTGGATTCCGTTACGCTCCATATAAATGTAAGGAGCCATGTTTGGATTCCATTTTCTTGTAAGGTGACCAAAATGTACACCTGCCTCTAATAGGTCTTTTACTTCAATATTGTTTGCCATTTTTTTGTACTAGTTTACGTTCCGTTGAATTAGCAATACTAAAGTGGTACACTGTTAAGTGTAGCCTTTAGCATTTAGATGCTAAACTATGCACCAAAGTGTCATATGTGTTCCTTTGGGACAACGACAACATGGTTAAAATTTACCCTAAACTGGTTAGGATATATCAATGAACTTTAATAAATGGCCAAAGTTGACTTTGGCGTTTTTGGATCAATATGTCGGGGATCGATCCCACCCACCGCAATACTTTAAACAGTAAAGTATTAACGTTTCGAGAATTGGAATTTCTTACGAGCTTTCTTCTGACCGAATTTCTTACGTTCAACCATTCTTGGATCTCTTGTAAGAAGACCTTCAGGCTTCAAGATACCTCTGTTCTCAGCATCAACCTCACATAAAGCTCTAGATAAAGCCAAACGGATTGCTTCTGCCTGTCCTGTGATACCACCACCGTAAACATTGATTTTCACATCAAAGTTATCGTCATTGCTAGTCAATGCGAAAGGCTGTTTTACTTTGTACTGCAATGTTGCAGTAGGAAAGTATACATTCAAGTCTTTTTTGTTGATTGTGATGTTTCCTTTTCCTTCTGAAACATAAACACGAGCAACAGCGGTTTTCCTTCTACCGATTTTGTGAATTACTTCCATTACTTAAATTCGTTTAAGTTAATTGCTGTTGGTTTTTGCGCTTCTTGGTTGTGCTCAGATCCTACGTAAACCTTAAGATTTCTGAAAAGTTCAGCACCTAATTTGTTTTTAGGCAACATCCCTTTAACAGCTTTCTCAATAACCTGTGCAGGATTTTTTTCCATCAACTCACTAGCAGTCAATGACCTTTGGCCTCCAGGATAACCTGTGTGGCGGATGTAGGTCTTAGTCTCTAATTTGTTTCCAGAAAGATTGATTTTTTCTGAATTGATAACGATTACGTTATCTCCACAATCAACGTGCGGTGTAAAGTTAGGCTTGTACTTTCCACGTAGCATTTTTGCTACTTTGGAAGCCAATCTTCCTAATGTTTCCCCTTCAGCGTCAACCAATAACCATTCCTTCTGAACGGTAGCTTTATTGGCTGAAATTGTCTTATAGCTTAATGTGTCCACACTAATTTATTTATTTATTAAACACTTCAATCCCGTTAAACGGGCTGCAAATGTACAACTATTAACTTGAAATACAAATGGTTGTTTGGGATTATTTTTTCAAAGAATTAAGGTTGTGTTATATACAGCCCATATTGGGTTACAAACATGACCATCAAATAATTAAATAGTGTTAAAAAAAATATAAATTGAAATCGACACTGTAACAAGTTGATTGTTTTTTGAGTCCTTTAGTGTCACAACCTTTTTCAACCAATCCAAATGCTTAAGCAAAACCTGTTTCTCTTCACCCTATTGTGTACCACGTTCGTCTATGCGCAAACGACCAGTTCTGCCATTGCCAAGCGTTCCTATACGACCCATGTGGTCGGGGAGGATGAGGCACCCACGGTAGATGGCGTTTTGGATGATGCAGCATGGAACGAATCGGAGTGGGCTGGGGATTTTATAGAATGGAGGCCCGATGAGAATACCCCACCGACATTTGCTACCAGATTCAAGATCGTTTATGATGCCAAACATTTATATATCGGAATTCAGGCCTTTGATAAGGCCCCTGATAGTATTGAGAAACGCCTATCCCGACGTGACGGATTTCAAGGGGATATCGTAGAGGTCAATATAGACAGTTATTTGGACAAAAGGACAGGCTTTTCCTTTTCCGTATCCGCAGCCGGTGTAAAGGGTGACGAATTTATTTCTGAGAACGGCAACAACTGGGATTCCAGTTGGAACCCCATTTGGTATACCAAGACCAATATTGATGGGGAAGGTTGGACCGCAGAGTTGAAGATTCCTTTCAGTCAACTTCGTTTTGGAAAAAGCCAAGAGCAGGTATGGGGCTTACAAGTGCAACGTATCCTTTTTCGAAAGGAAGAACGGTCGGTTTGGCAGAGGGTGCCAAGGGATGCCCCAGGATGGGTCAGCGAATTTGGCGAACTCAGGGGATTGATAGATATAGAACCACAACGCCAATTGGAAATTCAACCCTTTACGGTAGCCAAGCTGGATACTTATCCCAAGGAAGTCGGCAACCCGTTCCGGGACGGTTCCGATACCCAATTGAACGGGGGAGTGGATGCCAAAATCGGCATCACCAACAACCTGACCCTGGACCTGACCATTAATCCAGATTTCGGACAGGTGGAGGCAGATCCCGGAGCCATAGCCTTGGATGGCTTTCAGATATTCTTCCAGGAACAACGCCCCTTTTTTGTAGAGAACAAAAATATTTTTGATTATAGGTTCGCCAATAACCAGGACAATGTCTTTTATTCAAGACGTATAGGCAGGAGTCCTCAAGGGAGGGCAACGGTCGGTAACGGCGAATATGTACAACAGCCCAAGAATACCACTATTTTGGGAGCGGCCAAATTTTCGGGTAAAACCAAGAATGGATGGTCGCTTGGGGTCTTGGAGAGTGTAACGGGCAAGATGTTTGCCGAAATCAATAATAGTGGACAGGAACGCAAAGAACTGGTAGAGCCATTGACCAACTATTTGGTGGCCAGGGCACAAAAAGATTTCAATGAAAGGAATTCGTATGTAGGCGGGATATTTACGGCCACCAATCGGGATCTGGAGCCTGGTTTGGATTTTTTAAGACAGGCGGCCTATTCTGGGGGGGTCGATTTTAGACATAGCTGGAAGGATCGTAAATATTTTGTGGAAGGAAATATGGTGGCAAGTCATGTACTTGGAAGTGAAGAATCGATAAGGGCAACCCAGGAATCCATTACCCATTTGTTCCAAAGGGTCGATGCCGGCCATGTGGAGGTAGATGCAAACAGGACCTCCCTAACAGGTACCGGGGGCCGATTGGAAGGTGGAAAGGCAGGGGGTGGACATTGGTTGTACAATTCAGGGGTTAGTTGGAAATCCCCGGAATTGGAGCTCAACGATATAGGGTTCTTACGACAGGCCGATGAAGTTAGGCAGTATTCCAGTGTAAGCTGGAGGACCATAAAGCCCTTGGAGAAATTCAGGAACATATATATAGGGGTAAGCCAGTTGAGCACCTATGATTTTGAAGGTAATTTCAACCGTTTGCAATATGATCTCAACAGTGAGTTTGTTTTTAGGAACAACTGGTGGGCAGAATTTGGCGCAGCACATAAACCCAGAATATTTATAACTTCATTTTTAAGGGGCGGGCCAAGATGGCGCTTCTCCGAAGAAAATTTTGAATATTTTTTCTTTGGTTCCGATAGGCGGAAAAAATTGAATTTTGTCCTGGGCCAAGTGTACAGTCAGGCCAAACAAGACAACTTTTCCTTTCAGCGTTACGTGGCTAGGTTAAACTATCAGCCTTTTAATGCGCTGAGCTTTTATCTGGAAACAGAGCTCGAAAAAAACCCGAACAAGACGCAATACGTTACGGAAACGTCATTTGATGACACGCCCCGGTATATTACGGCCAACATCGTACAGGACACATGGGCTACAACCTTAAGGGTCAATTATACCATCAATCCCAACCTGACCATACAGTATTATGGACAACCTTTTATTTCAAGGGGCAGGTACACGGATTTTAATTATGTGAACAATCCTATTGCCAAGGACTTGGGAGAGCGGGTCACCGTATATGATGATAACCAAATTTCCAAGGACAATGGTTTTTACAATGTGGACGAGGATAGGAACGGAACCATCGATTACAACATCGGAGATCCTGATTTTTCATTTGTACAGTTCAGATCAAATCTGGTCCTGCGCTGGGAATATATTCCGGGCAGTGAAATATTCTTGGTATGGTCACAGGGGGTAACGGGCCTGGGTGATCCAAGGGAGACATTGGGGCGGAGCCTGGACCGTCAAATTTTAAATGAAAAATTGGATAATACCTTTTTGTTAAAAGCTACCTACAGATTTGCCAAATAGCAAGAATCTGCTGTTTTGATGAAATAAAACCACTATTTGTTCGTTAAGTCCTAAAAATAAATTCAAAGACATGATCAAACGAAGTTTATTGGGATTCCTATGTATTGCTTTGCTAGGTTTTTCCTGTTCATCTGATAAAGATAACGCAATGGGAGAAGCTTCCTTGGAGGGTACTTGGGATGTGGCAGAATTGAAGGTCAGTGATTCAAACAATCAGGATTTATTGTTTGCCAAAGGAATATTTGATGTATTGATTGCTCAGGATTGTGACCTGCTGGCCCTGACCTTCAATGCCGATGGAACCTTGGTGACCAGAAGTGGGGTCAATGATATTCAGATCGATTTCAGTGCAACATCCGTTCCATGTCCAGTAAATTTTCAGGAAGAAGAAGCTACCTGGAGTTTGGAAGGGGACCAGTTGACCATTACCGACGCAACAGGGATGTCGGAAACTGCCACCATTGAATTAAGGAATAGTACACTGATTGTAGCTGGTGAGGATATTGAGGCCGAGAGCTTAACAGGTACTGAAATAGTATTCAAGAAAAGATAATCAAGAAACAAGTAGAATAAAAAAAGCCCTTTTGGATGTCCAAAAGGGCTTTCTTATTTTTTTTTAGCTGCTTTAGTGTGCCTGTAGCCAGTTGTTGCCTACTCCCAATTCCACATCCAGGGGAACAGATAAGGTGTAGGCGCTTTCCATTTCAGTTTTTATCATGGCCTTTAATTCTTCCAATTCTGGTTTGTATACATCAAAGACCAATTCATCATGAACCTGCAGTAGCATCTTGGTCTTGTAATTGCCTTCCTCCAATTTCTTATGGATATTGATCATGGCTATTTTGATGATGTCCGCGGCACTTCCCTGAATGGGGGCGTTTACAGCATTGCGTTCCGCAGCACCTCTGACCACCGCATTGCTACCGTTGATATCCTTTAGATACCTTCTTCTTCCCAGAACGGTCTGAACATAGCCATGCTCCCTGGCAAAATCTATCTGTTCGCTGATGTAGTTTCGCAATTTGGGATAGGTTTTATAATAGGTGTCAATAAGGTCTTTGGCTTCTCCTCTTGACAGATCTGTCTGATTGCTCAGTCCAAATGCCGATACTCCATAAATAATACCAAAATTGACTGTTTTGGCGTTGCTGCGCTGCTCCCTGGTTACTTCTGCCAAGGGCACATTAAATACCTTTGAGGCCGTTGAGGCGTGGATGTCTTCCCCATTTTTAAAGGCCTCTATCATGGTCGTCTCTTGACTCAATGCTGCAATAATGCGAAGTTCTATCTGGGAATAATCCGCAGCCAATAAGGTGTACTCTTCATTTCTAGGGACAAATGCCTTGCGCACCTGCCTTCCCCTTTCGGTTCTTATGGGAATGTTCTGTAGGTTGGGGTTGTTGCTGCTCAACCTTCCCGTAGCTGCCACGGTCTGCATATAATCTGTATGTACCCTTCCCGTGGTGGGTTCTACCTGTTCTGGCAGCGCATCAATATAGGTACTTTTTAATTTGGAGAGTCCCCTATAGTCCAGCACATGTTGGATGATGGCGTGGTCCTTGGCCAAATAGGACAGGACGTCCTCTGCGGTGGAGTATTGTCCTGTTTTGGTCTTCTTGGGTTTGTCGACCAATTTCATTTTGTCAAATAAGATTTCCCCCAATTGCTTTGGGGAACCAATATTGAACTCTTCCCCTGCGGCCTCGTAAATTTTTGTTTCCAGGTCTTTGATGTCCTTGTCCAAATCCTTGGAGAGGGAATGTAGGAATGCGGTGTCCAATTTGATGCCCTCCAATTCCATATCGGCCAACACGTGTAATAGGGGTATTTCTATATCGTTGAAAAGATCCTCTGTTTTGGCCTCTTTAAGTTCCGGTCTGAAATGTTGTGCCAATTGGAAGGTAATATCGGCATCTTCCACGGCGTATTCGGTCTGCTGTTCCAAGGGGACTTCCCTCATGGACATTTGGTTCTTCCCTTTCTTCCCAATAAGCTCGGTAATGGACACGGGTGTGTAGTTCAAATAGGTCTCTGCCAGCACATCCATATTGTGCCGCATATCCGGATTGATCAGGTAATGCGCCAACATGGTATCGAAACACTTGCCCTTCACCTTTACCTTATACTTGTCCAGGACCTTGATATCGTATTTCAGGTTCTGACCTATCTTTTCAATGCCGTCAGATTCAAAGAAGGGGCGTAATTGTTCTATGATTTCCTGCGCCTGCTCCTTGTCTTCTGGGAAGGGAATGTAAAATCCTTTGCCGGGTTCCCAGCTAAAGGCGATACCTACCAATTGTGCTTGCAGTGGGTTCAAAGATGTTGTTTCCGTATCAAAACATACCGAGGACTGCTTTAATAGGTTTTGAACAAATAATTTCATCCCCATTCCCGGGGCCACACTTTGATAGACATGGGCAACCTCGTTGATGGATTTTCTGCTCGATATAGCCTCCAAGGTTCCTGAGGGCTGGTTGGCATCACCACCAAATAGTGAAAACTGGCCTCCCCCTGCTTCTTGCACTTGTTTTTTTGCGGTAGGGGTATTGGTTACCGGTTCAGTGGTGGTTTCTTCCTCGGCGGAAAATAATTTTATGAACTGGTCCTTTAATCTTCTGAATTCCAATTCCTCGAAAAGTTCCTGCACCTTCTCGCTATCGGGCATGGAAAGTTCGTAATCCTTCGCATCAAAAGTAACATCGCATGTAACGCAAATGGTTGCCAATTTTTTGGATAGGATCCCTAATTCGGCATTCTCCTGGATCTTCTCCTTCATTTTGCCTTTCAGCTTGTCCGTATTGGCCAAAAGATTTTCCATGGATCCGAATTCGGCAATAAATTTTTTGGCTGTTTTATCCCCCACACCTGGAAGGCCTGGGATATTGTCACTGGCGTCCCCCATCATACCCAAGTAGTCGATGACCTGTTCCGGGCGTTCTACCCCAAAACGTTCCTTTACTTCTGGAATACCCCAAATCTCTATCCCGTTGCCCATTCTGGCAGGGCGGTACATAAATATGTTTTCAGAAACCAATTGGCCAAAATCCTTATCGGGAGTCACCATGAACACCTTGTAGTCTTCTTTTTCTGCCTGTTTGGCTAGGGTGCCGATAATATCATCCGCCTCCAATCCGTACAGTTCCACTACGGGAATGTGCATGGCTTTTAGGATTTCCTGTATGTAGGGGACCGCCTGCCGGATGGCATCAGGGGTCTCGTCCCTATTGGCTTTGTAGTCTGCGAACATTTCCGTGCGTTCGGTACTTCCCCCCTTATCAAAACAGACCGCCAGATGGTCTGGTTTTTCTCTTTTGATCACATCAAAAAGGGAATTCACAAACCCCATTACAGCCGAGGTGTCCATCCCCTTTGAATTGATTCTCGGATTCTTGATCAAGGCGTAATATCCACGGAAAATCAACGCATATGCATCGAGTAAAAAAAGTCTTTTTTGTTCTGCCATTTCGGGTAGTCTAATTTATTGTCAAAGCTACGAAGATTATCATCTTTTTGGAAGCACTTATGGTTTTATATAGGATTCTGACGGCTTGTTTACCTGCCCTGCTTTGGTGTACATGCTATAGGAAAAACCGGGATGTATGCAGTACGATCCCGTTTCCCCTTTTTTATTGATGGCTATAAAGCCTATTTGAAAATCGCGCCTGTCCTTGTTTTTGTCCATGATTCTCTTGACGCCCTCCTCACAGGCCTCTTGGGGCGTTTTGCCCTGGCGCATGAGTTCTACGATCAGAAAACTACCAACGGTGCGTACTACTTCCTCACCTACACCTGTTGCCGTGGCACCGCCCACTTCATTGTCCACAAAAAGTCCGGCCCCTATGATTGGTGAGTCACCAACACGGCCACCATATTTGTAGGCCATGCCGCTGGTGGTGCATGCTCCGGAAATCTCACCATTCTTGTCAATGGCCAACATACCAATGGTATCATGGTTTTCAATATTGATAACCGGCTTGTATTGGGAGGTTTTCTTCCATGTTGTCCATTCTGCCTTGGATTTGTCCGTTAGGAGGTCTTCCTTTTTAAATCCTTTTTCGTAGGCAAACTGCTCAGCTCCTTTTCCGGCCAGCATTACATGTGGGGTTTCCTCCATGACCCTACGGGCTACGGAAACGGCATGGGTGATATTTTGTAGGTAGATCACGGCACCACAATTGCCGTCCTTGTCCATGATGCAAGCATCCAAGGTTACATGGCCATCCCTGTCCGGTCTACCTCCCTTGCCTACGGTCTGGTTGTTTACATCTGCCTCTTCCACCATGACCCCTTGTTCTACGGCATCCAATGAATTGCCCCCTGCGCTAAGAACCTCCCAGGCCTTGGCCGTGGCATTGGCAAAATTCCAGGTGCAGATAGCTATGGGCCATTGGATGGGCAGATCCACATTGTCCAGGGAATTAATGGATTCTGTTGAATCAAAAGAAGCGAGTATGGGTGCGGTAATCAATCCGGCCGTACCGATAGTGGAATTTTTAAGGAAATTTCTACGCTTCATCTGTCCGGGTTGCTTATTTTTAAGAATCTAAATATAGGGATTATGATCATAGAAGTATGTGCCAATTCTTTGGAATCTGCCCTAAATGCCCAAAAAGGAGGCGCCGATAGAATAGAGCTCTGTGTAGAACTTGGTGTAGGCGGTTTGACTCCTTCCCCGGGGTTGATGAAGTGTGTAAAAGAGCAGATTTTCATTCCGGTGCATGTGCTCTTGCGACCTAGGAGCGGGGATTTCACCTATTCTTCCTCTGAATTTCAAACGCTTAAGAACGATATTGAATTTTGCAGGGATATGGGATTTGAAGGCATTGTATCTGGGGTGTTGACCAAAGATTTCAAGATAGATGTTCCTCGTACCAGAGCATTGGTGGACCTTGCCCATGGGATGGAATTTACATTTCACAGGGCATTTGATTGGGTGTTGGACCCCTTTCTGGCTCTGGCACAGCTGGAAGGGTTGGAAGTTTCCACTATATTGACATCTGGCCAAGAGCCAACGGCACAAAAGGGATTGCCGTTATTGGAGGGGTTGATGGAGCGGGCTTCAATCTGTACGATTATGCCGGGAGGGGGGATAAGGCCTGAAAATGTGCTTGAGTTTAAGAAAAAACAATTTAAAGCGGTACATTTATCGGGAACACAATTTTACAGCACATTGGATGTCTCCCCACCAATGACCATGAACAATATTTCCTTTCTCAAGGAAGGGGAGGTGACCATAACGGATGAAGCAATCATCAGGAATGTTAAGGATTTGGTTAAATAAATTATTCATGGGGCGGTTCCTTGGGTTATGAAATATCTTTGTTAAAAAAGTAGTTTATGCTTCGTTGGGTCATATTTATTGTCATCTACCTTGCCTTGGGTCTCTATACCCTTCAAGCCTTAAAAACAGTTTCCCGCTATCCCTGGGTGTACTATGCCTTTATTCTCATGTCCCTTTTGGTACTTGGAAATTTTGTGTACCAATTTACCGTGGGAGATGATACGGGACGTGTTCTCAATAGGCCCAAAAGTTATGCTTTTGGCTTATTGTTGACGATGTTGACCTTTAAACTGATCACCATTGCTTTTCTGTTTTCAGAGGATATTTTTAGAATAATGAGTGGTGGGTACCAAAAATTATTTGGTACGGCCAAGGAATTTACCTTTCCGGAAAGAAGGCGCTTTTTGAGTCTTATGGCCATGGGTCTGGCCGCCATTCCCTTTGGTGCCCTATTGTATGGCATGTACAGGGGCAAATACAACTTTAAGGTATTGAAATATAATTTGGAATTTGATGATTTGCCAGAGGCCTTTCACAATTATCAGATCACCCAGATCTCGGATGTGCACAGTGGGAGTTTTGATGACCCAAAAAAGATTGCCTATGCCATAGACCTTATCAATAGTCAAAAAAGCGATGTGCTGTTGTTCACGGGGGATCTGGTGAACAATAAAGCAGAGGAAATGCACCCATGGATAACATTGTTCTCTACACTTGAGGCCAAAGATGGAAAATTCTCGGTTTTGGGCAACCACGACTATGGAGATTATGTGGATTGGGACACACCGGAGGAAAAGATGAAGAATCTTGAGGATTTGAAAGTGCTTCAAAAGAACATTGGTTTTGACCTGCTGCTGAACGAAAGTAGATTCTTGGAAAAGGACGGAGCAAGAATTGCCCTGATGGGAGTGGAGAACTGGGGACGTGGCGGATTTAAGAAAGCGGGGGATCTCGATAAAACAAAAGAGCATGTTGCCAAGGACGACTTTAAAATATTGATGAGCCATGATCCTTCGCATTGGGAGGACAAGGTGATCCACGATGATTACCATTATCACCTCACTTTAAGCGGACATACCCATGGGATGCAGTTTGGGATTGAAATTCCGGGATGGGTAAAATGGAGTCCGGTAAAATGGAGGTATAAGTATTGGGCAGGGATCTATGAGGAATTGGGCCAGTATATCAATGTGAACCGCGGTTTTGGCTTTTTGGGATATCCCGGGAGGGTGGGCATATGGCCAGAAATAACCGTAATTACCCTAAAAAAGAAAACCACGGTATAGTTTTATGGTACCCAATTGCTACAAATACGAAGCTATCGTTAGTAATTTAACATTTTTTCTTACTTTTGATTGATAACCGAAATGTTTCTATATGTCCAAGTTTGGTGAACTTATTGATTTAAACGTGCCTGTTCTGCTAGATTTTTATGCAGAATGGAATGAACAATCCACGGCTATGCATCCGGTATTGAGGGATGTTGCGGCAGCCTTGGGCGATAAAGGCAAGGTGATTAAGATCGATGTTGATAAGAACAAAGAACTCTCTCAGGCCCTTAGGGTTAAAGGATTACCTACCTTAATGATCTATAAAAAAGGTGAAATGGTCTGGCGCCAAAGCGGCGAACAGGATGCCAACACCCTGATCGGTATTTTAAACGAATACATTTAAATAAAAAAGCGGGATGATCATCATCCCGCTTTTTTATTGCACTACTCTTCTATTGCAGCTGGCACAGTGTCCAGCATAATGGTATCACCTTCAATTTCTATGCTGTCCATAATTTCCAGCTCCTCCTCCATGGGGAGGTCGTCCTCCAACATGTCGTCTTTATAGAAGTGGCTGAACTTGTCAATGTATTCATTGAAGATCAACGTTTCCTTTTCGGCAAGATCCTTGTCCTTGTTGGCGATTAGAATATCGATATTCCTTCTATAGCCTTCCATATCGGCAATGATCTCATTGATGTTTTCATATTGCTCGTTCAAAGGTATATTCTCGTAATATTCCAATCGCTCTTGGTATTTCTTTTTCAGCCTTTGGAACAGGTCCCTGGCTTTGGTGGTTTCTCCAACCTTATAATACCCATCCAGGAAAGGTTCCACAAAGGCATAGTATCCAAAATAGTCCAGAGGCATATTTTTCATGGCAATATTGATGATCTCCTTGGCCTTATCGATCTTTCTTTCGTTGATCAGGGTTTCCGTTAGGCGGGCCAAATTTCCTCTGTAGGAAAGGCCTTGGGATCTCGTTTGGGGGTCGTGGTAAATATCTGGGCTGCCAGAATTGCCCCATTCCCATTTTTTTACGATGTCGTACATGAGGTCGCTATCTATGCGTCCCATTTCATAAGGGCTCAACCGGTCTGTCTTGATGGGTACCAGCTTGTAGACAAGTCCGTCCAATTGCAGATAATCCTTCATCCAGATATATTCTCCATCGTCAAAACTGCCGCCCGAAAAATAGATAGGGCGTTTCCAGTCGTTGTTGGCAATTACATCCAACATCATGATCCTGTTCTTTGGCAGGGCCCCTGTTGGCAGGTCAATATCAATATAATCAACAATAAGGGCAGAATCCTTAAGTTTCACAAGACCGCTTTCAAGAACATTTTTCTTGTTCACCGGGATCCTGATCTTGTTGGTAGGATAGTAAATGATATCCTGATTGCTCTCTGAATACTCATTGAGGTCGGCTCCCTGCTTCTGCAAGATATATTTGAACTTGGTCTGTGGTTTGTCACTTCCAACCCAATTCATAAAGTCCTTGATGTCCCAACGGCTATCTGTTACTCCTTGGTAATATATAGCGTCCCTAGAGCCGTATTTATATTTATCGTGGGTCAGTTGGGAAGGAATAGGAGCACTTTCATACGCCTGTCTTTTCATTTGGTCTATATACCAATCCGTCGCAAAAAGACTGGTGTTGATTACGCGTACATCCGTTCTGTATCCTTCAATTTCTTGTACATACCACAGCGGAAAGGTATCGTTGTCCCCAATGGTGAACAACATGGACCCGGCATTCTCTTGGGTAGATTCCAGATATGCTTTTGCCGTTGATTGTGCGGTGAACCTGTTAGACCTGTCATGATCGTCCCAGTTTTGATATGCCATGACCCCGGGTACCGCCAATAGGCAAATTACGGTCAAGGCCGGCGCCAAAATTTTAGGGGCGATCAGTTTTTTGAATTCATCGAACAGTCCATAGACCCCGATCCCTATCCAAATGGCAAATACGTAGAAGGAGCCTACCAAGGAATAATCCCTTTCCCTAGGTTGGAAAATGGCCGGGTTGGTATAAAATTGGATGGCAATTCCCGTGAAAAGGAAAAATACCAGCAAGACCCAAAATTGTTTTGGTTTTTTTGTGAACTGGAAGATAAGGCCAATGATTCCCAAGAGTAAGGGCAAGAAGAAGTAAGTGTTCCTTCCTTTGTTTTCCAGAACGTCACTGGGAAGATTTTCTTGGCTGCCCCTAAAGAGGTTGTCCACAAAATTAATGCCGCTGATCCAATTCCCATGGTTATCGTACCTTCCTTGTATGTCATCCTGTTTTCCGGTGAAGTTCCACATAAAGTAGCGCCAGTACATATATCCGAACTGGAAATCGAACATATATTTGACGTTTTGCCAAACGGTGGGCGGTATTACCTCAATATATTCACTGAATTCCCTTAGAAATCGGATATACTGCTCTTCTTGTATTTCGCCCGTGGCGAGGCCATTTCTAAACTTGTTCACGGCATCACGCAGTTCTCCGTTCGATCTGTACTCCGATTTGATCTTGAAATCCAAGGGTTCGAAATACTTCATGTAATTCTCGGCATTTTGCTCGCTCCACATCCTGGGAAGTAACCCTACATGATCCACGTTGGGACCGGGGATAGACTCCTTGTAATGGTTAACAATGACATATTTGCCAAGCTTTTCATCCTTTTCATATTTTGGCTCATCATCCTTTTCGGTGCCGGATGTGGCAAATAAATTGGAGTAATAAGTACCGTAAATTGGGCTGTCTACCCCGGGATATTGTTCCCTATTGTAATAGGCCAGCAAAGAACGTGCATCCGAAGGGTTGTTTTCATTGATGATGGTATTGGCATTGGCCCTTATTGGGAGCATCAACCAAGAGGAGAACCCCAGGAAAAGGAACATGGTGCAAAGGACAAGTGTATTGGCCTTTCTATAGTCATTTTTCCTAGTATAGTTCAGGCCGTAAGCAAAGACGCCAATAAAAATTAGGCCCATAATAATGGTTCCGGAATTAAAAGGGAGACCAATCGTATTGACAAAGAAAATCTCACTCCAACCAAAGACCTTTAAGACATAGGTCAGGGAAAATTTATAGACCAACATCAACAGGGCAACAACCAAAATATTGGCTATCAGGAAATTTTTGACGGTAGTGGTCTTATATTTTTTAAAATAGTACAACAGTCCAATGGAAGGTATGGCCAAGAATCCCATAAATTGGATACCAAAGGTGAGTCCGACCACAAAAGACATGAGTATAAGCCATCTATTGCCTCTAGGGTCATCCAGGTCGTCCGTCCATTTAAGTCCCAGCCATAGTAATAGGGACATGATCAAACTGGCCATGGCGTATACCTCGGTTTCAACGGCATTGAACCAGAAGCTGTCTGAAAATGTAAAGGCCAAGGCCCCGATAAGTCCGCTTGATAGGATGGCTATTGCCTGGCTGTTGGTCATGGATTTGTCCTGTCCAATCAATTTCCTCACGAGATTGGTGGTGGTCCAAAAAAGGAACAAAATGGTAAATGCACTGGAGATACCGGATAGATAATTGACCATTTTTGCAACTTGTCCCGGCTCTAGGGCGAACATGGATATAAAAGCACCCAGCATCTGTAGCAATGGAGCACCGGGGGGGTGGCCTACCTGAAGTTTTGCTGAAGTAGCAATATATTCACCTGCATCCCAATAACTGCCCGTGGGCTCAACGGTTATACCATAGGTGATAAGGGCTATAAAAAAAACGACCCATCCAAGGATGGTATCCCATTTCTCAAAATCTTTCGAAAACATGTATGCCAAATTTACCAGTTGGGGCGAATTTACTAATTAAAATAGATATGAACTGAAATTTTTCGCAAACCTTTCCCAAGCTTTTTTTTCATTTTTTTAATATTGTTGCCCAAAATATTTGCGCATATTAAACTTTGTATTAAATTTGCACGCTCTTAAGCAATGCTGGCCTATGGTGTAATTGGCAACACAGCTGGTTTTGGTCCAGTCGTTCTAGGTTCGAGTCCTAGTAGGCCAACATCCAAAATGGAAGTCCCGATACTGAAAAGTATCGGGATTTTTTTTGCGATAAATTTTATATTTCTGGATAATGGCCAACCCTGGGTATGCTCCAAAGGAGCCGGTAGTATGCTATTGGGCAGTACAAGGGGTGGTCAAGGCAAGGATACCCTTGGAAAGGATAGCAGTGGCCATCTTGTTTTGGAAAAGATATAATGGGTAGGGGTTAAGATCCTGTGCTGTGGATCTTAAATAGATACTATGATGTGTGTTTGTGTGTGGTGACCTTATACTTCGGGTCCGGTAATCAACTTATTGATGATAAGATAGCCCGATACCAAAGGCAACATGTGGATCATTTCCCCGCCCTGTGGGAACATAAAAAAAGCAAGGATCCAAGTAAAAAGTAATGCTCCAATTAATTTCCAAGATATGTCTCTCATTGTATTAGATTTTAGGGTTGTTATAGGCGAAATTAATCTGATACTTCTGCACATGTGTGCGCTTTTATGATTTAAATTGACTCAATTGATTTTCGTCAGTGATGGCGGGGTGTTTGTGGTTGTGGTTCACTTTGCGTTGGATTGGGTTATAATTTTTAGCAATAAGGTCTTAAAGGTCGGTTCCCATTAAATATTTTTATCCTGGACAAAAGCAAGTGACTTTTGTGAATCTTGATAAGGGAAAAAATAATTGTGGATACCTATGGGAAATCTTATAAAACAGACGGAAGATTTTGTAGTGGATTTGCTTAAAAACAAGTTGGACGAGGAACATAAATTTCATAATGTGCAACGCACCCAAGAAATTGTGGCTACCGTCAAAAAACTATTGGAGGAAGGCCAATTGAAAAATGGAACTGAGGAGGTTCTGGTATTGGCGGCCTGGTTTCTCAATACGGGTTATACGGTAGACGAGGGGGGCGTTGGGGGGCATAGTAGTGCTATTGCCAGAGAATTTTTAATATCAAAGGAGTACCCTGAAGAAAACGTCGCTCGGGTAGAAGCATTGATTGCAGACGTTTATTCCAAGGGCGCGCCCCAATCCCCGGAAGCAGCGCTTTTGCATGATGCCGTTACGGCTTATTACGGTGAGGATCGTCTGGATGCGAAACTGGAATTATATCGCAAAGAGCAATCACATTTAAAACAAAACGATATCCCTGTGCTCAAATGGCGAAACAAATTTATCAAGCAGTTGGCCGGAAAGCACCAATATTACACGGAATATGCCAAAGGCAACTGGGAAGAGGGGAAAAAGGACAATCTCAAGAAACTCATCAAGGCCAAAAAGAAGGACAAGAAGGAATATAGGAAGGCGGAGATCAAGGTGAAAATGAAGGATAAGAGTCCGCAAAGAGGGGTGCAGACCTTATATAGGGTTACCTTGAGGAATCATATGAAGCTCAGTGATATTGCCGATACAAAAGCCAATATTTTGCTTTCGGTCAATGCTATTATCATTTCCCTTTTGTTGGCCAACCTAGTGCCCATCTTGGACGATCCGTCAAATACATACCTATTGATTCCCACCTCCATATTCATTCTGTTCAGTATTGCCTCCATGGTATTGTCTGTTTTGGCGACGAGGCCCAATGTTACGGAGACCGAATTTGATGTCGATAACCTGGAGAAAGAGAAGATCAACCTGCTCTTCTTTGGAAATTTTGAGCGGATTCCCATCTCCAATTTTATAAGGGCGCTAAAAAGAACGGTTGAGGATAAGGATGCCATATATGAAATGCTGACCATGGACCTGTATTATTTGGGATCGGTGCTCAGTAGGAAGTATCGAATCCTGCGATGGACCTATACCATTTTTATGACCGGAATTATCCTCTCGGTGATATCGTTCGCAGTGGCCTTGAAATTTTATGGATCCGAAAAAGTCATGGAGGCAGTGAAGCCTTTGACGGAATTGCCCGAAGGAAAGCGGAATGACACACTAAATTAAAATTAAAAGATAATGAGAAAGAATGTAATTAAAATTTTGATGATAAGCTCCTTGGTTATTGTATTTGGCAGCTGCAGGGAGGAAAGAAAGGAAGTTGAAGGCAAGGAGACCATGGAAAAGGTCGAGGGCGAGTCTGAGAGAGGTGTAAAAAGAGCCGCAGAGGAGGTTAAAGGTGCGTATAAGGATGTAAAAGAAGAAGTAGATGGAGAAACAGACGATAACTAGGCGCACCATGAACAGATGGTCTTCTATGATGCTGGGGGCAGAAAAATTGATGCTATTGATGTTGCTCGGCATGTTGTTGATCTCTTGTGAATCCAAAGCGCAGGATGGTGTTCCGAAAGAGGTAAAGGCTTCATTTCAGAATAAGTATCCCGGTGAGGGCGATCCCGATTGGCATAAGGATAGCAACGGGAATTATGAATCCAACTTTAAAAAAGATGGAAAGCATTACAGGGCCGATTTTTCGCCCAATGGGGATTGGATAGAAACTGAACGGAGCATGGATAAAGGTGATTTGCCGGAAAAGGTGCGCGATATGATAAAGGATCTTTATGACGACTATGAAATTGTGGAAGTGGAAGAGGTGGACCATCATTCCAAAGGGCTTTTTTATGATGTGGAATTTAAGCACAATGGTGATAAAAAAGACGTAGAATTTAGTCCCGATGGTCAGGTGCTACAATAATTGATATCTTTTTGAGTTTCCCATAAACCCCTGATCAAAAATTGATTGGGAAGTGAAATAAAAAATCGTATATTTGCACCGCTGAAAGAATATAAAGTATTCATGAGGGGACTATTAGTCCCCTCTTTTATTACTTAAATTTATGTTGAAGGACAAGGTAACAGAACTTTTAAATCAGGCCCTCGAGGAGAACCAATCGCTTTTTTTGATTGATTTTAAAATATCATCGGACAACAAGATCAAAGTGACCTTGGATGGTGATAACGGGGTGGCCTTGAAGGACTGCATGGCGGTAAGCAGGGCCATTGAGCATAATTTGGACAGGGAGGAAGAGGATTTTTCCCTAGAAGTGGAATCTGCTGGGGCAACTACGCCGTTGGTATTGCCTAGGCAGTATAAAAAGAATATAGGAAGAATATTGGAAGTGAGGGTTCAAGATAGTAATTTTGAAGGTAAACTTACGGCTGCAACGGAAGATAGCATCACTTTAGAGTGGAAAGCACGAGAACCCAAACCGGTGGGCAAGGGTAAAGTAACAGTTCAGAAGAAGCAGGAGATCGCTATTTCTGATATTCAAGAAGCAAAAGTTGTATTAAAATTTTAATTAGTAGTTCAGAATGGAAAATATTGCGCTGATAGAATCTTTCTCCGAGTTTAAGGATGATAAATTCATAGACAGGGTTACGCTGATGGCGATTTTGGAAGATGTGTTTAGAAACGCTCTAAAGAAAAAGTTTGGCTCGGATGACAACTTTGATATCATCATCAACCCGGATAAGGGAGATTTGGAGATATGGAGAAACAGGGTTGTTGTAGAGGATGGTGAAGTAGAGGATCCGAACGAGGAGATCTCACTTTCTGCAGCGCGTAAGATTGAGCCCGATTTTGAGGTGGGTGAAGATGTTTCCGAAGAGGTGAAATTGATAGATTTGGGGAGAAGGGCAATTTTGGCCTTGCGTCAAAACCTTATTTCCAAGATCCATGAACACGATAATACGACCATTTACAAGCAATTTAAGGATCTGGAGGGTGAAATTTACACCGCTGAGGTTCATCATATAAGACATAAGGCCATTATCCTATTGGATGATGAGGGCAATGAGATCATCATGCCAAAGGACAAGCAGATTCCTGCAGATTTCTTTAGGAAGGGTGACAACGTTCGTGGGATCATAGAGAGTGTGGAGCTGAAAGGCAACAAGCCGGTTATTATTATGTCCAGAACCTCTCCATTGTTTTTGGAGCAGTTGTTCTTCCAAGAAATACCAGAGGTTTTCGATGGCTTGATCACCATTAAAAAGGCCGTGCGTATCCCTGGGGAGAAGGCGAAGGTTGCTGTAGATTCCTATGACGACAGAATTGATCCTGTAGGTGCCTGTGTGGGAATGAAAGGATCACGTATCCACGGTATTGTTAGGGAATTGGGGAACGAGAACATCGATGTGATCAATTGGACCAGCAATGCCCAATTATTGGTGACCAGGGCTTTGAGTCCGGCTCGTGTTTCCTCTGTGAAATTGGATGATGAAAAAATGACTGCCCAAGTATACCTGAGGCCAGAGGAGGTTTCCAAGGCTATCGGTAGGGGAGGTCACAATATAAGATTGGCCGGACAATTGACCGGTTATGAGATTGATGTATTCCGCGAAGGAGTGGAAGAAGATGTTGAATTGACTGAATTTTCTGATGAAATTGAAGGCTGGGTAATTGACGAGCTTAAGAAAATTGGGTTGGATACAGCAAGGAGCGTCCTTGAACAGGATGTGGATGATTTGGTGAAGCGTACTGATTTGGAAGAGGAGACTATTTTGGAAGTTGTGCGTGTGCTAAAAGAAGAATTAGAAGATTAAGCTATATATTAGCGGGAAAATATAAGAATACGAATATCTATTTATGGCAGATAATGCAACTATAAGGCTTAATAAAGTTCTACGGGAACTTAATATTTCACTGGACAGGGCGGTAGATTTCCTTGGGGCCAAAGGTCACGATGTGGAAGCTAGGCCTACAACTAAAATTTCCAATGAGGTGTATCAAGTTCTTTTGGACGAGTTCCAAACGGATATGAGCAAGAAAGTTGCATCCAAGGAAGTTGGCGAAGAGAAGAGGAAGGAGAAGGAGGCGCTGCGTCAACAATTGGAGCAAGAGCAGGAGGAGAAGCGATTGGCACGGGAGAAGAAAGCTGCTTCTGAACAAGTGGTGAAGGCCAAGGCCGATCTTTCCGGACCAAAAACTGTTGGTAAAATAGATCTTTCCCCTAAAAAGAAGGAGGAAGAGCCGGCCGCAGTTGAAGAAGCGCCTGTAAAGGCCGCTGAACCCGCCAAAGTAGAGGAGAAGAAAGAAGAGGCCGCCCCAGTAGAGAAAGCTGAGGTGAAAGCCGAGGAGCCTGCCAAAAAAGTAGTGGCCGAAAAACCTGCCGAAAAGAAGGTGGAAGCCAAAACTGAGAAAGCAGAAGAGAAAAAAGCTCCTGCCGAAGAACCTGAAAAGACCCAGGAATCGGAAACGATTACCACACAATATCAGAAACTCAGTGGTCCCAAGATCACAGGGGACAAAATCGACTTGTCGAAATTTGCGAAGCCCAAGAAGAAAAAAGAAGCTTCCAAGGCTGGTGACAGTTCTGATAAAAAGAAAAGAAGAAAACGTATTGTAAGTACTCCGGGACAAACTTCAGGACCAAGGCCTACCGGTACGGGACCAAGAGGTAAAAATGCGCCGGGAAGGAAAGGTCCGGGTCAGCGTTTTGGTCAAGCTGCCAAGGTGGAGCCTACGGAGGAAGATGTACAAAAACAAGTACGTGAGACCTTGGAAAAACTTCAAGGGAAATCCAAAAAAGGAAAAGGAGCCAAATATAGAAGGGATAAAAGAGATCAGCACCGTCAGCAAACGGAAAAAGATCTTGAGCAGCAAGAATTGCAGAGCAAGATCCTAAAAGTTACCGAGTTTGTTACGGCGAGCGAGGTAGCGGTGATGATGGATGTTCCTACCACCAAAATTATTTCTGCATGTATGTCCTTAGGGATCATGGTGACCATGAACCAAAGATTGGATGCTGAGACCTTGTCCATTGTTGCAGATGAATTTGGATATGAAGTAGAGTTTGTTTCTGCAGATATCGAAGAAACCATTGAGGTAGTTGAGGATTCTCCGGAAGATCTGCAGCCTAGGGCTCCAATAGTTACGGTGATGGGTCACGTGGATCACGGTAAGACCTCCCTATTGGATTATATTAGAAAAGAAAATGTTATTGCCGGTGAAAGCGGGGGAATTACCCAGCATATCGGGGCGTACGGTGTAACCTTGGATGGCGGACAGAAAATAGCCTTCTTGGATACTCCGGGTCACGAGGCGTTTACCGCGATGAGGGCTCGTGGAGCACAGGTTACGGATATAGCCATTATTGTTGTGGCGGCGGATGATGCCATCATGCCACAGACAAAAGAGGCCATCAGTCACGCTCAGGCCGCGGGAGTACCTATTGTCTTTGCGATCAATAAGATTGATAAGCCTACGTCCAACCCAGACAAGATCAAGGAAGGATTGGCGCAAATGAACCTCTTGGTGGAAGATTGGGGTGGTAAGATCCAATCCCATGACATCTCTGCCAAAATGGGGACAGGAGTAAAAGAGCTTTTGGAAAAAGTTTTGCTTGAAGCAGAAATTCTTGAATTGAAGGCGAACCCGGATCGCTTGGCCACAGGTACCGTTGTAGAGGCGTTCTTGGACAAGGGTAGGGGTTATGTGTCCACGGTCCTTGTACAGACGGGAACGTTAAAGATTGGAGATTATGTACTTGCCGGAACGTGCAGTGGTAAAATAAAGGCCATGCAGGATGAGCGAGGCAACAATGTGAAAGAAGTTGGACCTTCCACTCCTATTTCCATATTGGGATTGGACGGAGCGCCACAAGCGGGTGATAAGTTCAATGTCTTGGAAGATGAGAGGGAAGCCAAGCAAATAGCGGCCAAAAGAGCTCAGTTGATGAGAGAGCAGTCTGTAAGGACACAGCGTCACATCACCTTGGATGAAATTGGTAGACGTATTGCTTTGGGCGACTTTAAGGAGTTGAACATCATATTGAAAGGTGATGTGGATGGTTCTGTGGAAGCATTGACAGATTCTTTCCAGAAACTGTCGACAGACGAGATCCAAGTGAACATCATTCACAAGGCGGTCGGACCGATTACAGAATCAGACGTATTGTTGGCTTCGGCTTCAGATGCGGTAATCATAGGATTTAACGTTAGGCCAATGGGTAATGCCAGGGCCATTGCTGAAAAAGAAGAAATAGATATCAGGATGTACTCCATTATCTATGACGCGATAAATGATCTTAAGGATGCCATGGAAGGTATGCTTTCTCCAGAAATGAAGGAAGAAATTACCGGTACGGCGGAAATTAGGGAGACCTTCAAGATATCCAAAGTTGGAACCATTGCAGGTTGTATGGTGACCAGCGGTAAGATCTTTAGAAACTCCAATATTCGCTTGATTCGTGATGGTGTAGTGATTTATACTGGGGAACTGGCTTCCTTGAAGCGTTTCAAGGATGACGTGAAAGAAGTATCCAAAGGGTACGATTGTGGTCTTCAGATCAAGAACTACAATGATATCAGGGAAAGCGATATTGTAGAAGCCTTCCAGGAAGTAGCTGTTAAGAAGAAGCTGAAATAAGCATAAGACTCATATTTGAAACAAAAAAAACCTGTCGCGCGACAGGTTTTTTTTGTTTTAAGTACGTTCCAAATCTGGATTATTTCTTCTCAGGCTGTATGAGCAGGGCGCTTGGGTATTTCTTTCGGACATCTATCAGGTTGCGTTCTGCTTCCAGTTTGGTTTTGAATTGTCCTATCCTAACACGGTAGCTCGGAGTGATAAAATCAATTTTTGAATACCAGTCCGGATAATCGCCCTCGGCCTGCATTTTTATTTCTTTGGCTTCATTGAGGGACCCAAAATATATTTGGATTCTGTATACATCGGCAATGTCTGTGCTTGCCTTGTAAATTTGGACCAAAGCATCAATTTTTGGATCTTGTTCTATGGAAATTGTGCCTTGTTGGGCAAAAATTGTCGTAGAAAAAAAGAGCAATATTAAAGTGCTGAAAACTGTTCTCATTATGTATCTAGCTTAGTATTAAAGACTTTTGCAAAAGTAATTTTTTATCCATGAAACCGGTATAAATTTATTCTATTTAGAATGGCTATAAATTATAAATTATCAATCCATTAACATTTCCAAAATAAAGTCTATGTCGTATTTTTGTCTGCAATTTAAACGGCGATAAGTATAGCTTGTGTATTAACAAGTAAATATCGTGCCAAGATTTCGATAGAAATATTTTTAATATGAAAAAGGTTCCATACCGTAATCAAATTTCTAAGTTTTTAGGTATCAGTTTAGTAGTGTTTCTACTGTTTTCAACATCTCTTTTTGCTCAAGAGGAGGCTGTTGTCGAAGATACTGAGGTTGCTGCAGAAGCTCCTGCAGGTGCTGGTGATCCGGCAAAAGGAAAGCAACTGTTTAATCAAAATTGTGCCGCTTGTCACGCTTTGGATAGGAAAATGACCGGTCCTGCATTGGCCGGTGTTACCGAAAGACATGACAGGGAGTGGTTGTATTCTTGGATCAAGAATAGTGCTGGGATGATCAAATCAGGTGATCCTGCCGCTGTGAAAATCTACAATGAGTACAATCAAGCTGCCATGACGGCTTTCCCAACGTTGAGCAACGCGGATATCGATGATATCTTGGCGTATACCGATGCTCCTCCGGTTGCGGCTGTAGTGCCTCCTGTTCCAGGTGCGGTGCCTGGTGCTGCTCCTGATGCATCCGGAATATCAAATGAGCTTATCTTGGGTGCGTTGGTGTTGGTGTTCGGACTGTTGGTTGTGATGCTTGTTTTGGTCAACCAGACCTTGAGACGTATCGCTGAGGCCAATGGTGTCGTTGTTGAAAAAGAGAAGGCAGAAAAGAGAACGCCGATCTGGAAGGCATTCGCTCAAAATCAATTTTTGGTATTGGTTACCGTAATCTTCTTGTTGTTGGGAAGTGCTTACTATGTGTATGGCTACTTTATGCAGGTTGGTATCGATCAGGGGTATGCTCCTGTGCAGCCGATCCACTATTCCCACAAGATCCATGCTGGAGACAATAAAATAGAATGTAAGTACTGTCATTCGTCTGCAAGGGTTTCCAAGCATTCTGGAATACCGGCGCTGAATGTATGTATGAACTGCCATAAGTCCATTTACGAGTACAAAGGAAATCCTGAGGGGCCAAGTGCCGAGGATCTGGCGAATGGATACACCAATGATTTTTACACAGGTGAAATCAAAAAGTTGTACAAAGCTGTGGGTTGGGACGAGGAGAACCAGAAGTATACTGGGAAATCAGAGCCTGTAGAATGGGTAAGAATCCACAACCTTCCGGATTTTGCCTACTTTAACCACTCTCAGCACGTTTCTGTTGCGGGGGTTGAATGTCAGACATGCCATGGTCCTGTAGAGGAGATGGAAATTATGTATCAGTATTCTCCATTGACAATGGGATGGTGTATCAACTGTCACAGGGAGACCAACGTGAAGGTTGAAGGTAATGAGTACTACGATAAGATACACGAGGAGCTTTCCAAGAAGTACGGTGTTGAGACGCTAACAGCGGCTCAGATGGGTGGATTGGAATGTGGTAAATGTCACTATTAATAAAGGTTAACAAGAAGATAATTTTCAGATATATCATATGTCATCAAACAAAAAATATTGGAAGAGCGAGGCGGAGTTAAATCCTAACGATTCCATTGTTGAGACGCTAAGACAGAACGAATTTGTCCAGGATATCCCAGTAGATGAGTTTTTGGGGAATAAGGACAATTTGGCATCCTCTTCAACAAATAGAAGGGACTTTCTAAAATATGTAGGTTTCAGTACGGCTGCAGCTACGTTGGCGGCTTGTGAGGGACCTGTTATCAAGTCCATACCTTATGTTGTTCAACCAGAAAGCATAATACCGGGTGTGGCCAATTACTATGCTACTACGATAGCCAATGGTTTTGATTTTGCCAGTATATTGATCAAGACCCGTGAGGGTAGGCCAATAAAGGTGGAGAACAATACCGATGCCAAAGTGAACGGTGGTGCTAACGCCAGGGTTCAGGCTTCTGTATTGTCCTTGTATGACAGTACAAGGTTGCAGGGGCCTATGTTCAACGGAGAGCCTGTTGAATGGAGTGTTCTTGACAATGCGGTAAAAGCCAAGCTTGGTTCTTTGAAGAATTCAGGTAAGCAGATCGCAATTTTGACACAGACTTATGCGAGTCCGTCAACTACCAGGTTGGTGGGAGATTTTAAAGCGGCCTTTGGAAATGTGAACCACGTGGTTTACGATGCTGTTTCCGAAGATGCGGCTTTAAGTGCTTTTGCTGCCAAATACGGCGAAAGGGCTTTGGCTGATTATGATTTTGAAAAAGCTGGATTGATTGTTTCTTTCGGTGCTGACTTCTTGGGAGATTGGCAAGGTGGAGGATATGATGGTGGATATTCCAAAGGGCGCGTGCCCAAGAATGGAAAAATGTCCAGACACATACAATTCGAATCAAATATGTCTTTGGCCGGTGCCAATGCGGATAAGCGTGTTGCTTTGACTCCGTCACAACAAAAAGTGGCCTTGGCCAAGTTGTACGGGCAATTGAACGGAACATCTGTTGGTGGTGATTTGCCAGAAAAAGTTGCCAAAGCTGTTGAGGCTGCTGCAAAGGAGATCCAAAAAGCTGGGTCTGATGCGGTTGTAGTAACAGGTTTGGATGATGTCAATGCGCAATCTGTGGTATTGGCAATCAATGAAATGTTGCAGAGCAAGGCTTTTGATGCCAAGGCTCCAAAATATGTAAGACAAGGTAATGTTGCGGCGGTTAATCAGTTGATTGCCGATATGAATGCAGGAACAGTTGGAGCGGTGATCATTGATGGTGTAAACCCAATGTATTCTTTGCCGAACAGTGCCGATTTTGCCGAAGGACTTAAAAAAGTAGATCTTTCTGTTGCCTTTGCACTGAACAATACGGAAACTGCAATGGCGGTTCAGTATGTTGGTGCTGCATCCCATTATTTGGAATCATGGGGCGATGCAGAAATGAAAAAAGGACATTATAGTCTTATGCAGCCTACGATCAAGGAATTGTTTGATACGCGTCAGCTACAAACGGCCCTTTTGAAATGGATGGATAGTGATAAGAGCTATTATGATTATATCAAGGAAACTTGGGGAGCTGGAATTTTAGGCTCTGGAGAGTGGAATCAGGCATTGCATGATGGTGTTTTTGCTGCGTCTGCTGCTCCGGTAGTTGAAGGTGAGGCAGTAGCTGCACCCGTTGCTGGGACTATGGAAGCTTCAGTAGTGCCATTGGCATCTGCAATCAATAGTCTGGCCTCTTCTGCATCTACTGGGATGGAGTTGAGCTTGTATTCCAAAATTGGAATGGGTGATGGTCAGCAGGCCAACAACCCGTGGTTGCAAGAATTCCCGGATCCTATTACAAGGGTGTCTTGGGATAACTATGTTACCGTTTCCAAGGCCGATGCTGAAAAGCTAGGTTTGATCAATGAAAATGTTGCCAATGGAGGTCTGAATGGTAGTTATGCCAAATTGACCGTCAACGGTGTTAGTATAGATAATGTGCCGGTGATCGTTCAACCAGGTCAGGCCAACGGTTCTGTGGGTCTTTCTTTTGGGTATGGCAGAAAAGCTGGGATGAAAGAAGAGATGCAGACAGGTGTAAATGCCTATGCATTGTACCAAGGTTTTGCGGGACAACAGGCGGTTAGTATTGAAAAATCTGCCGGTATGCACGAATTTGCGTGTGTCCAATTGCAAAAAACGTTAATGGGTAGGGGAGATATCATCAAGGAAACTTCTTTGGAGATATTCAATACCAAGGATTCCCATGAGTGGAATGTAACACCAAAAGTGTCGTTGGATCACCAAGAGGTAGAGGCTACTTCTGTTGATTTGTGGGATAGCTTTGACAGATCTATAGGACATCACTTTAACCTTTCCATAGATTTAAATGCCTGTACGGGATGTGGGGCTTGTGTTATAGCATGTCACGCAGAAAACAATGTACCTGTTGTTGGTAAAGAAGAAGTTAGAAAATCAAGGGATATGCATTGGTTGCGTATCGATAGATACTATTCTTCTGAGGAAACCTTTGAGCAGGATGATGAGAAAAAAGAGAGTTTTGCCGGATTGTCCGGTGATAAAGGTTCTTTGGGTGGTTTTGGAGAGTTGGAAGATCCAGCTTCCAATCCACAGGTAGCCTTCCAGCCAGTTATGTGTCAGCACTGTAACCATGCTCCTTGTGAGACTGTTTGTCCGGTAGCTGCTACATCACATAGCCGTCAAGGTCAGAACCATATGGCATACAACAGATGTGTGGGTACAAGATATTGTGCCAACAACTGTCCTTATAAAGTGCGTCGTTTCAACTGGTTCTTGTACAACAACAACGATGAGTTCGATTACCATATGAACAACGACTTAGGTAAGATGGTAATCAATCCTGATGTCAATGTACGTTCGCGCGGTGTCATGGAAAAATGTTCCATGTGTATCCAAAAGACACAGAAGAGTATTTTGGACGCCAAGAGAGATGGACGTACCGTGAAGGACAGTGAATTCCAGACCGCTTGTTCGGCTGCTTGTAGCAATGGGGCAATGGTATTTGGGGACATCAACGATAAAGAGAGTGAGGTTGCTGAGTTGAAGAAGAGTGACCGTATGTATCACTTGTTGGAGCATGTGGGTACAAAACCAAATGTGTTCTATCACGTTAAAGTGAGAAATACAAACGAAGCATAATAAAAAAGTAAAGTAACTATATTATAAATTATGGCGTCGCATTACGAAGCACCTATACGAAAACCCCTAGTAATTGGAGACAAAGGTTACCACGATGTAACCGTTGATATTGCAGCTCCGGTAGAAGGGAAAGCCAACAAACAGTGGTGGATTGTTTTTTCCATTTCTCTACTGGCGTTCCTTTGGGGAATCGGTTGTATTATTTATACTATTTCTACAGGTATTGGTACTTGGGGATTGAACAAAACTGTGGGCTGGGCCTGGGATATTACCAACTTCGTTTGGTGGGTAGGTATCGGTCACGCGGGAACGTTGATCTCTGCAGTACTATTATTGTTCAGACAGAAGTGGAGAATGGCCATCAACCGTTCAGCGGAGGCCATGACCATCTTTTCTGTGATCCAGGCAGGTCTGTTCCCGATCATTCACATGGGACGTCCTTGGTTGGCATATTGGGTACTGCCTATTCCCAACCAGTTTGGATCCCTTTGGGTTAACTTTAACTCCCCATTGCTTTGGGACGTATTTGCGATATCAACGTATCTATCCGTGTCATTGGTTTTCTGGTGGACAGGTTTGTTGCCCGATTTCGCTATGATCCGTGATAGGGCCGTAAAGCCTTTCCAGAAAAAGATATACAGCTTGTTGAGCTTTGGTTGGACAGGTCGCGCCAAGGATTGGCAGCGTTTCGAGGAAGTCTCCCTGGTTTTGGCAGGTTTGGCCACACCATTGGTACTTTCCGTACATACCATTGTATCCTTTGACTTTGCTACGTCCGTGATACCGGGATGGCATACCACTATTTTCCCACCATACTTTGTTGCTGGTGCGGTATTCTCAGGATTTGCAATGGTGAATACCTTGTTGATCATCATGAGAAAGGTGAGTAATTTGGAAGCTTATATCACGATACAGCATATTGAATTGATGAACATTGTAATTATGATTACAGGTTCTATCGTTGGGTGTGCCTACATCACAGAGTTGTTTATGGCTTGGTATTCCGGAGTGGAATATGAGCAGTATGCATTCTTGAACAGGGCTACCGGTCCTTACGCTTGGGCATACTGGGCAATGATGACCTGTAACGTGTTCTCACCGCAGTTCATGTGGTCCAAAAAACTACGAACAAGCATCATGTTCTCTTTCTTTATCTCCATTGTGGTGAACATAGGGATGTGGTTTGAGCGTTTCGTAATTATCGTTACATCGTTGCACAGGGATTACCTTCCATCATCTTGGACCATGTTCTCCCCAACGTTTGTGGATATAGGAATATTTATAGGGACCATTGGTTTCTTCTTTGTACTTTTCTTATTGTACTCAAGAACCTTCCCAGTAATTGCCCAGGCAGAGGTGAAGTCTATCTTGAAATCTTCAGGGGAGAAATACAAGACCTTAAGAGAAGCCGGCAAGCCAATGTATGAAATTAACAGAGTGGCTGATATAAAGGAAAAAATTGTTGAGGAGAAGTCGCTTCCAGAAGCGGATTCCAAAGAACAGGTTTCTGCCTTGTTGACGTCGATAGGTGTTTTTGATAGCGCTGTGGATACTCCGGATGATCTAAAGCAGATAAAGGGAATAGGACCTCAGATGGAAATTACCCTGAATCAAATTGGAGTATATACCTTCGCTCAGGTAAGTAGAATGACCCAAAAAGAATATGACTTGTTGGACTCAATAACTGGATCATTTCCAGGAAGGGCACAAAGGGATGATTGGGCAGGACAGGCTAAGATTTTAAATAACAAGAAGTAATTATGTCATCTAAAGTTATACATGCATTTTATAATGACGACGATGTGCTGATGCACGCGGTCAAAAAAGTAAAGGCTGCCAAATTCCATATAGAAGAGGTATACTGCCCTTTTCCTGTGCACGGTTTGGACAAGGCCATGGGCCTAGCTCCAACCAGACTTGCAATCATGTCCTTTATGTATGGATGTGTGGGATTGTCTGTGGCCATTACCATGATGAATTATATGATGATTCAAGATTGGCCCCAGGACATAGGTGGTAAACCAAGTTTTAGCTATTTGGAGAACATGCCGGCCTTTGTTCCTATCATGTTTGAGTTGACGGTATTTTTCGCGGCCCACTTAATGGTGATCACTTTTTATATGAGAAGTAAATTGTGGCCTTTCAAGGAAGCTGAGAATCCAGATGTAAGAACAACGGATGACCATTTCTTGATGGAGATTGAGATTCATGATAATGAAGCTGAATTAAAGGAGTTGTTGCTGAGTACAGGGGCAGTGGAAATTAATATTACAGAAAAGTAGTCATAGTATTATGAACAGTTTTAGCAAAATAGTAATTGTTTTAGGATTGGTTTTATCAGTAGCATCTTGCGCTGATAAGAATAGCCCAAACTACCAGTACATGCCAAACATGTATGTTCCTGTTGGATATGAGACCTATCAAAAAGTAGATTTCCTTCCAAATCAGCAGGAAGCACTGATTCCTGCGGACCATACCGTTCCTAGGGGGAAAATGCCCTACGAGTTTGATAATGGTCCTGAAGGCAAGGAGTTGGCCAAAATACAGGCCAGTCCATTGGATTCACTTCAGCAGGAAGACAACATGAAGGTTGGTATGGAGCTTTACAATATATATTGTGCCATTTGTCACGGCGAGAAAGGTGACGGAAAAGGTACCTTGGTGGAGCGCGAAAAAATATTGGGTGTACCAAGTTATGATGATGCCGCACGTAATATAAGTGTAGGTGGTACCTACCACACCATTTATTATGGATTGAACTCCATGGGGTCTTATGCAGGCCAATTGAATCATAAGGAGCGTTGGCAAGTTGCTGAGTACGTTATGAAACTGAAACAAGACTTAACAAAATAATACATAGATTTAGAAGTATGTACACTTTTTCAAATAGACTAAAAATTGCTTCAATTATTTTAATGGTTGTTGGCGCATTGGGTGTTGGAGTAGGATTTCTTTCAATGCCGTCCAATGTTGAAGAAGCAAAGGAAATGGTAGCTGGCCACGGAGATGGGCATGGAAGTGCTCATGGAGAGGAAGCTATGCACGCTACCGATGGTGATCATGGAGCAGCTGCTACGGCAGAGGCCCACGACTCTTCACATGATGAGCATTTATTGCACCAACTACAGAACAGACCATGGTCTGCCCTTTATGTTGCGGCCTTCTTCTTTATGATGTTGGCGTTGGGTACCTTGGCATTCTATGCCATACAACGGGCTGCACAGGCAGGTTGGTCCCCATTGTTGTTCAGGGTAATGGAAGGTATTACGGCATATATAGTTCCTGGGGGAATCATTGTATTTGTAATCTTGGTACTATCTACCATGCATATGAACCATCTGTTTGTTTGGATGGATGCGGAAGTAGTGGCAGAGGATAAGTTATTACAGGGCAAGGCAGGTTATTTAAATCCTACCTTTTTCCTGATCAGGGCTGCAATCTATTTGGCTATTTGGATCGGGTACCGTGAATTTTCAAGGAAATTGTCTATCGCACAGGATAATTCCAGTGACAACAGTAATTTCGTGAAGAACTTTAGAGTTTCTGCTGCGTTCTTGGTATTGTTCTTGATTTCGGAATCCATGATGTCTTGGGATTGGATTATGAGTGTTGACCCACACTGGTTCAGTACCTTATTTGGTTGGTATGTATTTGCCAGTATGTTCGTATCAGGTATCACAGTAATTGCCTTGGTGACCATTTACTTAAAATCTAGAGGTTTCTTGCCAGAGGTAAACAACAGTCATATCCATGATTTGGCAAAGTTTATGTTCGGTATCAGTATCTTCTGGACCTACCTATGGTTCTCACAATTTATGTTGATATGGTACTCTAACATACCAGAGGAAGTTACTTATTTTGTGACGCGTATCGCGGATTATAAATTGATATTCTTCGGAATGGTGGCCATGAACTTTTTGTTCCCTGTGCTATTGTTGATGAACAGTGATTTCAAAAGAATGAACTGGTTTGTCGTTATGGCCGGAGTGGTGATTTTATGTGGACATTACGTGGACATATTTAATATGATAATGCCATCTACAGTAGGGGACCAATGGTTTATTGGAATACCTGAGATCGGAGCGGTATTATTATTCGCTGGATTGTTTATATTCTGGATCTTCAGGGCCATGACAAAGGCTCCGATGACTCCAAAACGTAATCCGTTCATCGAAGAGAGTAAGCATTTTCATTATTAGAATTAGTTTTAAAGAATAATATCAAATCATACAATGACTGCATTATTAACAATAGCTGTTTTAGTATTAGTGGCAATTGCAATTTGGCAAATGACCAAAATATTTGAATTGTCCCAGATCAAGGCAGATAATTCACAAATAGCAAACGACAAGGATAACAAGTACAATGGTTACCTCATGTTTGCATTTTTGATATTCCTTTATGGGATCACCATTTTCAGTTTTTGGAAATATAGCAAAGTCTTGCTTCCTGAAGCTGCATCTGAACATGGAGGTGAATATGATAGCTTGATGATAGTTTCTTTTATTATCATCTTCATCGTACAGACCATCACTCAGGCATTATTGCATTACTTCTCGTATAAATACAGAGGTGAAAAGGGTAAAAAGGCCTTGTTCTATGCTGATAACGATAGATTGGAGTTTATCTGGACCATCATTCCTGTTATAGTGCTTGCCGGATTGATACTTTGGGGTCTTTACACATGGACCAATATCATGGATATCAATGACGAGGACGATCCTTTGATAGTAGAGCTATATGCCCAGCAATTTAACTGGACGGCAAGATATGGTGGAGAGGACAATGTTCTTGGAGAGGCCAACGTAAGAATGATCGATATTGATAAAGCCAACGTGATGGGATTGGATGAATCTGATCCAAACGCGGGAGATGATATCATCGTTAAAGAATTGCATTTGCCCGTAGGTAGAAAAGTGAATTTTAAAATGAGATCTCAGGATGTACTTCATTCTGCATACATGCCTCATTTTAGAGCACAAATGAACTGTGTTCCGGGGATGATTACACAATTCTCCTACACACCAACGATTACAACAGAAGAAATGCGTCTAAATCCGGACGTAGTGGATAAGGTAAAAAGAGTAAACGGTATCCGTGCAGAAAGAGCTGCTGAAGGATTGCCCAACTCTGAACCATGGGAGTTTGATTATATCTTGCTATGTAATAAGATATGTGGTAAATCACATTATAACATGCAAATGAAGATTATTGTGGAATCTGAAGAGGATTACAACAAGTGGATGGCGCAACAACAGACCTTCGCTGCCACAATGGCTTCAACTCAGGAATAAGGCTATAAAAAGAAAATTAATATAAAATAAGTATTGGATTATGTCTGCAACAGCACACGCACACGCACATGTAGAGGATCACGCAGATGATCATGGGCATCATCATAAGGAAACCTTTATAACTAAATACATATTTAGTCAAGACCATAAGATGATTGCAAAGCAGTATTTGATTACTGGTTTGATAATGGGTTTTATAGGAATTGCTATGTCCCTATTGTTCAGGATGCAATTGGCTTGGCCTGGTGAATCTTTCCCGATCTTTGAAGCCTTATTGGGCAAATGGGCGCCAGGTGGCGTTATGGATGCCGATGTTTATTTGGCATTGGTTACCATTCACGGGACCATCATGGTATTTTTTGTATTGACCGCTGGTTTGAGTGGAACTTTTAGTAATCTATTGATTCCATTGCAAATTGGTGCAAGGGATATGGCTTCTGGTTTATTGAACATGATTTCTTACTGGTTGTTCTTTTTGTCCTCTGTAATCATGGTTGCCTCATTGTTTTTGGAATCAGGACCTGCAGCGGCGGGATGGACGGTATACCCTCCATTGTCCGCATTGCCAATGGCACAACCGGGATCAGGATTGGGAATGACCATGTGGTTGACATCCATGGCAATTTTCATCGCTTCTTCTTTGCTTGGATCTTTGAACTATATCGTAACTGTGATCAACTTGCGTACAAAGGGTATGTCCATGACTAGGTTGCCTTTGACAATTTGGGCATTCTTCGTTACTGCGGTAATTGGGGTAATATCTTTCCCTGTATTGTTTTCTGCAGCGTTGTTGTTGATCATGGATAGAAGTTTTGGAACATCATTTTTCCTGTCGGATATCTTTATCCAAGGAGAAGTGTTGCATTACCAAGGAGGATCTCCAGTACTTTACGAACACTTGTTCTGGTTCTTGGGTCACCCTGAAGTATACATTGTATTGTTGCCAGCTTTGGGTATTACTTCTGAAGTTATGTCTACCAATGCACGTAAGCCTATTTTTGGATATAGGGCGATGGTAGCCTCCATATTGGCCATTGCGTTCTTGTCTACAATCGTATGGGGTCACCATATGTTTATTTCTGGAATGAACCCATTCCTTGGATCAGTATTTACATTTACAACATTATTGATCGCCATACCGTCTGCGGTTAAGGCCTTCAACTATATTACCACGCTATGGAAAGGTAACCTGCAGTTGAACCCTGCCATGCTATTTTCCATTGGTTTGGTTTCTACCTTCATCAGTGGGGGTCTAACAGGTATCATCCTTGGTGATAGTACCTTGGATATCAACGTTCACGATACGTATTTCGTAGTTGCTCACTTCCATTTGGTAATGGGTATCTCTGCCTTGTATGGTTTGTTTGCGGGAGTGTACCACTGGTTCCCAAAAATGTTTGGAAAAATGATGAACAAGAATTTAGGTTATGTTCATTTCTGGATCACTGCCATCTGTGCGTACGGGGTTTTCTTCCCAATGCACTTTGTGGGTATGGCCGGAGTGCCAAGACGTTACTATCAGAACACGGCATTCCCAATGTTTGATGATCTTACGGATGTTCAGATATTGATCACCACCTTCGCTCTTATTGCAGGTGCTGCCCAGATCGTATTCTTGTACAACTTTATACACAGTATATTCTACGGTAAGAAAGCAGAGCAGAATCCATGGAAATCAAATACCATGGAATGGACTACTCCTGTAGAGCATATCCACGGTAACTGGCCTGGTAAAATTCCGGAAGTACACCGTTGGGCCTATGATTACAGTAAGACCTATGAGAATGGGGAATACATAATCGCAGGACAGGATTTCGTGCCACAAACGACTCCTTTACAGGAGAACGAAGAAGAGATGAACCACTAAGGTTAACAATTATATGTGAAGGCCCCCAGCTAATTTTAGTTGGGGGCTTTTTTTATCTCCCAACCTTATAAATCAGTATTCAATTTTTTTATAATATCTTTAATAATAGTAAACAGACCGCGTGGGCGGTATAAATATTTAGGATGAAAAATGTAATTGTACTTCTGTTGCTTCTATGCCATGTGGGTGTTATGGCACAAAGAAAACCGAAAATAAAAGGGAATAGGGAAGTTGCTGAGATGAAGGAAGAACTCCCTGCCTTTCATACCATCGAGTTAAAGGACGATTTGGATATAGAGCTTGTTAAGGCACCAATGGAATCCTATAAAGTTGTTGCCGATAACAACCTAATGGATATCTTGAAGTTTAAGGTGGAGGACAGCACTCTATATATTTCCTCTTTTTACAACATTCGGTCTAGAAAGAAATTGGAAATTACCGTCTATTACAACGATTTGATAAAAATAGTTCAGGAAGACGGAAAGATGGTTTCCAAGGAATCGTTGAATACCGATATTTTAGATCTTGATATTATGGGTTCCGCCAGGATGGAACTCAATGCAAGTGCTGGATTGTTACGTTTAGTAATGGATGATAAAAGTTCGGGCGACTTTAATTTCGCGGTAGATTCCCTCAATGTGAATATGAAGGAGAGGTCAGAAGCCCGGATTTATGCCGTAGGACAATCTAGTTTTGTGGAATTGTTTTCCAATGCTTCGGCCGTCATGGAAGGGGCAGTGGACATGATGCAACACCTTCTTCATGATAATGCCGATCTCAAGGCGGAAAGATATGAGGCAAAAGTTATAGATGCCAAATTGGAAGGCGGGTCAAGTGCCTATCTTAGGGCAAACGAATCCTTGGAATTATCAACAAGCGGATCGTCCAAGATCTATATTTACGCCAATCCCAAAATTACCGTTCATGAGTTTTTGGACACTTCTGAGCTCATCAAACGGAAGGATTAGGGTGATAAATTAACGGAGCCTGTACTAAAAAAGTAGTGCCTATTTCCATTATCTTTGTTGGAGTATGAATGAGAACCTAGATCCAACGGCCAATAATTTTTCCAACGAGGAATTTGATATTGAAAGGGCATTGCGCCCCATTTCCTTTGATGATTTTACCGGTCAGGAACAAGTCCTGGAAAACTTAAAGATTTTTGTTCAGGCTGCCAACCTAAGAGGGGAGGCCTTGGACCATACCTTGTTTCACGGACCTCCGGGACTGGGGAAGACCACGTTGGCCCATATCTTGGCCAATGAACTTGGAGTGGGCATTAAAATGACATCCGGACCAGTGCTGGACAAGCCAGGGGATCTTGCAGGATTGTTGACCAACCTGGAGGAGCGGGATGTGCTGTTCATTGATGAGATACATAGGTTGAGTCCCATTGTGGAGGAGTATTTATATTCTGCCATGGAGGACTACAAAATAGATATTATGATAGAATCGGGCCCCAATGCCCGATCGGTACAGATCAACTTGAATCCATTTACCTTGATTGGTGCCACTACCCGCTCGGGATTGTTGACAGCGCCCATGCGTGCAAGGTTCGGAATCCAGAGTCGCTTGCAATATTATTCCACTGAACTGCTTTCTACCATCGTGGAACGTAGTGCAGATATTTTAAAAACACCGATCACCCAAGATGCTGCCATTGAAATAGCCGGAAGGAGCCGGGGGACCCCTAGAATTTGCAACGCATTATTGAGAAGGGTGCGCGATTTTGCACAAATCAAGGGCAACGGAAAAATAGATATGGAAATCTCACGCTTTGGCCTAAAGGCGTTAAATGTAGATGCCCATGGTCTGGATGAAATGGACAATAAAATCTTGACCACCATCATTGATAAGTTTAAAGGAGGTCCCGTAGGGATCACAACGTTGGCAACGGCAGTTTCCGAAAGTGCGGAAACCATAGAGGAGGTCTACGAACCTTTTCTTATCCAACAGGGTTTTATTATGCGTACCCCAAGGGGCAGGGAAGTAACCGAATTGGCCTACAGACATCTGGGTAGGATCAAGGGAAGTGTCCAAGGGGGGCTGTTCTAAATCGTCTTATTGGGCTATAAAGAATTACTTATCATCCCTTTTAAATTCATGTTTTGAAGTTAGTATCCAGATTTCAAGTATTAAAAAATGCAAGGAGGATCCTTAAAAACCCCTTGCCCTTTCACCATGAAAATTTTGAGGCTCACGGAGATAGCTTTAAAGTTCAGCTTACTACCAAGGAAACGGTACTGTTTACCAGAAACCCTGGACTTATAAAACATATTCTACAAAAGCAGCACAAGAAGTTTGAAAAATCTCCCCTACAGACGGTAGATCTCGCCAAATATATAGGTCATGGAATCCTGACCTCCAATGGAGAGCATTGGAGAACCCATAGGAGGATGGTACAGCCAGCTTTTCACAAGAAAAAGTTACAAAATTTAATGGGTGTCATCAGGGAAGCTATATTATTTGAGCTGCAGCGCATAAAACCCAATATAGAACAGGATGTTTTTCCCCTTATGGGGGACTTGGCATTTCAGGTTGTTGCGAAATCACTTTTCAGCAGTTCGGACATCAGGGAACGCATGTCCAAACTACAACACATTACCGAGGCCAACCAGCGAATGCTCATCAAGGAGATGAGACAGCCGTATTTGCGATGGTGGTATCGATTAAGTGGAAAAATAGACAGGCATCTGGAAATGGCGAAAGAAGGACAAAAGTTGCTGTTGGAAATTATAGACGAGCGAAGAAACTCAGGGCAGGAGAAGGATGATCTTTTGGACATGTTGCTTCAGGCACGCTATGAAGATGGTTCGTCCATGCCCGATGGGCAATTGATAGATGAAGTATTGATCCTCTTTACGGCGGGTCATGAAACAACGGCCAATACTCTTGGCTTTGCCTTGTTTTTATTGGCCAAGCACCCTGAAATTCAAGAACAGGTGTTTGAGGAGGTATCCAAGGTGAATTTCGATGATCCCGAGCTGGATCTCATGCAGGGTGCTATGCAGTTGCCATTGGTAAAACAATGTTTGGATGAGGCACTAAGGTTATATCCCCCGGCTTATGTGATTGATAGGATGGCTGTGGAAGATGATGTCTATGAGGATATTTCCTTGCCCAAGGATACCTTGGTACTGATGTCTATCTATGAATTGCATCGTTATGCCGAATTTTGGGAAAAACCTGCCGCATTTGTTCCCAGTCGCTTCGCAACAGCCGATAAGAAGGACTATGGGGATTATTACTATCCCTTTGGTGCCGGACCCCGGATGTGTGTGGGCAATAATTTTGCCATGTATGAAATGATACTTGCCGTGTCAGAAATTATTGGAAAATATAGGATCAAAACCGCTTTGGAAGAGGTGGAGATCAATCCGTTGATATCTTTGAAGCCAAAGAATGTACCTTTACGGTTTGAAGCACGATAATTGAAAAATATTCAACAACATACCGCCATGATTAAATCGGAAGCAAAACGTCTTGGTTTCCTATCATGCGGTATTTCAAAGGCAGAATTTTTAGAAGAGGAAGCGCCTCGATTGGAGGGTTGGCTCAATAGAAATATGCATGGGGAGATGGGGTATATGGAGAACCATTTTGACAAGCGGTTGGATCCCCGTTTGTTGGTGGATGGAGCAAAGTCTGTCATTTCCCTATTGCTCAATTACTACCCAGAGCAAAAACAAAATGAGAATAGTTACAAACTATCCAAATATGCTTACGGGCAGGATTATCACCACGTTATAAAATCCAAATTAAAATCCCTTCAAGAATTCATGACCACCGAAATAGGAGAGGTCAACGGGCGGGCATTTGTAGATTCGGCACCGGTCTTGGACAAGGCATGGGCGGCAAAAAGCGGTTTGGGATGGATAGGAAAACACAGTAATCTGCTCACCCAGCAAGTGGGGTCCTTTTATTTTATTGCTGAGCTTATCGTCGACTTGGATTTGGAGTACGATCATAGGGTTACCGATCATTGTGGCACCTGCACCGCCTGCTTGGACGCCTGCCCAACCCAGGCCATTGTAGAGCCTTATGTGGTAGATGGCAGTAAGTGTATCTCTTATCTTACCATAGAACTAAAGAATCAAATACCATCGGACTTCAAGGGAAAAATGGACGACTGGATGTTCGGTTGTGATGTTTGCCAAGATGTATGTCCCTGGAACAGGTTTTCCAAAGCCCATAACGAACCACTTTTTAACCCTCATCCCGATCTTTTGTCCATGACCAAAAAAGATTGGGAGGAAATTACCGAGGATGTCTTCAAAAAGGTCTTTCAAAAGTCGGCGGTGAAACGAACAAAATTTTCAGGACTGAGCAGGAATATAGATTTCTTGAAGTAACAACAAAATCCTACTACATCGTTTTCGTTGTTAAATTTTTGATTTTCTTTTTAAGTTTTTTTTAAGAAGGCTCTAATTATACTATATTCGATAGCTGTGGGTTTTGTGAATTCCTCAAGAAGAGTAAACAAAAATTTGACTATTCTGAATTATGGCATTGTTCGGCACTCCATGGGCATGGAATTGCATAAAGAAACCTTATTCAATATACATGGCTAATACGTACTTGAAATGATAATAAAACCGAAGTTAAGTTTTTGGCAGATCTTTAATATGAACGTTGGATTTCTTGGGATCCAGTACAGTTTTGGATTGCAGCAGACAGCTATCAATCCCATATTTCTCTTTTTGGGAGCTCCAGAGGACATGTTGCCCATATTGAATATTGCCGGTCCAGTGACTGGCTTGATCGTGCAGCCGATCATTGGAGCCATTTCAGATAAAACGTGGTCACCGAAATGGGGTAGGAGAAAGCCATTTTTCTTGATAGGGGCTATTATTGGTAGTTTGTGCTTGTTCGCATTTCCATCAAGTCCGGTATTATGGTTCGCCGTAGGGCTGTTATGGATTTTGGATGTTGGTAATAATATGGCCATGGAACCCTATCGTGCTTTTGTCGGAGATAAATTACCAGAAAAGCAATTGAGTCTCGGTTATCAAATGCAAAGTCTCTTTGTTGGTGCCGGTATTCTATTGGCTATGGGGTCCATTGTTTTGTTCCAATATCTCTTTGGTGCGGACACGGTTGAAGCTGGGGGAAAGATACCCAAATGGATTTATTATTCCTTTTATATCGGAGGTATACTCTCCATTGCGACCATATTATGGTCTGTCATAAAAACCCCTGAAATTCCACCTACACCAGAAGAATTGGCAGAAATTAATGAGACCAAGGGAAAACCACTTGGGGAGCGAATTGCAAAACCTTTTGGGGAAATCGTAAGTGCTGTAAAGGATATGCCAATATTCATGTGGAAACTGGGCGCAGTCTATCTCTTTCAATGGTACGCCTTATTCGTATACTGGCAGTATATAACTCCTTTATTCATGCTTACCATGGATTACGGCATTTCACAAGCTGCATCCCAATCTGCCCAAATGAGTTTGACGTATAATATTGTTACTATGGTCGTAGCCTTGGCTTTGGTGCCTTTGACATTAAAGTTTGGGGGTAAAAATGTGTATTCCATAAGTTTGGTGGGTGTTGCATTGGCTCTGTTCGCCATCCCTTTTATTCCTGATCCAACCTTGGTGCTTGTGCCCATGGTGTTATTTGGAATCGGATGGGCTGCAATGATGGGTATTCCCTATACCATGGTCTCCAAGGTGGTTCCTCAAGAACGCCGTGGGGTATATATGGGTATTTTGAATATGATGATCGTTATTCCAATGGGGATAGAAACGTTGACATTTGGTCCCATCTATAAATACCTCTTGGGCGGTAACGCTATCAATGCCATATTATTTGGAGGTGTATTTTTTGTAATTGCAGGAATGTTGGCCCTGAGACTGAAAGTGCCTAAAACTGAGATTTGATCTACCGGTTATAAGGGGTGCCAAAAGGAAAAGGGATCAATACCGTTTTCATATTTTGGTGGGGATATTTATGATAAAATTAAAAAAGGCATCCACATTTGTTGATGCTTTTTTTGTTTTAATCCATCCAAAACATTTTTATATAAAGAATACCATTAAATTTGTTTTTTTTAAATGACACTTATATGAGCAAAGAAAAAAGGAGAAGGGAGGCTTTGGTCTATCACGCCAAGCCGCAACCTGGAAAGATTAAGATTGTTCCTACGAAACCCTATGCTACCCAGCGAGATCTGGGACTTGCTTATTCTCCGGGTGTAGCGGAACCTTGCTTGGAAATTGCAAAGGACAAGGATAACGTTTATAAATATACGGCCAAGGGAAACATAGTTGCAGTAATATCCAACGGAACAGCCGTTTTGGGATTGGGAGATATTGGACCTGAAGCATCAAAACCCGTGATGGAGGGAAAAAGTCTTTTGTTCAAGATCTTTGCTGATATTGATGGGATCGATATTGAGGTGGATACCAAGGATGTGGACAAATTTGTGGAAACGGTGAAAATGATCGCCCCTACCTTTGGCGGGATCAACTTGGAAGATATCAAAGCTCCTGAGGCATTTGAAATTGAAAGAAGATTAAAAGAAGAACTGGATATTCCGGTAATGCACGACGATCAGCACGGAACGGCCATTATTTCTGCCGCCGCTTTGTTGAACGCCCTGGAGATTACGAAAAAGAAAATTGAAGACGTGCGAATCGTTATCAGTGGAGCCGGTGCTGCCGCGGTATCCTGTACCAAATTGTACAAGGCATTTGGGGCTAGCAGTAAGAATATTGTAATGTTGGACAGTAAAGGGGTGATCCGTAGCGATAGGGAGAATCTTTCTGGAGAGAAGTTGGAGTTTGCCACCGATAGAAAGATAGATACCTTGGAAGAAGCTATGGTTGATGCCGATGTTTTTGTTGGGCTGTCCATTGCCAATATCGTATCTCCTGAAATGTTGCTGTCCATGGCCAAAAATCCCATTGTATTTGCAATGGCCAATCCGGATCCCGAGATCGCATATGACATAGCATATAAGACCAGAGAGGATATCGTGATGGCGACCGGCAGATCCGATCATCCCAACCAAGTGAACAATGTGCTTGGATTCCCATTTATTTTTAGAGGGGCCTTGGATGTTAGGGCCACAAAGATCAATGAGGAAATGAAGATGGCTGCTGTAAAGGCGTTGGCTGAACTGGCCAAAGCTCCAGTGCCGGAACAGGTAAATATTGCCTACGGTGAGACCAGGCTAGCATTTGGTAAGGATTATATTATCCCAAAACCATTTGATCCTAGGCTTATTTCCGAAATCCCACCAGCGGTGGCCAAGGCCGCCATGGAAAGTGGCGTTGCCAAAATGCCCATTGAAGATTGGGAAAAATATAAAGAAGAGCTCATGCAGCGCTCCGGAAACGATAATAAAGTGGTTCGCTTGCTCCACAACAGGGCAAAATCGAACCCAAAAAGAATCGTATTTGCCGAAGCAGATCATTTGGACGTGCTCAAAGCAGCGCAAATATGCTATGACGAGGGTATTGCTATTCCCATCTTATTAGGAAGAAAAGAGGTTATTTTAGAGCTTAAAAAGGAGCTGGAATTTGATGCCGATGTGCTCATTATTGATCCCAACAGTGACGAATCCAATGAAACCAAGGATAAGTATTCCATTAAGTACTGTGAATCCAGGAACAGAAGTGGCGTTAGTCTATATGGTGCCCGTATAAAAATGAGGGAGCGTAATTATTTTGGGGCCATGATGGTAAGGGAAGGAGATGCCGACGGAATGATCTCAGGTTATTCCAGGGCCTATCCAACGGTAGTAAAACCAATTTTTGAAGTCATAGGCAAGGCTTCGGATGTTAAAAAAGTGGCGACGGTAAATATCATGATCACCGATCGCGGTCCTTTGTTCTTATCCGATACGGCCATTAATATAGATCCTAGTGGGGAAGAATTGGCAGAAATTGCCAGAATGACCGCCAATGTTGCCAAAACATTTGGATTCCAGCCAGTGATGGCCATGTTGTCCTATGCCAATTTTGGATCATCGAACCATCCACATGCGGCTAAGGTAAAACAAGCGGTAAAGATTTTGCACGAATCGAACCCCGAATTGGTGGTAGACGGAGAAGTGCAGATCGATTTTGCCCTGAACAAAGAATTGCACCAAAGCAAATTTCCATTTTCGAAATTGGCAGGGAAAAATGTAAACACCTTGGTGTTCCCCAATTTGGAATCGGCCAACATCACTTATAAATTGCTAAAAGAATTAAACAAATCGGACTCCATTGGGCCAATTATGGTCGGCTTGCGTAAAGCTGTCCATATCATGCAATTAGGAGCCAGCGTAGATGAGATCGTCAACATGTCCGCTGTAGCCGTTGTGGATGCCCAAGAAAGGGAGCGAAGAAAGAAGGCAAAATCTGAGGTTAAATAATCAACATCTATGGTCACCCATCTTAAGGGGAAATTGGTTGAAAAAAATCCTACCCACGTAGTCATAGAGTGCTCAGGGGTAGGATATTTTGTTAATATTTCCCTACATACATTTTCAAAAATCGGAGATTCGGAAAGCATACAGCTTTTTACCCATTTGCAGGTGAAAGAAGATTCCCATACCCTGTTCGGTTTTGCAGAAAAGTCGGAACGTGAAATATTCAGGTTGTTGTTGTCCGTTTCAGGTATTGGATCTAGCACGGCCAGGACCATGTTGTCCTCCTTGTCACCGGGGCAGGTCAGGGATGCCATTGCAACTGGAGATGTGGCCACAATCCAAGGAATTAAAGGGATTGGAGCAAAAACGGCCCAACGGGCAATTTTGGATTTAAAGGACAAAATTCTTAAAATTTACGATATAGATGAAGTTTCGGCCACTTCAAACAATACAAATAAGGATGAAGCGTTATCAGCATTAGAGGTTCTTGGATTTGTCCGCAAACAAGCAGAAAAAGTGGTGGATAAAGTTTTGGGTCAAGATCCCTCACTAAGCGTTGAGAATATTATTAAACTGGCGCTTAAAAATTTGTAAAAAGTTTGAAAACAGGGGCAAAATCATTTCTTACATCTTTTCTATTTAAGTTTTTACTAATCGGTGCCATTATTATCGGGACCTTCCAAACTGCATCCGGTCAAGAGACGGAGGAGCAGGAGGTGGATTCCACAAAAACCGGTGTGGCCCTGGGAAGGCTATTGTTGAAAAACCCGAATAGTATAGTCGCAAAATACACCTATGATCCTAAAATGGATCGCTATATCTTCACGGAAAGTGTGGGGAAATACGATATAAGCTATCCCATAATTCTAACTCCAGAACAGTACCGGGATTTGGTAAAAAAGGAGGATATGAAATCCTACTTTAAGGAGAAAATGGATGCATATTCCGGAAGAAAGGCTGGAAGCGAGGAAGCGAGAAAAAATTTACTGCCCAATTTTTATGTAAACAACAATTTCTTCGAATCTATTTTTGGAGGTAATACCATAGAGGTAATACCCCAGGGTTCCGTAGCTATGGATTTGGGGGTTATTTGGCAAAAGAACGATAATCCGGCCCTTTCTCCACGAAATAGGACCAACCTATCCTTCGATTTTGATCAGCGCATCAGTTTGAGCATGCTGGGCAAAATTGGAGAGCGCCTTCAGGTGACCGCCAATTACGATACCGAGGCTACCTTCGACTTCCAGAACTTGGTAAAGTTGGATTACACCCCCACGGAAGATGATATAGTCCAATCCATAGAGATCGGTAATGTGAACATGCCGCTGAACAGTTCCTTGATCACTGGGGCACAGAGTTTATTTGGGGTAAAGACAAAATTGCAATTTGGAAAGACCAGTGTCACAACGGTTTTTTCAGAACAACGCTCACAGAGCAATACCGTAGTGGCTCAGGGTGGGGGTACCTTAAATGATTATTCCCTTTCTTCCTTGGACTATGATGAGGACAAGCATTTTTTCCTTTCACAATATTTTAGGGACAATTACGATAGGGCCCTTGAAAATTACCCGTTCATCAGAAGTCAGGTTCAGATCACTAGATTGGAAGTGTGGGTGACCAATAGAAGCCAGCAGACCTTAAACGTAAGAAATGTGGTTGCCCTACAGGATCTTGGGGAGGCAGTGCCTTCCAAAACAAGAATAGGTAGGCTCAACAGTAACCCGCCAGGATTTTTCAATTCTTCTTCCGCAGGAGATTTGCCCAGGAACAATGCCAATGATTACGATCCGGCATTGATTGGTAATGGAGGGGCTTTGACGCCACAGGTAAGGGATATTGCCACTGTTGAGAGCGGTTTTAATGTTCCTTCATATGATGTGAACCAGGGGTTCGACTACGCCATATTGGAAAATGCGCGTAAGTTGGATAATGGGAGGGACTACCAATTCAATACCCAGTTGGGGTATGTTTCATTGAACCAGCGCTTGAGCAATGACGAAGTTTTGGCTGTTGCGTTTCAATATACCTTCAATGGAGAGGTCTATCAAGTAGGAGAATTTGCCAACGGGGGAGTCGATGCCACCAGCGTATCCTCAGGTACCCAGAATCCGGTGGTCAACAACAATACTTTGGTCTTAAAGCTTTTGAAAAGTAATATCACCAATGTGATAGATCCAATTTGGGACTTGATGATGAAAAACATCTATTCTACGGGTGCCTTTCAGTTGAGTCAGGACGACTTCAAATTGAATATTTTGTATTCGGATCCTACCCCAAGAAATTATATTACCCCGGTAGACAACTCTCCAGGGGCTGGTTGGCCGAACAACCCTAAACCATTGGAGGAGCGAATCCTTTTGGACGTCTTTAATCTGGACCGTTTGAATACCTATAACGATATTCAGAGTGGAGGGGACGGTTTTTTTGACTTTGTACCAGGAATAACGGTCGACACACAATCGGGAAGAATTATTTTCACCAAGGTAGAGCCCTTTGGGGAATATTTGTTTGAAACCCTGGGCGGTGGAAACTATGATGTAAATGATGGCCAAGGTTACAACGTTAACCAACAGAAATACGTCTTTAGGAATATGTATGCCCTGACCAAGGCTGCTGCCCTTCAAGACGCAGATAAAAATAAATTTATCATCAAGGGACAATATAAATCCGAGGGCAGCAACGGAATTCCCATTGGCGCTTTTAACGTGCCCCAAGGGTCGGTACGTGTAACGGCAGGTGGACGCCAATTACAGGAGGGTATAGATTATACAGTAAACTATCAAGCGGGAACGGTTCAAATATTGGATCCCAGTTTGGAGGCTTCCAATACCCCAATTAATATTTCCGTAGAGAACAATGCGGTATTTGGGCAACAGAGCAGAAGATTTACAGGGGTGAATGTAGAGCATCAATTCAACAAGAACTTTTTGTTGGGTGCTACTTTATTGAATCTCAATGAGCGTCCACTGACCCAAAAATCCAACTATGGGGTGGAGCCGGTAAACAACAGTATCTTCGGTGTGAACGGGAACTTTTCTACCGAAGTGCCCTTTCTTACCAGATTGGCCAATAAATTACCCAATATAGATACCGATGTTCCATCCAATCTGTCGGTTCGGGGAGAGGTGGCATGGCTACAGCCCGGGTCGCCAAAAAATGCAGATTTTGAGGGGGAGACCACAACCTATGTGGATGATTTTGAGGGAGCACAATCCCTGATAGATATCCGCTCTTCTCTGGGCTGGTCCTTGGCCAGTGCCCCTGTGGAATTTACCGATGGCAAGAATGGATTGGAAACGGGGTACCAAAGGGCAAAAATGGCCTGGTACACCATCGATCCCATTTTTTATACCAATCAAAGGCCTACAGGAATTACAGATTCAGATCTTTCTACCAATCCAACCAGAAGGGTGTTTATAGATGAGGTTTTTCCTCAGGTAGATATTGCCCAAGGGCAAACTACCGTGCAGAGCACCTTGGATGTATCCTACTATCCTAATTTAAAAGGGCCCTATAACAATAACCCAAATTTTGGTGGCGAACAGCCCAACAATAAATGGGGAGGGATCATGCGCGCCCTTAGCAGTACCAACTTTGAACAGTCCAATGTGGAGTTTGTTCAGTTTTGGGTATTGGATCCCTATGTGGACGGTAACACGACCTCCAGTGGAGAACTGGTCTTCAACTTTGGGAACATATCTGAGGATATCCTAAAAGACGGAAGAAAACAATATGAAAATGGTTTGCCGGGGGTCAATAGCAACGATCTGGTGACCGAAACTACTTGGGGAAAGGTGCCTGCTACACAATCGTTGGTGTACGCTTTTGATACCAATGAGACCAATAGGGGATTGCAGGATTTGGGTTTTGACGGTCTTGATGATGCTTCTGAATCCTCATTGTACTCAAATAATCCGGCTACCGACCCTGCATTGGACAACTACCAATATTACCTGAACAGGGAGGGTGGTATTCTCAATAGGTATTTGGATTTTAACAACCCACAGGGAAACTCTCCAGTACAGGTGACCAACACCAATAGGGGGTCTACCACCTTGCCCGATGTGGAAGACGTGGATAGGGATCTGACTATGAACACGGTCAACAGTTATTACGAGTACCGTATTGCCATTAAGCCGAATACGACCATCAATGACAAGTATGTTACCGATATAAAAGAAGGGGTTACCCCTCAGTTGCCCAATGGGACAACCCTGAACAGAAGGTGGATACAGTATAAGATTCCACTTAGTGATTTTACAGATGCCGTTGGAGGCATCAGTGATTTTAGGTCCATCAGTTTTATGCGTATGTACCTTACCAACTTTTCAGACGACGTAACCCTGCGTTTTGCTACCTTGGATCTCGTACGTGGCGATTGGCGTACCTATACCAACTCACTACAGCCGGAAGTGGATAACAATCCCGCTGATGATGGTACTTTTGTTGACGTCAATACGGTCAACATTGAAGAGAACAATGCCAGAACACCTATTCCCTATGTGCTCCCTCCAGGTGTCATCAGGGAGCAATTGAACAACAACAACACTATAATCCGCCAAAATGAGCAATCCCTGTCCTTTGTAGTGGAGAATTTGGAATCTGAGGATTCCAGAGGGGTGTTCAAAAATGTAAATATTGATATTAGGCAGTATGAGCGTTTAAAGATGTTCATGCATGCCGAAAAAATAGTGGACAGCGATTATACCAATGACGAGACCCCTTTGGTTGGTTTTTTAAGGATTGGAACAGATTTTACCCAGAACTTCTATCAAATAGAACTTCCATTGCAGTTTACCCCTTTTGGTTCTTCCTTGGATACGGACATTTGGCCAGAGGTAAACGAGATTGACATTGCATTGGACGATCTTTCCAAGGTAAAATCGTTGGGAATATCCAGCCAATCGTTGAATACCGTCAATTTCTATGAAATTGTAGATGGGGAGGTAGTGCCCGTTGATGAATTTGCGCCCAGATCGCCCGGTAGGGTTCGTATAGGAATTCGGGGTAACCCATCCTTGGGGAGCTTGAGAAGTTTGATGGTTGGGGTTAAGAATATAGATAATTTGCCAGCAAGGGGAGAGGTATGGTTCAACGAACTACGTCTTGCCGGATTGGATAATAATGGGGGATGGGCCGCCGTAGCTGCCGTAGATGCCAATATTGCGGATTTTGCCAACTTCTCCGCCACGGGAAGCAAGAGTACTTCTGGATTTGGTGGTATAGATCAAATGCCCAATGAGAGATCTCGGGAAGATGCTGTTTCCTATGATGTGGTGACCAATGTAAATGTCGGACAATTGTTGCCAAAAAAATGGGGAATACAGCTGCCTTTCAACTACGGGATATCAGAGTCGCTGATCACCCCAGAATTTGATCCTGTATATGACGATTTGAAGTTGGAGGATCGGGTGTCGGCCGCAGGCTCCCAAGCGGAGGCAGATGCCATAAAGGAGCAGGCAGAGGATTATACTAAAAGAACCAGTATCAACCTTATAGGGGTCAGAAAAAACCGTGGAGAGGAAGCCGATGCCAATTTCTACGATGTGGAAAATTTTACGTTCAACTATTCCTATAACGAAACCGATCATAGGGATTTCCAGATCGCGGAATTACGGGACCAGAATGTGGTTACAGGAATGGTGTACAACCATAATTTTAAACCCGCCACCATTGCACCGTTTGCTAAAAAGGATTCCTTGTTCAATGGTAGCTATCTGAAATGGTTGAAGGATTTGAATTTTAACCTGTTGCCTACCAGTATTGCCATTAATTCCAATATTAACAGGTCTTTTAACCAACAGCGTTTTAGGGATGTTCTGGAACCTGGGGTAGAATCTTTGGATCTTCCTGTACTGCAACAGCGAAACTATCTTTTTAATTGGCAATATGCGTTGAACTACAGCTTGAGCAAGTCATTGAGATTGAATCTAACGGCATCGAACAACAACATTGTCCGTAATTTTTTCGAAGAAGAAGGAAATCAAGATTCTGGAATTGATCCGGCCCTAGGGCTATGGGACGGCTTTTGGGATATTGGGGAGCCCAATAGACATTCGCAGCAGATGCAACTGAACTATGAGGTCCCTTTCAATAAGATTCCTGCCCTCGATTTTATCAATGCCCAATACAGCTACACCAGTAATTTTGATTGGCAAAGGGGAGGCGATGCCCTGAACGAGATTGCTAGGTTGGAACCGGGTCAGGAAAATGTTTCCATCAATACCATTCAAAATGCCAATACCCATACGATCACTGCCTCCCTGGGGATGCAAAAGCTATATGATTATTTGGGTCTGAAGAAAAGGAGCTCCAAAGAAGCGGCAAGCGCAAACAATACAAGAAGGGATAAGGCGGGTAACCTTTCCAAAAGGGACGAAGCAGAACAAAAGACCCAACAGAAAACCAGCGGTCTTTTCAATACCGCCGTAGATGTCCTCACCATGGTGAAGCGGGTCAATGTGAACTACAGTGAGAACAATGGTAAGGTGCTTCCCGGATACACTAGGTCCATCGGATTTATCGGGACAGCAAAGCCAACCATAGGATTTGTGTTCGGAAGTCAGGCCGATGTGCGTTTTGAAGCTGCCCGTAATGGATGGTTGACTACTTTTTCTGAGTTCAACCAGCAATTTATCGAACGTGCCAACAAGCAGCTGAACATTACGGCTACGGCACAACCTTTAAAGGACCTTACCATAGATTTGGTGGCCGATAGGCAATTCTCTGAAAGTTATCAGGAGAATTTCAAGGTCAACCAATTGGCGGATGGTACATTTGAATATGAAAACCTATTGGGGAACAATTATGGAAACTTTAGTATTTCCACGATCATGATCGGTACCTCCTTTGGGAAAAGTGATGAATTTACTTCGGAAAGTTTTGAGGAGTTCAAGAGCAACAGGATCACTATTGCCAATAGATTGGTGTCCGATAGGGGTCAGTCTACAGGACAGGTGGATGCGGATGGATTTCCGGAACGATACGGCAAAAACCAACAAGAAGTATTGTTGCCGGCATTCTTTGCAGCCTATACCGGCCAAGATGTGGATAGGGTGAACCTGGATGCCTTCAGGGAAATTCCAATTCCAAACTGGAACATTAAATATACCGGCTTGATGCAGAACAAATGGTTCAAGAAGAAATTCAAGCGTTTTTCTTTGAGCCATGGATATAGGGCCGCCTATAGTATCAACTCATTCCAGACCAATCTGGAGAAGCAGAACACGCCTATTGATCCTGAAAACGGGGATTTTTTGCCGGATAATATTATCAATAATGTGGTGTTGACAGATCAGTTCAACCCCTTGATGAGGGTCGATTTTGAAATGAAAAATTCAATGAGTGTGGTGGCCGAGGTAAGAACGGATAGGGCACTCTCCTTGAGTTTTGACAACGACCTACTAACGGAGATCAATGGAAAGGAATATACGGTTGGACTTGGATATAGGTTTAAAGATGTAAAATTGGTGACCAATATTGGAGGAGAGAAACAGCGTTTCAAAGGGGATCTTAACTTAAAGGCAGATGCTACCTTAAGGGACAATGTCACGATCATAAGGAATTTGGATATCACGAACAACCAAATAACATCGGGGCAAAACCTATTGTCTGTAAAGTTTACCGCAGATTATGCCTTGAGCAAAACCTTGAACGCCCTGTTCTTCTATGATTACTCATTTTCCCAGTTTGCGGTTTCTACGGCTTTCCCACAGTCTACCATCAATACTGGGTTTACCATACGGTACAATTTTGGTAATTAAGCTGGTAAGAACCGAATTTCTGGAACTGGGTCAGGGCTTTCTTGTGAATTGTTAATAATGAATTACTTTTTTTGAATAGATTCCTAAAATCCCATACATTTGCGGCTCTAACAATTAAATTAAAGACATGAGCGTACCGTCCGAATTAAAGTATACCAAAGACCACGAGTGGGTTAAGATTGAAGGGGATATTGCAACAGTGGGGATCACAGATTTTGCCCAAGGGGAATTAGGTGATATCGTTTACGTAGAAGTGGAGACCTTGGATGAAACTTTGGATAAGGAAGAAATATTTGGAACGGTAGAAGCTGTTAAAACGGTTTCCGACCTTTTTCTTCCATTGAGTGGGGAGATCGTTGAGTTTAATACATTGTTGGAAGATGAGCCCGAGAAGGTAAATACCGATCCTTACGGAGAGGGGTGGATGATCAAAATAAAGTTAAGCGATCCTTCGGAAGTTGATGGACTTTTGAGTGATGCAGATTACAAGGAATTGATAGGTGCTTAATAACAGCCTATTTACAATTGCATTTATAAGCTGGATGGTGTTCATAACACTGCTCAGCTTATTTTCTTTCTCAGAGAATGACCTTCCAAATTTTGAAATAGCCAATTTGGATAAACTGGTTCATTTTACTTTTTATTATGTTGGGACGGTGTTTGGGGCTTTGACCATTAGGGAAAGAACTCATGGTAAACGAGGTCTTGTGAAATCAATAATTACTATTGTTGCCGTAATGGTGCTTTATGGTATAGTTATTGAGGTGATACAAAGTGAGTTGACTGTTGCCAGGGAGGGAGATATATTTGATGTCCTGGCGAACACTTTAGGGGCTTTATTTGGTGCTCTGTCCATAAAACTCCAATTTTCTGGGAAAAGGCAGTTAAAATGGAAAAATTAATTGTTTTTTTATTAAATTAATATTTAAATTAGCAAACCTTAAAACTAACTATATGGAACCAAAAAAGAATCCAAAGGCAGATTTGACAAAAAACAGCGGCATGTACTTTGTTATAGGCTTGTTTGTTGTGATGTTGATTACATGGCGTGCTTTGGAATGGAAAACTTACGATGAACAGACTACATATGACGTTTCTTTGAACGTGGAAGATATGTTGGATGAAGAAGTTCCAATGACGGAACAGATCAAGACTCCACCACCTCCACCGCCACCAGCAGCACCTGAGATCATTACGGTTGTTGAAGATGAGGTTGAAGTTGAGGAAACAGTGATAAAATCAACTGAAACTTCCCAAGAAGAGGAAATCATTGAGGTGGAAGATATCGCCGTTGAGGATGTTGAAGAAGAAATTGACGTTCCATTTGCAGTTATTGAAGATGTACCCGTATTCCCTGGATGTGAAAACGAAAAGGATAAGAGGGCATGTTTCAATGAAAAAATGCAAGATCATATCCGTAAGAACTTCCGTTACCCGGAAATAGCCCAAGAAATGGGTGTTCAAGGTAGGGTTAGTGTGATGTTCGTAATCCAAAAGGATGGTAGCATTGGAAACATTAGAATGCGTGGACCGGACCAAAACTTGGAAAAAGAGGCGGAAAGAATTATCAGCAGATTGCCAAAAATGACTCCTGGTAAACAAAGGGGTAGAGCGGTAAGGGTTCCTTTCAGTATTCCGATTACCTTTAAACTACAGTAATTATTAGACCAAAATGGTCCTAGATCCATAGGATTTGTTTTGAAAACAATAAAAACCCTGGCCTTGGTCAGGGTTTTCTTTTTGAGAATGTAGCATATGTTGGCCAAGGTTGCGGTATTAGCCTTAGTTTTCTGTCATAAGGCTCAAAATGTGATGGAAAACAGGTTAGGGAAAAGTGGCTGCAGGGTGTTTGTATTCTTTAATTGAGATGGTTTATGAGTGAAAGATAGGTTTGTGACTTCAAAATAACATAAATACCCGTAATAGGTTGGAAAAAAATCAATTGGGTCTTATCTTTGCACTCCTTTTAAAAATACTAAATGAAGACTGCGGTTCAAACAGCAAAAAGTACCTTATGGTCTTTGGTTTTTGCTGATTTTAAAGAGATTACCAAAGCTAGGCTGGCGGTAAGCGTTGTCTTTTCCTCAATTGCCGGTTATTTTCTAGGTGCCGTAGAGATCAGTTATCTGTCCCTTTTCTTATTGGCATTTGGTGGGTATTGTATGGTTGGGGCCTCCAATGCTTTTAATCAGATCATCGAGAAAGATTTGGATGCCTTGATGAACCGGACCAAAAACAGGCCTATCCCTTCGGGTAGGATGTCCGTGAATACCGCAATGGCCATCGCCGTTGTCCTGACCATTATTGGTTTGGTGTCCCTTTATATTCTCAATCCAAAGACCGCCATGTTCGGTGCTATTTCCATCTTTTTATACACCAGTGTCTATACCCCGTTAAAGACCAAAACACCGCTTTCGGTATTTGTGGGTGCTTTTCCAGGAGCCATACCCTTTATGCTCGGGTGGGTTGCAGCTACCAATGATTTTGGGATAGAGCCGGGAACACTATTCATGATACAGTTTTTTTGGCAGTTCCCCCATTTTTGGGCCTTGGGATGGATGCTCGATGAGGATTATAAGAAAGGTGGATTTAAGATGCTTCCAACGGGAAAGAAGGACAAAGGGACCGCACTTCAGATTATCATGTATACCATTTGGATGATGGTGATCTCTGTAATCCCGGTTTTTGGCATTACAGGTCGACTCCAATTATCCATTGGAGCGGCAATTATTATTTTTATCATGGGGCTGGTCATGCTGTTTTTTGCCATGCGGCTTTACGAAAGAAAAGATAACAAATCTGCCAAGAGTCTTATGTTGGCAAGTGTTTCGTACATCACCTTGATGCAGGTGGTATATGTAGTGGATAAATTTATTTAACAATTTATGGATTTAACAACAGGTACTCCAAAGGAGAAGAACGATAGGGCAAAGAAAATGATGCTCTGGTTCGGGATAGTAAGTTTGATCATGGGTTTTGCTGGCTGGACCAGTGCCTATATTGTAAGTAGTACAAGGGAAGATTGGCTCACCGATCTGCAGTTGCCCTCTTCATTTTTGTACAGTACGGTGGTACTGGTGATGAGTAGCGTAACATACATCCTGGCCAAATCTGCCATCAAGGCCGATAACCGCAAGATGTGCACCAATTGGTTGTGGATCACCTTTGTATTGGGACTTGCCTTTATCTTTTTGCAGTTCAATGGGTTTTCCGAAATGATTGCACAAGGTTACTATTTTACAGGGCCTACCAGTAGTATTACCATGTCCTATATCTTTTTGATTGCTATGGTCCACATACTGCATGTGGTTGCAGGATTAATATCCCTCTCGGTGGTGTTGTACAACCAGATCAAGGGAAAATATTCCTCCAAGGAGTTCTTGGGACTGGAATTGGGAGCTACCTTTTGGCACTTTTTGGACCTCTTATGGGTCTATCTCATCTTGTTCTTTTATTTCTATTAAAACTAAATAAAGGGGAATTCTGGGAAATAGAGGCGAAAATGTCAACTACTTCCTGAAATACATGAAATTTTTCCTATTTTTTAAAACTCAAAAATTTTGTGTAGACGAAAAAAATGTAAATTTGTGAAAATTTTATTAATACGATAGTTTATATATGGATACTACGGTAACAACGGGTACAGAAGAAAACGTTTGGGGAGGCGGAAGCGAGAATCGACCTCTAGGAGCAAGTTATGGTAAAATGATGATGTGGTTCTTCATTGTGTCTGATGCCTTGACCTTTTCCGGCTTTTTGGCGGCTTACGGATTTTCCAGATTTAAGTTTATAGAGACATGGCCAATTGCCGATGAGGTATTTACCCACGTTCCTTTCTTTCACGGGAATTTCCCTATGTACTATGTGGCATTTATGACCTTTATCCTGATCATGTCATCTGTAACGATGGTTTTGGCAGTAGACGCTGGTCATAAAATGAAACAGAAGAGTGTTATCTGGTATATGTTCCTGACCATTATCGGTGGTGCCATTTTCGTTGGTTCACAGGCCTGGGAATGGGCAACTTTTATCAAAGGGGATTACGGTGCTATCGAGACCAAAGGTGGTCGTATCCTGCAATTCGTAAAGGCCGATACCGGAGAACGTGCTGCATTGGCTGATTTTACGGCCCAGTTGCCTGAAGAGCGTATTGCTCATGAGAGTAAAAATGGACTGTGGTTCGAAGAGGAAGGTACTTTGGCAACATATTCCGTAAATGAAGTTGTTGAAGGCTTTAAGGCCAACTCCAATATTGTGATCCGTACAGAATTGTTGAACGAAGAAGGAGAGAAGACAGTTCTTAGTAGGGAAGAATCATTAAAATCTTTGGAGAACGCAAAATATGTGGTAGAAGGTGCAAATCTGATCCACAATGAATATGGCAGTCGTTTGTTTGCCGATTTCTTTTTCTTTATCACCGGATTCCACGGATTCCACGTATTCTCGGGAGTAGTCATCAACCTGATTATCTTCTTCAATGTGATCTTGGGTACTTACGAACGCAGGGGTCATTATGAAATGGTGGAGAAAGTTGGACTTTACTGGCACTTTGTGGATTTGGTTTGGGTATTCGTATTCACATTCTTTTATTTGGTATAATCATTTCAAAAAAATACAACCTCCATACTGGTTAAAGAATAGGAGGCGCATATAAAACATATAAAATGGCACACGCACACAAATTAGAAATTTTTAGAGGTCTATTGAAGTTCAAGTCGAACACCCAGAAAATTTGGGGAGTATTGATTTTCTTAACCTTGGTCACAGCAGTTGAAGTTGCCTTGGGTATTATAAAGCCAGAAATTTTGACCAAATCCTACGTTTTGGGAATGAAATCACTGAACTGGATCTTTATCATCCTTACCTTGGTTAAAGCCTACTATATTGCATGGGATTTTATGCACTTGCGGGATGAAAAAAGCTCTTTGAGAAGAACTATAGTTTGGACACCAATTTTCTTGGTCGCCTACCTGATCTTTATTTTGCTGTTCGAAGCAGATTATATCTTTCAGGTGTACAAGGATGGATTCATTAAATGGAATTTCTAACGTATAATTAACAGAATTAAAAGACGGTTTTTATACCGTCTTTTTTATTTTTGTACCCTACCATATAGTATGAAAAAAGTATTCGTTTTAGTTGTTTTGTTTATACTTCCCATAGTTGCCTATCTCTTTTTTGCATCTGGTATAAATAATTTTGGAAAGCTTCCCATACTGACAGAGAATGTCTCCGATATTTCTGAAATAGACCCGACGTATACCCTACAGGATAAAATTACCATACTTGGCTTTTTGGGTGAGGAGGTAGCGCTTAAAAAGGGCAATGCTTTCAATTTGAATCAAAAAATATACAAACCATTTTACGAATTCAATGATTTTCAGTTCGTCATGGTCATGCCCAAGGGCACAGAAGGCAAGGTGGAGGAATTAAAGAAAGATCTAGGTAGTTTGGGAGATATTTCCAAGTGGAAGTTTGTCTATGGGGAACCCAATGAAATCAGGACCTTGTTCGCTAGCTTGAAAACAGATATCATTTTAGAGGAAAACCTGGGTACCCCCTTTGTGTTTATTGTGGACAAGGATAAAAGCCTAAGGGGAAGAAAGGATGATGATGGAAATGGCACCAAGTACGGTTTTAATACCACATCCGTAGCCGATCTGAACAATAAGATGGAGGATGATGTTAAGATCATCTTTGCAGAATATCGCATGGCCTTAAAGAAAAACAACGCCGAAAGAAGCAACTGATGAAGAATAAATACACCTATGTTTGGGTTTCATTGATTGTGCTCATTTTTGGAATCATTTTTATACCCAGGATCGTAGATCGGGTAAAGAGCGGAACCGTAGTACAAAACGACCGAATGAACGTTAAGGACAATAGTGGGTCCCTATCGTATATAGAATTCAATGGTGAGAAAAGGAGGGTGCCTCCATTCTCTTTGATTAACCAGGATAGCCTTAACATTACTGAAAAGGATTATAGGGGAAAAGTATACGTGGTGGAATTCTTCTTCACAACCTGTCCCAGTATCTGTCCTATAATGAACAGGAATTTGGTGGAGATTCAAGAGGAGTTCAAGGATTTCGAAAACTTTGGCGTGGCTTCTTTTACCATCAATCCTGAATATGATACCCCATCGGTCTTAAAGAAATATGCAGAAACCTATGGGATAACCAATATCGATTGGCATTTGTTGACCGGCAGCAGTGGGGAGATCTATGATCTGGCCAATGACGGCTTCAATATATTTGCGGCCCAGACCCCGAATGCCCCGGGAGGTTTTGAACATTCAGGCCTTTTTGCGCTTGTGGATAAAAAAGGGTTTATCCGGTCTAGGGTAGATGAGTTTGGAAACCCGATTATTTATTATAGGGGTACCATTACAGAGTCTGAGGGACAGAACGACCAGGGAGAACAGGAACAGATTGCTATTTTAAAGGAGGATATTAAAAAATTATTGGAAGAGTAGGATGGATGCTATTACTGTAAGAGAAAAGAAATTTAATAAACTGATAACTTTGGTATCCATTGTAATACCAGTAGTGGTTGCCATATTGTTTGGAGTAAAATTGCCAAACGTGGAGCCTCTTTCGTTTTTGCCTCCAATTTATGCGTCCGTCAATGGTCTGACCGCCCTATTGTTGGTGGTGGCCGTATGGGCCATAAAAAATGGCAAACGCAAGTTGCACCAAAACTTGATGACCACCTGTATTGCGCTTTCCCTAGCGTTCTTACTGATGTATGTGGCCTATCATATGACCTCTGATTCCACTGTTTTTGGTGGGGAAGGATATATCAAGGTGGTTTATTATTTTATTCTGGTCACCCATATTGTGCTGTCCATAGCCATCATTCCATTGGTGTTGAGGACCTATGCCAAGGCCTATCTTCAGAAATTTGAAGCGCACAGAAAATTGGCCAAGATTACCTTTCCTATTTGGCTCTACGTGGCCGTTACCGGGGTCATTGTATATTTAATGATATCACCTTACTATAGCTATTGATAAAAGAAGACGCTATGCAAAATAAAAGTATCATAACCATCCTTGTACTACTGGCGTTTTTGTTGCCCCAATTTGCTGAGGCCCAGTGTGCCATGTGTCGTGCTGTCCTTGAAAGTGAGGCTGATACTTCCGCGGCAGAAGGGATCAATAATGGTATTGTTTATCTTATGGCGGTGCCCTATATCCTGGTTGCCGGTTTGTTCTATTTCATTTATAGAAAAATGAGATCCTAGATTCATAGCGGATCTTTCTGTTCTTTACTGCCTTAATAATGCTCTCCATAGGCTGGAGCACTCCGCAACCGATAGATTTTCTTTTGTTCAAATAATACTGAAAATTTATGGGATTCCCTGACTGCAGGATACTTCTTGGGGTCCGTGCTTCCCGTTTTCTCCAAGACCCAAACCATGTACCTGTTGGCGGGCCTTTTTATTTTCATACCTCCCCCTAGAGCGCACCATGACCACATAAAAGATTCCGGAATAATTCAAAAAGCTGGCTTTTAAAAGAATAATAAATATCCCATTTGAAAATAATTTAGCCCAAATGTTGTAACAAATTGGATTCATATGAGTCCTATCAGCGTATTAAAACGCAAACACCCAATACAATTTGTTATGATAGAAATTAAAGATCTTCATAAATCCTATAAGATGGGAAGTAATGCTCTCCATGTTCTAAAAGGTATCAATTTTTCTGTAGAGGAAGGTGAGTTGGTCGCCATTATGGGTTCTTCGGGATCTGGGAAATCTACCTTATTGAACATTTTGGGTATGTTGGATGAATTGGATGAAGGTTCCTATACTTTGGATGGGGTGCCAATTGTGAATCTGAACGAAACCAAGGCGGCCAATTATAGAAACAAATTTTTGGGCTTTGTATTTCAATCTTTCAACTTGATCAACTATAAAACAGCTTTGGAGAATGTTGCCCTGCCCCTGTATTACCAGAAAGTCGGCAGAAAAGAGCGACAGGAAAAGGCCTTGAAATATTTGGAACAGGTAGGTCTTAAGGAATGGGCCGGACACTTGCCCAATGAATTGTCCGGTGGACAAAAGCAACGTGTGGCCATTGCACGGGCCATGGCGGCCGAACCCAAAGTGTTATTGGCGGATGAGCCAACAGGAGCCCTGGATAGTAAAACCTCCTATGAGGTGATGGATCTGATCCAAAAAATTAATGATAAAGGCAATACCATTTTGATTGTTACCCATGAGCCAGATATTGCCAATATGTGCAAGCGTATTGTTCATTTGAAAGATGGGGTGATCTTGGAAGATAAAAAGGTTGAACAAGTAAGGGCTGCGCAATATGTTTAGTAGGGACAATTGGAAAGAAATTTTCCAGACGATACAAAAGAACAAGCTACGGACCTTCCTGTCCGGTTTTACCGTGGCCTTGGGTATTTTTATTTTTGTGGTCCTTTTTGGTTTTGGAAACGGACTTATCAACACCTTCGATGATTTTTTTGGAGACGATGCCACCAACGTATTTTTTGTGTTTCCGGGGAGGACCACAAAACCATACAAGGGCTATAAGGCCAATAGACAGATAGAATTCGACAATAGCGATTTGGCTGACATCGAGAAAAACTTCCCCATGTTTTTGGAATACTCCACACCGAGGATCTCTAGAAGTAGCTTGGTAAAATATAAGAATGATTCCAACAACTATTCCAATAGAGCGGTAGGTCCTGCCCATCAGTTTGCAGAGAAGACCATCATGATGAAGGGTAGGTACCTGAATGAGGCTGATATCATTGACAGAACCAAATATGCGGTGATTGGAAGGTTGGTGGAGCAGGACCTTTTCGGTTCAGAAAATGCCATAGGCAACTATATTGACATTGGCGGAAGTGCCTTTATGGTCATTGGCGTGTTTCAGGACGAGGGTGGCGACAATGAGGAAAGAATGATTTATATTCCATATACCACACGACAGCTCATAGAAAAGAATACAGATAAGATAGATCAAATTATCGTTGGGTTTAAACCGGAAATTGGATATGTCGGTGCGATGGCCTTCGACAGGAGTCTGACGAGGTTCATCAAGGATAAGAAAAATATCAGTCCAGATGACGAGAGCGGCATCTTTATACGGAATATTGCCGATCAACTGAAGCAGAACCAACAATTTGCCCGGGTACTGCAAATGATAGTAGCTTTTGTGGCCTTTGGAACTATTATAGCCGGAATTATTGGAATCAGTAATATTATGGTGTTTGTGGTAAAGGAACGCACCAAGGAGCTTGGAATTAGAAAGGCATTGGGTGCCACTCCAAAATCTGTTATTGGCACCATATTGTTGGAATCGGTATTTATAACTACCGTTTCCGGGTTTATAGGGATGATCTTGGGAATCGCCATTTTAGGCTCCCTTGGGGATACCTTGAAGGATTACTTTATCACCAATCCATTTATCAATTTAACCATGGCGATTTCCGCCACTATAGTATTGATTTTCTTTGGAGCACTTGCAGGCTATTTACCTGCCAAGAGAGCTGCCGATATTAAACCAATTGTAGCCTTAAGAGACGAATAACATGCGATTTATATTTGACAGAAATACATGGCAGGAAATTTACGGTTCTATAAGTAAGAACAAGACCCGTACCATCATCACCGTAGTGGGTGTTTTGTGGGGTATCTTCATTTATATCGTTTTGTCGGGAGCGGCAAAAGGACTGGACAATGGTTTTGAAAAACAGTTCGAAAATGTGGCTATGAACAGTATGTTCGCTTGGGCGCAAAGCACCAGTATGCCATACAAAGGATTTAAAACGGGGAGACAACTACAACTGAAATTGCAAGATGTAACCGTACTGGAAAATAGGATTTCAGAGATACAATTTATCGCACCTAGAAATGTAAAAGGAGTTTTTGGTAGCGGTCCGGCCCAGATTATTAGGGGAACCAAGTCTGGTAATTACGCTGTTTATGGAGATTATCCTGTATTGACAAAGATAGCTACCAAGAAGATATATGACGGGGGCAGGTTCATCAATGACGAAGATATAGACCAAGCAAGAAAAGTTTGTGTCATAGGAGAACGTACTCAAAAGGAACTGTTTGAAAAGGATGAAGACCCTATAGGAGGTTTTATTAGGATAGACAATGTGTTTTTCCAAGTTGTTGGGGTGCACAAATTTACGCCTGGTGGTGGTTTTGAAAGCGATTCCGATATCTACATTCCATTCAGCACATTTAGAAAATTGTACAACACCGGTGAAGATGTTTCTTGGTTGACGATTGCAGCTTTTGACGATGCAGATGTGATACAAGTGGAGAAGGATGTAAAAACGCTACTAAAAAATATTCACAATGTTAACCCAGATGATGAGAGGGCTTTTGGATCCTTCAACTTGGGTGAGATTTTTAACAGAATTGTTGGCTTTGCAGAAGGGTTGACCTTTTTGTCCCTTGTGGTAGGTGTTGCCACTATTTTGGCCGGGGTCATAGGCATTGGCAATATTCTTTTGATCTCCGTAAAGGAAAGAACCAAAGAACTTGGGGTCAGGCGCGCTCTGGGCGCAACGCCAAGAGAAGTACGGTCCCTAATTATTTTGGAATCGGTCCTACTAACAATGATTGCTGGGGTGATAGGGATCATCATGGGTGCCGGAGTACTTAGCCTCATCAATACGTTAACACAGGACTCAGATTTTCCATATGCCAATCCAACAGTCCCGATCCCCTATGTTTTGGGAGCCTTGGCCATCATGGTCATCTTGGGTACCTTGATAGGCTTGATACCGGCACAGCGTGCGGTCAGCATTAAACCTATTGACGCATTAAGAGAAGAATAAACTAAACTATATCATTAAATAAATACGAACAAAATGAACAAAATTGTAAAATACGTATTGATAGGAGTCGTAGTGTTGGGAGCATTATGGGCTGCGGCATTTTTCGTTAAATCGAATAGTAAATCCGCCATTACATACGAAACAAAAAACCCTTTTACGGCCAGTATAGAAAAGAAGACCGTGGCCACAGGGAAAGTTGTTCCAGAAGATGAGGTTCAGATCAAACCTCAGGTGTCTGGGATAATCGATAAAATATACCTCAAAGAAGGCGCCAAGGTAAAAGCTGGGGACCTGATTGCGAAAATTAAGGTAGTTCCCAATGAGCAATCGCTGAACCAGGCTAGGGGAAGGGTAAAGAACGCCGAAGTGGCATTGAACAATGCCAAAATTGAGTACGATAGGAATAAAGTTCTTTTTGATAAAGGGGTGGTTTCCAGCCAAGATTTCAACACCCAACAATTACAGTATGACAGGGCTAAGATTGAATTGCAGAATGCCCAATCCGACTATCAGATTATCCGTGTGGGATCTGCCGGTGGTTCATCAACAGCGAATACCAATATTAGGGCGTTGGTGTCCGGAACAATTTTGGAGATACCTGTAAAAGAGGGAGACCAGGTGATCCAAAGCAACAACTTCAATGATGGGACAACCATAGCCACTATTGCCGATTTGAGTGTGATGATCTTCGAAGGAAAGGTAGATGAAGGTGAGGTAGGAAAGTTGCAATTGGGCATGCCCTTAAAAATAAGTCTTGGGGCTATTGATGATAAGGAATTTGACGCCAAACTTAGATTTATTGCACCAAAAGGTGTGGAAGAGGCAGGTGCTGTTCAGTTCAAGATAGAAGGTGATGTTACCGTAGAAGATGATTTTCTGATCCGTGCCGGGTATAGTGCCAATGCATCCCTTGTTTTGGAAAAGAAAGATGATGTCATGGTAATTCCCGAAGCCTTGTTGCAATTTGACAAAACAACGGATGAGCCCTATGTGGAAGTGTCCACTGGAGATCAGAAATTTGAGCGTAGGGATGTCAAAATAGGAATTTCGGACGGAGTGAACGTGGAAATTGTAGAAGGGCTTACCAAGGACGATAAGGTGAAGATTTGGAATAAGACAGAACCTATTAAGCAAGGAACTGATGAGGAGGAAGAAACAAACTAAACTAGTTCAATCATCAAAAAACAGTTACCAATGAAAGTTAAATTAATTATAGTTTTAGTCCTTTTTTCCATAGGATCTGCTTCGGCACAAATGAAGAAATGGACTTTGCAGGAGTGTGTTGAATATGCCTACGAGAACAATTTGACGATTGAACAGTTTGAATTGGATTTGAAAAGTGTAGAACTGGATAAATCTGATGCGATTGGAGGCTTTCTGCCAAGCTTGAGTGCATCTTCAACAGTGTCCGGGAACACAGGATTGTCTTTTGATCCTACCAACAACCAACCAGTAACCACGACCATTATTACGGCTTCAGGAGGATTGTCTTCTTCCGCTGTTCTGTTTGATGGACTCAGGAATATACACAGATTGAACCGTGCAAAACTTGCGGCAATTGCCAGCCAATACAGGTTGGAGGATTTGAAGGACGATATAGGGTTGGCGGTGGCCAATGCGTATTTGCAAATTTTGTTGAACAAGGAATCCTTGATTGTGTTTAAGGCACAATATGCCGTCACAGAACAGGATTTGAAACGCACCAAGGAATTGGTAGAATCGGGGGTTCTGCCCAAAGGCGATTTATTGGAGGTAGAAGCTACGGCGGCCAACCAGGAACAACAGATCGTAAACGCGGAGAACCTTGTGTTTATTTCCCGTATCAATCTGGCCCAATTGTTACAGATCACGGATTATGATAATTTTGATATCGTAGATCAAGAATTTATGGTGCCTCCGTCGAATATTCTGGACAATTCGCCAAAGACCATTTTTGACAAGGCCCTTACCTTCAGAAATGACATAAAATTATCTGAATCCAATGTGGATGTGGCCGAAAAAGATCTCGATATTGCCAAGGGCGCACTTTATCCTACCTTAAGAGGTTTTTTCAATTATAATACCCGATACTCTGATCAGCCTACCTTCGATCCTAATACCAATACTTTTATGACCACTAGTTTTGGTGACCAATTGTGGATGAACGATGGTATTTCCTATGGAGCACAATTGTCTATCCCCATTTTCAATGGTTTCAGTGTAAGAAACAATATAAAGCGGTCAGAAATTAATGTAGATAGGAATAAACTTCAGTTAGAGCAGGATAAGTTGGCTTTAGAGGCTAATGTTAACCAAGCATATGCTGATGTGAAAAATACATTTAAATCGTATGAGGCTGCTCAAAAGACCTTGGAGGCGAGAAGAACTGCTTATGAGTATACAAGGGAGCGTTTTGAAGTAGGACTCATGAATGCCTTCGATTTCAGTCAGTCCCAAGCTAGGGTAGATAATGCCGAGGCGGATTTGATACGTACAAAATATGACTATATTTTCAGGTTAAAGGTATTAGAGTTTTATTTTGGTATTCCAATAACCATAAACTAAAGTATATTTGTAGCCATTATGGCTTTGATATTAAATTTAGAGACCGCAACAACCAATTGTTCGGTTAGTTTGGCGCAAGAAGGAAAGGTACTAGCGATCAAGGAAAATGATAGTGCCAATTATTCCCATGCGGAACAGTTACATAATTATATAAAGGAAGTCTTGGAGGAGGCTTCCTTTTCTTTACAGGATATTGATGCCGTTGCGGTAAGTAAGGGTCCAGGATCTTATACCGGACTTCGTATCGGTGTTTCTGCTGCCAAGGGATTGTGCTTTTCCTTGGAGGTGCCACTTATTTCAATTCCCACCTTGGAGAGTATGGCCCACCAACTTGTGGTATCCCAGGATCACTTAATTGTTCCCGTATTGGACGCACGAAGAATGGAGGTGTATTCTGCAGTATATGACCGTGATTGGCAAGAAATAAGAGCTACCGAAGCTGAAATAATCACCCCTGATTCGTTTCGGGAATATTTAAAATCCCATTCCGTTCATATCATAGGCAGTGGGGCTGAAAAGTGCAGGGAGATCATCCAGCATCAAAATGTTGTCTTGGATACCAAGGTAGTACCATCGGCAAGGGAGATGGCCCAGTTATCCCAAAAAAAATTCGAAGCAAGCGAATTTGAAAACGTCGCTTACTTCGAACCCTACTACTTAAAAGATTTTGTATTGCAGCAGAAGAAGGTTTAGGCCTTGTGCATAACCCTTTGTGGAAATGGTATTTCAATTCCTGCGGCATCAAACCTATATTTGGCTTGTTCCATAACATAAAAATGGGCATCCCAGAAATCAGGGTTCTTGGCCCAAAAACGTAGGGATAGGTTCACAGAACTATCTGCCAAGGCATCCACATAAACTACCGGAGCTGGATCCTTTAAGATGGTTTCATTTTCTGCACAGATCTGCAATAAAATGTCCTTGGCCTCTTTTATGTTGGCACCGTATCCAATACCCATGGTAATCTTATCACGTCGGGTTTCCTGTGCATTGTAATTAATGATATTGTTATTGGACAATTGTCCGTTTGGAACTATGGCAATCTGATTTCCGAAGGTGCTCAGTTTTGTAGTGAAAATGGAAATCTCGGTAACCGTACCGTCTACCCCTTGGGCCGAAATAAAGTCCCCCACTTTAAAGGGTTTGAAGATCAGAATCAATACACCACCGGCAAAATTTGCCAACGATCCCTGTAGGGCCAATCCAACTGCAAGTCCGGCGGCACCCACTATGGCTACCAATGAGGACGACTGTACGCCCAATTGCGTTATCACCAATACAAACAACAGAAATTTTAGGGCAACGCTGATAAAGCTTTGTAGGAAGTGCTCCAGAGCTTTGTCAAATTCTTGTTTCTCAAAGAATTTATGGACTAGTTTATTGATTATTTTGACCACCCATAACCCTATGAATAGGATGAGCACGGCAGCTATTAAATTTGGTAAAAACTCAATGGCCCATTGGGTCAAATCACTCGCGTATTTTTCTACTTTGTCAATTTCTATCATATACTTTTTCTAAATTTTAACACAAAAAAACAAAAAATAGGGTCTCCTATCAAGTTTATGGGCTTAAAGTACTGTTAATCCTTGTTTCCGGCATTCAGCTGTGATAGGGCCTCTTCAATGGTGTTTACGGGTAATTTGCAACTTGTATCTTGGCAGAGGTAGATGGGGGTCTGGTGCTCCACGAATCTATTTTGCAATACTAGTAGCGTACTTGTAGCTTCTTGACTACCTGCCACCAAGGCCTGCGGGAGATAATGGCCATTGATTTCTGTTCTTTTGTCTTCTGCTTCGCTTCCGATAATGGCAATTTCATAAAAGTCAAAATGGTGGTATAATACCAAATGTAACCAATGGGCGTGGCCCTGGGCATTTTTGGCAAAATTCTCCTGAACATTCAAAAGCATTTGTTGGGCAATGGTACTGTAGGCTTCAGAAGGGAAAAGTTTTCCAAATTTAAATAAACAATTGGCCATGATACTATTGGAAGCGGGTATGACATTATCGGATACCTCCAAGGACCTTCGTATTATAAAATCATCATTTTTTGCAGTAAAAAAGAACAGGGCACTTTTATCATCATAAAAGTTTTTGATACAATGGTTCAGCAATGCCTTGGCTTTTAGCAACCACTTCTCTTCAAAACTGGCTTCGTAGAGCGCAAAAAAGGCATCTATCAAGGCAGCATAATCTTCTAAAAAACCGGATATGGTACTTCTGCCATCTTTGTGGTTGTGAAAGAGTCCGTCTTCCTTATCGGTCAAATGTGTCAGGATGAAATTTGCATTCTTGATCGCAAGTTTTAAATAGTCATCGTTCCTTAGGTATTTGGAGGCATCCACCAGGCCTTTAAGCATCAATGCGTTCCAAGAGGTCAATATCTTATCATCCAATCGGGGTGGGTTCCTTTTGTCCCTTTCCTTTATTAAGATTTTTTTGCAGCCCTCTATAATATCACCCAATGCCGTAACCGTCAGTCCGTGTCTCTCCGCAATTTCCATATCGGGTATATCTTTGATCAGCACGTAGTTTCCATGCTCCCAGTGCCCATATTCATTGATATTGTAATAATCCTGGAATACGTTATAATCATTTCCCAGTAATTGCTGCAGTTCAGTTTTTGTCCATACGTAATAGGCTCCTTCCTCCAGCGTTCCTTCCTTGTTTAGACTATCAGCATCCAAAGAAGAATAGAAACCGTAGTTTGGGGCCATAAGTTCCCTGGTCACAAAGTTGATCGTTTCTTCGACGATCTTTTTGTAGAGGTCGTTTTGGGTCACAGCAAATGCTTTGGCATATACACTAACCATCTGTCCATTGTCGTAGAGCATTTTTTCAAAATGTGGAACATGCCATTTTGTGTCTACGGCATATCTTGAAAATCCACCCCCGATATGATCAAAAATACCCCCATTGGCCATGCGGGTCAAGGTTACATTGACATAGTCATGTATAGCTTCGTCCTTGGTCACATGGGCATAATGTAGGAGGAAATCCAAATTACAGGGCATCATAAATTTTGGTGCCCGTTTATGTCCGCCCAAAAATGTATCGAAATAGGATGACCATAGCGCAATGGCCTCCTTTAAATTTGGCATGGAGATTACCGGAATTCCCTCTTTTCTCTCCACCAAATTGATGGTACGGATTCCTTCGGCTAAATTTTCGGCATATTGTATGACCTTTTTGGGTTCCTTCTGATACAAATCCCAGAGTTGTTTCAATACGGTCACCCAGTCCTGTTTTTTTACGTAGGTGGCGCCCCAAAAGGGTTTGCCGTCGGGAAGGGTCACTACATTGAGGGGCCATCCGCCACTGCCGGTCATCATTTGTAGGGCTTCCATATAGATATGATCAATATCCGGTCGCTCTTCCCGGTCTATTTTGATGCAGATAAAGTGTTCGTTCATGACCGCGGCTACGGCCTCATCCTCAAAACATTCGTGTTCCATGACATGGCACCAGTGGCAGGCAGCATAGCCTATACTGACCAAGACCAATTTGTTTTCCTTTTGTGCGCGATCCATCAGTTCTTTGCTCCATGCCTCCCAGTGTACCGGATTATGGGCGTGTTGGAGAAGGTAAGGGCTGCTCTCATGAATGAGGTTGTTGGTGTGTTTGTGGGCCATAAGAGATAATGCGTTTGGAGTTGTTCTAGCTATGAAGGTACAAAAGAGGGGTTTATAAGACATAAAAAAGCGCCTATAAAAGGCGCTTTAAAAATTTTGTTGTTAACACGTATTTGATTTTCCTAAAAATTAACCGTTAAGGGCAACCACCTCGTTGATCTTATCACCCATCATATTCTTTAACATATTCTCAATGCCGTTCTTTAAGGTAAAAGTGGAGGAAGGGCAACCACTGCATGCTCCCTGCAAAACAACATTTACCGTTTTGCTTTCCGCATCGTAGGATTTGAAAAGTATGTTTCCACCATCGCTGGCTACGGCAGGTTTTACGTATTCTTCCAGGATATCTATGATTTTTTTGGAGGTGTCGTCCAAATTGTCCGTATGGACTTGGCTGGAAGGAGCTTCCGCTTTTTGTTTGGCAACACTGGTAGCTGAAACCACTTCTTTACCATCGGCAAGGAATTCTCTGATAAATTCCCTTATTTCCAAGGTGATGTCATTCCAATCTGCAACGTCGTATTTGATTACGGACACATAATTCTCATCAAAGAATACTTCCTTGACAAAAGGAAACTTAAAAAGGGCAGTTGCCAATGCAGAATCTTTGGCTTCATCAATATTTTTGAACTCAAAAGCGGTAGGTACCAACATTTTATTGGATACAAAACGCATGGCTGCAGGGTTTGGTGTGTTTTCTGCATACACTGTCGCGGGAACCTTTTTCTGGTCCAGTTCTTCATGGACAATAGGGGCACCGCTGTTGAGGTATTCTACAATCTGTTGTGCCACTTCATCGCGGACATCGGACCACTGTACAATATCATAACGCTCCAAGGCAATAAAATTACCAGAGATATAGACTGTTTTTACGAACGGAAGATAGAATAATTGCTGGGCCAAGGGTGAATTCTTCGCCTGATCAATATCCTTAAATTCATAATTGTTGTTTTTGGTTATGAAATGGTTGGTCTCAAATTTTAATATCTGTGGGTTGGTAGTTTCGTATATGGTAATGGTGTACTCCTTCATAAGAAAAATATTTTATGCAAAAGTACAAAGGAATTCCTATTTTACCCACTTTATACTAATGTTGTATTTCATCCGTTATATTTTATATTTGGACGGTTTAGGAATATTTACCCCATTTTTTAGATGAAACGACTTCTTTTAGCTTTGATGGCTTCTTTTGCTCTTAGTACACCAGCCATGGCACAGGAAGGAATACCGGTGTATTTTGACTACCTCGCGGACAATTACTATTTGGTCTATCCATCCATGGCGGGGATCAGTGATGGGGGTAAAATTAGACTTACGGCAAGAAAGCAATGGTTCAATGTAGATGAAGCTCCAAGCCTTCAGACTTTTAATGCCAATTTCAGGGTTGGTGAAAATAGTGGATTGGGGGGAATATTATTTAATGATGCCAACGGTTACCACTCCCAAACCGGATTTAAAGGAACTTATGCCCATCATTTGAAATTAGGAGGCGATGCACGGTTTTTGAACCAATTGTCATTTGGAGCCAGTGTTGGCGTAATATTGAGCAGCTTGGATGAAACCGAATTTAGATCCATCGTTCCAGATCCCTTGATTACGGGCGTTAAAAATACGGCTGCCTATTTCAATGTGGATTTTGGCTTTTCATATAACTTTTTGGAATTTTATGCCCATACCGCAGTATTGAATGCCCTGGGAAGTGGGCGTGATCTATACACGGCTCAGGAGTTCGATAACCTAAGGAGATATTTGTTTTCAGTAGGGTATGTTTTTGGAAAAAGAGAAATTCAGTTGGAGCCTTCCGTATTGTTCCAGATGACCGATTTTACGAAAGAAAAAACAATTGATATCAACACCAAGGTTTACAAGACTGTGCCTTTTGGTACTATTTGGGGTGGTTTGTCCTACAGAAGAAGTTTTGATGGGGCCCAATTCCAGACCAATGGTGATTTTGGACAACAAAGATTACAATTGGTAACACCCATTGTAGGTGCCAACATAGGTCAGTTTTTGGTGTCCTATAACTATTCATACCAAATGGGGGATATCAGATTTGACAATGGAGGGTTCCATCAGATCACTTTAGGGTACGACTTTGGTCAGGCAGAAAAGAGGTTTGATTGTAAATGTCCGGCTGTCAATTAAAAACAAGCCTATCGCTTTTGGGCCATAAGCTTGCATCTATGATCTACTCCCAAGTATAATTTTTCTTCATGGCCTGTTTCTTTATGGCCGATAAAAGTGCGTTTTCCAATGCTCCCTCAGAGGGATCTTTTTGGTTTTTTGCCAAATAGGCCTCGCGCTTGGAATTGAGCGATTGTATTTCTTTTTGGATCTTATCCCGTTCTTGCTTCTTGGTTTGTATGAACTGGGCTATTTCTTGGTCCGACTTGTTTTTTAATTCTTGTGGCAACTGCTCTTTATTAACTTTTGAAACGTCAAAATCGGCGCTTTTGGAGGCGTCCACTAAATCCCATTCTGAATTGCTGTACAGTCTGGAACTTTTGCTCACCGCTCTTTTTACCATAACAGCTTCTTCTAGAGCTTCTGCATTTTGGTCCTGTCTGCTCTGCATGGCCATTTTTGATGCTCCCAAAGCGCCGTAGGAAATATAGGTTTTGTTAAGTCGGGCATTCAATTGTATGATCACCTCGTCATAAGGAGTGACCATATGCACTACTTTTCTGTTGTGGTCAATGGCCATATATTCCCCACCCGTCATTGTTGCCCCATGCTTCCATTTGGTGGAGATGCCTTGCTCGTAATCACCACAAAAGATGGTATTGACCACAATGTCCTTTTCTTTGGCATTGGTGGCAGCGTCCCAATAATTCAGTCGGCCTTGGGTAAAGGGTTCGTTCCCTGCAATAAATATAAGTTTTAGATCGTCCTCATTTTTGCCCCATTCCAGCTGGTTCAGGGAAGTCTGTATGGCCTGCCCGCAATATTCCTCTCCGCCATTGGTGGTTAGGGAAAAGAGCTTTTCGGAAATCTCATCCAGATCACCGCTAAAACCAATCACCTGCCTAATGTATCCTTCTTTGGGTGATAGATTGTCATTACCGTACTCGTAGATGGCAATTTGCAGTTGGGGCCTAGTGTCATTGCCACATTTAACATAGCCGAATTTGTTCACGACATCCCACAATTGGGCTTTTGCCTGATTGATTAGGCCATCCATGCTATTGCTGGTGTCCAATAACAGCGCTATTTTAACTTTTGGTCTAGATTTGGTTTCCAGTTTTTTTAGAGCTGGGGAATACCCTAGTGATACAGGATTGTCCTTTGCTGGGGTAGAGGCACCATGGGCATTGACCATACTTATCGTCAAAATGCCCAAACTGATTGTTAGTATAAGATTTTTCATTTCTCTGGTTTTTGATTAATACTGAATTGTCCTTAAAACTAAATCCATCTTTTTATTTATAAAACCTACAATGAGTGAAGCATACATTGCAATGAGGGAACGCACCCTATGGATGTGTAAAGCGGGTATAGGATGCCTAAACTTGTCAAGAATCCGGATTTTCACATTTTTTAGTATCACTTAAATCAGTTAAGTTTAGCACAATCAATAATCCACATGCCCAAAAGAAAATATATAGTAGTCCTGTTGCTTTTTTGTTTTGCCACGGTGATATCACAGGTAAAACCAAAGGGAAATACTTTTGACTTACAAGGCACTGTGGTTGGAAAAGAAAATAATACTCCGATCAGTGGGGTGAGTGTGACCAACGGAAAAGGTAGCTATACGACCACCAATGGCCTTGGGGAGTTTAAACTTAAGGTTGCTATTGGCGATCGGTTGGTCATTGAAGGTTCAGATTTCCAGACCTTGTATTATATGGTCAAAAATCAGGAGGAATTAAAGGTTCTGGTGGAAGGTTATGTTCCTGGTAGCTCTGGTGGCGACCGATCCAATCCAAAGGTTACCCATCAGATGTTGTTGGATTCTGCTCTGCGATACAAGAAGACCAACATTGATATTAGTTTGGATTTTATAACGAAATCCATTTTGAAATTGGGGTCTAGGGGGGACAAGGGGAAAATGGCCGAGTCATTGAGTGCCTTGGGCGAAATTTATCATTATCATAAGCAATATGATCTGGCGATTGCCAATTACCTGGATGCCCTTAGGAACAATAGGACCATTAAAACAGAAATTTTATTGGGAAAATCCTATCTCATGAACAGAGATTATGATAATGCCGAAAGGATCTTTCTCGCTTTGGTCAAAGGTGGGGATATGATCCCTTACCAGAAGGTAGAGATTTACGAAGGATTGGGTGATGCACAAATGGGTCTAGGGAATATTATGGATGCCCTAAAGAATTACAATAGGGGATTACAGTTGGCCAAGCAGAATTTGATCACGCCAAAAATGACCGATCTCAATTCTAAAATAGGCACAGCCTATGCGCAGGATAATAAAATGGAACAAGCTGAAGAATTTTATGACAGTTCCTTAAAATTGGCAAGTAAGCAGGCGCCTCAGCGTGCCGTACAGGAAAAGGAGAAGGTGGCGGACTTTTATAATCAAAAAAGTCAATATTCGGAAGAAATTGAATTGCGCAAAAAGAGTTTGGATGAACTCAATAGGATTCCCAAATCCAAGGTCGCCAAAAATAAACCGTCAACAATGGTAGATACCATTACTACCCAACGCATCAATTACAAGATTGCCAATGCGTATATCGCCCAAGATAAACTTAGTGAGGCTATTCCCTATCTGCAACAAAGTATAAAAGAGGCCGATGCCGACGACGATTTGGTGGTGCAAAAAGATGCCACTCGGAAATTATCAGAATTGTACAAATATACAGGGGAGTATTCCAAAGCCTTGGAAACCTACCAGCAATATGTTTCGGTTGTGGATACCCTGTACGTCCGTAAAGAACAGGAACTCTCAAGGGCGGCACGATTTAATCGGGAAATAGCGGCCAAACAGAGCAGAATATCAGGATTGGAACAGGAGCGGCAGCTATCACAGAGTAAATACGATCTTGCGCTTACGGAGCAAGAGCTGATTGCCGAAAGCAATAAAAGGCAGATATGGATCATTTATTCCCTGGTCTTGGGATTATTGCTGATGGGTTTGGTGGTGTTTTTCTTCTACCGGAGCAATAGGCAACAAAAATTGGCCAACAATTTATTGGCCCTAAAATCACTTCGTTCCCAGATGAACCCCCATTTTATTTTCAATGCCCTCAACTCGGTCAATAATTATATTGCCAAAAGTGATGAACGAAGTGCCAATAGGTTTTTGAGTGATTTTTCAACCTTGATGAGATCGGTATTGGAAAATTCAGAGGAGGATTTTATTCCCTTGACCAAAGAGTTGGATTTGTTGGAGCTCTATGTAAAATTGGAGCACAGTAGATTTCCCGATAAGTTTGAGTACCAGCTTCATGTGGATGATCGAATAGAGATCGACAAATTCCAAATTCCTCCGATGCTGCTCCAGCCTTATATCGAGAATGCCATATGGCATGGTCTTCGTTATAAAGAGGACAAGGGTTTTTTGAAAATTGAATTACAGGAAAAAGGACATAACGAGATCCTGATCACAATTTCTGATGATGGTATTGGCAGAAAAAAATCTGGGGAACTAAAAACCCCCAATCAATTGAAACAGCGATCCAAAGGAATGGGCAATATCAAAAAACGGATTGCCATCCTGAACGATATGTACAAGGATAGGGTGGCCGTAACAATTTCTGACCTACGTGAGGATGAAACGGGAACCAAGGTAGAACTGATCTTAAAAAAGGAATAATGGGGCTAACAGCATTGATCATAGAAGACGAAGCCAATAGCCGGGAAATTTTAAGAAATTACCTGGCAAAATATTGTAAAAATGTAAACGTACTTGGAGAAGCGGCAACCATCAAGGATGGGTTGGTCTTGTTGGAGAAAAACAATCCCGACATCGTATTCTTGGATGTGGAAATGCCCTATGGCAATGCCTTTGATTTATTGGACCAATTGCCAAATAGGACTTTTGAGACTATTTTTGTGACGGCTTACAATCAGTACGCCATGGATGCCCTAAACCAGCATGCTGCCTACTATTTGATGAAGCCCATAGATATCGATGAATTGGTAAAGGCAGTTGCCTATGTTGCGGAGGTAAAGGAACGCGAAAATGCTTTGGAGGATAAAATCCTGACACCGGTACTGAATAGAGTCAAAGGAAAAATTACCCTTCCACAGCAAGACGGATTTCAGGTACTGAACGTGGCCGATATTTTGTACTGCAAGGCCGACGATAATTACACAGAGATCTATCTGGAAGACCAGCGGTTGGTGGTCAGCAAGACCTTAAAATATTTTGAAGATGCACTGTCAGGTTTTGCCTTTGCCCGCATTCATAAATCCTATCTGGTCAATGTCAATGAGGTTGTCAAGTACAGGAAGGGCAAGGGAGGGAGTGTTGTGATTTCCAACGGAAAGGAATTATTGGTGGCCGCTTCCAGAAAGCAGCAACTTTTATCGTATTTTGAATAGAGCAATAAGATTAATTAAAAATTAAAAGATGGTCATTAAAACGGTTAATGGTAAAACCCCGGTAATAGGAGAAGATTGTTATATCGCTGATAACGCAACCATTGTAGGGGATGTAACCATGGGCAGTCAATGCAGTATTTGGTTCAATGCGGTTTTGCGAGGAGATGTGAACTTTATAAAAATGGGGGATAAGGTCAATGTACAGGATGGGGCGGTAATTCACTGTACCTATTTAAAGGCGGCCACCACTATTGGCAGTAATGTTTCCATAGGACACAATGCCCTGGTTCACGGTTGTACCATTCATGATAATGTGCTTATTGGTATGGGCAGCATAGTGATGGATGATTGTGTTGTGGAAAGCAATAGTATTATAGCTGCGGGAGCTGTGCTTACCAAAGGTACACACGTGCCTGCCGGTAGTATATTTGCAGGAATGCCGGCAAAAAAAATAAAGGACATCAGTCCGGAATTGAGCTCTGGTGAAATTGATAGGATTGCCAATGCCTATGTGAAATATTCCAGTTGGTTCAAAGAGGAATAATAAGGGATACTGGGTTTCTTGAAAGGGATACGGGATTGTAGAAATCGTAATGGAACCATTTTTCGGGCAGTTTTTTGCCCATAAGATTCATTAGAACTGCCCAAATACTTCCCATTAATACAAATAATCTTATTTTTGTTTCAACTTAAATTTAAATGAAATGAACGCGTATATATTTCCAGGTCAGGGAGCACAATTTGTAGGAATGGGATTAGATCTTTATGAAAAGTATCCCTTGGCCCAGGAGCTTTTTGAAAAGGCCAATACCATTTTGGGGTTCTCCATAACAGATATTATGTTCCAAGGAACTGCGGAAGATTTGAAGGAGACCAAGGTAACACAGCCTGCGATATTTTTACATTCTGTAATATTGAGCAAAGTGCTGGGAGATGGTTTTAAGCCCGATATGGTAGCAGGTCATTCCTTGGGAGAGTTTTCAGCCTTGGTGGCCAATGGGGTCTTGACATTTGAAGACGGATTGAAATTGGTTTCCCAACGTGCTATGGCCATGCAAAAGGCCTGCGAGCTGCAACCAAGTACCATGGCGGCCGTTTTAGGTTTGGATGATGCTGTTGTAGAACAAATTTGTTCGGAAATAGAAGGTGTGGTGGTACCCGCAAATTATAACTGCCCAGGACAATTGGTGATTTCCGGAGAAGTGGAAGCTATCAATACGGCCTGTGAAAAACTAAAGGAAGCTGGCGCCCGTAGGGCACTGGTATTGCCTGTAGGAGGGGCATTTCATTCCCCTTTGATGGAACCAGCCAGGGAAGAATTGGCAGCGGCTATTGAAAACACGAAATTCAGTGCGCCAACCTGTCCGATTTACCAGAATGTGACCACTACGGCAGTAACCGATGCGGAAGAAATTAAAAAGAATCTTATTTCCCAATTGACAGCTCCTGTAAAATGGACCCAAAGTGTACAAAACATGGTAAAAGATGGGGCCACCCTATTTACAGAAGTGGGTCCAGGGAAAGTATTGCAGGGATTGGTGAAAAAAATACATGGAGAAGCGGAAACAATGTCCGCTGAACTGTCCTAATTTATCTGTAAAATACCTAGTAATGGATTGAGCTAAATCTTTCATGGATTGAGGGTGGCTCAATCCATTTTTTTTGACTTGCTTTGGGTTGTAAATAACCAATCCATCTTTAGGCAAAATATGAAGACAAACTACTTAGTCCCCTCTACTTTTAAGCCTATAACGTATCGTTCAAAATTTAGGGCAGTGATGGCCTGTGTGTTATTCATATCAGTCTTTTGTGGTTATGGTCAAAAGGGAATTAGTGTGACTCCCAAGACATTGACAACCATTGAGGGTGGTTCTTCGGTAGAATTTAAGGTTGTCCTGAACTCCCGACCCTCGGATGATGTAGAGTTGTTTCTTGTTTCGGAAGATTTGACCGAAGGGACCTTGTCCCGGAGCAAGCTTACTTTTAAGAGGTCCAATTGGGATGACGAAAGGACGGTAAGGGTTAATCCTGTGGATGACGTGGCCTTTGATGGGCCTATTACATATAATATTGTTATTGGAATAGATGAGGATACAGAGGACGAGGATTATCTAGAACTCGATGATATCAAGATTCAGGTCACCAATGAAGATAATGAAGCGGCATCCACATCCAATATTTCCATAGATGATGTTGTGGTGAATGAAAATGGGGGAGCGGCAGTATTTACGGTAACACTTACCGGAAATTCCGTGGAAAATTTTACGGTAGATTTTACTACCTCAAATGGAACCGCCGAAGCGGGACAGGACTATACACGTACCAGTGGGACCATTGGTTTCACGGGAGAAAGTGGCCAGCGAAGAACCATCTCCGTCCCAATAATCAATAATTCCCTTGTAGAGGAAGATGAAGATTTTAAGATGACCTTGAGTAAGGTGAGCAACGCGGCAGTAGGTATTAGCGATGATACCGGTCTAGCCACCATTGTGGATGATGACGATTGTCCGGCCGGCGATATGGCCCCGGTATTGGACCCCGCTGTGGATACTGTTTTCTGTAATGCCATCAACCAGGACCTGAACGATTATGTGAATACTATTCCTTCCGGACTTTCCTTGGTATGGAGTAGGGTCTCGGATCCCTTTAATGGTTCCGGGCGGCTCAATAATACCGTTGTGACCACTGCGGCTACCTATTTTGGATTTTATTTTGATTCGGCAAACAACTGCTATAGTCCACCAGCGACCTTGGAGCTGGAACTCAATTTTTCACCTGAGATTACTGTGGGAAATTCGCAACCGATCTGTGGAGCGGGGACTGTTAGTCTAAACGTTACGGTGAGCGAAGATGCGACCATAAGGTGGTACCGTTCACAGACAGGTTCTACCATTTTGGCACAAGGGTCATCCTATATGCCTAGCGTGAGCGAGACTACTGTTTTTTATGTAGAGGCTGCGGCCAATGGCTGTACTTCTGAAAGGGTGGCAGTTACCGCAACAGTTTTAGAAGAGCCAAATGCGGGTGTCGCAACGAATAGAACGGTCTGTAGTGGGGCTTCAGGAGGACAGACCACCTTGGATCTGGATAATACACTTACTGGGGCAGACCCAGGTAGATGGACCATTGCAACAGATCCTTCCGGATCTATAAGGATAGGGTCTGGGAATGTTGTCAATTTTGAGGGCTTGGCCAATGGTGATTATGTATTTACCTATACCACTACTGGGGCTCAAGCACCTTGTGCCGACAATTCTGTTTCCGTGACCATTGCGGTAACGACTTGCGCCGTGGATTCGGATAATGACGGACTCTTTGATGTGAGCGAAAATACCTTGGGCACGGACCCCAACAATCCCGATACGGATGGCGATGGTATCAATGACGGCGTGGAAGTGGGTGATAATATCAATAGCCCATTGGATGAAGACGGTGACGGCATCATTGATGCCTTGGAGTCCAATACCATAGATTCCGATAGCGATGGAGTTATGGACCAATTGGACCCTGCCAATGAAGACCCCTGTATCCCAAATATTTCTGAAGCTTGTGGAGTTGACCTTCAGCTCGTAAAGACCGTGGACAATGCCAATCCTACCGTAGGAAGACAGGTGACCTTTACCATCACCCTGACCAACCTGAGTCAGTTTACGGTCGCGGAGGTGGTCATCAACGAACTTATAGACTCTTCCCTAGGGTTTCAGTATGTGTCCCATGCGGCCTCCAATGGTATCTATGATGAAGTAGCTGGAAGGTGGGAGCTGATGTCGGTGGCCCCTGAAGAATTAAGTACATTGACTATCACGGCAACGGTTCCCAGAGAGGGAACCTTCCAGAATATAGCTTCTCTGGTGAGTTCCTCCCCAGCGGATGTTAATAATGCCAATAATGTGGGCACGGCCATGGTAGAGGTTTCACCGCGATCCAGCGATGATCCTGGCTATGTGTTTAATCAGTTCTCTCCCAATGGTGATGGAATCAATGATATATTGATCATCAACGATATTGAAATCTATCCAAACAATACCTTGGAAATATTCGACCGAAATGGAAACCAGGTCGTATCCGTCAAGGGCTACAATAACAGTTGGAAAGGGGACGGAGATAATGGCAAATTACCTAAGGGGACTTATTTCTATGTGTTGAATCTGGGTGACGGTTCCCAAGCGATAAAAGGATGGATACAGCTCATGAGATAGATCTATTTGAGGTTTCAAATTGAATGAAAAATTGGCAGTCCTGCTTTTTGTTGCAATTTATCTGATATTTGCTGATTTAACCTTGATAGTTAGACTGTAGGCGACTTTTTTCGTAATATTACACCCCCTATTTTTTGCAAGAATTCAGCTTGATATGGATTCGAATTTAGCAGGGTTTTTAGGATAAAAGCTATGATATTAGAAAATTTATATACTTACTACCTCAAGAGTATAAAAAATAACAGTTTAAGCAGGATTGTCCTAGTTGGTGTATTTTTAATTTTTGGATTACATGGATATGGACAGGTTCCGACGGTTTCTATTATCCAAAATGGTAATGGCCAAGAGGCTGGTCCAACACCTACTAGTTTTACAGTTTCGGTGGCTCCAGGTGCTGCAGTTGACGGAAGTGTAGATGTATTTTACGCTGTGCTTGGATCGAGTACTGCAACGGCCGGTGATGATTATACGGCACTATCCGGTTCCATTACCGTTGGATATACTGTAGCTGGGGGAGGATCAGAAGACATTTTGGTGACCGTTTTGGACGACGTCCTTGTAGAAGGCAATGAAACAATAGTGGTTGAACTTTCAGCTGACCCTTCATATACCGTTGCGGCCTCCCCGAACAATACTGCAACGGTAACCATTGAAGACAATGACTCCTATATAGCCTCGATCAATGCTACCGATGATGCTTCTTCGGAGGCAGGAGCAGATCCAGGGACCTTTACAATTAGCCTGAACACACCAAATGCCACGGGATCTCCCATAGTGGTGAACTATACCATAGATGGTAGCGCAGGGAATACTGCTGATTACGCCACCATTGGTACCAGCGTATCCATAGCGAACGGGGCAAGCACCGGGACCGTGACCATAACTCCTGTTGACGATGCCTTGGTGGAGGGCAACGAGACGGTTATACTGACCCTTGCTTCAGGAACTGGATATGTGGTCGCTGCCTCGCCGAACAATACGGACACGGTTAACATCACCGATAATGACACCTACACGGCCTCCATAGCGGCCACTGATGACACGGCCACCGAGGAGAGTTCCACAACGGGGATTTTCACGGTAAGCCTAAACACACCTAATGCCACGGGATCTCCCATAGTGGTGAACTATTCCATAGATGGTAGCGCAGGGAATACTGCTGATTACGCCACCATTGGTACCAGCGTATCCATAGCGAACGGGGCAAGCTCCGGGACCGTGACCATAACTCCTGTTGACGATGCCTTGGTGGAGGGCAACGAGACGGTTGTACTGACCCTTGCTTCGGGAACTGGATATGTGGTCGCTGCCTCGCCGAACAATACGGACACGGTTAACATCACCGATAATGACTCCTACACGGCCTCCATAGCGGCCACTGATGACACGGCCACTGAGGCGAGTTCCACAACGGGGATTTTCACGGTAAGCCTGAACACACCAAATGCCACGGGATCTCCCATAGTGGTGAACTATTCCATAGGCGGTAGCGCAGGGAATACTGCTGATTACGCCACCATTGGTACCAGCGTATCCATAGCGAACGGGGCAAGCTCCGGGACCGTGACCATAACTCCTGTTGACGATGCCTTGGTGGAGGGCAACGAGACGGTTGTACTGACCCTTGCTTCAGGAACTGGATATGTGGTCGCTGCCTCGCCGAACAATACGGACACGGTTAACATCACCGATAATGACTCCTATATAGCCTCGATCAATGCTACCGATGATGCTTCTTCGGAGGCAGGAGCAGATCCAGGAACCTTTACAATTAACCTGAACACACCTAATGCCACGGGATCTCCCATAGTGGTGAACTATTCCATAGGCGGTAGCGCAGGGAATACTGCTGATTACGCCACCATTGGTACCAGCGTATCCATAGCGAACGGGGCAAGCACCGGGACCGTGACCATAACTCCTGTTGACGATGCCTTGGTGGAGGGCAACGAGACGGTTATACTGACCCTTGCTTCAGGAACTGGATATGTGGTCGCTGCCTCGCCGAACAATACGGACACGGTTAACATCACCGATAATGACACCTACACGGCCTCCATAGTGGCTACTGATGACACGGCCACCGAGGCGAGTTCCACAACGGGAACTTTCACGGTAAGCCTAAGTACCGCTAACACTACTGGTGTCCCCATCATTGTAAATTATTCAATTTCGGGGAGTGCAACGAATACAACAGACTATGGAACATTAAGTGGAAGCGTATCTATACCTAATGCTGCTAGTAGTGCAGTAGTTGTGATAAGTCCGGTGAACGATGTTCTTGTGGAGGGCGCCGAAATAGTGACCCTGACCCTAGCTGCGGGCAGCGGTTATGCAGTGGCTGCCTCCCCCAACAACACAGCCACGGTTACCATCGAAGACAATGATAATTACATAGCCACCATTTCAGCTACAGATGCCACCGCTTCGGAAGCTGGCCCTACAACGGGCACATTCACAATCAGTCTAAATACAACCAACATCAGTGGTTCTCCAATTACAGTGAATTATAACGTTAGTGGTAGTGCTGATTCGGGTACAGATTTTAATGCATTGTCCGGCTCTGTGACCATACCCAATGGTGCCCAGACCAGTACGGTGACATTGAATCCTTTGGATGATTCCTTGGTGGAAGGTACGGAATCGGTAACCTTGACCATAGTGGCTGGCACAGGTTATACTATAGGTGCCTCCTCAAATTCCACCGTAAATATCTCCGATAACGACACAGCGAGTATTGCAATTAACTCAGCTACCGTTACGGTGAACGAAGCAGCGGGTTCCGTGTCCTTCATTGTGACACTAACGGGTAATGTGCCAAGCGGATTTACGGTAGATTATGCCACTTCCGACCAATCGGCAAGTGCAGGTTCGGATTATACGGAAACCAATGGCACTTTAAATTTTACAGGGACCAATGGGCAAAATCGTACCATTACAGTCCCGATTCTGAATGATATTTTTGTAGAACCCAGTGAAACATTCATTGTTACCTTGAGCAATGTGAACGGTTCAGGAACAATCAATATTACCAATAATACCGGTACAGCCAGTATAGTGGATAACGACTCTGCCAATCTAACTATTGGGGATGTGGTGGTAAACGAGAATACTGGACCAGCCATCTTTACGGTAACCTTGACTGGTAATGCTGCGGGCAGTTTTACCGTAGATTACGCAACATCCAATGGTAGTGCAATAGCTGGACAAGACTATGCTGCTACTAGTGGGACTCTCAATTTTACGGGTGCCAGTGGGGAAAGCAGGACCATTTCGGTACCCATCAACAATGATGGTGCCGTAGAACAGGATGAGGATTTTACGGTGACCTTGAGCAATGTGAGCAATATCTTGGTCTTCTTGGGAGATGCAACAGGTATCGGAACAATTGTTGACGATGAGGTCTGTCCGGCCGGCAATACTGCTCCCCCTTTGGATCCTGCGGTGGACACCATTTTCTGTGATTCCATCAACCAGGACCTGAACGAATATGTAAATAATATTCCTTCCGGACTAACCTTGGTCTGGAGCAGGGTCTCTGATCCCTATAATGTATCCGGAAGGCTCAACAATACGGTGGTGACCATCGCGGCAACCTATTTCGGATTTTACTATGATTCGGCAAACGACTGCTATAGTCCAGCTGCTACCTTGGAGTTGGAGCTCAATTTTTCGCCGGAAATTTCCGTGGAAGATCCAGAACCTATTTGTGAGGGAGGTACCGTAGACCTGAACGTTACGGTCAGCGAGGAAGCAACTATCAGATGGTTCGATTCCGAGACTGGAACAACCATCTTGGCGGAGGGAGCAACTTTTTCGCCAAATGTAAGCAGCACCACAGTCTTTTATGTGGAGGCCTCGGCCAACGACTGTACCTCTGCAAGGGTACCGGTCACAGTAACCGTTTTTGAACAGCCCAATGCAGGTACCGCCACGGACATTGGTTCTTGTAGCGTGGCTGCGGGCGGACCTACCACTTTGGATCTGGACGATACGTTGACCGGTGCTGATCCGGGAACATGGACCATTGATACGGACCCATCGGGATCATTGGTCATAGGTGCCAATAACATTGTGGATTTTGAAGGTCTCGCCAATGGTGATTATGTTTTCACCTATACTACAACGGGGGCTGAAGCTCCCTGTTCTAATGAATCTGTCTCGGTCACCGTTACGGTCGTTTCATGTACGGTAGATTCCGATAACGATGGGCTATTGGACGGTACGGAGAATACCTTGGGTACAGACCCCAACAATCCCGATTCGGATGGTGATGGTATTGAGGACGGTGTGGAAGTAGGTGATGACACGGCCAATCCCTTGGACGAAGATGGGGATGGAATCATTGATGCCTTGGATTCCAATTCCATGGACTCCGATAGTGACGGGGTGGTAGACCAATTGGATCCTGCCAATGACGATGCCTGTATCCCAAATATTTCTGCAGCCTGTAGGATTGATCTTCAGCTGGAGAAGACGGTAGATAACGCCAGTCCAACCGAAGGAAGACAGGTAATATTCACCGTCACCCTGACCAACCTGAGCCAGATCACCGTTGCAAATGTGGTCATCAACGAACTGATAGACTCTTCCCTTGGGTTTCAGTATGTATCCCATGTGGCCTCCAATGGCATCTATGATGAAGTAGCAGGGAGGTGGGAACTAATGTCGGTGGCCCCTGAAGAGGTAAGTACATTAACAATTACGGTTACGGTTCCCAGAGAGGGTACCTTCCAGAATATAGCTTCTCTGGTGAGTTCCTCCCCAGAGGATGGTAATACTGCCAACAATGTGGGGACGGCCACGGTAGAAGTTGCACCGCGATCCAGCGATGAGCCCGGTTTTATCTTCAACCAATTCTCTCCCAATGGCGATGGGATCAATGATATTTTGATCATCAACGATATTGAAACCTATCCGAACAATACTTTGGAAATATACGACCGTTACGGGAACCAAGTCCTATCGATCACAGGATACGATAATAGCTGGACAGGTGAAGGTGACAATGGGGAATTGCCCAAAGGGACCTATTTCTATATTCTAGACCTAGGGGAGGGTTCTGAAGTGAGAAAAGGATGGATCCAAATCATAAGATAAATAGCAATATGTTTTACAGCAAACGCAAAATGGGGAACAGAAATATTTTATTTTGTTGCATAGTAGTATTGATGGCAACCTTTGAGGTAGTTGCGCAAAAGGAGCCGCAATACACCCAGTACATGTATAATATAGGTAGTTTTAACCCTGCCTATGTGGGTACCGTGGAAAAGACAGAAATTGCAGGTCTCTACAGGGCTCAATGGATCGATATTGAAGGAGCGCCCAGAACCATGCGCTTTGGAATGAACATTCCTTTGGCCAATGAGAAAAATGGAATCGGCTTCAATGTGATAAACGATCAATTGGGACCATCCACACAGACCTTTGTAGACTTGGCCTATTCTTTTCAGGTTCAGTTTTCAAATGATACCAAACTCTCTTTTGGATTGGATGCCGGGGGTTCGTTTTTGAACGTGGATTTTTCCAAGGGTAATTTCGAAAATCCCAATGAACCGTTATTGGACCAATCGACGATCAACAAATTTTATCCCACCATTGGTGCGGGAGCATTTTTATATGCCGATAACTGGTATACCGGATTGTCCGTGCCCAATTTCCTGACCAATGGAATATATGATGAGGAAGTGGCTACCGTGGTAGATGACAAGTTGCAATTTAATTTAATTGGGGGTTATATATTTGATTTGTCGGAGGGACTGAAATTCAAGCCGGCATTTTTGGTAAACTACCTGAAGGGAGCACCTGTGAATATCAACGTATCCACCAATTTTTTGATCAGCGATGTATTTACGCTAGGCGCCTCATATAGAGTGGACAATGCCGTCAGCGGTCTGGCCGGCTTTCAAATATCCAGTAGTGCATTTTTGGGTTACTCCTATGATTACAACACCAATAGCTTGGGAGAGTACAACAGCGGGTCCCATGAAGTAATCCTAAAGTTCTATTTAGGGTCAGGTGACGGAAGTAAAAGGGATAGAAATAAAAATGCCAAGGGCAAATCAAAGCAAATAGACACCCCTAGATTCTTTTAAAAAGTAACGAAACATGAAATTGAGAGCACTTTTAGTTTTCTTATTATTGGCAACAATAACCACGGCGCAAGATAAAAGATCGAAGGCAGATGATCTGTTTTTTAGTTATTCCTATAAGGCAGCTATCAAACAGTATCAGGTAGAGATGCGCAGAAATAAGCTGAACAAGCAACAATATTTGAACTTGGCGGATGCTTATTTCAAAACTGGTGACTATAAAAGGTCCGGTGAGCTCTATATGGACATTTTCAAGAAAGATACCACCATGTCCAACTCGTATTTCAATAAGATGCTTCAATCCATGTCCAAGACTGAAGGAAGGGAAAGGATCAGTACCTTTTTGGAAACAAGAAAAAAATCGTTCCCCGAAGAAATTCTCGAAAATTATGATTTCAACAGAGAGCTTTTAAAAGCTCAACCCGAAAGTGGAATCGAAGTTTTGAATATTCAGACCAATAGTCCCCAAGCAGATTTTTCGCCTACATTTTATGATGATCGTATCCTTTTTACGAGTGCCAGAAATGAGAATATCAAAGAAAAATATGCCCCATCAGGAGAATCCTACATGGATATCATGATTGGACGTATAGAAAAAGATGGCGATGTTTTGGTATCACATTCTTTTGACAAAATTCCGGAAACCATATTCCATGAGGCCACACCATACTATGCCAAGGAGTTGAAAAGTATATTTTATATCCTTTCCAATGCCAATGGTGATGCACTTTCTTTTGACGAGAATGGAAAAAATGCGTTGTCCATAGGAATGGTAGATCAAAATGGGGCATTCAGATTCTTGTTGCGGGACCTGAGCAAATCATTTTACTATCCATTTTTTGAGTCTACAACGGGTAAGTTATATTTTGCAGCAAACTTTCCCGAGGGCTATGGTGGAACAGATATCTATTTTGTGTACACCAATAATGGGCAGATCATGTCGTCCCCAATTAATTTGGGTCCAAGGATCAATACGGCCGGGAATGAAATAGCGCCTTACATCTATGACAACAGTCTTTACTTTTCTTCCGATATATTTTATGGTATGGGAGGGATGGACGTTTACAAATCCAACATCAGGGGCAATGAGGAATTCAGCATCCCTGTCAACCTGGGAAGTGGCATTAATTCTGCTTCGGACGACTTCGGTTTGATCATAAGGGAAAAGGCGTCCCAAGGTCTTATGGGGTATTTTGCTTCCAATCGGGCAGGTGGTAAGGGAAATGACGATATCTATTCCTTTACTAGCAGTGCTTCCCTTGGACTAAAAACTTTTGCCATTAAGGGGAAGGTGTTCAATCTGGCAACAAACCAAGGGGTCGAAAAGGCTCAGGTGCGTTTGTTGGATAAGGATGGATCCTTAATCAAGGAGATATATGCCAATGCGGACGGTAATTATGCTGTAGAGGTACCTTTTCAAAAGATAATACGTGTAGAGGCATCCAACGACAGACATTCTACCTATGCCGTAACCTTTCGTGACAAGGAGCTGGACAGTTTGCAGCAAGATGTATTCGATATCGGTATCATAGCCTTGGAGGATATGGTAGAGGAGAAAGAAAATCAGACGGTATTAAAACTTAAAAAGTTTTATTTTGGCAAGGGTAGGAGTACAATAACCCCGGAAATAGCCATGGAGCTGAACAAGGTAGTGGATGCCGTGACCAAGTTTCCCAAACTTCAATTGCGCATTGCCACATATACGGACAGTAGGGGGAGTAACAGCTATAACCTTAGATTGTCGCAAGATCGATCTGATGCCATCAAGAAGTACCTGCTAGAGAAAGGAGTGTCCAATGAAAACATCCTGTTTTCGGTAGGTTTTGGGGAGGAGAAGATTACAAATAATTGTACCAACGGTGTGTTCTGTTTGGATATGTTGCACCAACAGAACGAAAGAACCTTGATTGTAGTCTTGAACTACAATACTATGCTTAAGGAGTAATTATTTGGCCAGGTTACAAGTTTCGCAGTCCTTTACTTTTCCGTAATAGGTCTCGCGATATTTGTGCAAAGTACGCACTGGGATACCCAAAATTGCTTTTTTGATATAGGTCACCTTGGTATAGAAGTTACCCATTTTTTTGGTGTACCTTTTTTCGTTTTTGGTCTTTCTTATGATGCTAATCAATCTCATACTATCGCTCTTTAGGGTGTAAAGGTCTTGAATTCAGACGAATATTTCAAGTTTTCTATGTTAACTCTTGATTAAAATATAGATTTTACGTTCTACGGTCAGGTTAAAATAGTATCATCCAACAGTAATAAATGGCAAAAAAACTGAGAAATACGATGCCCAAATAGGTCAATAGCCTTAATCCTCTACCGGGCTGTGCCGCTACTGGCAAATCCTTGCTCATCACATTTTTAAGATTCATATATCCAATGATAGGGGCAAGGACAAAAGAAACAAATGTGGCCAAAGCCACCAACTGCCCCATGTTGCCGCTAAAAACGGTAATCACCACAAAGTTGATCATAGACAACACAATGATGGCCAGGGAAAACTGTATTTTGGTGGCTTTGGTCTTAGCTTTCGGGGACAATAGACCAATGATGTCCAAACTTACCCTTGCCAGTGCGTCATGGGCGGTCATACAGGTACTGAACATGGTTGCAAAGGCAGCAACGGCAATAAAAACATAGGTCCATTGTCCAATGTGGGTTGTGAACATTTGTATCAATTGGTCGGAAAAAGCTACAGCATTGCCACTTATTTCGGTATTGGTGCCATAAAGGGTCATCCAACCTATGACCATAAAGAATATGGCTAGGAGTCCGGTTAAAAAATAACCCACATTAAATTCTTGAATAGCTTCCTGTAGGGATAATTTGCTATGGGTCATTTTAAATTTTTCAATGGTCCAAAGGCTGATCCAGCTAGAGGCTTCAACCGCGGTTGGCATCCATCCTACAAGGCCAATTAGGAACAATATGCCTACTTCGTTAAAGATGGGCAGGGGCACAAAAGTCTCATCGGCGGGCACATTGCCTTTTAAAATGACCAAGGTGGTGGTCACGATCAAGGCTATAAAAAGGATGGTCACCACAAATTTAAGGGATGTTTCCAGAAACTTGTATTTACCGATAATCAGAAGAATGCTGATAAATACAAACAGTCCCAGGGCCACCCAACTCACCGATGCATTATTGATTTTGAACAGGTTGATGAACAGTCCGGAGGTGACCACATAAAGTGTGGCCAAAATGGTGAATGTAGAAACCAGGGTGATCAGGGCGTAGAACCACAAGTAACCTTTTCCTCTGTTAAGATAGCCTTCAATCAGTGTTTTGTTGGTGACGTTGGTATAGCGTACCCCAAATTCAAAGAAGGGATATTTTAGTACATTGGCAAGGATGATGGGGATCACCATGAGCCAACCATATTGGGCACCGGCTTTGGTAGATAATACTAAATGGGAGGTACCAATGGCCATACTGGCAAAAAGAAGGCCTGGACCAAGGTTTTTAAGGAGGATCTTTAATCTGGACATTTGGTTGTGGTTGGCTAATGCCCCTAATGTACTATTTTTTAAAGATTCGTAATTAAAAAAAATGGAGGGAATAATGATGGATGACTCATGTTATTTAATCTCTATTTTCTTGCCGTAAAATTTGGGTTGGGTATTAAAGGTCAGGTCAATAAAAACCTTGACCCGGGCAAAATATTCCCTGAGTCGCACTTTCAGTCCATCGCTACCTGTAATATCCTTGGCGTTGAAACCTATGGCATGGAGTCCTTTCCTTTCGGCCAGAAATATGGCCCTTTCATTATGGAACTTTTGTGAAATAACGGTAACGCTGTCCAACCCAAACACATATTTGGCCCTTACCATGGAGTCCAATGTTCTAAAACCGGCATAATCCAAAAAAATACGGTCTTCGGGAATCCCGGCCTTGATCAGGTCTTTTTTAATGGTGTAGGGTTCGTTGTAGTTCAGGGTGGCATTATCTCCGCTGACCAAAACAAATTCAATTTTCTTAGCATTGAAGAGCCTTACTGTGGCCGCTATCCTGTTGTGGTAATAGGGATTCGGTTTTCCGGTTGTCAGTCGTTTGGAAGTTCCAAGGATAATCCCAACCTTATTTTTTGGGATATTTTTGGCCGTATAGTAGGTCTTGCCTTGGGTAAAGAGCTGGATTGAAAAAGTACTAATGAACAACACCAATATCAGTGTGGTTGCTAATAGTAGAAAAATACGGATAATTCTTTTTATCATTCTTGGTCAATTCCAATTTAAAGGTAGTAAAAGCTATTTTATTTTCGTCGGAGGAATTAACAGTTGAACAAATTTAAATAAGATATACCACGGTACTGGTTGCTTAAATAAAGGTATCAAAAAACCCTAACCGGTGGAGGTTAGGGTTTAAAAATATTTTAATAGGTATATTATTGTGCGTTGGCTCCGATGTTTCCTTGAGCAATAACAATTTCCAGGTGATCTTTGTTCTGATGTATTTTTAGGTGACCGTCAAAATTGATCAGGTCCTCATAGCTCACCGGTGAACCATTGTCCCACTTGGATACTACGGTAATACTTTCCTCACAATCACATTCAATCGGAGCAAGTGTTAGGGCCACAGGACCTCCTTCCGCAAGGCTGTTGGCATAAATAAAGGCAGGATGTATGTCTTCAGAAGAATTGTTGATCTGCAAAATAACTTCCGTTCTGCCGTCTTCGTATTTCACAAAGGAAACGTTGCCAGAGATTTTTGAATCTGCAACCGGACTCAATGCAAATACATTTTTCGCTAGGATAACTTCGGTGGCGTCGTCTTTGCCACAACCACTTGCAATAATTGCAAGTAACATGATTAGTAGGTATTTAGGAGCTTTCATACAGTTGTTTTTAATTAATGGATTATACACTGTAAAAGTAGCTGTAAACTTGTCTGTATTGCATTTCTCCCTTTTAACGGCAAATAAAAACGATGTACAGCATTAAAATGTAAGCATATTCAACAAATGACCATTTTGGCCTTGTTTATTTTCTATACTTGGCATGGGCCGATCTCCCGTATGAGTTATAAATACTAAGCGATTGGGGCAATAGGTTCAAATTTAATCTCAATGTTGTTTGTCGAAAATATTCTTCTATTTTGAAATTTTAACTTATATTTAAGTTTTTAAGAAAATTTTCGTTGTTAAAATATTTTGTTCCCTTTTTTATGTGCTGTGGAATTGCCTTTTCCCAATCTGTAAATTTTGACCAATTGGGCAAAGAAAAGTTCTTAAGGTACAATGGAGGATTTGCCGCCAATGCGGTGTATTATGATGGTGCCGCCAATAGGCAGGCATTGACGTATTACCTAACAGGTAATTTAAATTTTAATATTGCTGGTTTGTACAATGTGCCGCTTTCGTTTACCTATTCCAATCAGGAATTCGATTTTCCGAATCCCTTTAAATTCAATAGGTTCAGCTTTAATCCTTCTTATAAGTGGGTGGCTGCGCATTTGGGGGATGTGGCGATGACCTTTTCGCCATATACACTAAGTGGACATCAATTTACGGGTGCAGGAATAGACCTAACTCCGGAAGGGCCTTTTCAGATCAGTGCCATGTATGGCAGATTTCTAAGGTCCACAGAATACAACCCAGAAGCACCGGAAGCCTTAACGGCGTATCAGCGCATGGGGTTTGGACTAAAAACGTCTTACGATTTTGAAATCGCCAAACTCGGAATCATCTTTTTTAAAGCAAAAGATGATGAGAATTCTTTGGAAAATCCCATTCCTATTGAATTGGGTCTGACTCCCAAAGAAAATACGGTAGTATCCTTTGAGTCCGAGTTCCAGCTTTTTGAAAAGGCCCAAATTCGAATAGAATACGCCATTTCAGGAGTAACGGAAGATAACAGATTAACCGAAGAAAGAACCGAAAAAGGGTTATTGTCCTTTGTTCTAAATGAAAACCTAAGCACCAATTATTACAATGCGTTAAACGCCTCCTTTAATTATCCAGCTGGTAATGGGTCTTTAGGTGCCGGTTATGAACGAATAGATCCAGATTATAAAACCTTTGGGGCTTATTTTTTCAACAATGATCTCGAGAATATTACGGTCAATGCCAATCAGACCATCTTTGATGGAAAGGTTAATTTAAGTGTAAATGCGGGGGTGCAACAAGATAATTTGGACAAGGCCAAATCTTCGGACCAACAGCGGATCGTGACCTCCATTAATGTAAATTATACAGCTTCAGATCGCTTGGGTCTAAACGGGTCTTATTCCAACTTTCAATCGTACACCAACATCCGTGACCAGTTTGATTATATCAACCAGGTGAATCAGTTTGACAATGTGGACACGCTCAACTACCGGCAAATTTCCCAGAATGCCAATTTGGGCATCAATTACATCCTAAAGCAGACCGAGACCAAACAACATACCACCAATTTAAATTTGGTCTATCAGAATTCCAACAACCAACAAGAAGGGGAGACCATTGAAGGTGGGCTTTCTACTTTTTACAATGGTATGGCGGCTTATACCTTGGGTTATCCCAAAGAGGCGCTTAGTATTTCCTTGGCGGCCAACACCTCCTATAATACCATAGGGGTAGATAAAAACCTCACCCTAGGACCAACCATGGCGGTGGGCAAACAATTTTTTGATAAAAAATTACGCACCAATCTTTCCAGTTCCTACAATACCTCTTTTAAAAATGGGGAACAACAGGGAAGTGTCTATAATTTTAGGATGGGCGGTAATTATGTCTGGCTGCAAAAGCACAATTTCAGTCTTAATGTGCTTACCCTATTCCGAAACGCAACCACGGCAAATACCACCGATGTCACTATTACTTTTGGGTATAGCTATACCTTCGATAATTTTAAACTCAACCTTGACCTTCGCGGTCGCAATGCCAATGCGAATACCATCAGCTTTAGGTATAGAAATGTAGTCTATAGCGGAACCATTCCCAATATCAACAATCAGCTGTCCACCGTTTTTGGTAGTAGTCAGTTTGCAGCTATACCGACCTTTAAAAAGGATGAACTGGTGCTGCTGTTGGCCATTGTCAAAAAACAGGATAAGGACGAAACTTATAAAGATTATGCCCTTAGTTTCTTAGCAGCCTTATATGATTATGGCGATTTTCAACCGGTTTATAACGCAGCGCTTTTCAGTACTATTCAAAAAATAAAGCGCGATATGAGGAAAATGGATGTGGTATTGGAGCAACTATTTGTAGACCAGAAACTGAAGGTGGACCAGCATCCGATTCACAATATAGAAATTACATCCTTGGAAGATCAGGAGTTGGAAAAAGCATATAAAATCCTAGTACAGGATCAACAAATTCGGTTGGAGAGATTGGTGGGGCACCGATGGATGCAACAGCAGTTTTCAGAATTTGTAGACATGGAGGTTGTGGCTCAACCCACTGGGGATCTAAAGGAATTCAAAGAGACTATGGCGCCGAGGGCGTACAAGGATTTTGATGTCAATGCGGATATGGAACGCTTGGAAGAGCTCTTGGAAAATGAAATCATAGATTTTTATTATAAAAAGTCGCTCAGGACCGTAAATCCAGAGACTTTTGAACTTAAATACATCAACAAAAACTAACGGATGGAGATACTATTACACAGTCTACTACAATGGTATTCTTTTTTCTTTGGAAAGGCATGCATGCTTTCTAAGGGGAAAGCAATGGTGTCCCGTTTCTTTGTTTTAGGGGTATTATTGGTTCTTGGTAATATAAACGTAGTATCGGCCCAAGCCTTTCCCGTACAGGTAATTCCGCAGGCCATTCCTCCATCACCTATTTATATTAATAATTATGCCGATGCCAGTACCATAAACAGTCCACTCAGGGTGCAGATTGTGCTCAATGATTTTACCATTACCAATAGGGAAGTGCGACTCAAAGCATATTTCCAGGGCAATGGGATTGCGTTTCAGAGTAATGATATTGTAGTTGGGGCGCCAACACTCTTTTTGGAAGGCGGGATCCCACTGACCCTTACCAATGTGGAATTGGCGCCTTATTTTAGATTTGAAAATATTACAGGAATTGCTCCCAATGTGTATGGCCAACCTATCAAGGAAGGGGCCTATCAGTTCTGTTTTGAAATTATAGATGTCTTGTCCGGCAACCGCTTGTCACAAAAGAGCTGTGCCACTACGGTCATCTTTCAGAATGAGCCTCCATTTTTGGTGTCGCCCTATAACAAGATCAATATAGAGGAGCGCAATCCCCAGAATATTGTATTCCAGTGGACACCTAGGCAGATCAATGTGAGCAATGTGGAGTACGAGCTTAGTATTGTGGAGATTTGGGATAATTATGTAGATCCCCAAGCGGCCTTTCTGAGTTCGCCCCCGATTTTTCAAACCACTACTACGGCCACTACCTATGTGTATGGTCCGTCCGATCCATTGTTTCTATCCAATAAGAATTATGCCTGGCGGGTACAGGCCAAGGCCAGGCAAGGAACGGAAGAAATAGGGCTCTTTAAAAACCAGGGATATAGTGAAATATATTCTTTCAGCTATGCTGGAGTATGTAGCTTACCGAGTGCTATAAACCACGAGGTAAAGGGGAGTACCAATGCCAATATTTTTTGGGACGATTTTTCTACGGATGTTCCGGAGTATGCAGTACGCTACCGCAAAAAAGGAAACGGTAATGAGTGGTTTTTTAATAGGACCACTTCCAATACTACTACGCTTTGGGACTTAAAGGCTGGGGCGGTTTACGAATACCAGGTACAGAAAAAATGCGTCGTTACCCAGAGCGATTGGAGTACGGTAAGGCAGTTTACCACCTTTATCGCCGATGATGAGGCCAGTGTGTATGAGTGCGGCATTACGCCCGACTTCAGTTTAGATAATACCGAACCCTTACCAAAAATTACTATAGGGGAACAGTTCACCGCCGGGGATTTTCCTGTAAAAATATTGGAGGTAAGCGGCAGTAATGGCAGGTTTACCGGGAAGGGCTATGTGACCATTCCTTATTTGAACAGTATTAGGGTAGGGGTAGAATTTACCAATGTGTTAATCAATACCGATAAGCAAATGGCCGAGGGTATCGTAATCACCATGTACGACCCAACCCTCGCGAATATTGTAGATGTGGATGTGGCTATTGAGACGGTTACGGATGTAGTTGAAGCGATAGGAGAACCTTTTGAAGGCAATAATGATTTGGATGAAATTCGGATCAATTGGGTATTGGATCCAGAGAATGATATTAAGATTGAAGATGGTATTCTAATAATCACAAACCCTCAGAATGGAGCAACAGAAACCAGTCCCTTAGGTGACGATAAGGTTGTTATAGATGGTGAAGGCAATGTATATCATGTTGATGCTGGAGGATATATTACCGAAGGTGGTAAGATAGATCCAGCTGGTTCCGTATCAACTGGGAATGTAACAGGTGTTTCTCAAGATGGAGAGTTAAAAGCCCTAACGGCAAAAGGGATAATAGTCACTTTTGAGGATAATGGGAAGTATGGTTATGACCAAATGCCAGAAACCAATAGTGAGAAACTTAAAAAAGAATATGTAACTATTCTCGATGCAGATGGCAATCCATACACTCTGGTACATCAGGCAGTGGCTAAAGGCGATGTTATAAAGGTAAGAGCGAACGTTGAGTTTACTAATTCAGACTACACGCTAAAAGACCTCATATTTAAAACGAAGTCGGGCGAAGTGATTCCTTGGGAGGAAATAGATGGTGCCCCTGTGCTTACGCTAACAGGGAGATATACCTTAGAAAATGAAACCATTTATGCTGTGGTCCCTTCCAAAACAGAAGAAGAACGGCAATTAACAGCAGGTGCTTTTAAGCTTTGGCATTTAACAGATAGAGCGGTAAATGTAGTTTTGGTGGCTGTTGATGGGGTGTCTATACCACAAACTACTGTAGACGCTGTAAAAGACATCTTTAAGAAAGGGGTAGCAACCCTAAATTTAAGTACCCAATCAGCTTCACTTAGTAAAAATGTATTGGGAGGGGATAATGAATTGGAAATTGGTGATACTCCTTGGTTGTCCAATTACAATGCTGAGCAAAAAGCGGTGATTGAAGACCTAAAATCAAAGATAGTTTACAATTCTAATGCTTACTATCTATTTGTATTTGATTCGATAGTAAAAACCACTAAATCCATTGGCGGGTTTATGCCTTTACAAAGGCAATTTGGTTTTGTGTTCAATGGAGATCTTACAGTTGCTGAGGAAGGGAAAGATGATCTGGCCACTACCATTGCCCATGAGTTAGGCCATGGTGTATTTGCCTTACAACATCCATTTACAGAATACGGTTCTGCACAAGGAGCAACCGATTGGTTGATGGACTATAAAGATGATGCTAGTCTGTTGCCCCATATGCATTGGGCACAATTGCATAACCCTGCCTTAAAATTTTATGTTTTCCAGGATGAGGAGGATGGCCAAAACTGGGCATTTGCAGGTTCTGATGTGTCATTTGCAAAAGTCACTGAGAATTTTGGAAAAAATGTAGATAGTACTTTCACTTTTGTCACACCTGCAGGGGACTTTGTTGATTTGCCTTCTGATGTATTGGACGTTACTTTTTATTACGGTATACAAAACCCGGGGTTAGACAGTAAATCCCTGCCAGGTACATTGTTCAGTTTTAAACTTTTAGAGGGGGGAAAACCTACTAAATATAAATCCAAGATTACTGAAGGTATTTTTGAAGGGTATTTTTCAGAAAATAATAAGGATGAGCAATTTAAGTCTTCTTCTAATAATGGTAAATTCCATATTATGTTTTTGACAAGCTCTGTGGATGAGGCTAAACTTTACCTTGTAGAAAGCACAACGACAAAGGCATATGATGGAACTTCTAAAAAAATTCCAGAAATATTTGATTTTCCAATATGGCCATATCAGATTTCCGGTAACGTTCGGAAAACAAAATCATTACGGACAAATGGGATGTTCGGAAATTCACAAACCAGTTATAAAAAAGAAATTCTTCAACAGGTTTTTAATTATTCTTCTGAGGATGAATCTCTTTTCTTAAAGAATCGAATATTAGAGGTTGCCCATGCTTATCAATCTTTATTTGAAAAGAGTGCTAATCCAAATTGGTTTGATAATTGGCAAGCTTGTAATCCTGACTATATCCAAACTCGATATGCCTTTGAAAAGGACTTAATTGAAGTCTATTGCGATTGTAATTATGTTGCTACAGGTGATATGGATCCAGAAGATGTAACATCATCTGGCTATTATCAATGTGATGAAAAACAGGAGATTCCCAAGAATAGATTTAATTATTTGAAGGAATATTATTCCTTTTTAATGTACTACGTTCAAAAGCAGCAACAAGAAGCCTATAGTTTTCTCTACACAATAAAAGATGACCCAGATTTAATCGATATTACAGAGATAGCTAAAATTTCAAATACGATTAATGCAGCTAGTGAACAAGATATCGTAAGAACTCTTAACGTTGAATTGATCTATAGACTAATAAGTAAAATACTTTCCCAAGGGGAAATCACGGAGGGTAGCACATTCACCACCCAATACGAGAAAAGTGTTCTTCATTTATTAAACGTTGCGGTAAACGAATTTAACTCTACGGATAAGGGAATTCTGCTGACAAAAATTGAAAGTAAGAATTACTACAGTAATTTGCCAGACAACGATAAATATCTATACCAGCAGTTATTTACTAATGTTGATGATGATATTCTTTTTAATCTTACTTCCAATAATAGAAAAGAACTAATTGTCCTATTTACAAAGCTCATTCTAGGAGCTACAGATTTTTATGAGAAAAGATTGTCAGAAGCAATTGATAATATAGGAGATAGAATATTTGTTTTTGAATACAACAATTTCATTAAAAATATAGGGATTGAAATTTTATCAAATAACATTTGGACACAAATAGTAGATAAACTTTCAGATGATGCCATTACTAAAAATCTGAAAATAAAAGATATTTCTTATGATTTTATGGCTGATGGTACCATCCGCCTTAAACAGACTGATGATTTAGGGTTTTCAAGTTCGGGAGTAATATTTTCACCTGATCCAGATCTTAAACCTTTTGATCTGGTATTATTTACTAACAAATCAAATATTACACTTCTTAAGGAATACGAACAGGCTATTGGGTATACAGGTAATATTCCTTTACCAGCCATAGCCCTTGCTTATGTTTCAGATTCTGGAAATAAAGAAACTACACTACAAGGAATTAGCACTTCTTTTGACGTAGCCTCCTTAATAGGCACTGGTGGAACTTTGAATTCTATAAAAGGACTTAGCAAATTGAGGAAAATATTGTTGGTTTCAGATTTGGTAAGTTCTGGAACTGGTATTGTATCTACTTCAATAAGTGATAATGCAGAATTAGCAGAGTTAAAGACCGCATTAGATATTTTTTCGACAGCAACTGGGGTAGCAGGTGCGTTTGACAATCTAGCAACATTGGGTGACAGACCTATGCGAGAGATAATTTCAGAGGTTGCTAAAAATTATAGTGGCTCGAACGATATTCCTTCTTTAGTTCAGCTGAATAGTGTTTTTGATAGCTTCGATAATTTAAATGAAAGCAAATTACTGACTTTGGTATCTGATGAAAAAGAAGCTGTTAAATATATTGAGGTATTATTTTTAAAAATTATTAAAGATGCCTCTGATGCAGGGAAAACTTCTGATTTAAATAGAGTTACAAAAATACTTGAAAGATTAAAAAAGGCTAAACTTGCCCTTGTGAAATCAGTGTTTCTTACAAATGCTGGAAAAATTCTTAAAACAGAAAACAATATACTAGGTAATACTAAAAGTATTGCTGGTAGATTTAAATCATTTACATACAAAGTTGGAGAAACCGATTCCGGAGAAGCTATAATCGAACAGGTACGTGCGGGAACATTTTGGAATTTGGGAAAAAATAGTACTTTGGAACATACCCAATATCTAAGTCGAGATTCTAAATTTTACGTAAAGCTGGTTCCGGATGCTAAAGATGGTCGTTTACTCTTTTTTGATGCAGAAAAACAAATACCTTTAGGCTGGGGGTTTTTATCCTCTGATGGAGCAAAACTTTTAGATCCGCTTGTTACCGCTGATGACTACGAAAAACTAATCGACAAGTTAAAATTTATACACGGTTTTGATAGAACTACCAAACAACTAAATTTTGGTTCAAAAGGCACTTTGGTCAGATATACGGATAAGTTGAATGTGTATTTAGGAAGTTATAACCCATCAAGAACAACAGGTGCCGAATATGAATTGGGCACAAAAGACGTTCTAGACCAATTGAACATGTATAAAAACTACCGTTTTGCTGAAAATAGCCCTGAGGTTCTCAAAGGTGGCAGTATATCTTTACTAAACCTACCGGATGAAATGGCAGGTATGCCCAATACCGCTAATTTCTTTGATGATTTCAATGTAAAGTATTTAGACTTTTTAATAGAAAATAAAGATAAAATTGAAATTATATTTACAACAAACCCAATTCATCAAGATTTGTTTAAGGCGTGGAAGAATGGTCGAGTTGACCAAAATGAAATTACTGGTCTATATGCACCAAGTGGTTTTGCTAAAGAAATAAAATATTTAAGAGATAGAGATGTAAAGATTGTAAAATTCAAGGATGGTACATCTTTAAACCTTGATGAGGTGGATTTAAGTAATATGGATTGGATAACTAATTGGAAATATTAGAATGCAAATAACAGGTAAAGAATACCGAACTATAACTCCTATAGAAATAATATCAGAAAATGATGTTCAAGGAGGATTTTCCAAATCTTTAATTAATATATACATATATATATACAATAAAAATGTGGCTACTCAATTCGCGTCAACATATAACAAAAATCATTCTAATGATTTATTTGGGAAAATTCCAAAAATAAATAGAGCAATTAAATTTAAAAATTTAAAAAAAATTATCGAAGATGATAAAGATCCTGTATCAATAGGCAGTTACAAACTATTAAATAAAAATAAAATTAAAATGAAATGGAACTATTATTATGGAGAAAATATTGAATTAATTTTTAAAGGAGAAATATTGTTAAATGGCGATGCCATAAAAGGTGCGTTTTATAAAAATGGGGATATAAATGTACCAGAAAGGGTTTATTATAACATAGATAAACCTTTACCGGAAAATTTAATTAAAGAGCACGATGCCTAGGGAAAAAACCAGTCAAGAAGATAATTTAAAAATCTCAAAAAGACTACAACAGATTAAAAGTACAGCTGTAAAGTTTTTTTTAGGAGCAATTGCCATTGCTTTATTTGGTGCGTTTATCCCTTTTGGCTTTTTACCGAAAGCCGGTGGGCGTATTAGAGGCGATTTTTCCGAAACCCTTCCTGAAAAAATTGGAATGTTATGGTATATAATTTTAATGACACTAATTGCCAGTGGTATAGTGACCTTAATATTACAACTATATCAATATTCTGAGTTGAAAAACGATTTTAAAGAACAATTTAAAACATCATTTAAGTCAAAAATAAGAGATTTCACTGCCTTAAGAGATGATTTAGGTAACAAAGCATATCGAATTTGGTTACAGCCCAACGATTATGATTTAAACAAAATTGAAGTCAATTCAGAAAATTGTACTGGGTTTCCAACAATAAATACCAATATAGAAATTGAAATTACTTGTAATGCTTGCCTACCACTTAGAGTATTTATAGCTGAAACACTAAAAAGCGATTCAGAACATGATGCAAATATTGATAGGGTAATCGCAGAAGCAAATAAAAAGCTTAAAAATCATAATCAACAATTATGACAAAAAACTACCTATACATCATCTTACTATTATGGAGTTGCGTCCTATGGGGTAACCCCGCTAGCGCGAGCGTCACGCTCGTGCCATCAACGGTGAGAATTGAAATAATTAAAAAATAAGATGAGTAGAAAACACCAACCATAACCAACAATTATGACGAAAAACTACCTATACATTATACTACTATTGTGGACTTGCTTCTTGTGGGCCTCTCCAAACAATTTCTCTACAAATGAAAAGGTTCCAGCATATATAAGTAATGATGTTTGGGTAACTACTGGTACAGACAATAATTTGTCAAACCCTGGTGACTCTACAAAGACCAAGTCGGCCATACAACAGCAATTGGCCAAATTGCAGCAATCGGCATTTTTCAATACCTCTGTATTTGGAATTAAAAACAATCATAATGCTCCCAAAACATTAGAAGAAACAAAGACCTTTAGATCCTTCCCAATCCTAGATCAGAAGTTAAAAGAAAACAACAATTTTAAGGTTCCTTTTCTCAACCGAGCTCCGGAATTCAATCAGGCATACCTTAAAGCCCATTATACCAGTAATCCAAAGGTGGATACCTTGGTGAGTCAGGCTAAAAGGGCATTTGAAGCGGTTCAAAAACTAGGGAATTTTGTAGAAATTATTACCGGGAAAGAATTACTCCAATTACCGGTTGGCCTCAGTAAAAAAGATTCTACCTCTGGCAACACCGTGCAACTTGCTATTTCCCAAGTGAAATTCACGCCCCAATATGCAGAATTTAAAGCCTGGGCAAAACTCACCATCCCGGAAAAAGCCGAGGATAGTCTATCAGAACGCGTCCTGTATTTTGGCGCCGAAGGGATCAAACTCTCACATGATGGTGCCCTTCTCGTGGATATGAAACTAGTGCTCTTGGGCAATCAGGCCATTCCCATGAATGGGGACAATTGGTTGCTGACCTTAAAAGGTGGCATCGATCTGGAAACAGGGGCTTTTAGTGATCAATCATACGTAGAATTTGATTGCTCTGGCCTAAAATCTATTGGCCTAGAAGGTGATCTGCGGATTTCCCGTAATGTATTGCTGCCCATTACCAGCGGGGGCAACTATGTGTGTGGGGATAGTAGGGACAATCAGTACCTAAAGGATACAGAGAATGTAGTGAATAACAAATGTTATGTAGGGGCTTCCTTTAGCATTCAGGCCAATGGCTGGAATGATGTGCTGCTAGATGTGACCCTACCCAAATTTGAGGTGGTCGGACTCAAAGGTTGGGGTTTCAATGTAAAACGTGCCGTATTGGATCTCAGTGATAGCAAGAATGCTTCGGGCATAAAATTCCCAAAGGAATACAGCGCCATATATAGTAATGCCGACAGAAAGTTATGGCGAGGATTCTATGCCAAGGAAGTCAGTGTAATGCTGCCCAAGGGCATCGAAAAAAACAATGCTCCGGAAGGTCGTGTAGAATTTGGCGCCAAAGATCTGATTTTGGACGGCCAAGGCGTTTCAGGAACTTTTTTTGGGGAAAATGTTTTAAATGTTGGGGAAGGCGCAGCAGGAAAATGGGCCTTTACCGTAGAAGATGTGAGCATTACCCTAGCAATGAATTCCCTCACTGGGGGTTCCATGGGTGGCGATATTTCCGTTCCTATTTTAAAGGAGCCTATAGAGTACAAGGGCTATATAGATGTTAATGGCTATGGGTTGGAAGTAGGTAGAAAAAGTGATTATAAAGCCCCGGTGTTCTTAGGAGAAATACTGTTGGAACGAAACTCCAAAGTGGGGATCGATGTGAAAGATGGGAATGTGTACCCCTATGCCAATCTTACCGGACAACTATCGGTCATAGGAAAAATAGGACTCAAAGACGGAGAGGAACCGCCTTCCAAGGAAGAACTGGAAAAGGATGGTAAAGGGTTTAGCTTTCCGGGAATAAATTTTGAGGAACTGAAATTGGAAACGGAACCAGGAAAAAAGGCCTTTAGTGCCAAATCTTTCGGTTTTACCGGGGAAATGAAACTGATGGGCTTTCCCGCCTCGGTTTCGGATCTGGAGCTTATCACTCCTGTAGATCAATTGGGACTTTCTTTTGATCTCATTTTAAACTTGGATGGTGAAGGTTCCCATGCTACCACCAGTATGGCCATTTTAGGGCAGTTGGACAAAGGAGCATCTATTCAGAACTGGAAATTTGAAAGCGTAAAAGTCGATGGAATTAAAATCGACTACGAGAAAAGTGGGGTGGCTCTCAAAGGAGAATTGGAAATCATGGAGGACCATAGCTGGTATGGAGATGGTTTCAGGGGGGATTTAACCGCCACGATAAAGGAGCTCGATTTTAAAGCACGTGGTAAGGCCATTTTTGGCAAAAAGGAATTTAGATATTGGAATGTGGATATCTGGACAGAAAACAATAGTGCCTCATCAAACAGCAAATTATTGATCACTTCCTTGGTAGGGGGTGTCTCCTATAAAATGAAAAAATTATGGGGCAATAAGGATGGGTTCACTCCTTCTTCTGCGGTATATAGACCTAATGAAGCGTATGGACTAGGACTTCGGGCCGGCGTAAAAATAGGCACGCCCAATCCGGATGCTTTCAATGGTAAGGCGTATTTGGAAATGGAATTCAATACCCATGGCGGACTCAATAGGATTGGGTTCACCGGTGAAGGGGCAATGATGGCCAGTGAATCTAACGATGGCACCAAAGAGCTTGAAGAACTTTCAAAACTCGAAGAAAAGATCAATGATTTTGCCGAGAAGAATCCAAAATTGGTGGAGCAGCTTTCAAAATATGGAAATTATTTGGAACTGTCAAAAGAAGCTATTCCCGTTCGTGATGTGGCCTCTTCAGGGAAGATCGGAGTATATATCGGGATAGAGAAAGACTTTGTCAATCGCACTTTCGATGGGGATTTTGAACTCTATATGGATACCGAGGGAATTCGAGGGGGTGGAGATAACAACTTGGCTGGTTGGGCTAAAATCCACACCGGTCCCAATGATTGGTATTTGCACATAGGATCACCACAACGAAGGCTGTCATTGATTTTTGCCTTGGGAACGGAAGAATTGGAAGTTGGGGGGTATTTTATGACAGGAACGGAGCTCCCGTCCCAATTGGATCCACATCCACAGGTAGTGAAAATTTTGGGTAGCGATATGCTGAACGGCAATAGGCAGGAGAATCAATTGGCAGCAGGAAAGGGTTTTGCTTTTGGACTCAATTTTGCTTATCGCAAGAATTATGAATTTGCCATTTTTTATGCGGCACTGGAAGCCGGCGCCGGATTTGATGTCATGCATGCCTATTACCCAAATGCCAAATGTGTAGGTCACCCCGGTCCCGTTGGTAATGACGGGTGGTATTCAATGGGGCAGGTGTATGCCTATCTCTACGGGGAATTTGGAGTAAAAGTAAATCTGGTATTTGTCAAAGGGAATTTTCAAATTGCAGAAGCTGGAGTTGCAGCAATGCTGAGGGGGCAATTTCCCAATCCCGTTTATGTACAGGGCTATGTGGGGATGTACTACAATATTTTGGGCGGATTGGTCAAGGGACGTATGCGTCTTAAAGTAGAGATGGGGGAAGAGTGCGAACTTGAGAATATTAACAATGCCGTGGGCGTACCTATGATATCGGATATAACCCCAAGGGATAAGAGCGATGACGTTTCGGTCTTTGCTGCGCCTCAGGCTATTTTTAATTATGCTGCCAATAAAGATTTTACGGTAGATCTAGAGGACGGTATAAGGACATTTAAACTACAGTTACAAAATTTTGAAGTCACATCGGAAGGAAAGGAACTGATGGGAACCTTGGAGTGGAACGATACTAATGATGCCGTTACCTTCAAACCAGAAGAAACCTTGCCCTCAGAAAAAGAGGTAAAGGTAATGGTGGAAGTCAGTTTTGATGAAAAAATAGGCGGCTCCTACCAGACCATGGTAGAAAATGGGAAGCCTGTCATTGAAAAAATGGAGGTAATATTTAAAACTGATAAGGCCCCGGACCATATCCCCTTGGAAAATATCGCCTATATGTATCCGGTCTTTGATCAAAAGAGCTTCTATCCTGAGGAATTTAATAAAGGGTATGTAAAGATGAAAACGGCCCAGCACTATCTGTTTGATGGCGGATATGAGATGCGTGCCGAGTTTGTATCGAATTCAAACGGTCAGGGTGTTCGAACCAATTTGAATTATGATAGGGGGAAAGCCACAGTTTTCTATGATATCCCTGATATGGTTTTGAATACATCTTACAATCTTAATCTGATGGCATTTCCTCCGGGAGCAGACATACAAACAGAGATTGTTATGGAAGAAACCGATCTACTGGCTGATGAGGAAGGTGGAGCAACCAATTGGTTTGATGTAGCCTCGAACACACAGGAAAAAGAAACCATAAATACTTCGGGAAGTGCGGTGGTCTCCAATAAAATGGCAGCAAATGTGACCATTTCCAATGGAGCTCCTAAATCCATTTTGGAATATGACTTTAAAACGAGTCAACATGCCTCCTTCAAGGATAAAATTCGCGATTTAAATGTGATAGACAACCTGACGAATTTTATTTATGCTGATGTGCATTCCCTTTCTATTAAGGTGTCGGATTACGAGTATCTGGAGAAGATGGAAATAATGGGAGGTAGGTATACCGGGTCCAAACCTATGATCTATGCCCAGGCCGTGTTGGCCGATTCCTATTATAAGAATAAGATTTACCCTTTGATCTATGAGAAATATCCATTGGATGGGGATATAAGGGTGAATAGGGAAGAAGACCTTCTTGGAGTGCCCCCCATCCGTTCCTTTTATATCGGTCAGGAATATCTAAACAATCTGGACAATAATCCTAATTCAGCTTGGGTGAAAAATAGGATTCCTTTTGTCTACAATCTTCCGTACCAGTATAAATCAGATATGATTTATCTAAGACATAGAATCGTGAACAGATATAGTAGTTCAGGAGGAGATCAAGTAAAATATGATGCCTACATATATTTAATACAAAGCTCGTTTCCCGCATTGCCCTTGGGGAATTTTAAGGCGCAGTTAATATATAGAACTCCCGGAGATTTGTATAAAAAGGGCTACGAGATAAAATATAAGAATGATTAATAGGATTGGGATAGGTCCTACAATAAAAATAAGAAAGTGAAATATAGTTTTGTCATAGTATTGTTGATGATGAATGTCCTCAGGGCCCAAGAAGCTCCTGCCGTACAGGTAATTTCAAGGTCTTTATCGGAAAAGGTATTGTTAAGGTGGGCTGTGGATGAGCCGAGCGCTTGGAAAAAGGCAAACGAATATGGTTTTTTGATAGAACGAAGTACCATTTCACGTAACGGGGAGGCCGTAATCCCAATTGAAAAGAAGGTATTGGTTTCAGCTCCCTTAAAACCAGCTCCCTTGGAAGCATGGGAAGCCTTGGCGACTAAAGAACAAAATGCGGCCATCTTGGCCCAAGCCTTATATGGCGATAGTTTTGAAACATCGGTTCCTGGAAGTGCCATGGGCAGTATCTATGCTGTAAATGATGAGCTGGAGCAACGTTTTACCTTTGCCCTTCTGGCGGCCGAACAAAACTATGAAGCGGCCAAGTTGGCTGGGTGGGCGTTTGAGGATGCTACAGTAAAACAGGGTGAAAGGTATTTGTATTCTATTGCTGTGGCTGTTCCTCAAGAAATGGCATTTGATATCGAAAGTGGTAGCGTATATGCTAGCCCAGATTTATATGAAGAGCTCCCAAAGCCAATAGGTGTGACACCAAATTTTGGAGATGGATATGTTACACTGAATTGGAATTTTGATCTCCTAAAAGGTATATATACGAGTTACCATGTGGAGCGTTCCAATGACGCTATTAGCTTTGAGCAGTTGAACGGGGTTCCTATTTTTAGTGCGCAGGAATCGAATAACACCAAAGAAATATCCCTATCCTACACGGATTCCATTCCCAATAAAATGACTTATTACTATCGCATCAAGGGAAAAAATGCTTTTGGAGAAACAGGACCTAGTTCGGAAGTGGTTTCGGGCATGGCAGAACAAAAGTTGGAATATGCTCCCAGAATTTACAAAAAGGAAATTCCTACTGACGATGAAGTAGTCCTTTTTTGGGATTTTGATCCCAAGGGAAATGATTTTATTTCAGGTTTTGAGGTAAGGCGTTCCACCGGCAATAAAGGCCCTTTTGAAACAGTAAAAAGCGCAATAAAAGCTATAGATAGGGAAACGAGGATAATGGGACTAAAACGTGTCAATTACTATACGGTGGTTGCCATGGGTAAAAACGGAATGGAAAGCGAATCTTTTCCAACCCTTGTTCAACCGATAGATTCGACCCCACCAGCCCCACCGTTTGGCTTAAAAGGGGTGATGGATACCACGGGAATCATTAAGCTGGAGTGGACTAAAAATCTCGAAGAAGATCTTGGAGGCTATCGAATTTTTAGGTCAAATAACCCAAAGCTGGAATTTAGTGAGGTCACTCAAACAGTGCTAAAAGGAGAAAGTTATACAGACACCATTCAGGTGAACAATTTGAATCGGGAAGTGTATTACAAAATTAGGGCGGAGGACCAGCGTTACAACCGTTCAAAATTCTCTGAGGTATTGACGGTAGAAAAACCAGATGTTACACCACCATCTCCACCAGTATTTAAGAATTATTTGGTGACAGAGTCAGGGATTCAGCTCAACTGGATTCCAAGTAGTAGTGAAGATGTTGTGGCTCATGCCATCTACCGAAAAAGGGGCGATGATAAGGAAGCCTTGTGGGAGCAACTAATGACAACCAACAAAATATCCGATTCTACATATCTGGATACGTCTATAGAACAGCGCGATGTATATAATTATACTATGGTTGCTAAAGATGGGGGAAACTTGGAGAGTATTCCCACGGAATCCTTATCGGTCGTATGGCAAGGTAAAAGTTTGGATAGGGAGGATCTTAAATTTTCTGGGATGGTAGACCGAGAACTAAGATTCATCAACCTTTCATGGAGAGTCAAGAACCAAGAAGTTTTGGAATACAGGTTGTACCGGGGGAAAGGGGAGGCTGGATTGAAATTGTACAAAACCTTGGAAGGTACTGCCAAAGGTTATAATGATGTGGATTTAGAAATTAATACCAATTATACCTATGGGTTGCAATTGGTATTGAGTGGGGGACGGACATCAATGATCCAAAAGGTTAATTTAAAATATTAGGGTTATGAGGAGATATTTATTGGTTTTCGCTATACTATTGGGTTGTGTTTTAACAGGATATTCCCAGAATTATTACAAACTTGAATGTGATTTTAGTTCTACTGGAACTGTTACAACTGCAAGTACTACCGTAAGTGTTTTGAAGGCTAATGGAGATGCAGAGGAAGTTCTTATTGATTCTTTTAGAGGGGTTAATGGTCAGAAAAATATTGTTATTGTATTGAATTTGGATTTTGAAATAATTGAATATTCTGTTGACGTTTCATGGTTTCAGATAGAAAATTTACCTCTTGGTCGTTGCGGTGATTCTGCAGTTCTAAACTTTGATTCTGCTAGTTGTAATAATACCTTAAGGGCATTTTGTAATAGTAATGGTACCTCAAGTGCAAGGTCTGGATCGGTTAATTCTGTTGTTCGAATTAACAAAATAAATATACTGCCTCCTATTAATAATAAACCTTTTGAAGAGTGCAAATCAATTTCAGTTCCAATTATTTCAGATTGTTATAATTTAGAGGTAGATAAATGGTATTATAAACTGGCCAACGGTGTAGAACGTTACTTAGTTGGCCATGACGGTGAAAATCCAATTGTTTTTTCTGCATCTGAATTATCAACAAACTCCATAGACTATACTGATAAACCAGTTGAACTAATAGCAAAATTTGTTCATCACCCTATTAGTTATAGTACAGTAATCGATATCAAACCTTGCTCACCTGAGTTAAAGAAAACGTCATCAACAAACGAAACCTGTGTCGGAGCCAATGATGGAACTGTAACCCTTACATTTGATAAGAATGTTGAAGCGGGTTATGAAATGCGCTATTTTATTTATCAAGGAACACCACCTGAAGACCCAAGCCCTACTGAACTCAAAGCTGAAAATCCGTCTTTTCCGAATCAAGTTTTTGCAGATCCCTTAGGGATAACCTTACTTGATGTAGAAGGAGGTGATTTTAATGGTACATATTCTGAATTGGAGGGTAGCTTTGCAGATACCAATGGGAATACTTTCGATTATGCGGATTATTATATTATTTATCAGGAGGTCAGATACGACTTTCCAAACCAGGGTGACGTGGATGTAAAAAGCGGAGAAATCACTCCACAATTTACAATTAGTAGGCCAACCCAAATTGATATTTCTATTCCACCAGAAAATATAAACCAACCCAATTGCGCAGGGGAAACAGGAAGTGTTACTATTGTCGGAACTGGTGGTGGATATGCGCCAAACACGGATGCTTCCTTGGAATATAGTATACAGGGAGTCCCTGATAGTTGGCAGAGCTCTCCAACTATTTCTGGTTTGGATGGAGGTAATTATGTTTTTCTAGCTAGAAGTCAAAGTGGTTGTATAAGTGAGCCTACAGATCCAATAGCTATTAAATCAATTAGCCCTTTATTTTTTAGTAATCCAAATTCAGGAAGAGCCTCCTCGAATACAAGTGCTGATGGCTTTGTTACAATTGAGTATGATGGTGGAACTCCGAACTATTCTTTCAAACTTGAAAAGCAAATCTCAGGAACCTCTGATTTCAATGAGGTAGGTAATGCGACAGTTGTAAACAATCCACAAATCAAAAGAGTAGATTTTTCTAATTTAGAAATAGGCACCTATCGCATTACTATTACTGATTCCAAGGGATGTGAAATCACCTCTGAAAACATAGTAGTGACCTCAGATCCTGTACCTGATCTCGCTTCGGAACAAACCAATCAGATTAGTTGTTTTGGGGGTTCCGACGGTCATGTAAGTGCGGAAGTTATTGATTATACCACAAATTACAAGTACCAATGGATCATTAATGGAACTGCTTCTGCTATTCAATTAGGAACATCTGGTACCATAGCACTGAATAATCTTAGTGAGGCAGGGGACTACGTGTTGAGAGTATCATCCGGTAGGGTCTCAGATGCAGATTTTAACGATCCGGACAACTTTAGTACCACTACCGCTACCTATTTGATAAATGAACCTGATCCTGTGGTCATGGATAGCCCAGTTCCAAATGATGTCAGTTGTAATGGTAGTAATGATGGTTCCATTGTTTTAGTTCTTTCAGGGGGGACCAATTATGAATATACTTTTGAGTTGGCGCCAATAGAGTCGGACTGGATACCTCTTAATGGCAATACCATCACGAATTTACCTCCTGGTTTTTATAGGGTAACGGTAAGAAATGAAAACGGTTGTGAGTCAGCCCCTTCAGCCTCTATATTTATTGATGAACCTGATCAACTTATGGTTTCGGAAATAACGGAACAAAGGAAGAGCGTAACCACCAACGGCGGCAATGATGGGGAAATTTTTATAGAATCATCCGGAGGAACAGGACCCTATAGTTTTGCTTGGTCGGGACCCAATGGTTTTACCTCGGAACAACAGAATTTAGTCGGACTCACAGCTGGGGAATATCAAGTGGTAGTGACGGATGCTAATAACTGTTCCGTAAATCTTGGTCCAATACCCATTACCGAACCTGGACCCTTGGGTATTACTTCCCTAAATGCAACCGATGTACTTTGCAAAGGGGATGTAACAGGAAGTATAACTGTTGAGGTTTCTGGAACGCCTCCTTTTACTTTTATTTGGACAAAAGATGGTGACCCAAGCTTTTCAGTACCAAACCAGGCAGATATAGTCGGACTCTCAGAAGGGACCTATAATCTAGATCTAACGGATGCCTCAGGCGATCCTGCAGTGACCGCTTCAGTTTCAATATCGGAGCCTTTGGAAGCCCTTGGAGGTGGTATAACCCCAATAGGAACATCTTGCTTTAATGGGAGTGATGGTCAAATTACCATCAACGCTTCGGGTGGAACAGCTCCCTATCAATTTGCCATTGATGACCGCTTCGGATTTCAAGACAGCAACACCTTTGCCGATTTATCGGCAAGAATTTATTTGGTTACCGTACGGGATGCGAATGGATGTTTGTTTGAAGATAATGTTGAGGTTGTTGAGCCGGTTGCCATTGCTATCGATACTACAAAAACAAGCATAACTAATGCTACTACCACCGGCGGTTCGGATGGGGCAATTGATTTGGAAGTTATTGGTGGCACTGGAGCCTATTCTTATGAATGGTCAGGCCCAAATGTGAATGGTAGTGCAGCGCAAAATTTAACAGGCCTTGTCGCAGGAGCTTACCAAGTGTTGGTTACGGATGATAATGGATGTACATTTTCGGGAGAATTTAATGTAGGCGAGCCAGGGCCGCTTGCCATTACCAATATTGAGGTAACGGATGTACGTTGTAAAGGTGAATCTTCTGGCAGAATTACTTCAACTGTAACCGGTAATGGGAACATCACTTTTGAATGGAGAGAGGTGGCGTCAAATAACGTAATCAGTACAGCAGGCAAGGATTTAGTGGATGTTCCTGCCGGAATTTATACGCTAACCATAGCTGATGAAACAGCTAATCCGCCGGTAACAAGTAGACAAATTACGGTTTTAGAGCCCGAAAATCTATCAGTCGATATAGTGCCTACTGAAGTATCCTGTTTTGGTGGCGGTGATGGAGTACTACAAGTAAATGTTAGCGGAGGTACTCCACCTTTTTCATATGCAATAGATGGGATCAATTTTCAAAACAATAATCAGTTCAATAAACTGGTGGCTGGCAACTATGAAGTAATGGTACGAGACGCTAATAATTGCGAAGTATTTACAAGTGGTGTTATAACCCAACCACAAGAATTAGGAATTATTGTTGATCAGGAAAAAAACCTTACCGCCGCTAACACGGCCGATGGCGCAATTTCCATTACTGTGTTCGGAGGGACAGCTCCTTTCAGTTATCAATGGTCTTCCGATGATGGTTTTACTTCAACCGATGAGGATATCAGTAATTTGGAAGGTGGGACTTATACCCTTGTATTAAGAGATGCCAATAATATTATTGATGGCGATGGCTGTTATTTTACTCGTGATTTTAGGATTGCCGAGCCTGGTGAATTGATAGCCAGTTTGACTCAAACTGTATTCCTTGATTGTTATAATGACGATTTTGCGGAATTGACCGCCACTGTAGACGGAGGTGTGGCGCCTTATACCTACCAATGGTTTGCTGTTCAAAATGGTTCGAACACCCTGTTATCTGAAGATTCAGGAATTATAGGTGATTTATCTACAGGAGAATATTTTGTACGTGTTACAGATGCCAATTCGATATCCGTTGATAGTGCCCCACTAACTGTAGTTGCACCGGATGTATTGGAAATTTATATAGATGGGAAGGTTGATGTGCTTTGTTATGGTGAAGCGACGGGAAATATAGCAATTTCAGTTGTTGGAGGAACCGAACCCTATCAATATTATTGGGACAACGGAGAAACCACAGAAGATTTGAGCGGACTGCTCGCCGGTGATTATGTTATTGAGGTGGTAGATGCAAATGGATGTTTTACAGAAAGGAGTATTACCATTGAGGCGCCTTCCGATCCATTACGAATTGCAAGTGCCAATCTAAAGGATGTGTCGGAATATCAGGCAAACGATGGGAGTATTGCCTTGGAAATTTCAGGAGGCTCAGGATCATATGGCATCAGATGGAACAGACTTTCAGATAATGCATTCGTTGGGGAAACAAATCGAATAGACAACCTTTCGGCGGATACATACGAAGTTTCGATTACCGATGGAAATGGCTGTACAATCAGTGAAAGTTATGTAGTCTCACAGCCTGATATTGTAGAGGGAACAATGGTGTCACCTACCTGTGCGGGGACTACGGATGGAAGTATATCGGTTGTTGTAAATAAAGGAAACGGAGTGTTTTCCTATTCGTGGAGTACAGGAGATACTACTAGCGATATTAACGGACTTCCAGCAGGGACATACACAGTAACAATCAGCGGTTTTGGCGATGGACCAATAACCCGGACTTATATCTTGGAAGATCCTCTTCCTCTATGGGTTGACCTTGGTGAGGATAGGGTTTTGTGTGACGGACAGCAGCTGGAATTGGATGCCACAGTGGCCGACCCAACGGCAACCTATTCGTGGTCTTCGGATCAAGGATATACCAGTACAGAGTCCAAAGTAATATTGACCAAAACAGGGAACTATACATTGGTAGTGGAAGGTCAACATGGCTGTACTGCCCAAGGTGCTATTTTTATAGATGTAAGTACAGAGGAGATCAGTGCTGAATTTGCGGTGTCCAGTCAAGTATTCGTTGGGGAACCTTTAATTTTGGTAGATATCAGTTATCCATTGCCGGAAAGATTAGAGTGGATAATTCCAGAAGAAGCAACAGTGGTTAAAAAGGATAATGATGAAGCTGAACTTGTTTTTAATAGCCCAGGCGAATACGAAATAGGAATTATTACCCATCGCGGACCATGCAGTGCCCAACAGACCAAAAAGGTTTTGGTCTTGGCGAAAGATGGAACTGTGAATGAGGAGGAGATAGAATTCAAAAAGAAGATTGTTGAGGATTTTGTCATATTCCCGAACCCAACAAATGGACAATTCAATACTCAAATTAAGCTATCCGAACGGGGAAATGTGAGCATTAAGGTATTCAGTTTTGCCAATAATGCATTGATAGCCTCAGAAAAAGCAAGAGGAGAATCTTCGTATAATATTTCCATGGATATCTCTGGCAAACCAGCAGGTGTTTACGCCATTGTTTTAGAAACGCCTTATGGGACATCCCTTAGAAAGATCATCATGAAGTAGGTAAAACAATAGTAAACAAAAAGCCTGACCAACAGCCAGGGGTTTTTAGTGGTAATTCATTTTCTTGATTATTGTACGTTGGCGCCTATGTTGCCCTGTGCAATAATGACTTCCATGTGATCTTCATTTTGATGGATTTTTAAATGTCCATTAAACTTTACAAGTTCATCGTAGGAAATGGCAGTTCCATTGTCCAATTTGGAAACCAAGGTTGTGCTCGATTCACAGTCACACTCAATTGCGGCTAAAGTATTAGCTACTTCACCACCTTGAGCAACATTGTTCAAGTAGATTTTAGCAGGGTGGATATCGGTTAAAGAGCTGCTGATCTGCAATACTATTTCCGTTAATCCTTTCTTTTTTTGAATAAAGTAGCCGTTCCACTAATGTTGGAGTCGGACACAGTATTCAATTGAAATACCTTGCTCACAAGAGCGGATTCAGTGTTGTCATCTTTACTGCAGCCGGTAAAAATAACTAGGACCAAAGCAAGTAAGATCAGTGTGTTTTTTTCATTTTCTTAAGTGTCCTATTCTTAGATCACGCAAATGAAATTCAGTAACCCGTCCCTTCGGTTTTCAGACTTCCAAATACCTAAATAGAGGATGAAATGCATGATTTGGTGGTTAATTCATTGAAAAAGAGATGGTAGGCTATTTGTTTTACTGCCAATGGGCGTTACGTCATCAAGTCTTTAATGTGTTAAAGAAACCAAATTCTTAATGGGATGAAGGATTAGTTTCTTGATAAAATGATTTTGGATTGATTTTTTAATAAAAAATGGCAGAAAATTGAAAAGAAGTATGGTTGATCCTTTACGGATTACGACCCGTGGTTCATTATCATGTCAAAGGCCTTTTAAAATCGATGAAGATCTTATTAAAGACTTGTGTCTTAAAATATTACTGATTATTTTCGCTTAATGAGTTATTAGTAACCTTCCCCCTGTTCTAAATGCTGAATAGACTCTTATTTTTTAAGAGCTAAAAGATCAAATCCAAATGCGTCCTGGGCTATAGACAGAGTATATCAAACCATAAAATGGAAAGGTAGAGTGAATTTATTTCATATCAGAATTAATTTGAAGGTCCTAGGATTTTAATCGATTATGTGAATATAATTTATAAGAGCTGATTAATGTATTATTATTGTGTTGGTACCTAGGGATAGAAGAGGACTAATTGATTTTTAAACGCTTATGTTATTTAATTCTTTTGACTATTTTTTATTCTTGCCAATTGTATTTGCGGTTTATTGGCTCGTTTTAAACAAAAATATTGCCCAACAGAATAGTTTTATCATTGTGGTTAGCTATTTCTTTTATGGCTGTTGGGATATTCGTTTTTTGTCGTTGATATTTCTAAGTACCATTGTTGATTATTGTGTAGGGCTACAAATATTTAGACATAGGGATAATCCAATTTTAAGTAAAAGATGGTTATTGGCTAGTGTATTTTTTAATTTGGCCCTCTTAGGCACCTATAAATACTTTAATTTTTTTATTGATTCCTTCTTGGATATGAGCAGTTTTTTTGGATACCAGATAAAAAGTGCTTGGTCTTTGAGTGTCCTGTTACCAGTCGGGATCTCTTTTTATACCTTCCAGACGATGTCTTATTCGATGGATATTTATTATAAAAAAATAAAGCCCACAAAAAACTTTATTGCATTTATGGCATTTGTCAGCTTCTTTCCTCAATTGGTAGCTGGTCCTATTGAAAGGGCTTCGAATTTGCTTTCTCAAATTACTTCTAAAAGAGTTTTTAATTACGATCAAACGGCAGATGGATTAAAGTTGATATTGTGGGGTTTGTTCAAAAAAATCGTTATAGCAGATTCCCTAGCCCCTATAGTGGACGATATTTTTGCCAATTATCACGTGTACCCAGCTTCAACTTTAGTATTGGGGATTGTTTTTTTTAGCTTTCAGGTTTACGGTGATTTTAGTGGGTATACCGATATTGCAATTGGTTCAGCCAAACTATTGGGAATTGAATTAAAAAGTAATTTTAAGTTTCCAAATTTCTCCAGAAATGTAGCCGAATATTGGCAAAGATGGCATATATCCTTATCTACCTGGTTTAGGCACTACTTGTACATTCCCATGGGCGGTTCGAAGGTGTCAAAACTGCTTTCGGTACGGAATATAATAATCATTTTTTTGGTCAGTGGTTTTTGGCACGGTGCAAATTGGACCTTTATCATTTGGGGAGGCTTGCATGCTTTGTTTTACATACCTGTTTTTTTAATGGGTAGAAATAGAATTTATGCGGACAACGTGATAGCTGAAAAAACTATATTTCCAACCTTTAAAGAATGTTTGCAGGTGCTTTTGACCTTTTCCCTCGTGAGTTTTTCCAGGATTTTTTTTAGATCTCCTAACTTAAAGGATGCTTTTGGATATATCAATCAGATTGTTGATCAATTCTCCTATCACGAATATATTCATCCCGATGGTTATAGGATGTTGGATTTTTACCTTCTTCTTGCTGTTTTCGTCATCTATGAATATGTAATAAGGAGAAATGAGCGTAAGCCATTTCAATTTAAATATAGGGGAGTGCGCTTGGCTACCTATAGTCTTGTTGTATTTGCCATGATATTATTTTATAACAATAGCGGAAGGTCTTTCATATATTTTCAATTTTAATAGCTCATGGGAAAATTGATTTACAAATTATGCGTTTCGTTCGTAGTAGTTTTTCTGATAATTGAATGTTTGGTCAGGATTTTTCATTTATACTCTGAAACTCCTAAAAGATATATAGATGAATTTGGTGTTGAAAAGCGAGTTCCAAATCAAAGAGGTTTCAATGTTACTGGAAACAGAAGGCAACATGTTACTGAATTTAGAATTAATCAGAATGGATTCAATACGGTAAATACCGTTAAACCAAAAATGGATTCGTATGAAATTGCCCTAGTTGGTGATTCTTTTATAGAAGGGTTCCATCAACCTTATAAGAACTCCTTGGGGCAGATGATAGAATCAAAATTGGATTCAGTCAAAGTGTTGGAATATGGTATTGGGGGGTATGATATGGCCGACCAGATGCATTTATTGCATGCCTATAAAAAAGAATTTCTCAATGTGGATAAAATTTTCCTCTATTTGAAATTTGAGAATGATTTTGAGAGGTCCTATTATGAGCCGGATTATGATCGAATTTCGAGGGCCAATACCATATTACACAAAACATTAAAAAGTAGTAAGCTTTTTATATATCTGACAGACATAGGTTTACTTGGAAGCGTGAAAAACTATATAAGCGATAAAACGAAAGGTATAAAAAACTTTAATCCGGTTTATGCATATAACAGTAGCGTTGAGAAAAAAGATGATTTGGAAATGTCAAGAATTTCCAACTTTAATGATCTCATTGACAGGTACGGATTTGATAAAACCAAAACAGTATTATTGTATGATGGCCGACAAGCCGGCAAAAAATTTATTGCTTTTTGTAATGATCAGGGAATTAAATATATAGATTTTTCAAACACATTTAAGAATGCCAAAAAGGAGACGACACTTATATATGATGGCCATTGGAACTCATATGGCAGAGAGTTGTTGGCTGAGACCATCACAGATTTTATAGTGTATAAGTAGTGCTTTCAAGAGTGTTTTTGGATAATATCATGCGCAATGAGCCATAATTGTGTTTTGCCTTTTTTTTCAAATAAATTTGGCAAATGTTTATCAGTTAAAATTTTGAGGAAATTGAGGCGGGAATTACCTCACTTCGATCGGTGAGTCCCGTTCGAACATGTTGAGAAGAAAAGACCGGTCCTTTCAGGACTGTTATTTTTGTTTTGCCCGCTTTCGCTCAAATACATTTGGCTCAGCACTTAAAACAAAGAAGCCTCGATTTACTATTTAAATATGGTATTGATTTGGAAGGCGAGAATTACCTCACTACGTTCGGTGAGTCCCGTTCGAACATGTTGAGAAGAAAAGACCGGTCCTTCCAGGACTGTTATTATTGTTTTGCCCGCTTTCGCTCAAATAAATTTGACTCAGCACTTAAAACAAGAAAGCTTGGGTAATTAATCTATTAAATATGGTATTGATTTGGAAGGCGAGAATTACCTCACTTCGTTCGGTGAGTCCCGTTCGAACATGTTGAGAAGAAAAGGCCGTTCCTTTCAGGACTGTTATTTTTGTTTTGCCCGCTTTCGCTCAAATAAATTTGACTCAGCACTTAAAACAAAAAAGACCAAAGCTTTCGCTTTGGTCTTTTCTTCATCTGTACTCGAGGCGGGACTTGAACCCGCACGGACTAATGTCCATTGGATTTTAAGTCCAACGTGTCTACCAATTCCACCACTCGAGCCTCTGCTTGCGCAGCGGTCCTACCATTGGTAGAACGTGGATTGTAATATGAGCGAAAAACGGCGCTAAAAGAAGTGCTGGCCGCAACACCAATTTTTCGATCAAAAATGGAGCGAAAAACGGGATTCGAACCCGCGACCTCCACCTTGGCAAGGTGGCGCTCTACCAACTGAGCTATTTTCGCGATTGTTAAGAACATATGCCCCAAAGGGCAGCATCTTTGTCTGATGCGGATGCAAATTTAATACAATTCTATAAAAGGCAAAGAAATTTGTTTAAAAAGAAATAAAAAAAATAGACCCCAATAACCATCGGCCATAGACCGCATTCAAACATCCTAAAAACCAATGGAATAGGGGAATACCGTAATGATTAGGCGTTCTTCTTTTTGGACAGCAAACGTTGAATCTCATTCAATTTCATCAGGGCCTCCACCGGAGTGAGGGTATTGATGTCCAAATGAAGGATCTCCTCCTTGATCTGTGCTAACAAGGGATCGTCCAAATTAAAAAAGCTCAACTGCATTTCATTCTGGGCCGCCTTCAAATTATCGGTGAGCTCTTCGTTGGAATGGGATTTCTCCAATTTCTTCAGAATTTTATTGGCCTTATGGATCACCTGTTGGGGCATCCCCGCCATTTTGGCCACATGGATTCCAAAACTGTGCTCGCTGCCCCCAGGGGTGAGCTTGCGCAAGAAAAGCACGTTGTCTTTCAGTTCCTTGACGGACACGTTGTAGTTTTTGATCCTCGGAAAGGTGGCCGTCATCTCATTGATCTCATGGTAATGGGTAGCAAAGAGGGTTTTCGCCCTTGCCGGGTGCTCATGTAGATATTCCGAGATGGCCCAGGCTATGGAAATACCGTCATATGTGCTGGTACCGCGTCCAATCTCATCCAACAATACCAAACTGCGTTCTGAGAGGTTGTTCAAAATAGAGGCGGTTTCGTTCATCTCCACCATAAAGGTAGATTCTCCCATAGAAATATTGTCGCTGGCACCTACACGGGTGAAGATCTTGTCCACATAGCCAATTTCTGCGGATGCTGCAGGAACAAAACTTCCCATCTGTGCCAGAAGCACGATCAAGGCCGTTTGACGCAGGATGGCCGATTTACCACTCATATTGGGTCCCGTGATCATAATGATCTGCTGTTCCTCCCGGTTCAGGGTCACATCATTGGCAATATAGGCCTCGCCCAATGGCAGTTGCTTTTCTATGACCGGATGCCTGCCATTTTTTATGAGCAATTCCGTAGAATCGTTCATGGTCGGAGCCACGTAATTGTTGTCTTTTGCCAGTTGGGTAAACCCACAAAGGCAGTCGAGCTGCGCTATCAGTTGCGCATTGTTCTGTACCGGGGAGATATATTCCTGCATCCAAACAATCAACTGGGAGAACAGTTGCTGTTCCAAATTTTGGATGCGCTCCTCGGCACCCAGAATTTTGGACTCATATTCCTTGAGCTCCTCCGTGATATATCGTTCTGCATTGACCAAGGTCTGCTTGCGGATCCATTCCTCCGGCACCTTGTCCCTATGCGTGTTGCGGACCTCGATATAATAGCCAAATACATTATTGGAGGCTATCTTAAGGGAGGTGATACCAGTGTTTTTGGTTTCCCTTTCCAACATTTTGTTGAGGTAGTCCTTCCCGGAAAAGGCCAAGCCCCGTAGTTCGTCCAGTTCTGCGGAATATCCTTGGGCTATGGTACTTCCTTTTAAAATGTTTACTGGTGCCTCCTCACTGATCATTTCCTTGATCTTGGTCCGTAGCAGCTCACAGGAGTGCAATTGGTCGCCTATGAGTTTTACGGCCTCATTGGGGCTTTTGGTGGTCAGTTGCTTGACAGGGACAACAGCCTCCAATGAATTTTTTAGCTGGATTACCTCCTTGGGGCTGATCTTCCCCGTGGCCACCTTGGAGATCAAGCGCTCCAGATCGCCCATTTGTTTGATGTTGTGCTGGAGTTTCTGAAGTGTAGTGGGTTCCTTGTACAAATAGGAAATGACCTGGTGCCTACGTCTTATCTTTTCAATATTCTTCAGTGGCAGCGCCAACCACCTTTTAAGCAAGCGTCCGCCCATAGGGGATATGGTCTTGTCAATGACATCCAATAAGGTGACGGCATTGAGATTGGTGGAGTGGTAGAGTTCCAGGTTTCGGATGGTAAACCTATCCATCCATATATATTCCTCCTCGGCTATACGCTGTAATCTATTGATGTGTTGTAATTGGTGGTGCTGGGTTTCCGATAGGTAATGCAAGACGGCTCCTGAAGCTACCACCCCATAGGTTAAATGGTCTACCCCAAAACCTTTAAGGGTGTTGGTCTTGAAATGGTTGGTGAGCGTTTCCAGGGCATAATCCTCCTGGAAGATCCAGTCTTCCGTAAAAAAGGTATGGAACTGCTTACCAAAAACTTCCAAGAATTCCTTTTTGTTCGCTTTGGAAACCAAAACCTCGTTGGGTGAAAAATTTTGAAGCAGTTTATCGATCTGCTCCTCGGTTCCTTCGGAAGTCAAAAACTCTCCCGTGGAAATATCCAAAAAGGAGACCCCTATGGTCTTTCTGCCAAAATGAACGGCACAAAGGAAATTGTTGTCCTTGGCATTCAGGATATCATCATTGAAGGCCACTCCCGGGGTTACCAGTTCCGTGACCCCTCTTTTTACGATGGTCTTGGTCTGTTTGGGATCTTCAAGCTGGTCGCAGATGGCCACCCGTTGCCCAGCCTTTACCAATTTTGGCAAATAGGTGTTCAGGGAATGGTGCGGAAAGCCGGCCAATTCCGTGCGGTCGCCCCCATTGTTCCTATGGGTCAGGATAATGCCCAGGATCTTGGAGGCCTTGACGGCGTCCTCTCCAAAAGTTTCATAAAAATCGCCTACACGGAACAACAATAGGGCATCAGGATATTTGGTCTTGATGGTATTGTACTGTTGCATTAAAGGGGTTACCTTTTTTGTTTTTTTTGAATTGGCCAAAGCGATTTTATTAACTTATTTTTGCAGATATCTTATAGGAACGAAAGTACCATTTTCTTTAGGGTTGGCAAACCATTGTTGATATTTTGGGAATAACTTTTAGGCTGTCGGGCTTTAAGGTTATATGCTGGGCAGAAAATGACGAAAACAAAAAGTATACATGCGAAAATTAGAAAATAGCGAACTTAACAGGCTGGATGTAGGTGAATTTAAAGAGGCAGAAAAGTCTCCTATCATTATAGTTTTGGATAACATTAGAAGCCTTAACAATATAGGATCCGTGTTCAGGACCGCCGATGCTTTTTTGGTAGAGAAAATTTATCTGTGCGGTATCACTGCCACCCCTCCCCATAAGGATATCCACAAGACTGCACTGGGGGCAACCGATAGCGTCGCTTGGGAGTATCGCCAGGATACTTTGGAACTGGTAGAGGAATGTAAGCTTTTGGGGTACGAGACCTTGGCCATAGAACAGGCGGAACATGCCATCATGCTCAACGACTATAACCCTACTTCAGATAAAAAACAGGTGCTGGTCTTTGGAAACGAAGTTAAAGGGGTGGCCCAAGACGTGGTCACGGCCTGTGATAAGGTCATTGAAATACCGCAGTATGGTACCAAGCACTCCTTGAATATATCGGTAAGTGCGGGCGTAGTGGTCTGGGACCTGTGGTCAAAAATAAAAAAGGCCGCCAAAACCGCCGGAAAATAAAAAGACCCAATCGTGAAATTGGGTCTGATTAAAAGTTTGAGTTAGTTAGTTTCGCTTGGTTTTGCACTGCAATTAAGTAAATCTGTTTGATTTATACAATAATTGGGCAAAAATAAGTGGCCTATGGCAGGGAAACGGTGAATTTTTGTATTTCATCCAAGATATACTCATAATCCTTCTGGTTCTGAACAAAATCGAGCTCGCTGACATCAATGATCAGGCTCCTGCGCTCCGGGGAACTCTTGATAAAATCGAGATAACCCCTATTGATTTTTTCCAAATATTCAGAGGAAATGTTCTGCTCGTAATCGCGCCCCCTCTTTTTGATGTTCGATAACAAACGCTCGGAATTTTGATATAGATAGATGAAAATATCCGGTTTCTTTATCTCTTTGTGCATAAAGGTGAACACCTTCCTATAAAGTGAAAACTCCTCCTCCTGTAAGGTTACATTGGCAAAGATGAGAGACTTGTAGATATCGTAATCGCTGACCATGAAATTTTTGAACAGGTCAAATTGTGAGGTATCGTCCGTAAACTGCTGGTAACGATCGGCCAAGAAAGACATCTCCAGAGGAAAGGCATAACGGGATTGGTCCTCGTAAAATTTGGGTAGGAAGGGGTTGTCCGCAAATCGTTCCAAAACCAGTTTGGCATTAAAGTCGTCGGCGATCATATTGGCCAAGGTAGTTTTCCCGGCACCAATATTCCCTTCGATCGTTATAAAATGTAGTTTGGAAAAAAGTTCTTCTTTGCTCTTGTACAATTTAAGTAAGGTTTTTTCCGCGACACTCTTATCAGGGCATTCCTGCAATAGATTTCTAGTGTCCTTATTGATAATGGGATGATAAAATTGTGGGGCGATATCCGCCAATGGCCTTAAGACAAATCTCCTTTTTTGTAGATTTGGATGGGGGATCACCAAATTCTCGGTATGGATGATCTCGTATTCGTAATAAATGATATCTATATCTATGGTCCTGGGCTGATAACCTTCCTCAAGGTTCCTAGTCCTTCCCAAGGAGGTTTCCACGTCCAGGATGGCCTCCAAGAGCTGTTCCGGGGACAAAAAGGTCTGTAGGGACAAGCATGCATTTAAAAAATTGTCCCCTTGGAAACCCCAGGCCGGAGTTTTGTAAACAGAAGAGACGGCGGTTATAAATCCTGCCTTTTTCTGAATGGCAAAGACGGCTTCCTGCAAGTTATTCAACTTGTCACCCAGGTTGCTTCCTATAGAGAGATATGTGGTCTTGGAATTATTCATAATTGGGAAAGCAAAATAAATAAAAGAAACCGACTTAATTCAGGATAATCCATAAAACAATTGAAATAATTCTTTGTAACAAATTGTAATAGTTTACGACTAGTTAGATAGGATGTTGTGAATGCAGAACGTTTACAATGCCTATCTTTGGAACCGCAAATTTAATTTCTACTGAATGAATTTTTTAAGGAATCTTTTGGCCTCAATATTGGGTACCCTCTTCGCGTTTGGGATCCTGTTTGTCATGTTTATTATTCTGGGCAGCCTTATTGGGGGTGCCGAGGACAGTGTGAGTATCAAGAAAAATTCCATTTTGGAACTTCATCTTGAGGACCCCATAAGCGATTTTGTTGGGAATGCAGACGCAGATCCTTTCGCTGGTTTGTTCGATAGATCCCAGGGATTGGATGAAATATTACATGCTATCCATGTTGCCAAAGGAGATGAGAATATCAAAGGGATCAGTATAAACAACAATTATATCCTGGCAGGAATGTCGCAGACACAAGCAATTCGCAAGGCCCTAAAGGACTTTAGGGAAAGCGGGAAATTTGTATATGCCTACGGGGATTTTTATATGCAGAAGGACTACTACCTTTCCAGCGTTGCGAATGGAATATTCATGAACCCTGTGGGAATGATGGATTTTAAAGGACTTTCGTCCGAAGTTTTGTTCTTTAAGGAGCTGCAGGAAAAAACGGGGATCAAAATGGAGGTGATCCGTCATGGGAAATACAAAAGTGCCGTGGAGCCCTTCCTATCCAATGAGATGAGTGATGCCAATAGGACACAGATCAAAGAATTGATAGGGTCCTTGTGGTCTTCTATGGTGCACGATATCTCGGATGGTAGAAATATCAGTCCAGAAAACCTAAATATCATTGCTGATACCCTTGGGGCCAGAACGCCTGAATATGCCAAGGCCTCCGGATTGATTGACGATATCCTGTATTACGATCAGTATGAATCCAAATTGAGGGATGCTGCGGGTATTGAAAACGATAGGGATCTTAATTATGTAGATCTTAACGATTATATTAAGTATGCCAAGAAAAAGAAGTTGCACACTGGGTCCGATAAAATTGCGGTCATCTATGCCCAGGGCGAAATTATTTATGGAGAGGGGGGTCCAAATGTCATAGGGGCCGATATTATCAATGACGCCCTCATCAAAGCTAGGGAAGACAAATCTGTCAAGGCCATTGTCCTTAGGGTGAACTCTCCGGGTGGTAGTGCACTGACCTCGGATATTATATGGAGGGAAGTGGAACTGACCAAAGAAATGAAGCCGGTAGTAGTCTCCATGGGGGATGTAGCCGCTTCGGGAGGCTATTATATTGCCGTGGGCGCGGATAAGATTTTTGCTGAGCCTACGACCATCACCGGATCCATAGGAGTATTTGGCGTAGTGCCCAATATGACCGAATTGGCGGCAGATATTGGTGTCAATGCGGAACAGGTGGGAACCAATAGGAATTCTGTGGACTATTCCCTATTTGAGCCGATGAGCGATACCTTTAGGAAGACCGTTCAGGAAGGAGTGGAATCTACCTATAAGACATTTCTTTCAAGAGTAGCACAGGGAAGGGATATATCCATTGCCAATGCCGATAGTTTGGCGCAGGGTCGAGTATGGAGTGGCGTAGATGCCAAAAGACTGGGGTTGGTAGATGAACTTGGCGGCCTGGAGGAAGCCATAGAGGAAGCGGCCTCCATGGTGGGACTGTCCTCTTACGGCATCAAAAATTTTCCAAAATACAAAACCGGATTTGAGCAGTTGATGGAAGATCTGGGAGGCAGCAGTGCCAAGGCCAAACAGGCATTTATCAAAGAAGAAGTAGGTACGGAGATCTATGGAATCTTACAACAGGTGAAAGCGGCCATGGAGCAGAAAGGTGTTCAGGCAAGAATGCCCTTTGTGCTTAACATCAAATAAATATGACCTATAGGGATAAGAAATTTGCGCATACCATATACTTGTATTTGGGTGCGCTTTTTATCACCTCCTTGGTGGTTTCAAACCTTATTTTTCAAAAATTCTTTTATTGGATGCCTTTTGGGGAGGATGCCACCATTTTTGGTGCTCCATTGTTTGTGATCTCAGTTGGGATCTTGCCGTACCCCATTACCTTTCTCATCACCGATCTTATCTCTGAGATCTATGGGGCCAAAAAAGCCAATCAGATCGTGACCGCCGGTATTTTTGCCTCTTTTTTTTCCATGGGGATCATATATTTGGCAAACGTGGCGCCAGCGGTAGATTCATCCCCTGTTAATGATGAGATTTTCAATACGGTTTTTGCCCTGTCGCCCGTGGCGGTTCTGGCCTCAATGATTGCCTATCTGCTGGCACAATACGTGGATATAGCCATCTATCACTTTTGGAAACGCATTACCAAAGGCAAGCTGCTCTGGCTGCGGAACAACTTTTCTACCTTCTCTTCGCAGTTTATAGATACCTTCACCGTAGTTGGCCTATTGTGTGTTTTTCAGGTGATTCCATGGAGTATGTTTTACGGTCTTGTGGTAAGTGGATTTATTTTTAAGATTTTAATAGCATTTATAGACACTCCTTTTTTGTATTTTTTCGTACATATATTTAGAAAACGGTTTAAACTTGAAATAGGACAGGAAATAGATCTGGAAGTATAAAAAATTTCAATTGTTTTTGTTTCAAGGTAATAATGAAATACATTGCTGTAAAATTGTTTATCGCAATGCAAAACGCTTAGGTATTTATGAAAAATAAAGCATTAAAAATAACAGGTATTGTTTTGGTGGTCCTCGTAGGAACACTAATTGCAGCACCATTTTTTCTCAAAGGAAAAATAACCAAACTGATCAAGGAAAAGGTTAATACAAGTATCAACGCTACCTTTGATTTTGCGGAAGCCGATCTTAGTTTCTTCAAAAGTTTCCCTAACGCCACAGTTACCTTGGAAGGGATCTCCCTGATAAACAAGGCCCCTTTTGCCGGGGATACTTTGTTCGCCTCCAAAGAGGTGGAGCTGAAAATGTCCGTGATGGAATTGTTCAACGATTCCCAAGAGCCCATTGAGCTTACCTACCTAAAAGTGGATGGTGCCCAATTGAACATTAAATATGATATGGCGGAAAACGCCAATTACGATATTGCCCTGGACAAGGGCCCCGACGCCCAGGAGACGGATGACAATTTTTTGCTTACCCTACAGAAATATGAAATTCTGAACTCCACCGTTGTTTACCATGACATGGCATCCAATATGCGATTGGAAATTGCAGAGATGAACCACAACGGGACGGGGGATCTTTCCTTGGAGAAATCGGAGTTGGATACACAGACCACTGCCTTGGTCTCTTTTGAGATGGACAGTACCAATTATTTGAACAAAAACCCGGTACAGCTAAAAGCCCTGATCGGGGTGGACCTAAAAGAGGAGAAATACACCTTCCTGAAGAACGAGGCCTTGGTGAACCAATTGCCCTTGGTATTTGAAGGCTACGTAAAGATGTTGGAAGAAGGACAGGAGGTGAACATCAGTTTTAAGACTCCTTCATCGGACTTCAAAAACTTTTTGGCGGTGATTCCGGAAACCTATTCCAAAAACATAGAAAATGTAAAGACTACCGGTAATTTTATTGTTACAGGGAAATTTACGGGTATCGTGGATGATCTTCATATTCCACAGTTTAAAATTGACATCAAATCGGACAATGCATCCTTTAAATACCCTGATCTGCCAAAATCGGTGAGCAATGTCTTTATTGATACGGAAATTACCAATACCACTGGGATTACCGAAGATACCTTTGTGGATATCCGCAAGCTGAGTTTTATGATCGATCAGGACAAGTTCAATATGGTGGCCAATATTCGCGACCTTATGGGGAATACCAAGGTCAATGCCCACGTGGACGGTAAAATGAACCTGGCCAATATTTCCAAGGCGTATCCGGTTCCTGCAGATTTGGATCTAAAGGGAATCCTGACGGCAGATATTACTACCGCCTTTGATATGGCCACGGTAGAGAAAAAACAGTATGAAAATACCAACACAAGTGGTAATCTGACCCTTCAGGGGTTCGAATATAAGTCGGCCGAGATCCCCAATGCCGTGAAATTGGAAAAAACGGCCGTGACTTTTAATCCAAAAACGGTGACCTTGAATGAATTGAAGGGAACAACCGGAAAGACAGATTTTGATGTTACCGGAACTATCAACAACCTTTTGGGCTTTATGTTCAACGATGAACAGGTAGAGGGCAATTTCAATCTTAAATCAAACACTTTTGCCCTTAATGATTTTATGGTGGCAGAAACGGAAGGAGAGGGCGGTGCAGAGGCCAAAGCCGAGGCCGCGCCCGTAGCCGAAGAAAAGATCAAAATACCTTCGTTTTTGGATTGTACCATAAATGCCACGGCGAACAATGTGCTCTATGATAATCTTACCCTGAAAAATGTTTCGGGAACTCTTAAGATCAAAGACGAAAAGGCGGAACTTGTGAATATGACCTCTTCCATATTTGATGGAAAGATGGCATTCAGTGGGGAGGTGTCCACCAAAAGCGAAACACCAACCTTCGCCATGAAGTTGGGAATGGACAGTTTTAAGATAGGGGAAACTTTTAAATCCTTGGAGCTTTTCAAAGTTTTGGCACCTATAGCCAATGTACTTCAAGGTACGCTTAATTCCGATATTGCACTGTCGGGAAATCTGAAGGACGATTTTACCCCTGATCTGATCAGCTTATCGGGGAATATCCTTGCCTCTTTGTTTACAGAAAAGATCGATTCGGAAAAATCACAGGTGTTGTCCAGTTTGGACGGGGCATTGAATTTCATCGATTTTAAGAAGTTGGATTTAAAGGAGCTGAAAACGGCCCTGAATTTTGAGGATGGGATCGTCAAAGTAAAGCCGTTCACCATCAAGTATCAGGATATAGCCATCAACGTGGCCGGTAGCCATACCTTCGATCAAAAATTGAACTATGCCGCTACCTTGGAGGTCCCTGCAAAGTATTTGGGCAAGGAAATTAATAACCTCCTTGCTAAAATAGATGATAAGTCCTTGGAAGGGTTGACCATTCCCGTTACTGCCAACATCGGAGGAATGTACAACAGTCCCAAAGTAAGTACGGACCTTACCAGTGGCGTAAAAAACCTAACCTCCCAACTGGTGGAAATACAGAAGCAAAAGTTGATGGACCAGGGCAAGGATAAGGCGAAAAGTTTGATAGGTGGTCTATTGGGAGGTGATGCCAAAACGAAGGACTCCACGGCCCAAAAGTCTGGTGGACAAGAGGGAGTGAAGGAAGTTCTGGGAGGCCTGATAGGGAATAAGACGAAAACCCAAGATACCGCTGCCACAAAAACCGGTACCACACCCAAGAAAGACGCAATAAAAGAAGCTGCCTCAGGTGTGCTGGGAGGTTTTCTGAACAAGAAGAAGAAAGAAGCCGAGGTTAAAAAGGACAGCGTTAACTAATCCCCAGGGAAATATAATAGCCCTCGCTGCCCCTGACATTGAAAACGGTATTATCCTCAAAGATGAGATACTGGCCCTTGATGCCTTTAAGGATCCCCTTAAAATGTGGGGTCTTTTCAAGGTTTAGGCTTTTTACTTTTTCCGGATAGCGCAATACAGGGAATTCCATGTGGCTTTCCTGGTTGCTTTCAATAAAATATGGGGCAGCTTCCTCCGGGATGTACTGCCTCAATTTGTTTCTATAGGCCACCAGATCCTCATCATCCACATTGTTGGTAAGCATTTTTCGCCAATTGGTCTTGTCGCCAATATGGTCTTTAAGGGCAACCTCGGTAATTCCGGCCAAATAGCGATTTGGCACTTCTACGATCTCTATGGCCTCGTGCGCCCCTTGGTCGATCCATCTTGTAGGGACTTGGGATTTTCTGGTGACCCCTACTTTTATGTTGCTGGAATTGGCCAGATAGACAATGTGTGGTTGTAGCTGTACCTTCTTTTCGTACTCCAAATCCCTATCTTCCTGGTCCAAATGCGCCGTACTCAGTTCAGGTCTCATGATCCAATCACCGGCGGAAGGAATTTCAAAAAAGCAATTTCGGCAAAATCCCTGTCTGTAGATGGTTTTGTCCAAATGACAATTGAGGCACTGGTATTTTATAAATTTTATTTCCAACTCTTTGTCCAGCACTTGGTTGACATTTAGAAAGTCGTTTTCAAAAACCAGATAATATTGAATAGGATTCCCTAATTCTGTTTGCATTTTTTTTAAGACTCCTTCAAACTGCATAAAAGCATTTTTTTAAATTAAATTTCAATTTGAAAATGATAATTTTAAAAGCTATTTTTAATGAAATTAGCCATTAGATTAAAGCCTATCATTTTAGGATAAAGATACCGAAAAATGCCCATACCATTATTTAATTCAATAGCATCTTGGTTGTTGAAAAAGCGCGATCACCAGATAGAACTTTTCCTGAAATATCCGGGGGAAGTACAGGAAGAGGTGTTGCGCCAATTATTGACCATTGCCGAGGACACGGAAATAGGAAAAAAATACGGCTTTGAATCCATTGTTAATTACAAAACCTTTGCAGAGCGTGTGCCCATTGTCTCTTATGAAGAGATAGAACCCATGATAGAACGGACCAGAAAAGGGGAGCAAAATATTTTCTGGCCCACATCCATCAAGTGGTTTGCCAAAAGCAGTGGCACCACCAATGCCAAAAGTAAGTTTATACCCGTAAGTTCAGAGGCGCTGGAAGATTGCCACTACAAGTCGGGGAAGGACCTGCTGTGCCTTTATCTCAACAACAACGAAAATTCCCAATTGTTTACGGGAAAAAGTCTCCGTCTGGGTGGCAGCAAGGAGTTGTATCAGGATAACGGGACCTTTTTTGGGGATCTTTCCGCCATACTCATAGATAACATGCCATTCTGGGCAGAATTGAGCAGTACCCCCAGCAACAAGGTTTCCTTGATGAGTGAATGGGAATCCAAAATGCATGCCATTATTAAGGAGAGTGTACAGGAAAATGTGACGAGTTTGGCAGGAGTGCCTTCATGGATGTTGGTGCTGTTGAACAATGTGCTGGAAGAAACTGGGAAGGAACATCTGTTCAGGGTCTGGGAAAATTTGGAGGTTTATTTCCATGGAGGGGTCAATTTTGGTCCCTATAAAGAGCAGTACAAACTGTTGTTGCCCCGAAAGAACTTTAACTATTACGAAATATATAACGCCTCCGAAGGGTTTTTTGCCATACAGGACCGGAACCATGCCGATGACCTTTTGTTGATGTTGGATTACGGTATTTTCTATGAGTTTATACCCATGGACCATTATGGAACCTTGGAGCAAAGGGTAATCCCATTGTGGGAAGTACAGACCAAGGTGAATTACGCCATCATTATTACTACCAATGCCGGACTCTGGCGCTATAAGATAGGGGATACCGTGCGTTTTACCTCTACAGACCCCTACCGTATCAAGGTAACGGGCAGGACCAAGCACCATATCAATGTTTTTGGGGAAGAGTTGATCATAGAGAATGCGGAAGAGGCCCTTAAAAGTATCTGTAAAAAAACGGGTGCCGAGATCAAGGATTATACCGCAGCTCCCATATTTATGAGCGATAAGGAGAAAGGGGCGCATGAATGGATCATAGAATTCAGGACCGAGCCCGAAGAGATCGAATATTTCACGGAAATACTGGACAATGCCCTTAAATCCCTGAATTCCGATTATGAGGCAAAGCGGTACAATAGCATGACCTTGAGAATGCCCAAAGTACACATAGCACGACAGAATCTGTTCTATGATTGGCTAAAATCCAAGGACAAATTGGGAGGACAGCATAAGATACCCAGATTGTCCAACGAACGCACTTATGTCGAAGAATTGCTGCAAATGAACAAGTAAATATTGTTTTTAGCGGATAATGACGCAAATTGTCGTTAATAACAGCCCCCTATTAACCTTTAAAACTTTTCATTATGGCAGAACGACTTGTAGTATTATCAGATATGTGGGGTGCAAAAAAAGGACTCTGGATCACTTCTTATTTAGGGTATTTGCAACAGCATTTTGATATCGAATTTTATGATTGCCAACAATTGGCAAATATAGATTTGGCTATTGACTCCAATAAAAATGTACATCAGGCCTTTGTAAACGGCGGTATAAACACGGCAGTAGCACATCTATTGAAGAAGGAATCCGTACCCAGTCATTTTTTGGCATTCAGTACCGGAGGGACCATAGCATGGAAGGCCGCACTGGCAGGTTTGAAAATGAAATCGCTGTATACCGTTTCGGCCACCAGGATCAGAAATGAATCGGAAAAACCGAAATGCAGAACAACCTTGGTGTATGGAGGTAAGGATGAATTTAGACCGTCCGATGCCTGGGCGAAAAAGTTGGATTTGGAATTTGATATTGTACCCAACTTTGGGCACGAACTGTATTCCGATGAGAAAATTATACAAAAGGTTTGTAAGGACCTTTTGGGTATGGCAATAAAAAAGCAGCTTCAGTCCTAAGAAGCTGCTTTTAGTTTTTTCAAGGTCACAAAGGAAAGTTTCTCCTCTGCATAGGATTTGGTTACTTTGAATTCCCTTTCATCACTGCTTGGCAATTCGAACATCGCATCCGTGAAAATAGCCTCACAGAGTGATCGTAATCCTCGGGCACCCAATTTGTACTCAATAGCTTTTTTTACGATGTAGTTTAGCGCTTCATCAGTAATCTTAAAGCTGATATCGTCCATGGCAAACAATTTTTCATACTGTTTGATAATGGCGTTCTTGGGTTCGGTAAGGATGGCACGCAATGTTTCCTCGTCCAAGGGGTTCATATGGGTAAGGACTGGTAGTCGCCCAATGATCTCGGGGATCAATCCAAATTCTTTTAAGTCCTTTGGGATGATATATTGTAGGATATTGTTATTGTCCAGATTGTCCTCTGCTTTGGAAGCGCTATAACCTACGGCCTGCATGTTCAAGCGTTTGGTGATGATACGTTCTATACCATCAAAGGCGCCACCTGCAATAAACAAGATATTTTCTGTATTGACCTCAATAAATTTCTGGTCCGGATGCTTGCGTCCTCCTTTTGGTGGAACGTTCACTACGGTACCTTCCAAGAGTTTCAACAATCCCTGCTGTACTCCTTCCCCGGAAACGTCCCTGGTAATGGAGGGGTTGTCGCTTTTACGGGCAATCTTGTCTATTTCATCAATAAAAACGATACCTCGTTCCGCTTTTTCCAAATTGTAATCCGCAGCCTGAAGCAATCTTGTCAAGATGCTTTCCACATCTTCTCCCACGTAACCTGCTTCGGTCAAAACCGTGGCATCTACAATGGCCAAGGGAACATTCAACATTTTGGCAATGGTTTTGGCCATCAATGTTTTTCCGGTTCCCGTTTGCCCGGCCATGATGATATTGCTCTTTTGGATTTCAATATCATCTTCCTTGCTCTTGGGCTGTAACAAACGCTTGTAGTGGTTGTACACAGCAACGGACATCACCTTTTTGGTCCTGTCCTGTCCAATGATGAACGTATCCAAGAATTCTTTGATATCCAAAGGTTTTCTAAGAGTCAATTCAGACGATAGATCGTTCTTGTTGGATTGTTTGGATTCTTCGGCAACGATTCCGTGCGCTTGCTCAATACATCGGTCACAAATATGTGCATCCAAGCCGGCAATCAATAGATTGGTTTCCGGTTTTTTCCTTCCGCAAAAAGAGCATTCTAAGTTTTCTTTTGCCATAATAATGGGGGTAACATAAAACTCAATAACGCAGTTATTGGGTTTTTGGTTTATCTGTACGAAAATTTCTTTCCGTATGTGCTTTTCCTTTGTCGGGATTATTTGGTATCCCTTACTAAAATTTCATCGATCATCCCGTATTTCAGGGCTTCGTTGGCTTTCATCCAGTAATCCCTGTCACTGTCATCACTTACTTTTTCAAAGGATTGTCCTGAGTGATTTGCGATGATCTGGTACAATTCATCCTTTAGTTTTAGGATTTCCCTTGCAGTGATTTCTATATCACTTGCCTGCCCCTGTGCTCCTCCCAAAGGTTGGTGGATCATAACACGGGAATGTGTCAGCCCACTTCGTTTTCCTTTTTCACCGGCACAAAGCAATACGGCGCCCATAGAGGCAGCCATTCCTGTGCATATGGTGGCCACATCGGGCTTTATAAATTGCATGGTGTCGTAGATTCCAAGACCTGCATATACACTTCCCCCTGGGGAGTTGATGTAGATCTGAATGTCCTTGGAGGCATCTGCACTTTCCAAAAACAATAATTGTGCTTGAACAATATTGGCAACCTGGTCATTGATGCCTGTTCCCAAAAAAATGATCCTATCCATCATCAACCTGGAAAAAACATCCATTGCAATGGCATTTAACTGTCTCTCCTCGATGATGTTCGGGGTCATTGCCGATGGGTACATGGTACTAATGATTTTGTCATAGTACGTGCTGCTGATCCCTTGGTCTTTTATAGCGTAGTTCTTGAACTCTTTTCCGTAATCCATGTGTTTTCTTCGATATTTTTTTGAAACAAAAAAAGGTGCCGAAAAATAATTTCCGGCACCGTAAAGATACTTAAATTATTTTTGAAAACTACCCATAAACTTCTTTCACAAAGTTCTCGTAGGTCACTTCTTTAGTTTTCAAATTTGCTTTCTCTTTGTATAATTTCAATAGCTTCTGGCTCATCAATTGTTCGGACAATCTACGAACTTCGTCTTGGTTTGACAAAACTCTTGCAGCAATATTGTCCAATTCTTCCTCTTTGGGATCCAATTGTCCAAATTGGGCCATTTGTGTTTTGATAAATCCTTTGGCGAAATCTTTCAGCTCCTCAAACTGTACCTGAATATCATTTTCTTTGATGATCTTGCCTTCGATCAATTGGTAACGCAATCCCTTTTCGGATTTTTCGTATTCTGCTTTTGCCTCTTCCTCGGTCAATGGCTTCTCTCCGGTGGTTTGTATCCATTTTGTCAAGAATTCCGCAGGAAGGTCAAATTTGGTGTTCTCAATGAAATACTCGGTAACATCGTTCAATAATTTCTGATCGGCCTGTTGTTCAAACTGCTTTTCGGAATCTTCTTTTATTCTGGCCTCTAGCTCTTCCTTGGAAGTGACAACATCTTTTCCAAAAAGTTTGTCGAACAATTCCTGGTCCAATTTGGCAGGCTCCCTTTCGTTGATTTCTTCGATGGTGAAAGTAACTTCAATATCCAAGTTTTCAGCTCTGTCTGCCTGAACACCCAATGTATTGGCAAGTAGGTGATCTTCCTTGAAAAGACCTTTTGTCTTTAAGGTAACCGCATCTCCTGCTTTTTTGCCCAATAGGCTGTCCGTAACTTTTTTGTTGGAGATCTGATCCATTTCAAGAGTCGACTTCTTGTCTATCCCTTCTTCTTCATTTTTGAAAACTCCGGTGATCTCATCTTTTTTGCCAACCTCTTGTTTGTTTACCAGTTTCCCGTATTGTTTTTGGATACGCTCCACTTGCTCCTCGATCATTTTCTTGTCAGCAACAATCTGGTAATGGGTTATGGCTTTTTTGGATTTTAAGTCAATCTCAAAACTTGGGGCCAAACCTAATTCGAATTCGAAATCGAGCTCTTCGGCATCCCAGTTAAAATTGTCCTGTTGTTTTGGAAGCGGGTTTCCAAGAACATCCAATTTTTCTTCGGTAAGGTACTTGTTAAGGTTGTCCTGTAGAAGTTTGTTTACTTCGTCAACCAAAACGGCCTTCCCGTATTGCTTTTTTATCAAGCCCATAGGAACCTGGCCTTTTCTAAAACCTGGGATATTGGCTTGCTTTCTGTAGTCTTTTAAAATATTTTCTACCTTGTCCTTGTAATCGTCCTTTGTAATGGCAACTTTTACAACAGCATTTAACTCGTCAATCTGCTCTTTTGTGATGTTCATCTCTAGTATCGAATTTTACATAAATAAAATGGGATGCAAAAGTAGTACATTTTAATAAGTCCGCCAAGTTTTTAAATTACTGAATGTCAAACGGTAACTCAATTATTTTTATCCTCTTTCAGGAGAGAATATAATATAGATTGTAGGAAGGACAATAAAAGGCTGAAAAGAAGCGCCCACCATATGTTGCTGACGTCAAAACCGGAAATTAGATTGTCTGCCAAAAGTATGATTATGGCATTGATAATCAGCAGGAAAAGTCCTAGGGTCAAGATGGTGATGGGGAGGGTCAAAATGACCAATATGGGTTTTACAATAAAGTTCAGAATACTCAGGACAATGGCAACGATAATGGCTGTGGTATAGGTGTCCACACTTATACCGGGCAGAATTTTTGCCAATATCACAACAGCAAGGGCGCTCAAAAGGATTCTAAGAATGAGTTTCATGTATCTAACGTTTAGGTCTGGTCTCTGTTTTTCGTAATAAATGTAAACAATTAATTGTAATCCCAATTGGCCCAAGGATTATATTTTGATTGAATTTTCTACACCTTGGCATGGCATTTTATGTTAGATGGACACGAGGTCTTTTCGAGTCATTTTTCTTTTAGCCTTTCATGAAGGCCATGGATTTCTCAAAAAAGGATTCCGGATTTTCGGCATGAAGCCAATGACCTGCCTTTTCAATAGTGTCCAATTCGGCCAAGGGAAAGTGTCTTTTTATTTCGGGAAGGTCCTGTGGGGTTACATATTCGGATCTATCGCCCCTTAAAAATAGGGTGGGACCCTGGAAATTGGCGGTAGAACCTATGTTTTCGCCCACTTCTTCCATTTTGGTGCTCAGCACGGCAAGGTTGAACCTAAATCCGAGCTTTTCCTTGCTTTCCCAGTACAGGTTTTTCAATAGAAACTGTCGCACCCCAAAATTTGAAATGTGTTTCGCCAACTGTTTGTCGGCCTCGGTTCTGGACTCGATACTGTTGAGATCTAGGGCATTCAGGCCATTCAGGATCTCATCGTGATGTGGAGGGTAGTATTTGGGGGCAATGTCCGCTACCAATAATTTGGACACCACATTGGGGTAGGCACAGGCTAATTGCATGGCCGTTTTTCCGCCCATGGAATGCCCTATAACAATGACTTCCTGTAATTGGTGGTGCTGTTTATACTCCAATACGTCCTTGGCCAGCAGATCGTAATTGAAATCATTGGAGTGAAAGCTTTTTCCGTGGTTGCGCTGGTCCAACAGGTGAACTTCAAAGCCTTCCTCTGCATATTGGGAGCCCAATGTTTTCCAATTGTCCGACATACCCAAAAAGCCGTGAAGAATCAATAAGGGGCTTCCTTTTCCTAAAATATTCGAATGTAATAACGGCATTATTTGAGCTTGTTTAAATACATGTTCACAACGTTCTCCAGACCAAGATAGAGGGACTCGCAGATAAGGGCATGCCCTATGGAGACCTCGAGTAGGTGCGGAGTGTTCTCCTTGAAATATTGTATGTTGTCCAAACTGAGGTCGTGCCCCGCATTGATTCCCAAATTAAGGCTATGGGCCACTTTGGCGGCCTCTATAAAAGGAAGTATTCCGGCCCTGCTGCGTTCGGCATTGCCCTCCATAAAAGCCTTGGCGTAACTTTCGGTATAAAGCTCAATCCTGTCCGTTCCGGTTTCTGCGGCACCTTCCACCATCTTGGTATTGGCATCCACAAAAATGGAGGTTCGTATCCCGTGTTGTTTGAAGGTGGCGATCACGTCCTTCAGGAAATCTTTGTGTTTAAGGGTGTCCCAGCCTGCGTTGGAAGTAATGGCATCCACACTGTCGGGTACCAATGTGACCTGGGTAGGCTTTACCTCCAAAACCAGATCCATGAATTTTTTTACCGGATTGCCTTCAATATTGAATTCGGTGGTCACCACCTTTTTCAGATCCCTGGCATCTTGGTACCTTATATGTCTTTCATCAGGGCGCGGGTGTATGGTGATACCTTGTGCTCCAAAAGCCTCTATATCCATGGCTACCTTGATCAGATCGGGGACGTTTCCGCCCCTTGCATTTCTCAAGGTGGCTATTTTATTTACGTTAACACTAAGTTTTGTCATGTTCTAATGCTGAATTTATCCTCGCAAAAATACAAATAAGGCATGCTTTTTGCCATTTTAAATTAGTAATTTGCATTATATTTAAGAATTATGGAGATTCAATCCCGCATTATTAGAAACCTCCCCGTATTCAAAATAGGGGATTCCTTAAAGGAAGTCATCAAATTCTTTAAGAACACCACCTATTCCCATGTGGCGGTGACCGATGAGGATAAATTTATGGGACTTCTCAGTGAAAACGATCTGGAGACTTTTGAAGGAAGTAAAAAGATTGAGGATTACCGATATAACTTGGAGTCGTTTTTTGTAAACACGGAGACCTCGTGGTTGGACGTGTTGGAGGCTTTTGCAAGAAATGAGGCCAATTTGGTGCCCGTTATGGATAAAGATCAAAATCTGATTGGGTATTACAATTTGGCAGATGTGGTATCGGTCTTTATAGATACGCCGTTTTTTACCGAACCTGGCGGAGTTTTGGTCCTGAGCAAAGGAATAAAAGATTATTCCTTTAGTGAGATCGCTCAAATTGTGGAAAGCAATAATAGCAAGTTGTTGGGCGGTTTTGTTACCGAAATGAAAAATGACGTGGTGGAGGTGACCATTAAAATAGGGGCTTCCGAGATCAATGATATCATGCAGACTTTTAGGAGATATAACTACACCATACTTTTTGGCAATACGGACGATCAGTTCATGGAGAATCTAAAGCAGCGTTCCGATTATTTGGACAAATATCTTAACGTCTAGTATTTATGAAGATTGCCATTTACGGTCAAACGTACCAAAATAATGCCCTGGAATATGTTGTTGCTTTGTTGGATGAGCTTGGCAAGTCCGACTCCGAAGCCTATTTTGAAGAGGAATTCTACGAGCTTTTGTATGCATCGGGGAAACTCTCGCCCCACAAGACGTTCAACATCTTGAACGGTCTGGACAATTCCTTTGATATGTTCGTGAGTTTTGGAGGGGATGGGACCATTCTGCGTGCCATTACCTATGTACGGGAACTCGATATCCCCATAGTAGGGGTAAACACAGGTAGGTTGGGGTTTCTGTCTACCTTTAAAAAGGAAGATGTGCGCAAAGTGGTACAGGAATTTGTTGCCGGGGCCTATACCATCGTAGAGAGAAGTCTGTTGGAGGTGCATGCCGATGAGGATATTCCTGAATTTGGGGATCTCAATTTTGCCCTCAATGAAATAACTGTCAGCCGTAAGGACACTACTTCCATGATCACGGTAGAGACCCATTTGAACAATGAGTACCTTACATCCTATTGGGCAGACGGACTCATTGTTTCCACACCCACCGGCTCTACCGGGTATTCTTTGAGCTGTGGTGGGCCGGTCATTGCGCCTACTGCAAAATCATTGGTTTTGACGCCTATTGCCCCCCATAATCTAAATGCGAGGCCCTTGGTGGTCTCGGACAATACCGAAATAAGACTACGTGTTTCCGGCCGTGAGGAATACCATCTGCTTTCCCTGGATTCCCGTATTGCAACCTTGGAAAACGGTAGGGAGGTTTTGGTAAAAAAAGCGGCCTTCACCATCAAGATGATCGAATATACTTCTGAGAGTTTTTTTAAAACACTTCGCAACAAATTGTTATGGGGGGAGGATCGCCGAAATTGACCCCTGTCTTGGACAATAAACGAAGCTAAAAATTGTTTATCAAATTGAGAACACATGTATGCTCATTTAACTAGGCTAAAAAGCTGAAATGGTTATATTTGCAAACTTTTAGGATTTATGAGGACATTTTTTGTTGTAATTCTAGCCATGTTATTTGGTCAATTGAGCGCGCAGACCTACGAAGTCGGTGTTTTTGCCGGAGGTGCAAATAATATAGGGGATGTGGGTAGGAGCAATTATATTTTGCCCTCGGGCCCGGCCGTCGGTGGGTTGTTCAAATGGAATAAAAGCAAAAGGTATGCTTGGCGTGCAAGCGCTATATATGGTAAGTTCACTGCCGATGATTTTAAATCGGACATGCCCTCGAGACAAAATAGGGGTTATGTGATGGACAATTCCATCTTGGAAGTGTCCGCAGGATTGGAATTTAATTTTGTGGAGTACAATTTACATCGGTTGGGACCGGCATTCACGCCTTATCTGTATACCGGGCTAACGTACTTTAGGTATGATTACGCTTATTTTGATGCAGGGCAGTTGCAGGAGATTGAAGGAGGGCAAAGAGATGGTTCTTTTGCGATTCCTATGACGGTAGGTGCCAAGGCAAGAATAAACCAGTACCTGATTTTAGGTGCGGAAATAGGAGGGAGATATACCTTTACAGATAATTTGGATGGCAGTAACCCTGCGGGATCCAATTATGAACAGTTTAGATTTGGGAATGTTTTTAGTGATGATTGGTACGTTTTTTCAGGGTTGACCCTGACCTATACCTTTGGTAGGAAACCTTGCCGTGATTGCTTTGAGTAATATGGGATGATGAACACTTTGGAAGATATCAAAAATCAGAATTTACCAGCGCATCTGGCCATTATCATGGACGGCAATGGAAGGTGGGCCAAAAAACAGGGAAAACTACGTGTTTTCGGTCATGAGAACGGCGTGAAAACGGTTAGGGAAACTGTGGAAAATTGTGCTAAGATCGGTATCGGATACCTCACTCTGTACACTTTTTCCACGGAAAATTGGAATAGGCCCAAAATTGAAGTGGATACCCTGATGAAAATTTTGGTCTCTTCCTTGAAAAAAGAGCTCAAAACCCTGAACAAGAACAATATCCGTTTAAACGCCATAGGGAATATAGACTCCTTGCCAAAGAAGGCCAATAAGGAGCTGAAAGAAGTGATGGACAAAACGGCGGAAAATTCTGGAATGACCCTTACCTTGGCCCTGAGCTATGGCGCAAGGGAGGAGATTAGGAACGCCGTGGAGCAAATAAGTATCAAAGTTAAAAATAATATAATTTCTCCCGAAAAGATTGACGAAACGATTATAAATAACCATCTTTACACGCATGATTTGCCCGATGTGGACCTGCTAATTAGGACTAGCGGAGAGCATAGAATAAGCAACTTTTTACTTTGGCAGATTGCATATGCCGAATTATATTTTATTGATGTATTTTGGCCCGATTTTAAAGAGCATCATTTGGTAGAGGCCATTATAAATTACCAAAACAGAGAACGAAGATTTGGAAAAACTAGCGAACAACTTAACTAGCGATATGAGAAAGTTCATATCCTTTGAACTTTTAACAACAATCCTACTCCTTTTTTTTACCACTTTGACCACCGCACAGGACACGTCCTATGAGGATGGGAAAAGGTATATTTTGGGAGGCCTGGAAGTAACGGGCCTACAGAGTTACAACGAGCAGACGGTAAAAACCTATACCGGACTTAGGGAAGGACAGCCCATTACCATTCCGGGTGAAGAAATTAGTGCCGTAATCAACAAGTTGTGGGGCTTGGAGCTTTTTAGTGATATTGCCTTTTATATTACCAATATTGAGGACGATAAAATATTTCTTGAACTGAATATTCTGGAACGCCCAACCTTGTCAGAAGTTACCGTTTATGGTGTCAAGAAAAGAAAGGTAGAGGATATTATTAAGGATACTGACCTTAAAAAAGGCAAGAAAATCACGGAAAGTTTAATTGCCAATACCAAAAACTACCTTCAGAACAAGTATAAAAAGCAAGGATACCTGAACACCAAGGTCACCATTGCTACTGCTGCGGATACCGTTGGTAGCAATACCCAGAAAATGGTGATCAACATCAAAAAGGGGGATAAGGTTAAGATCAACGATATTGAGTTTGTTGGAAATGAACAGCTTTCCGATAAAAAACTGGCCAAATCCCTAAAGAATACAAAGCAAAAGAAATTCTACCGCTTCTGGAAGAAATCCAAATATATTGAGGCCGACTACAAGGAGGATCTGACTTCATTGATTGAGAAGTATGCCGAAAACGGATTCAGGGATGCCAGGGTAATTTCCGATACCATTGTAAAGGTAGACGAGAATAATATCAAACTTAAAATTCAGGTAGAAGAGGGCAACAAATATTACTTTGGGGATATAGACTTTGTTGGAAACACCGTGTATTCGGACCGTATCTTGGGCCAAGTTTTGGGTATTAAAAAAGGAGATACCTATAATGGGGTATTACTGAAAAAGCGTATTGCAGATGATAGCAAACCTGATGGTGAGGATATTACCAATTTATATCAGAACAATGGATACCTGTTCTCCAGCGTAAACCCAGTGGAGATTTCTGCCCAAAACGATACCATCAATTTTGAGATCCGTATTATTGAAGGGAAGGAAACTTTCTTGAACCATGTAACAGTTGAAGGAAACGACAAGACCAATGACCATGTTATTTTTAGGGAACTTAGGACTCGTCCCGGACAGAAGTACAGCAAGGACAATATAATCCGTAGTATCCGTGAATTGGGCCAGTTGGGCTTCTTTGATGCAGAGAACATCAAGCCAGACATTATCAATCCAAACCCGAATGACGGTACAGTGGACATCAACTATAGCTTGGTGGAATCCGGATCAAGCCAGATAGAATTGCAAGGTGGTTATGGTGGCGGTGGGTTCATTGGTACCTTAGGGCTATCCTTTAGTAATTTCTCTTTGAGGAATATATTTAATGGCGAGGCCTATAAACCGGTTCCGATGGGAGATGGGCAGACCATGTCCTTGCGTTTACAGGCCAGTAGGACTTTTAGGGTGTATAGCCTTAACTTTTCCGAACCTTGGTTGGGTGGTAAAAAACCGGTAAGGTTCAACATGTCGCTTTCAAGGACACAACAGTTTCAATTTGATTTTGTAAATAGAGATATAGATAAGGATAGGCAGTTTTCCATTACTGGTGTTTCACTAGGTTTGGCCAAACGTTTGCAGTGGCCAGACGATTTCTTTACGATATCACACTCTTTGAGCTATCAATTATATGACTTCCAGGATTACAATATTGGATTGTTCAATTTTGGAAATGGAAAATCGAACTCTTTGGCATATACTTTTGGGTTGTCCCGTAAATCCTCAGGACCTAACCCTATCTTTCCGCTTGGAGGTTCTAGTTTTGAGATCACGGCCAAATTTACTCCTCCTTATTCTCTGTTTAATGGCAAGGATTATTCCCAATTAAATGAAGATGAGCAGACGGCCATTGAAAATCAGGATGTGGAGGCTTTGGAAGCGGTAGATCGTGAACGTTTTAAATGGCAAGAGTATTATAAGGTGAAATTCAAGGGAGATTGGTATACCAATCTAGTGGATAAGTTGGTTTTGAGAACCAATGCAGAATTTGGTTTCCTAGGTAATTACAATAGCGCCATTGGCAATGTACCTTTTGAGCGTTTCTTTGTTGGTGGAGACGGTCTGGGTAACTTTACCCTGGATGGTAGGGATGTAGTGCAGTTAAGAGGTTATGAAAATCAATCTTTAACACCTTTTACCATAAATCAAGCTACCGGAAGGCAGGAGCAAGAAGGTGGGGTTGTATACAATAAGTTCTCTTTGGAATTGAGGTATCCTTTGACCCTTAAGCCATCGGCCTCCATATATGGCCTTGCCTTTTTGGAAGGTGGTAACTCCTTCAACAGTTTTAGTAATTTTGATCCATTTCAGATTAAAAGATCTGCAGGGGTAGGATTGCGTATCTTTATGCCAGCCTTTGGTCTTTTGGGAATAGATTTTGGTTACGGATTTGATAGTGATAATATTCCAGGTTCTGTTGGTCCCAGCGGATGGCAGACCCACTTTATTATCGGACAGCAATTCTAAGAAACCAAAGGGCTTTCCCATACGTGCTTTGATATGAAATATATTCATTTTAAATTATTTACTTATTTTGGCACGATATTTTCTATATACTAAAAAGTAAACAGGATGAAAACGAAAGTTCTTTTAATTATAGCAGCTGTATTCTTCTCTACAGCCATTTTTGCCCAACGTGGGGTAAGAATCGGTTATGTGGATATGGAATACATCTTGGAAAATGTAGAGGAGTATCGGGAAGCCAATGCACAGTTGGAGGGCAAGGTCCAGAAATGGAAAGTGGAGATAGAACAAAAGCAGAGCGTTGTAGAGCAGATGAAGAAGGATCTAATGGCCGAAAAGGTACTTTTGACCAATGAGCTGATTGCTGAAAGGGAAGAGGAGATTCAAGTGCTGGAGAATGAAATGTTTCAATACCAACAAGATCGTTTTGGACCCCAAGGGGATCTGGTCTTGCAAAAGCGCAGATTGATACAGCCCATACAAGATCAGGTTTTTAATGAGGTCCAGAAGATTGGTGCCAACAAAAAATATGATTTTATTTTTGATAGTTCTGCGGATGTTGTAATGTTGTATTCCGAAAAAAGGCACGATATCAGTGACTTGGTGCTCAGAGGTATTGCTAGGACCAGGAGAATCAGCAAGCCTTTGAATGGGAATGATGTAGATAGTCGCTTGGATGCGTTTGGAGGTGACGACGAACCGGAAGAAGAGGTCATCAGCGAGGAGTTACAGGAAAGGATTCAAAATGCGGAGGCTGCTCAAAAAGCAAGGGAGCAAAGTGCAGAGGAAAAAAGAGCGGAGCAGTTGAAATTAAGGGAAGAGCGCAAAAAAGCCTACGAGGAAAGACGTAAAAAATTGCTCGAGGAACGTGAGGCCCAAAGAAAAGCGAAAGCAGAAGAAAGAAAAGAAGGCGAAGTAAAGAAGGATACCGTCAACTAGGAATTGACACATATAGAAGTTTGAAACCATTAATTTAACACGTAAATAGTAATCAAAATCATGAAACACTTAAAGAAAATAGCTGTAGCGATTGTATTGTTTGTAGGAGCTACTAGTTTTGTCAACGCTCAGAGCAAGGTAGCACATATCAATGTGGAACAACTATTGTCTCAAATGCCCGAAATGAAAAAGGCACAAGCAGAATTGAAAAAATTACAGGAAACATATAGGGCCGATATCGAAAGTTCTATGACCGAACTTAAAAATAAGTATACCCAGTATTCCAACGAATCTGCTTCCAAGACTCCAGAAGAGAACGAGAAGAGAGCTTTGGAATTACAAGGATTCGACAAGAACATCAAAGAGGCCGAGCAGGCTGCTTACCAAGAATTGCAAAAGAAGCAAGGTGAGCTAATGGGTCCTATCACCGAGAAAGCCAAAGCAGCGATTGAAAAAGTTGCCGCTTCCCTAGGATACGACTATGTGATCGATGCTACCCAAGGTGGTGGATTGATCGTGGCCAAAGGAAAAGACCTGTTGCCAGATGTGAAGAAGCAATTGGGCTTCTAAGAAATTAGAACCTTATCACATAAAAAACCACACAAGCAATTGTGTGGTTTTTTTATTTTAGCACATCGTACACGGTTGTTCCCAATACTATATTTTATAAAATTTCCTATGGGAATTAGGGTGTAACTTCATACTTTTAATTGCAGAATGAGCAATATGGATAATAGGCCAATCGGCATTTTTGATTCTGGCGTGGGAGGTACTTCGGTTTGGAGGGAAATTGAGAAATTGCTCCCCAATGAGGATACCATTTATTTGGCGGATAGCAAAAATGCCCCCTACGGTGAAAAATCAAAAGAGGAGATTCTGCAGTTGAGTGTCAAGAACATCGACTTTTTGTTGTCAAGAGGCTGCAAGCTGATCGTTGTGGCCTGTAATACGGCAACGACCAACGCCATCTCCCATGTTCGAAAACAGTATAACGTTCCCTTTATTGGAACAGAGCCGGCGATAAAACCTGCTGCACTGCGTTCCAAATCAAAGACGGTTGGGGTGTTGGCTACCAAGGGTACCTTATCCAGCGAACTCTTTTTTGCCACATCACAGAACCATGCGGGCCATATCAACAAGGTTGTGCAGGTGGGTACCGGACTGGTGCCCTTGATTGAAGCTGGGAAGGTACATTCAGAGGAAACAAAGAAATTGTTACAGACCTATCTGGAGCCTATGTTGGCTGCCGGTATGGATTACTTGGTACTGGGCTGTACGCATTATCCTTATCTGATCCCGGTACTTAAAGAAATGATTCCGCCACATGTGGAAATTTTGGATTCCGGTGCCGCCATTGCTAGGCAGACCATGGCCATATTAAAGGAGAACAACCTTTTGGCAAATCCGGAGAAAGAGGGGGATCACCAATTTTATACCAATGCAGATCCTGATATTCTGGCCAGTTTTCTCTCTGATGTGGAGGCCAAGCATAAAACGGCCTATCTGGATTTCTAAATACCTTTCCTAATAAAGGTCCTATAGGTGAAATCTACAGCGTGCTTTTCATCCTTCGCATGATATTCTTCGCGTTCCAATGTCCAGACCGATGGATCTATGGTAGGGAAATAAGCATCGGCATCATAGGTTCCATGAACCCTGGTAACCTCCAGAACATCGCAAAATGGCATGGCCAGGGTGTAGATTTCTCCACCGCCTATAATAAAAGAGGTGTCCTCACCTTTTACTAAATCCAAAGCGTCCCCTAAGGAGTGTACAATGGTGCAATTGGGGTGTTCCACATGGTAATCCTTGTCCCTGGTAATGATGATATGGTGTCTATTGGGCAAAGGTTTGGGAAAGCTCTCAAAAGTCTTTCTTCCCATGACAATCTTATGTCCGGTGGTCAAGGTCTTGAAACGTTTAAAATCGTCCGGAAGGTGCCACAAGAGGTCGTTGTCCTTGCCAAGGGCATTGTTCTCCGCTACGGCGGCTATCATGATTAATTTTCCCACTGATCTTTTTTTTGGTTGATATTGCTCAGCGGAAACTCCGTCTCTATTTCTTTTTGGATTTCGGCAATCTTTTGCTTCTGTTTCTCGACTAATTTTTCCCGCTGCCTACGTTCCCAATCCAGGCCCATAAACTTTTTGGCAAGTAGTACGTTTACCGCATGGATCACAAACAGGAAGGCCCAAAAGGTAATGGCCCAGATAAACCAATCATAGGCTTCCCCATATTTTAGAATTTTGTTGATCAGTACCAAAAAAACACTCCCAACCAGGAAGACTATAAAATGGTTGTACAACCTTTTTTTCTCTCGGATTCTGACGTGGGCGTGTTCTAATAACTCGTGTTGTTCTACATCTATTTTTGATGTCTTTTTATTTTTGGAAAACATGGAATAAGTATCTTTACTTACAAAGATAAGTCAATTACCAATTCACATTTCAGTTCCATATGCAAAAGATCATAAAGCAGTTTCCCATCCTCAACCAATATGTTTATGCCAATACTGCCGCCTCAGGATTGCTCTACGATGATTTGTTGGACTGGCGTCAGGAGCACGACCTTGATTTTTTGATCGAAGGGAGCATCATGAAGGCGAAATCGAACAAAATGATTGGAAATACACGAAAAACAGTGGGACAGTTCTTCGGTTGCGATCCCTCCAATGTGGCCCTACTGCCCAATTTTTCCATTGGTTTGAATCTCTTGTTGGAAGGTTTGCCCAAAGAGCAGAAAGTATTGTTGCTGGAAGGGGATTATCCGTCCCTGAATTGGCCCTTTGAAAATAGGGGGTTCAACATTTTCAAGGTTGGCATAGGGGAACAATTGGAGCGGGATATCTTGGAAGCGGTAAAAGCCAAGGGGATTACCGTATTGGCACTGAGTCTGGTGCAGTGGACCAATGGTATTAAAATAGATCTGGGTTTTTTAAAGACCTTGAAGAAGGATTATCCCGCTTTGATCATAATTGCTGATGGTACGCAATACTGTGGTACCGAAAGTTTTCACTTTGAGGAATCGGGGATAGATATTCTGGGCGCCAGTGGTTATAAATGGCTATTGGCAGGTTATGGGAACGGCTTCATGTTGTTCAAAGATGGGATTAAAAGCTATTTTACTCCTAAATCCATTGGATTCAATTCTGCCAATATAGATTTGTCCGCCAAAGATAATATTACGTTTAGCAAGCATTTTGAACCTGGACATTTGGATACCCTGAATTTTGGGAGCCTTAAATTTTCATTGGATTTCCTGAATAAAATTGGCATGGACCATGTCACGGCACATCTTAAGGAACTTTCGCTATTGGCCAAAAAGGAATTATCGGCTTTGGGCCTGTTGGAAGAGGCCGTAGTGAACCGTCAGGACCACAGTACTATTTTTAATATTAAAGGGGGAGAAAAACTTTTTCAACTATTGACGGAAAAAGATGTGCTCTGCGCCCAAAGAGGAGGGGGAATCCGATTGAGTTTTCACATTTACAATACAGAAAAAGACCTCCAGAAAATAGTAAAGGTGCTAAAATCAATGAAGTAGGCTTTAGAGACATCAGAATTATTTCGATGCTTTGTTGTTAAAGTTTATTAAAAGACCCCTAAATTTTATCAAAATGATAATTGTGATGTAAATCATTGTCAATGAGCTTTTTAATCCGTTTTTTTGTGCTATAATTTAATAATGGAATTATGGCAATTGCTAAACAATATCTAAAGACTAAACCAGTTTGTAAAGTAACTTTTACTGTGCCTGCTGAGGATGCAAAAAAAGTTTCTGTAGTAGGTGATTTCAATGATTGGAATCCAAAGAAACATGTTTTGAAAAAATTGAAGAACGGTACCTTTAAGGGAGCGTTTGACCTACCTGTAGAAAACACTTATGAATTTAAGTATTTGATAGATGGTGAATACGCTACCGAAGCTGAAGCCGATGGTTTTAAGTGGAATGAGTTTGCTGGTACCGAGAATCCTATCCTGGCACTTTAAAAAATTATAGAAAGGTCACCATTGGACTATTTTTCAATGGTGACTCCTTTCCAAAATGCGACATGGCCCTTAATGGATTTTGCCAATTCGCTAACTTCTGGATAGTACCAGGCCGCATCCTTGTTTTCCTTCCCGTCTACTTCTAGGGAATAATACGATGCCTTGCCCTTCCATGCACATGTGGTGTGCGTATCGCTGGGCTTAAAATATTCTTGCTTTATACTATTTGCAGGGAAATAGTGGTTGTTTTCCACAACTACGGTCTCATCACTTTCTGCAATTACGGTATTGTTCCAAATGGCTTTCATTTTCTATATTTTTTTAAAGGCGTAATTTTTATAATATTTCTTGTGGTCCGAAAATTGGGCGACAATTTTTAATCCGGATCTATCGGCGAGCCATGAAACAATCTCATCGTCATATTTTTGGGATATTTCGGTATGTATGCTCTCCCATTGCTTAAAAGAGACAGTAAGGTCCAAATCTTGAAGGTTCACAAGCTGCTCCTCCTTGGATACCAAAAAACTTTTGGCGGTCCCTGTTTCGGGATCATAGGTCTCCCAATGTAAGAATTTGTCGGGAATAAAATTTGCCTTGAGTTCTTTATTGATGCGAATCAAGATATTTTTATTGAAGGCCTCGGTAATTCCGCTCTTGTCATTATAGGCATCCAAAATGGTCTGAGGGTGTTTTTTCTGGTCGAATCCTACAAAGAAGAGGTCGTCCTCCTTCATGGATTCTTGTACCTGTTGTAAAAATGACACGGCCTGTTGGTGCATTAAGTTACCAACATTGGAACCCAAAAAGAGAATGACTTTTTTGGTGTCCCTCAGTGAATTTATCCTTTCCAAGGTTTCTAAATAGGTGCCCTGAAGGGTTTCTGTTTGTAAGGTCGGCATCTCAATCTGCAACGATTTTTCCAATTGGTCCAAGGCATTCTGACTGATATCAATAGGAAGATATTTAAAATCAATATGGCTTGCGGTCAAGTGCTTTAGAAGTATTTTGGTCTTTTTGCCGTCCCCAGCTCCCAATTCGATAAGATTGAAACTTTTTGATTCCTGGGTAAATAGTTTGATGATATCCGATTTGTGATTTTCAAAGATATCGTACTCACAATTGGTCAGGTAATATTCGGGCATGGCCATGATATCCTGGAAAATTTTGTCTCCCTTCTCGTCATAGAAATATTTGGAGGATAAATATTTTGGAGAGGCCGTTAATCCTGAATACACTTCTTGTTCAAATTGGGACATTGATATCGTGCGGGTGTTGTCTTGCATGTTTAATATATCGAAATTATTTTGCCAGTCTTAGCCCGAAATACTGCCACCTTGCCGAGGGTGGAAAGAAATTTCGGTAGGTTGACCGAGTGTGTTTTGTTGGTGTGGCTATGGAGCCGCCCCGGAGGACTTTTTGTCCTACCATGAATTTTCCATTGTATTCCCCGAGAGCACCTTCGGCCTTAATATAGTTGGGATAGGGTAGGTATGCACTCTCTGTCCATTCCCATCGTTTTCCCCAAGGAAACAACTTTTGTGCGGCTTCCCATTCAAATTCTGTGGGGAGGCGCACCCCTTTCCACTGTGCAAAGGCAAAGGCTTCGTAATAGGAGAGATGTGTAACGGGAGCCTTCAGTAATACGGACTGTAAACCTGCCAACGTATAGTTATGCCATGATCCATCAATAAGGTGCCAATATAGTGGTGCTTTGATCTGCTGGGTTTTTACCCAATCCCATCCGTCGGCGTGCCAATATTCAAAATGTTCATACCCACCGGCATTTATAAATTCGAGGTATTCCCCATTAGTGACCAGGGTGGATGAAATTTGGTATGCATGCAAAAAGACCTTATGGTATCCCAGCTCATTATCGTAGCAAAATTCATTTCCATGATGCCCTATGTCATAGATGCCTTCGGCCATCGCTATCCATTCCTGTGTATGGTTCTCTGTTGGTTGTTCTTGAAGCGTTTTACCGTAGGAGGGGAGCAAAGGGTTGTTCCCCAAAATATACTTGATATCTGTCAGCAATAATTCTTGGTGCTGTTTCTCATGATGGATCCCGATCTCCAATAAAGAATCCAATTCCTGATCGGTACGTTCGGTAAATAGATTTTGAATGGCGGTTGTAACGTGATCCCGATATTCATAAACTTTGTCCACCGATGGTCTGGAGAGGTTGCCCCTATCGGAGCGTACGACCCTTTTGCCCACCGATTCGTAATAGCTGTTGAATACAAAGGAAAAGTCGGCATCAAAGACCTTGTAATCCTTTTTGAATTTCTTAAGAATGAATTCCTCAAAAAACCAAGTACTGTGCCCTAAATGCCATTTTGGGGGAGAAACGTCCTCCATGGGCTGCACCACATAGTCCTCTATTTCCAGTGGGGCGCATATGTTTTCGGTATGTTTTCTGGTTTCGGTAAAGAAATCCAAGAGTGTTGCGGTAAGGATCATCGTACTTGGGTTGATACTTATAAAGATACTTAATTTATCTTTTTTCGTTTTGACCCATATAGCACAACGATTGACCCTAAGCCGCTTGAATTGTTTTGATCCGGGAATTTTAGTACGACATAAAAAGAATTATCGTTGACGTACTTCTCGAGAAATACTCTTTAAATCTGTGGTATAATATGTTGTGATGTTGTCGCCATTACCATCTTTTGCTGGGGCTATGATCTTTAGCGGGCTATCAAAAAATGTTTCGTACGACTTTTTTGTATGTTTATTGGAAGTAATAATCACAAGATCTGAAATTGTAAGATCTGTTTTAATTTCAAAATATATTTTAACCGAATGGTCGGGGATATTTTTAATGCTACGATGGACAAAATCGGTGATGTCGCGATTGAGTTTTTCTTGAAAACATGCTGATTTATTTTTGGCACCCTGACACCCTTCATATAGAGGGGCCTCATGGACTTCATTATAGGGTTGTATGGCATGGCTTTCTTCTGTGTCCTCAAAGATTTCCCCAGGATTAATACCCTTAAAGGTGATAGGGAGGCTATAGGTTAGTGCAATTGCTTTTCCGTCTATTGTTGCAGGTTCTAAATCTTTTATTTTTTCAATGATCTCAATACCTGCCTTCTCAAATATGTTATGGCTACCCCTGGCCCTTATATCCACCGTATTTCCAAAAGGGTCTATGGTAAATTGAATATAGACCTTTCCGGACAACTTGGCTTCCATAGGATACCGAAAGTTTCTCCTGATGTGCTCATTGATCTGGAATTTGAAGCATTCAAGGTTGTTGGGGTTGGTGCACTTGATTTCTTTAAAATTGGGAAAAGTGCTTATTTCATTTATACTGTAGGTGCGTTCAGCATCTTGGCTATACAAAAGATTGACGCAGCTGCACAAAAAGAAATAAAGTATAAAGGGATGTTACATGATCCTATACAGCTACAGCTCCTTTGATGTGAGGATGTGGGTTATAGTCTACCAAGGTGAAATCCTCAAATTTAAAATCAAAAATATCCTTTACATCGGGGTTTAGGACCATCTTTGGCAATGGCCTGGGTTCCCTGCTCAATTGAAGTTCTACTTGCTCCAGGTGGTTGTTGTAGATATGCGCATCCCCAAAAGTGTGGATGAATTCTCCAGGTTGCAGATCGCATACCTGGGCCATCATCAGGGTGAAGAGTGCATAAGAAGCAATATTGAAAGGTACTCCTAAAAAGATATCTGCGCTGCGTTGGTACAACTGGCAAGACAGTTTTCCATCTGCCACATAGAATTGGAAAAAGGCATGGCAAGGAGGTAATGCCGCCTTTCCATTGGCGACGTTTTCGGAGAATGAGACTGAGGTGTCCGGTAAAACACTTGGGTTCCAAGCGGATACCAACATCCTGCGGCTATTAGGATTGGTCTTCAGAGAATGGATGACCTCTTTGATCTGGTCTATCTCCTCTCCGTTCCAATTACGCCATTGATAGCCGTAAACCGGTCCTAAGTTTCCATTTTCATCGGCCCATTCGTTCCAGATGCGCACCCCATTTTCTTGTAGATAGGTAACGTTGGTGTCTCCTTTGAGGAACCAAAGCAATTCGTGTACAATAGATTTAAGATGCAGTTTTTTTGTGGTCACCATAGGGAACCCTTCGCTGAGGTCAAATCTCATTTGATATCCAAAAACACTAATCGTGCCTGTTCCGGTACGGTCTCCTTTTTGATTGCCAGAAGCTAGAACGTGTCGGAGTAAGTCGTGGTATTGTTTCATGGGTCATTCTTCTTATGGCCACAAGTAAAACTGTGGTACTATCTGATACGAAAATAAACAAAGAGTAAAAAAAATGACGTTATTCTACTTTCCTACTTATAAAAACTTATCAACCAGCAATATTTTGCTTTGTCTGGAGGAATTATCCCAAGATCATCCCTGCAATGGTTGCGGACAATAAAGAAGCCAAGGACCCTCCCAATACTGCCTTCATACCAAATTCGGACAAGGTTTTCCTTTGGTTTGGCGCCAAGGATCCTATTCCCCCAATTTGGATGCCAATAGAGGCAAAATTTGCAAATCCACATAGCATATAGGTGGCCATGATGACCGATTTGTTGTAGGCCAAATGGGTGCCATTGACCACATCCTTTAATTCCGCCAATTGGATATAGCCGATAAATTCGCTGGCCGCCAATTTGATTCCCAATAACTGTCCCATAAGGGAAATATCTTTGTCGGCAACCCCTATCAGCCACATCAAAGGGGCAAAGATGGTCCCTAAAATAGCTTCCAGGGATAGTTTGTCGTAAGATGAATTTGCGGCAATCCAACTGTTGATGGTGGTAATTTCACCTATCCAACCAAAGATTCCGTTGAGCATCGCGATAAAAGCAACAAAAACTAGGAGCATGGCCCCAACGTTTACCGCCAATTTTAATCCTTCGGTGGTTCCGTTGGCAATGGCATCAAGGATATTGGATCCAATTTTTTCTGTGGATACCGCTACATCGGTTACTACTTCTTCTGTCTGTGGATAGAGTATTTTGGAGATAATAATGGCTCCCGGTGCTGCCATGACGGATGCTGCCAGTAAATGCTTGGCAAATTGAAGTCGCAACATTTCGTCGCTGCCACCCAAAAACCCAATGTAGGCGGCCAATACAGCTCCTGCCACAGTGGCCATTCCGCCGATCATGACCAACAACATTTCAGACTTGTTCATTTTTTCCAGATAGGCCTTTATGAGCAAGGGGGCTTCGGTTTGTCCCAAAAAGATATTACCGGCCACAGAAAGACTTTCTGCTCCGGAGATCCCCAAGGTTTTTGTCAGTAACCACGCCAGTGCCCTAACGACTTTTTGGATAATTCCCAAGTAGAACAGCACGGAGGTAAGGGCTGAAAAGAAAATGATGGTAGGTAATACCTGAAAGGCAAAGATAAATCCAAAAGTATCCATGTCCACCACCAGGCCTTCAAACAAAAACTTACTACCGGCATTGGTAAAATCCAAGATGCTTACAAATACCTGTCCTATTTTTTCGAATACCATTTGTATAAAGGGGACCTGCAAAACGCCAATGGCTATCATCAACTGAAGGGAGAGACCTATTCCCACCGTTTTCCAATTGATGGCCTTTCTATTGGAACTAAAAAGTACGGATATCAAAATTAATACGGCCATACCCAAAATTCCCCTGAAAAGACCTTGGGTGGTGAATCCTTGGTTCGGGACAATTTCTGAGGAAGTGGCCAGCAGTGCAGGCGTGCTATTATCGGTTATGGGGGTGGTTACTTGCTGTATGGTGTCTGTAAGGACTGGTTCTTGTGCAAAAGTGGAGAAAACGGTCAGGCATATTGATAGGGTAATCAAAAAGCTATATTTCATAAAACAATTTTTGGTTTAGCGCTGACGCTTAGATATTTCGTCCCTTAGTTTTGCAGCTTTTTCGTAGTCTTCATTGGTTACTGCCTTATCCAATTCTTGGTGTAATTCTTCTAGTGATAATTCTTTGTATGCATCAGAGGCACCGCTATCTATTTCCACGGTTTCGCCTTCCTGAAGTATTTCATCTACCATAATGCTCTCCGTACTCTCTTCTTTTTCCTTGTCCTTGGAGGAAAATTTTAAAAATATCCCGGCCTTGTCCAAAATGGTCTTATAGGTAAATATGGGGGCATTAAAGCGAAGTGCCAAAGCAATGGCGTCACTGGTTCTTGCGTCAATGATTTCCTCAATCTTATCCCTTTCGCAGATAATACTGGAATAAAATACCCCATCTACCAATTTGTGGATGATCACTTGTTTGACAATGATCTCAAATCTATCAGCGAAATTCTTAAAAAGATCGTGGGTAAGGGGTCTTGGGGGTTTAATTTCCTTTTCCAAAGCTATGGCAATGGATTGAGCCTCAAAGGCGCCTATGACTATTGGTAGTTTGCGGTCGCCGTCAACTTCATTCAATATAAGGGCATACGCGCCATTTTGTGTTTGGCTGTAGGATATCCCTTTTATTTTTAATCTAACTAAACTCATATCATTAAATAAACAAAAAAAGGCTGTTAAAATAAAAGGTTTGTCCTAATATTTAACAGCCCTTTAAGGGGCACAATTTAACAAAAATTAAGCGTTTTGTGCCTTAAATTCTTTTAATTTTTCGATGAGTTCCGGTACCACTTCAAAAGCGTCCCCTACAATTCCGTAATCGGCCGCTTTAAAAAATGGGGCTTCGGCGTCTGTGTTTATGACAACTTTTACCTTGGAAGAGCTTACCCCTGCTAGATGCTGTATAGCTCCAGAGATACCAATGGCAATATAAAGGTTGCTGGCTACGGGCTTTCCAGTCTGTCCCACGTGTTCCCCATGAGGTCTCCAGCCCAAATCGGAAACGGGCTTTGAACAAGCGGTTGCTGCACCGAGAACATCAGCCAATTCTTCGATCATTCCCCAGTTCTCCGGTCCCTTTAATCCACGGCCACCAGAGACCACAATGTCGGCATCGGCGATGGTGGCTTTCCCCACTACCTTATCAACCTCTGTGGATTTGGTGGAAAAATCAGCGTCCGTAATGGTCGGGTCAAATGCTTCCACGGCTGCCGTAGTATTGTTTTCTTTGACGCCAAAGGCATTGTTGGATACGCCCACAATTTTAATATCCGTGTTGATCTCTGTATGTGCAAAACCTTTATTGCTAAAGGCTGTTCTTTTTACGGTAAACGGACTTGCGCTTTCCGGGGTACTTACCACATTGGGTACATATCCTGCCTCTAATTTGGCTGAGACAATCGGTGCCAAATATTTGGTGTCCGTACTGGAGCTGACAATAATTGCCTTGGAGCCTTCTTTTTTGGCAGCCTCTGCAATGGTATTGGCGTACGCCTTGGCATTAAATGTTTTTAACTTATCGTTACTGACGTCCAAAACCTTGGTGACCCCATATGCTCCCAACGCCTCGTTGTTGGAGGTGTTAAAGGAGATGGCCGTAACCGTAGTTCCCAATAGTTGGGCAACCTCGTAAGCATAGGATGCTACTTCGAAGGCGTTCTTTTTGAACTTTCCGTTTTCTGATTCTGTATATACTAAAACTGACATTTTTTAAATTTTGTGTTGATAAAACTATCGTGGTTGATGGTAATCCCGTGAAATAGCGGGATTGGATTAGATGACCTTGGCCTCATTGTGCAACAAATTGATCAATTCATCAATATTGTCCGCACTGACCAATTTGACCGCCCCTTTAGGTGCCGGTTTTTCAAATTTCTCATCTTTGGTGGTAGCTTTGGCATCAACCGGTTCCACCACATTCAATTTTTTCTGGCGTGCCATCATGATTCCCCTCATATTCGGGATTCTAAGATCGCTTTCTTCCACTAGTCCTTTTTGACCTCCGATGATCAGGGGTAGGGAAGTGGCCAATTTTTCTTTACCGCCGTCTATTTCTCTGATAGCCGTGACCTTATCGCCATCGATTTCGAGATTCACGCAAGTGTTGATAAAGTTCATATCCAACATTGTGGCCATAATGCCCGGTACCATTCCTCCGTTGTAATCAATGGATTCCCTTCCTGCGATAACAAGGTCGTAACCGCCATTTTTTACTACTTCGGACAATTGCTGGGCAACAAAATAACCATCCGTAGGTTCTGCATTTACCCTAATGGCTTCATCTGCCCCAATGGCCAAGGCCTTTCTGATGGTAGGTTCTGTATTGGCCCCACCAACATTGGCAACATGTACCGTGGCACCTTGCTTTTCTTTGAACCACATAGCTCTTGTGAGTCCAAATTCATCATTCGGATTGATGACAAATTGAACCCCATTGGTATCAAACTTGGTGTCATTGTCGGTAAAATTTATTTTTGAAGTTGTGTCCGGAACGTTACTTATGCAAACGAGTATTTTCATTTTGATTTATAGTTTTTCTTTTTCTTAAAAATGAATTTCCCAAAGATAACTTTTATTTTTTAATTTGCTATGCATGCATAGTAAATTTGTTGTTATTTTGATTCTTTCAGGGTATTAATTGACATATAATTTCCTATTTTTGCTTGCGTTTTAAGACGAAAAGAAAAACTTTACTCTATTATACATGAGAACAATACAATTTAGAGAAGCCATAGCGGAGGCAATGTCCGAGGAAATGAGACGTGATGAGTCCATTTATTTAATGGGAGAAGAAGTTGCGGAATATAATGGGGCTTACAAGGCTTCTAAAGGGATGTTGGACGAATTTGGTCCGGACAGGGTCATAGATACTCCTATTTCCGAGTTGGGTTTTGCAGGTGTTGGAGTTGGTTCTGCCATGGGTGGAAACAGGCCTATCATTGAATTCATGACCTTTAACTTTGCATTGGTTGGTATTGACCAGATCATTAGCAACGCCGCAAAGATCAGGCAAATGTCTGGTGGGCAGTTCAATTGTCCTATTGTGTTTAGAGGTCCTACAGGTTCTGCCGGTCAGTTGGGAGCAACCCACTCACAGGCTTTCGAGAGCTGGTTCGCCAATTGTCCCGGGCTTAAAGTCGTTGTGCCTTCCAATCCTTATGATGCAAAAGGTCTTCTAAAGGCGGCCATTAGGGATGATGATCCGGTTATTTTTATGGAATCGGAACAAATGTACGGTGATAAAGGGGAGACCCCAGAAGGTGAATATACCATTCCATTGGGTGTTGCAGATATAAAGAGAGAGGGGAATGACGTAACCATAGTATCATTTGGGAAAATTATAAAAGAGGCTTATACCGCTGCCGAGGAATTGGAAAAAGAAGGTATCAGCTGTGAGATCATAGATTTGCGTACCGTACGTCCTATGGACCACGATGCCATATTAAAATCTGTTAAAAAGACCAACAGATTGGTTATCCTTGAAGAGGCTTGGCCATTTGGAAACGTTGCCACAGAAATAACATATCAGGTACAATCCCAGGCATTTGATTACTTGGATGCGCCTATCATTAAAATAAATACTGCCGATACGCCAGCGCCATACTCTCCAGTTTTATTGGAGGAATGGTTGCCAAACCACAACGATGTGATCAAGGCAGTTAAAAAAGTGTTATATAAATAAATAACATTGTTTTGTTAAGGTAATTTAGCTTTGTCGACCAAGTGTCGGCAAAGCTTTTGTTTTTATGATAGGTGTTGTGGTTTGTAAAATAATGGAACCCCTGACAACAAAGCTTTCGGGAATTCATTGTGATAGTTCCCGATAATCATACGTATTGCTTCATGAAAAGAATTCTATTGTCTTTATTTTTTCTTGCCTTTTTGTGGTCCAATGCACAGACCAAGGTCAGTGGTGTTGTTGTGGACGAGGCCGGAGAACCGGTAGCCTTTGCCAATGTGCTGTTCAAGAATTCTTCCCAGGGAACCATTACCAATGACAATGGGGTGTTTTATATGGAGTCCGATGAGACCTATAATGCTTTGGTTATTTCGTTTATCGGTTACGATAAATTGGAGCTGCCCTTGTCGGCCAAGATCAATTACGATCTAAAAGCGGTCTTGGTGGAATCCAGTGAGCAATTGGATGAAGTGGTGGTCTATATGGGCAAGCAATCCAAAAAAAACAATCCGGCCATAGATATCCTGAAGAAGATCTGGGCGAAAAAAAGGGAGAATGGTGTCAGCAAATTCAAACAATATCAATATGATAAATATGAAAAGGTTGAATTTGATCTGAATACCATAGATAGTGCCCTGATCAAGAGCAGGCTCTTTAGGGGAATGGAATTTGTATTTGAAGATCTGGATACATCCCGGATAACCGGGAAGACCTATCTGCCCATATTTTTAAATGAGACCTTTTCAAAAGTATATGGGGATAACAAATTGGCTGAGACGAAGGAGGACATTTTGGGCAATAAAAACTCGGGGTTCAGCAATAACCAGGCATTAATAGCCTTTGTCAAGGATTTGTACTCGGATTACGATATCTACAACAACTATATAAAATTTTTCGATAAGAGTTTTACAAGTCCCTTGTCCAAGACCGGGGTGGATACCTACAATTATGTCTTGGCGGACAGTGCGTTTATAGGCAATAAATGGTGCTACAACATTATTTACTATCCGAGGCGCAAGAATGAACTGACCTTTAAGGGCGATTTTTGGGTGAACGATACCACCTTCGCCATAAAGAAAATAAATTTGGAAGTTACGCGTAGTGCCAATATCAACTGGGTCAAGGATATTTATATTGAACAGGAATTTGAAGTGCTGAACGATTCTGTTTTTCTATTGAAGCGGGATTATATGCTAAGTGATTTTAGTTTCAGCAAAAAGGAGAAGGCAAGGGGGGTATACGGCAAAAGGACCACTGTTTACAATAATTATATGTTTGATATTCCCAAACCTAGGGAATTCTATAAGGCGGATGCCAATCAATTTGACCCATCGGTCTTCGAGAAGCAGGATGATTTTTGGGTAGATAACAGGTTGGAGCCCTTGAACAAGGACGAAAAGGGGATCTACCAACTATTGGACACGCTGCGTACCGTTCCCAAATTTAAATCGATCTATAATGTAGCCAGTATTTTGGGCAGTGGTTATATAGAAATTGATAAATGGAACATTGATATCGGCAGCGTTTTTACCGTTTTTGGTTACAACGAGGCAGAGGGCTTGCGCTTAAGGATGGGGGCGCGTACCTATTTTGGGCAAAATGACCCATGGCGCTTGGAAGGATATTTGGCCCACGGTTTCGGGGACCATAAATTTAAGCATGGATTCTCTGCCAAATGGTTGGTCGACAAAAAGAACAGGTTGATCATTTCCGGAGGAAATCGCAGGGATATCGGTCAGTTGGGGATCAGCTTAACGGCAACCACTGATGTTCTGGGGCGTAGCCAAGCATCGTCCTCCGTGCTCACCGTTGGCGCCAACAATAGGCTCAGCAACATCAACCTTACGGCATTCAATATGGAGATGGAGCCAATTACCAATCTGAAATTTGGAGTGGGCAGCTCATTTAGAACGCTCAGTTCCGCATTGCCCGATCTTTTTAGCCTGGATTATGTGGATCCCTCATCCCCAACGGGGGTTTCCTCTGAAATCAAGCAATTCGAGATCAGCACCCAGGTGGTATACACTCCAGGGAAAAGGACGATAGGGTACGGCGTGGAAAGGCGTAACATTAATGATGATTTTAGTACCATGTTCCTAAGCTATAGTCAAGGGCTGGAAGGTGTCATGGAAAGTGATTTTGATTATCGAAAACTCCAATTCTCCTATAGCCAGCCGTGGCAATTGGGATGGGGCAGGTTATTGAGTACGGTGGAAGTTGGCAAAACGTTTGGGGAGGTTCCCTTGGGGCTGCTCAATGTGGTACCCGGAAACCAGACCTTGTTCTCTGTATACGGCAGTTTTGCCAACCTCAATTTTTATGAATTTGTAACCGATACCTATGCTTCCGTGCATTTGGAGCATAATTTTAATGGGCGGTTGTTTTCTAGGATCCCATTTATGAGAAAATGGAATTTGAGGGAGATCGTGGGAATCAGGGGCGCCTGGGGAGACCTTTCCGATGAGAATATTGCATTGAGCAGTCCAACCAATGTGCCGTTGATGGCACCTTCCAATAAGATGTATTACGAATACTCCCTGGGGGTAGGGAATATATTTAGAATTCTACGGATCGATTTTAACTTTAGGGGAAATTATTTGGAAAATCCTGATGCTAGGGCGTTTGGCGTTACGGGATCATTTGGGTTTAGTTTTTAGGAACATATCGGCCATGGTGCCTTTTTTCTAAGGTCTACTGGTTTTTTTCAATTATATTTGCACCACAATTTAATAAAACATGAGTATAGAAGAAATAACATCGTTCGATGTTCTAATTGAAATCCCAAAAGGGAGCAGAAACAAATACGAGTATGATTTTAAATTGAAGAAGATTCGATACGACCGTATGATCTTTTCTTCAATGATGTATCCGGCCGATTATGGTTTTGTGCCAGAAACATTGGCGTTGGATGGGGATCCTTTGGATGTGTTGGTATTGGTGACCGAGCCCACGTTTCCTGGATGTGTAATGGAGGTGAAGCCCATTGGTGTTTTCCATATGACCGATGAGAAAGGTCCAGATGAAAAAGTAATCTGTGTGCCCGTTTCGGATCCTATCTGGAACAAAGTAAATGACCTAAGTGAATTGAACCCTCACCTTATCAAGGAGATCGAGCATTTCTTCCAGGTTTACAAGGATTTGGAAAAGAAAAAAGTTGATGTTGGCGGATGGGGAGATGTCAGCGAAGCCAAAGAAATTGTATTGAAGTGTATCAACCGTTTTGCGGATAGTGATGTTCCACTTAGCGATGTGACCATTTCCTAATAAAATAGCATAACAATTTTTATCATATAAGCAATATTCTTAGCGGAATATTGCTTTTTTTATTTCTAATTGATTTTACTACTTTAGTCCAGCTAAAATTTTAACAAACTAACGAATGGATTCAATTATGATTTATGTGCCAATAATTATGGCAATCATTGGGCTACTTTTTATGTGGGTAAAAAGAGCCTGGGTTTTAAAACAAGACGCTGGAGATGGAAAGATGAAAGAGATTTCCGATCACATCTATGAAGGCGCATTGGCATTTCTTAAGGCGGAATACAAATTACTGACCTTCTTTGTCATTGGAGCCAGTATTGCCTTGGCCGTAATTTCATTTATTGTTCCTACAACACATATCCTTATTGTTGTGGCTTTTGTTTTTGGAGCCTTTTTCTCTGCTTTGGCAGGAAATATGGGAATGAAGATTGCAACCAAAACAAACGTGAGGACCACACAGGCAGCACGTACCAGTTTGCCCCAAGCATTAAAAGTATCCTTTGGCGGTGGTACCGTTATGGGATTGGGAGTGGCCGGACTGGCAGTATTGGGGCTTACCGCATTCTTTATCATACTGTTCCATTTCTTTATGAACGGTACATGGACTTCTACCGAGGATATGACCATTGTTCTCGAAACTTTGGCAGGATTCTCTTTGGGAGCCGAGTCTATAGCCCTTTTTGCCCGTGTGGGTGGAGGTATTTATACCAAAGCTGCCGATGTGGGAGCCGATTTGGTAGGTAAGGTGGAAGCGGGAATCCCCGAGGATGATCCCCGTAACCCGGCCACCATTGCGGACAACGTTGGTGACAACGTAGGAGACGTAGCCGGTATGGGTGCCGATTTGTTCGGATCCTATGTTGCTACCGTACTTGCGGCCATGGTTTTGGGGAATTATGTGATCAAGGATATGGGAGGAAATATCCAAGACGCTTTTGGAGGCATCGGACCTATTTTGTTGCCGATGACCATTGCTGGTTTTGGAATTTTGTTTTCCGTCATCGGGACCATGTTGGTCAAAATAAAAAGTAATGATGCCAAAGAGGCCCAGGTACAGGGAGCATTGAATATTGGAAACTGGATTTCCATTGGATTGACCCTTGTGACCTGCTTTATATTGGTAAAATATATGCTGCCCGAAACCATGAAAATGGAATTCTTCGGAGAAGGATTGAAAGATATCTCCTCCATGAGGGTATTTTATGCTACCGTGGTAGGTTTGGCAGTAGGAGGGATTATCTCATCTGTCACCGAGTACTATACGGGCTTGGGGACTAAGCCGGTATTGGCGATTGTTCAAAAATCGAGTACAGGTGCTGGAACCAATGTCATTGCCGGATTGGCAACTGGGATGATTTCGACCTTCCCTACCGTGCTGATATTTGCAGCCGCTATTTGGGCGTCTTATGCTTTTGCAGGATTTTATGGGGTAGCTCTGGCTGCTTCGGCCATGATGGCAACAACGGCCATGCAATTGGCCATTGATGCCTTTGGACCCATCTCGGACAATGCCGGGGGGATTGCAGAAATGAGTGAGCTGCCCAAAGAAGTGCGTACACGTACCGATATTTTGGACTCTGTGGGGAATACCACGGCTGCTACCGGAAAAGGTTTTGCTATTGCCTCTGCGGCCTTGACATCCTTGGCCTTGTTTGCGGCCTATGTGACCTTTACGGGAATAGATGGTATCAACATATTTAAGGCGCCAGTTTTGGCGATGCTCTTTGTCGGTGGGATGATTCCCGTGGTGTTCTCGGCCTTGGCGATGAACTCCGTAGGAAAGGCGGCCATGGACATGGTGTATGAGGTACGTAGGCAATTTAAAGAGATTCCAGGTATTATGGAAGGTACCGGTAAACCAGAGTACGGTAAGTGTGTGGAGATATCTACCAAGGCAGCCCTGCGCGAAATGATGTTGCCGGGTATTTTGACCATAGGGTTTCCCATCGCTATTGTCTTGCTCGGAAAGTTGGTATACTCGGACAACGACCAGTTGATCGCAGAAATGCTTGGAGGTTATATGGCCGGTGTTACCGTATCCGGAGTGTTGTGGGCTATATTCCAAAACAACGCTGGGGGTGCTTGGGACAACGCCAAGAAATCTTTTGAGGCAGGGGTTGAAATCAATGGTGAAATGACCTATAAGGGTTCCGATGCCCATAAGGCTGCGGTAACCGGTGATACTGTTGGTGATCCATTTAAAGATACTTCAGGTCCGTCCATGAATATTCTGATTAAGCTTACCTGTTTGATCGGGTTGGTGATCGCCCCAATTTTGGGAGGTCATGCCGTTGAAAACGGGGTAGCCCAGACGGAACAGGAGGTCCGTGTGGAGATGATGGTGATGGACAATGCTGCTGCTGAGGCCATTGTTACATATACCACCATGGTGAACGGGGAAGAAGTTGTACAGGAAAAAAAGTTTGTAGGTACCCCTGATGAGGTCAAAGTACAGGTAGAATCTTTTAGAAAAGATGTAAAGGTTCAGATAGCACAATAGGTAAAAACGTGTTGACCTTTACAATAAAAGCCGCCCATAAAACATGGGCGGCTTTTACATTTTTACGTACCAATAATATAGTTAAGTGGGATTGAAATTTTCTCGCTGTGGATATGATATTTTTAAGGCTGCATGGTCTGTTTTGTAATTCAAGGAGATGTCTTTTGGGGGAAATAATTATATTCACATTTACAATGATATATATTGTACAGGAAGGTGTCTTTAAATGGATCTGGACCTGAAAAATTAAATTTTAAGATATGGGATTATTTAGGAGCACGGACCCCTTACAGATTACTGTCTTTCAAACATATGGCTCTGACACTCATTTGTACATTAAGGGCCGTGCCCTTGAGGATGAGAATATTGATCTAACAAAAAAAAATGTTATTCACCTTTTAATAAATTCTTGGAAACGTTTCGGGACGGACGTTGTTGCCAATTGCCGAATCAAACTGAAACTTCCCAATGGGGATTTCCATGAGTTTGAAACGGATGCGGAAGGCTATTTTTTGTTGGCCTTGAATAAAACCAATCTACAGTCTATGTGCAATGAGGAGGGTTGGTTGGCTTTTGAAGTTTCCTATGCAGATGAATCCATAAAAAGAAATATTCAACTTGAAAACCGATTTCCCGGGGAAATGTTGATTCCTTCCCTGTCCTCTGATTTTGGTGTTATTAGCGATATTGATGATACCATTCTGCATACAGGTATGATGTCCTGGTTAAAATGGCGGGTTTTGTATAACACCTTTTTAAAAACCCCAGATAGAAGGATTCCCTTGTCGGGAGCACCGGAATTTTATCATTTGTTGCACAGGGGTGCTCCTGGTGATAAATCGAACCCTATTTTTTATGTGAGTAACAGTCCGTGGAATTTATACCTATATCTAAAATTCTTTTTAAAAAACAATAACTTTCCCAAGGGCCCCATTTTATTGCGGAGCTTGGGTGCATTTTTCAATAGACATAAGTTGAAGGGGCCAGACCATCGCCCACATAAAAACCATGAGATCTTGAATATTCTAAAAACGTATCCTTCATTGGCATTTGTACTTATCGGAGATAGTGGGGAGAAGGATGCCGATATCTATCTGGAAATAGCCAAAATGTATCCAGATAGGATTAAGGCTATTTATTTGCGCAGTGTGAAGCACCGGAAAAAAATGTTACGTGTAGCTGGTTTGTACAGGGACTATAAGGATATTCCAGTGCTAATGGTAGAAGACAGCGACCAAGCCATTCAACATGCCCTAAAAAATGGATTGATCGTGTTGAAATAAGTTGTATTCTTATTTCAACATTAGTAGAATCATTAACTACTATTAATTTGGGTAGGTGTTTGACTTAAAATAGGCCATTTATTTCGGCGTCAATTTTATTAAGTATCAATCCCAAATCCTCTGGGTTGTCTACAAAGTCCAATTTATCCACATCAATGATCAGAAGGGGCCCCTTTTCATATCCTTCCACCCAAGCCTCATAACGTTCGTTTAATCTACTGAGGTAATCAATGGAAATGGTGTTTTCGTAATCCCTACCGCGCTTATGGATCTGATTTACCAGATTCGGAATGGAACTGCGCAGATAAATCATAAGATCTGGCGCTTGTACCAAGCTTTCCATAAGTTCAAAAAGACTGGAATAATTGGTAAAATCGCGGTTGGTCATTAGTCCCATTGCATGAAGGTTGGGTGCAAAAATAAAGGCATCCTCGTAAATGGTCCTATCCTGTATAATACTCTTTCCGCTTTCGCGGATCTGTAGAATTTGTCGGAATCGGCTATTGAGGAAATAGATCTGCAGGTTAAAACTCCAGCGTTCCATTTGATTGTAAAAATCGTCCAGGTAGGGATTGTCCACCACATCCTCAAAATGAGCTTCCCATTTATAATGTTTGGCCAGTAATCTGGTCAGGGTCGTTTTTCCTGCTCCTATATTTCCAGCAACCGCTATATGCATAATCTTTAATGTTTGTGATTAGTGCCCAATGTTACCAGTATCATTAAACTGTTTGGGGGCCACAAGATACAAGTTATCGTAATGAAGTGAAAATCTTTCATAGAATATACGATGAAAAAAATGGCACTGTTTTTTACGTCAATGGAAGTTCACAGGAGTGCCCAATGTATAGGTCGAATATTGGTCAAATTTGAAAGCCGGTGTAATTTGTTGTTAAAGATTTTGTCGTCAATTTGAATTCTCCTACTTTTGTCCGACAATTTGAAGAGGAAGGATTTGACTGATTGCAACCTCGAGTTCCGGAAACGTTCCGGGTTCTTAAAAATGCTAAAGCAGTTCCTACTGAAGTTCTTTCAGTATGTAAACTTCTTTACCACTTTACGTCAAATCCAATACTCAATTAAAAAAAAGATTGGAATTTATGGCGTATTTATTCACCTCGGAATCGGTAAGTGAGGGACACCCAGATAAAATAGCAGATCAAATTAGTGATGCCTTGTTGGACAATTTTTTGGCCTTCGACTCGGAAAGCAAGGTAGCTTGTGAGACATTGGTGACCACAGGGCAAGTAATCCTTGCCGGGGAGGTCAAGAGCCATACCTATTTGGATTTACAGCAAATAGCCAGGGATGTCATCAATAAAATAGGATACACCAAAGGGGAATACCAATTTAGTGGGGATTCCTGTGGGGTTATTTCCTTGATCCATGAACAATCCAAGGATATCAACCAAGGGGTAGACAGGGGTGCCAAAGAAGAGCAGGGCGCCGGTGACCAGGGAATGATGTTTGGGTATGCTACCAAGGAAACGGAAAACTATATGCCTTTGGCGTTGGACATTTCCCATAAAATACTCCAAGAATTGGCTTTGATGAGAAGGGAAAATAAGGAAATCACTTATTTGAGACCGGATGCCAAAGCACAGGTGACCATTGAATACTCCAATGAGAACGTACCCCAACGCATAGATACCATTGTGGTTTCAACCCAACATGATCAGTTTGATGCCGATGATGAGGTGATGTTGGAAAAAATAAAAAAGGATGTTATTACGATCCTTATTCCAAAGGTAAAGGCACAACTGCCGGAATCCTTGCAAGTATTGTTCGATGATCATATTACCTACCATATCAATCCGACCGGTAAATTCGTTGTTGGTGGTCCCCATGGGGATACCGGTCTTACCGGAAGGAAGATCATTGTGGATACCTATGGTGGCAAAGGTGCCCATGGAGGTGGAGCCTTCAGTGGGAAAGATCCGAGCAAGGTAGATAGGAGTGCCGCCTATGCAGCCCGCCATGCGGCCAAGAATTTGGTGGCAGCTGGAGTTGCCGACGAAATGTTGGTGCAGGTGAGTTATGCCATTGGTGTGGTTAAACCAACATCTATCTATGTGGATACCTATGGCACTGCCAAGGTGAATTTGAGTGATGGTGAGATAGCCAAGAAGGTAGCAGAATTATTCGATATGAGGCCTTTTGCTATTGAAGATCGCCTAAAACTGCGCAATCCTATTTATTTTGAAACAGCGGCCTATGGACATATGGGCAAAGAGCCGCAAAAGGTGAACAAAGTTTTTGAATCGCCCTATAACGGTCGGATCGAAAAGGAAGTAGAGTTGTTTACTTGGGAAAAATTGGACGCCATAGACAAAGTGAAAGCGGCCTTCCAATTGTAATTTTATTGAAGAGTATACGGAATTTAAATATTCCGAACCTATATTTGTAGACCTAAAGTTCAAACACGTATTGAATAGTTATCAAGAAAGGCGGAGGGAATAGACCCTATGAAGCCTTAGCAACCCTTTGCTCCAATAGCAATGAAGGTGCTAAATTCTGCCCAATTCATTTGGGACAGATAACAAAAAAGGTTGCCCCGGCAACCGTCTTTTCTTTTTAACTTTTTTTGATTTACCTGATCGCCATAGAGGCGATAGAGGGTTTGGCTTTTTTAATTTTATCGGATTTTATTCTGTTGAACATCATATTTGATGACCCTGATCGGAAATCTATGTGAAAAGTTCACCTTTAATTTGACTGCCATATGTTGAAGCATTTAAAGATTGATAATTACAAGACCTATAGTGGGAGCAGTTTGGATATTTCATTGTCCTATCAGCTTTTCGGTCCAGAATTGCACACCGCCCCTATCGTGCTGGTAAACCATGCGCTTACCGGAAATTCTGATGTCGCCGGGGAACACGGTTGGTGGTCGGCCTTGATTGGTGATGATAAGTGTATTGATACCAAAAAATATACTGTCCTCTGTTTTAATGTGCCTGGCAATGGGTACGATGGCTTTGTGATTGATAACTATAAAGATTTTGTAGCCAGGGATATTGCCAATATCTTTTTGCAAGGGTTGGATTTATTGGAAGTTAAAAGGCTATATGCCTTGATCGGTGGCTCTTTGGGAGGAGGTATTGCCTGGGAAATGGCGGTTCTAAAGCCCAATCTTACCGAACATCTGATTCCAGTGGCCTCGGATTGGAAATCTACAGATTGGTTGATTGCCAATTGTCAGATCCAAGAACAGTTTTTGGTGAATTCCAAACAGCCTGTCCAAGATGCCCGTATGCATGCCATGCTGTGCTACAGGACCCCCGAGTCATTTAAGGAGCGCTTTCAAAGAAGCACCAATGAAGAGTTAAAAGTATTTAACGTAGAGAGTTGGTTGTTGCACCATGGGAATAAATTACAGGAACGCTTTCAACTATCGGCCTACAAATTGGCCAATCAATTATTAAAGACCATAGATGTGACCAGAGGAGGAGAGGATCGGTTTTTGAAATTGCAAAAGAGCGATACCAATATTCATATCATAGGGGTAGATTCGGATCTGTTTTTTACTGCAAAAGAAAATAAAGAGACTTTTAAACAATGGGCCCAGGCCAATAGTAAGGTAACCTATGGCGAAATCCATTCGCTCCACGGACACGATGCTTTTTTGATAGAATTTGATCAGGTGCAGGAATTGCTCAAAGGTATTTTTGATCAAAACGGGGATTCCAAAAGGATCAAAGTATTGAAGTTCGGTGGAAAATCTTTGGCCAATGGGGAGGGAATAGATAGGGTATTGGATATCATTACCTCCAAGGTGAACGATGGCGAAAAAATTGCGGTGGTATTGTCTGCCAGAGATAACGCAACCGACCAGTTGGAGGCCATTTTGGATAAGGCGGCCCATGGAAAGGATTATTCCGAGGATTTTGAAGCTTTTGAGAGGTATCAAAGACATACCTACAACAATGTGGATTTGTCCAAGGAATTCTCTGAACTCGTCAAATTGCTGGAAGGGGTGTCCCTTCTAGGCGATTATAGCTCCAAGATCAAGGACCAGGTGTTGTCCTATGGGGAACTGATTTCTGCCAAACTGTTGACAAAACTATTGATCGGAAGAGGTGTCAAGGCCAAATTGTTGGATTCGAGAAACTTGATTAAAACCGATGGCACCTATGGGGATGCCCAAGTTTTGGATGGCCTTTCCAGGGATAATGTGGTCTATGAATTTGGGAAATTGGAAACAGATAGTGTTGCGGTCATTGCAGGTTTTATTGCCTCAAACACAGACAATGCAACTACGACCTTGGGAAGGAACGGCAGTAATTATACCGCCTCCTTGTTGTCTAACTACCTCAATGCCGAAGAGTTGCAGAGCTACACCCATGTGGACGGGATTTTTACGGCGAATCCGGATTTGGTGCCAGATGCCAAGATTATTTCAGAGCTTTCTTATGGGGAGGCCAATGAGCTGGCCAATTTTGGAACGACCATATTGCATGCCAAGACCATTATTCCGTTGATCGAGAAAAATATTCCGTTACGGATTTTGAACACCTTCAATAATGACAACCAGGGTACCCTTATCAGTGCAAAAACCGATGTGGAGGGCATCAAATCCCTTTCTGTATTTGAACATATGTCCCTGATTAATTTGGAAGGTCGCGGTCTCTTGGGCAAGGTAGGGGTAGATGCCAGGATTTTTAGGGCCTTGGGCGATAATAAAATCAGTGTGAGCATTATTTCACAAGGATCTTCTGAGAGGGGGATCGGATTGGTTGTGGCCACCGACAAGTCGGTCTTGGCAAAGATGGCCCTTGAAAAGGAGTTTGAACACGATTTCCATTCCCAGGATATCAGTATGATCACCGTGGTTGAGGATGTTTCTATCATTTCCATCATAGGGGAGGACTTGAGCACTTTTCACAAGCCATATAATGCCCTGATAAAAAACCAAATAGTACCCTTGTTGTTCAATAATACGGTATCGGGGAAGAACGTGAGTTTGGTGCTTAAAAAATCGGACCTGCACAAGGCACTCAATGTAATGCACGGCCAGATATTTGGCATCAGCAAAAAGGTGAACATTGCCGTTTTTGGGCATGGAAATGTAGGGGGAACCCTAATTGACCAGATATTGAAATCTTCCAAGAAGATAGAAAAAAGGAACGGCATACACCTCAATGTTTTTGCGGTTGCCAATTCCAAAAAAGTACTCTTTAATTCGAAAGGCATATCCAAGAATTGGAAGTCGGATATTGTTTCAAAAGGCCTGGAATATCAATTACAGGATATTTTTGATTTTGCCAGGAACCATCATTTGGAAAATTTGATCGCTGTAGACAATACTGCCAATCGGGATTTTGTGGCCCATTACTTCGATTTTGTGGAAAACGGCTTCGATCTGGTATCCTCCAACAAGATCGCCAATACCTTGGGTTATGATTTCTATCAATTGCTGCGGGAAGAGTTGGACAAGCATCAAAAGCAATACCTTTACGAGACCAATGTGGGAGCAGGATTGCCCTTGATAGATACAATCAAATTATTGCACATGTCCGGGGAAAATATCACCAGGATAAAAGGAGTTTTTTCTGGTTCCTTGAGCTATATTTTCAATACCTTTTCAGAGGTAGACACACCATTTTCCAGTATTCTAAAGGAGGCCATGGAGAAAGGGTTCACAGAACCGGATGCCAGGGAGGATCTTTCCGGAAATGATGTGGGCAGAAAACTACTTATCCTAGCGAGGGAGCTTGACCTGAGCAACGAGTTTGCAGATATTGAAATACAAAACTTGATCCCCAATGAATTAAGGGAGGGGTCTGTTTCGGATTTTTTACAACATTTGGACGTGTTGGATGAAAAGTTTGAAAAAATCAAAAAAGAACAAAAGCCCAACCATGTACTGCGGTATGTAGGAGACCTTTCCGGGGATCTTCAAAAGGAGAAAGGCGTATTGCAGGTAAAATTGATATCGGTACCCAAAGAAAGTGCCTTGGGCCAAGTGAAGGGATCGGATTCCATCATTGAGATCTATACAGAATCTTATGGTGAAAAGCCTTTGGTGATCCAAGGTGCAGGAGCCGGAGCTGCGGTGACCGCTAGAGGGGTTTTTGGAGATATATTACGAATTACAGAGAAAAGTTGATTATGAAAAAAAGACAGTTTGAAACGGAAGCCATAAGGACCCAAATGGAAAGAAGTCAGTATTTGGAGCATTCGACGCCCATGTACCTGACCTCCAGTTTTGTTTTTGAGGATGCCGAGGATATGAGGGCATCCTTTGCCGAGGAAAAAGAAAGGAATATCTATTCCAGATACAGCAATCCCAATTCATCCGAGTTTATAGAGAAGGTATGTAAAATGGAAGGAGCTGAGGACGGGTTTGCCTTTGCATCGGGTATGGCAGCCGTTTTTTCAACCTTTGCGGCTCTTTTGGAAAGTGGTGACCATATCATCTCTTCCCGTAGTATTTTTGGCTCTACCCACAGCCTTTTCACCCAATTTTTTCCGAAGTGGAACATCAATACCAGTTATTTCAATATAAACGAGGTAGATACCATTGAAAGCCTGATCACCCCAAGGACCAAAATAATCTATGCAGAATCTCCGACCAATCCGGGGGTAGATATCTTGGATCTTGAAGTTTTGGGCAAGATTGCCAAAAAACACAATTTGATCTTTATTGTGGACAATTGTTTTGCTTCACCCTATTTACAGCAGCCCATAAAATTTGGTGCGCATCTGGTCATTCATTCTGGGACCAAGCTGATGGACGGTCAAGGCCGTGTCCTGGCAGGGATCACCGTTGGAGGCAGGGAATTGATGGACAAGGTATATAGGTTTTCCCGCATTACGGGTCCAGCCCTTTCGCCCTTCAATGCCTGGGTCCTTTCCAAAAGTTTGGAAACCTTGTCGGTACGGGTAGACCGCCATTGTGAAAATGCCCTAAAGCTAGCCCAATTCTTGGAGGAACATCCCAAGGTCAATTGGGTAAAATATCCCTTTTTGAAGTCGCACCCCCAATATGAAATCGCAAAGAAGCAAATGAAAGCTGGAGGATGTGTCGTTGCCTTTGATGTGAAGGGCGGGGTAGAGGCTGGAAAAAAATTCTTCGATGCCATTAAATTACTGTCATTGTCCGCCAATTTGGGGGATGCACGCAGTATTGTGACCCATCCTGCTTCAACCACCCACAGTAAACTGACATCGGAAGAGCGGTTGGGAGCCGGGATTACGGATGGTATGGTGAGAGTATCCGTAGGATTGGAACATATTGATGACATCATTGCCGATATAGATCAAGCCCTAGGTTAATTGGTAGGAATGGACCACCTCCAAAAAAAACAGGAGTATCGGTAGTACTAAGCAATTCCAAATTTTCCTATATTCGTGGGATGCTTTCTAAAAAGACCAAATACGGATTAAAGGCACTCACCTTTTTGGCCATCCAAAAGGATAGGGAGCCCGTGCAAATTGCCGAAATTGCCAAGCACGAGAATATTTCCCAAAAGTTTTTGGAAAGCATCCTGCTCACCTTGCGTAAAACGGGCTTTTTGGGCTCCAAAAAAGGAAAGGGAGGGGGCTACTACCTGATAAAGGAGCCAAAGGATATCCCTATGACCACGGTAATGCGGGTTTTGGAAGGACCCATTGCCCTGGTGCCTTGCGTTAGTCTCAATTTTTACGAAAAGTGCAGTGACTGCCCCGATGAGGATAGCTGTTCCGTTCACAAACTTATGATTCAAGTAAGGGACAGTACATTGGAAGTTTTTGGTAACAATACCCTCGCCGATCTAATTTCTTAAGCACATTTTTTTAGGTTACTGCCAGATTTCAATGGGAAATCCTCAAAATTCTCAGGTATTTTTAATTAATCTACTAAAACTATAGGGTAAAAGTAATATTGATCTTTCTTTTGCGTCCAAGTTTCAAAATAAATTCTATTTTTGCTTACTCTACTAAATCTATAGGGATTTAGATTAAATTGTTTCACATGATTGCAGATCAATTGATATTAGATAAAAAATCAAATAGTACGAGCTATAGTTCTGATAGAAAATCGGAGCGTCCAAAGAGGAGTATCGTAAAATCTATTAGCTGGAGAATTATTGGAACCTTGGATACCATATTAATTTCTTGGATGGTTACAGGAACTGCCAAAGTGGCCATTTCTATTGGTGTGGTGGAACTGTTCACTAAGATGTTGTTGTACTTTTTTCACGAAAGGGCATGGAATGCCATAAACTGGGGCAAATAACGGGCATTGAATTTTTAAGTATTTAAATCAAGGAAAATGAAATTTACGGAACAACAGATAAAAGACCTAAACGCCCAATTCAAAGGGATCCCACCTGAGGAAATCATTTCCTGGGCTTTTCAATATGCCCAAAATGCGGTGGTTACCACAAATTTTAGGCCTTATGAAGTAGCTATTTTACATGCTGTAACGGATGTTGAAAAAGATGTTCCGGTCATCTGGTGCGATACGGGCTACAATACCCCCAATACCTATAGGCATGCCGAGGAGTTGATTGACACCTTAGGATTGAACATAAAATTATATGTGCCCAAGCAGACGGCCGCACATAGGGATGCCATAATGGGTATCCCCGATATTGAAGACCCTAGGCACGCCATTTTTACGGAACAAGTAAAATTGGAGCCTTTTAAAAGGGCCATGGAGGAGCATAAGCCAGATGTCTGGTTCACCAATTTGAGAAAGGGTCAGACCGCCTTGCGTGATACCTTGGATATCTTGAGCCAAAGTAAGGATGGGGTATTAAAGGTGAGTCCGTTTTATCATTGGAACGATGCCCAGTTGGATGCATATCTCGCTCATCTTGGTTTGCCCAATGAGCATAAGTATTTTGACCCGACAAAAGTATTGGAGAACAGGGAGTGTGGATTGCACACTTAAGTAAAGAGCGCATTAATTAAACATTTCTACTTCCTTATGGAATGGGAAATAAAAAAATAGAAAGTTTGGAAACAGCAACAATAGATTCACAACAGCTAACAAAAAGTTTGCAAGCAAGGGTTTTGGACAACAATGCCCTGGAGAATGAAGCCATTTACATCTTTAGAGAGGTTGTGGCCCAATTTGAAAAACCTGTATTGTTATTTTCGGGTGGCAAGGATTCCATAACCTTGGTGAGATTGGCACAAAAGGCCTTTTTTCCGGCAAAAATCCCATTCCCATTGATGCACATAGATACAGGGCACAATTTTCCGGAAACCATTGAATTCAGGGACAAACTGGCGAAAGAACTGGGTGTTGAACTGATCATCCGCAAGGTGCAGGATTCCATAGATCAGGGCAAGGTGGTAGAGGAAACCGGAAAATATGCCAGTAGGAACATGTTGCAGACCACTACACTTTTGGATGCTATTGAGGAATTTAAGTTCGACGCCTGTATAGGGGGTGCCCGAAGGGATGAGGAAAAGGCGAGGGCCAAGGAGCGTATTTTTTCTGTTCGTGACGACTTTGGACAATGGGACGAGAAAAACCAGCGTCCAGAATTGTTCGATATGTTGAACGGGGAGATAGAGATAGGCCAGAATGTTAGGGTCTTCCCAATCAGCAACTGGACCGAACTGGATGTCTGGAGTTATATCCAAAAAGAGGACATTGAGATCCCATCCATATACTTTGCCCACAAGCGCAAAATATTTCAAAGAGATGGATTGATCTGGTCAGCGGAAGACGGAGTGGTATTTAGGGCAGAAGATGAAAAGGTAGAGGAAAGAACGGTAAGGTTTAGAACCGTTGGGGATATGTCCTGTACGGCGGCCGTATTATCCCATGCAGATACCATTGATAAGGTAGTTTCCGAAATAAGGGAATCAAAAATATCTGAACGCGGTGCCCGAATAGATGATAAGCGTTCCGAGGCGGCGATGGAAAAACGCAAGCAACAAGGATATTTCTAGAGCATTGGTCCGATATCGGAATCCAACAATCCAAAATCAAAAGATAAGAACATAATAAAGATCCTCTCCTTGGGAGAGGCGTAAAAAGTAATGGAAGTACTAAAAATAGCAACAGCAGGAAGTGTGGATGATGGGAAGAGTACCTTGATCGGAAGGTTGCTTTACGATACCAAATCCCTTACCGATGATAAGTTGGAGGCCATAGAGCGCAGCAGCAGGCAGCGAGGGTATGATTATTTGGATTTTTCGTTGGCTACTGACGGACTCGTAGCGGAAAGGGAACAAGGCATTACTATTGATGTGGCCCATATTTACTTTTCCACACCTACCAAAAGTTACATCATTGCCGATACCCCGGGACATGTGGAGTATACCCGGAACATGGTTACCGGTGCATCAACCTCCCAAGTGGCCATTATACTGATCGATGCTAGGAAAGGAGTTATAGAACAGACCTATCGCCATTTCTTTATCAATAACCTATTAAAGGTCAAAGACGTGATTGTTGCTGTTAACAAAATGGACCTGGTAGACTATTCTGAAGCGGTTTTCAATGATATCAAAAGGGATTTTGAGGCCTTGAATGCGAAGAGTACCTACCAAGAGCAACAGGTAAGCTATATACCGGTTAGCGCACTAAAAGGAGATAATATTGTAAAAAGAACGGAAGCCATGTCATGGTACACGGGCGATACCATTCTGGGACATCTGGAAAATTTGGAGGTCGCCGATGTCCATGAGAAAGGTCAGGTGCGTTTTCCCGTTCAGACCGTCATCCGACCCAAAATGGACGAATATCATGATTTTAGAGGCTATGCTGGTAAAATATATGGTGGTAGCTTAAAAGTGGGTGACAATGTTACCGTTTTGCCTTCCTTGACGCAATCCAGGGTAAAGGAAATTTACTTTTTTGACAAAAATTATGACGAGGCCGTTGCCGGAAGTTCGGTCAACATAACCTTAGAGGATGATATCAATATCACCAGGGGGGATATGTTGGTCAAAAGCAACGAACTGCCAAAAATAGAAAAGCAGATCACCGCAACCGTTTGTTGGATGGATGGAAAGCAATTGCTGCCAGGAACAAAATACCTGGTTCAGCACAACACCAATAAGGTATTGTCAAAGATAGATGCCATCAAAAATGTGGTATCCACGGATTATACAGGTGTAGCGGATGCCAACAACAAATTGGCCTTGAACGAAATAGGGGAGGTAAGTATTAAATTGAGCAGACCCATTTATTTTGATGCCTACAAGGACAACAAATCCAACGGGTCGTTTATACTTATAGATACCCAATCCAATACAACAGCTGGAGTTGGTTTTATAAACTAACCCATGTTGAGAACAAAATAAAATAAACGTTCTTGTTATTATTATCCTATTAAGTATATAGAATATATAGGAATGTAACAAAACAGTCAATAATCATTAGAGAAGCGTTCCTATGCAAAGTTTTAGAACAGAAATAGAAAATCCGATAGTACAAAAGGATATCATTGATTTGGAGGCCAAAATACGCCAGTTCCACGAAGGAAAATTGGACGAGGAGAAATTTAGAAGTCTCCGTTTGGCTAGAGGGGTTTATGGACAGCGTCAAGAAGGGGTTCAGATGATACGTATTAAATTGCCTTATGGCAAAGTATTGTCCAACCAATTGCGCAGGATCTGTGATGTTTCTGAGGAGTATTCCACAGGACGACTTCATATTACTACCAGGCAGGACATTCAGATCCATTATGTAGATCTTAATCGGACTCCGGAACTATGGGCCCAATTGGAACAAGATGATGTTACATTAAGGGAAGCTTGTGGTAATACGGTAAGAAATGTAACTGCAAGTGAAACGGCAGGTATAGATCGGGAGGAACCCTTTGATGTGTCTCCCTATGCACATGCCCTGTTCCAATACTTTTTAAGAAACCCGATAAGCCAAGAAATGGGGAGGAAGTTCAAAGTGTCCTTTTCTGCCAGTGACGCCGATACGGGACTGTCGTATATGCATGATCTGGGCTTTATTGCCAAGCTCGAAAATGGGGTGCCCGGTTTTAAGGTGATGTTGGGCGGTGGTCTGGGCTCCCAGCCACGCCATGCAGATGAATTGTTTTCTTTTTTGCCGAGTGATCAGATCATTCCTTTGATGGAAGGGGTGGTACGGGTGTTCGATCGTTATGGGGAACGTAAGAGCAGGGCCAAGGCCAGGATGAAATTCTTATTGAAGGATTTAGGTCTTGATGGTTTTAGGGAGTTGCTCGAAGCAGAGCAAAAAGCAATACCATTTAAAACGTATCCTATTGACGCAGCTGCCTATCCGCAACCGAAAATAGCGGATGTAAAAGCACCGGAGGTGAACATTCATAATCAAGAGGCTTTTGAAAATTGGAAAGCCACCAATATAGTGCCTCAAAAACAAACAGGATTTGTCGCCATAGGGATCAAGGTGAAACTTGGCGATTTTTATATAGATAAGGCTCGTGCCTTGGCAGATTTGGTAGAGAAATATGCCGCAGGGGAAATACGTTTGTCGTTGCGTCAGAATATCCTGATCCCGTATGTAAAGGACAGCTTATTGCCATTGTTTTATGTGGAATTGGAAAAATTGGGATTTGCCGAAGCCGGCTACAACAAAGCGTTGGATATAACGGCCTGTCCCGGAACGGATACATGTAATCTGGGGATTGCCAGTAGTACAGGTATTGCCGCCGAATTGGAAAGGGTGATTGCCACCGAATATCCACAATATATCAAGAACCCTGATGTGGTCATCAAGATCAGTGGTTGTATGAATGCCTGTGGACAGCACAATATGGCCAATATAGGGTTTCAGGGGATGTCCATCCGGACCAAGGAAAAATTGGTTGCTCCGGCATTACAGGTATTGCTTGGAGGTGGAAATTTTGGAAACGGTAAAGGATTGTTTGCCGATAAGGTAATCAAGGTGCCCAGTAAAAGGGGGCCGGAAGCATTACGGCTGATATTGGACGATTTTGAAGCCAACGGCAACGGACAGTCATTTGTGGATTATTATGTGGGGAAAGGCCAGATCTATTTCTATGATTTCTTAAAGCCTTTGGCAGATATCGAGAACCTCACCCAAGACGACTTCATCGATTGGGGGAATACCGAGGAATATGTTCAGGCCATTGGGGTCGGTGAATGTGCCGGAGTGGTCATTGACCTGATCGCCACCTTATTGTACGAGTCAGAGGAAAAAATAGCCAATGCACAGATAGCCTTGGAAGACCAAAAATGGGCCGCCAGTATCTACCATTCCTATACCTCTATGGTCAATTCTGCCAAGGCATTGTTGACATCGGAAAACCATAAGACCAATACCCATGCAGGGATCATCAAGGATTTTGATACGGTTTTTGTAGAATCGGGAAAAATAAGCTTGGATACTTCTTTCGAAGTATTGGCTTTGCAATTGAACAAAAACGAACCTTCTGAAGCCTTTGCCAAAGCATACGTGAATGATGCGAATGCCTTTTTGAAAAAGGTAGCGGCCTACAGAAAATTAGAATTGGAACATGTTTAAAGAACCTAAATTAACCGTAGTGGGCGCAGGCCCAGGGGATGTGGAGTTGATCACCTTGAAGGCGATCAAAGCTTTGGAAGCTGCCGATGTGGTACTTTATGATGCCCTTGTAGATCCGGAACTCTTGGCCTATGCCAAAAAATCGGAGCATATTTTTGTGGGCAAGCGCAAAGGTTGTTATGCTTATCAACAGGACCAGATCAATGAACTGATTGTGAGCAGGGCACATACCCATGGGCATGTGGTACGCCTCAAAGGGGGAGATCCCTTTGTTTTTGGCAGGGGAGCGGAGGAAATGGAATATGCCGCTGCAGCAGGTTTAGCGGTAGCCATGGTTCCGGGAATATCCTCTTCTGTGGCCGTACCGGCCTCACAGAACATACCCGTGACCAAAAGGGGGGCGGCAGAAAGTTTTTGGGTGATTACCGGAACCACAAAAGACCATCAATTGTCTACCGATGTTGCCTTGGCAGCCAAGAGCAATGCCACCGTGGTGATATTGATGGGCATGTCCAAGTTGCCGGCCATTGTAGAGCTGTTCAAGCAAGAAGGTAAATCAGAATTGCCAATTGCCATAATCCAAAATGGGACTAGGGAAGATGAAAAAGTAGGCGTTGCAAAAATAGCAACCATAGAAGCTGAGGTGGCCAGACAAGAACTGGCAAATCCGGCCATAATAATCATTGGAGAAGTAGTTAAACACAGGGCCGCCATTTTAGAGGTTGCCCAAGAATATAAACAAGTAGAAAGTCAGAAGTTATGATAAAGACAGATATACTGATCATTGGAGCGGGACCTACAGGGTTGTTCACTGTATTTGAGGCAGGATTATTAAAATTAAAAACACATTTGATAGATGCATTGCCACAACCAGGTGGCCAATGTTCGGAAATCTATCCCAAAAAGCCCATCTACGATATTCCGGCATTTCCGGAAATCTTGGCTGGTGACCTTGTCAACAACCTTATGGAACAAATAAAGCCTTTTGACGCTGGCTTTACATTGGGGGAAAGGGCAGAAACCTTGGAAAAGTTGGACGACGGATCTTTTATCGTTACCACCAATAAAGGAACAAAACACCATGCCCCAGTAGTGGTTATTGCAGGAGGTCTGGGATCTTTTGAGCCTAGAAAACCATTGATCCCCAACATTGCCAATTATGAAGATAAAGGGGTCTCCTATATGATCAAGGACCCAGAGGTCTACCGCGATAAAAAAGTGGTGATTGCCGGAGGTGGTGATTCCGCACTGGATTGGGCCATATTCTTGGCAGACGTGGCCTCAGAAGTTTCTTTGGTGCACCGCAGAAATGAGTTTAGGGGAGCTTTGGATTCCGTAGAAAAGGCAGCGGAATTGGCAAAATTGGGCAAGATCAGATTGTTTACCGAGGCCGAAGTGGTTGCTGTTCAGGGTAAAGACAACTTAGAGTCGGTAGTAATCAAACATAATGACGCCGCAAAAGGGGAGACTTTTTTGGAAGTGAACGATTTTATACCCTTGTTCGGCTTATCACCAAAATTGGGACCCATTGGCAACTGGGGCTTGGAAATCGAGAAAAATGCCATTAAGGTTGATAATTCCTATGATTACCAAACCAATATTCCCGGGGTATACGCCATTGGTGATGTAAACACCTATCCCGGCAAGCTTAAATTGATCCTCTCGGGCTTCCATGAAGCGGCCGTTATGTGCCAAAGTGCCTATCAGCGCATAAATCCAGGAAAGAGATATGTGATGAAATACACAACCGTTGGTGGTGTGGAAGGATTTGACGGCACCAAAAAAGAAGCCAAAAAGGAAGTGGTACAGAGTATATTAGCTTAGATTAAATTTGAATTAGTCTAAAAACCTTCCAGAAGCTAATATTTCTGGAAGGTTTAAAAAAAACCTACTTTCCTTGTTTTTAAACATACTGTGGTGTTACTTTGCACTTAGTTCATTACCAAAACTGAAGACGTTATCAAGAAAGGCGGAGGGATTAGACCCAATGAAGCCTTAGCAACCCTTTTTTCAATACCTATACCATAGGGATGAACAAAGAAGGTGCTACATTCTAATCCAAGTACTATTCCTCAAAGGAAGTTCGGTACGGGAGTAGATAACCTAAAGAAAGACATCATTGTCTACAACTTTCCTTACTTGATACTTTAATTTTCTTGGTCCATTCGTTGTTTCGAATAGGATCACAGGTTTGTCATTGTCTTTTGTTTCATGCAATGGACCATAATTGCATTTGAAGTCCCCTTGGGTACACGTCCAGTGATTGGAAGAACAAAATATTTAGATTATGAAGCATATTGAGGATTTGTTGAAAGAGCGTGTCTTGGTTTTGGACGGTGCCATGGGTACCATGCTCCAACGCTATAAATTTACCGAGGAGGATTTCCGTGGGGAACGTTTTAAGGATTGGGGCCATCCGTTGCAAGGGAACAACGACCTACTTTCCCTGACTCAGCCCGAGGCCATTGCCGAGGTACACCGTAAGTATTTTGAAGCGGGGGCCGATATAGTGGAAACCAATACCTTTTCAGGGACCACCATTGCCATGGCCGATTATAATATGGAACCCTTGGTTTATGAATTGAATTACGAATCGGCACGAATCGCCAAAAAGGTTGCCGATGAATTCACCGCCAAGAATCCGGATAAACCAAGATTTGTAGCGGGTAGTATAGGACCTACCAATAAAACGGCCAGCATGTCCCCGGATGTGAACGATCCTGGCTTCAGGGCCATTTCTTTTGATGAATTGAGAATAGCCTACAAACAACAGGTGGAGGCTTTGTTGGATGGGGGCGCCGATTTATTATTGGTAGAAACCATTTTTGATACCCTCAACGCCAAAGCCGCCCTTTTTGCCATAGAAGAGGTAAAAGAGGAAAGGGATATAGATGTTCCCATTATGGTAAGTGGGACTATTGCGGATGCATCTGGGCGTACCCTTTCTGGACAAACGGCCGAAGCTTTTCTTATCTCCATAAGTCATATTCCCATCCTTTCCGTAGGTTTTAACTGTGCCCTAGGTGCCAGTCAATTGGTGCCCCATTTGGAAGTATTGTCGGGAAAAACGGATTTTTTTGTATCGGCCCACCCCAATGCGGGATTGCCCAATGCATTTGGGGAATATGACGAGACACCGGCACAGATGGCCAACCAGATCAAGGAATATTTGGAAAAAGGATTGGTGAATATTGTAGGGGGATGCTGCGGGACCACCCCGGCACATATCAAAGCCATTGTAGAAGTAGTAGAAAGTTATAAGCCACGGAAATTGTTGGTTGAAGGTGTTTCGTAGTTGGTTTATAGTTGATGGTTGATAGTTTATAGTTGAAGGTTATGGAATATATAGAATTAGAGGTTTGGAAGGAGTCAAGGAAATTGGTAAAAACCCTTTATCAAATTACCAGCTCATTTCCTCAAATGGAGGTGTATGGTTTAACGGCTCAAATGAGAAGAAGTGCAGTTTCTATACCTTCCAATATTGCGGAGGGATGTGGAAGAAAAACCTCTGCAGACACCGTTCATTTTTTACATATTTCCCGTGGATCTTTGTATGAATTGGAAACACAAATATATTTGGCTTTGGATCAAGAATATATGGATGAAGAAGGAACTGCTTCAATTTTAACGCAAATTGAAACAAACAAGAAATTATTGAACGGATTTATCAATTATTTTAAAAATAGATAATTGAAAGAAGATGAAACTTTTCAAGCAACAATTAACAAACAACTATCAACCGTGAGGTACTTAAAATTATCGGGTCTTGAACCCTTGGTCATCACTCCGGAGAGTAATTTCGTGAATGTGGGGGAGCGTACCAATGTGGCAGGGTCCAAAAAATTCCTTCGCCTGATCAAAGAGGAGAAATTTGAGGAGGCCCTGGATATAGCACGCGAACAAGTGGAAGGAGGTGCACAGATCATCGATGTGAATATGGATGACGGACTCATAGATGGCAAAGAAGCCATGGTGAAATTCTTGAACCTAATTGTGGCAGAACCTGATATTTCCCGAGTACCTATCATGATAGATAGTTCCAAATGGGAAATTATAGAGGCCGGACTCCAAGTGGTCCAGGGGAAATGTGTGGTGAATTCAATCAGTCTAAAGGAAGGGGAGGAAGAATTTATCCGCCATGCCAAATTGGTCAAAAGATATGGGGCCGCGGTCATCGTCATGGCCTTTGATGAGGTAGGACAGGCAGATAATTATGAGCGGAGGCTTGAAATATGCAAGCGTTCCTATGATATCTTGGTGAACAAGGTGAAATTCTCCCCCGAGAATATCATTTTTGATCTCAACGTATTTCCCGTTGCCACAGGAATGGATGAACATAAGCGCAATGCAATCGATTTTATTGAGGCTACGGCTTGGGTAAAAAAGAACCTTCCACATTGTAGTGTCAGTGGGGGAGTAAGCAATGTGTCCTTCTCCTTTAGGGGCAACAACCCGGTGAGGGAGGCCATGCATTCTGTATTTCTTTACCATGCCATCAAGGCAGGGATGAATATCGGAATTGTAAATCCTACCATGTTGGAGGTTTACGATGATATTCCCAAAGATCTACTGGAGCGCGTAGAAGATGTGATCTTGAACAGAAGGGACGATGCTACGGAACGATTGCTGGATTTTGCAGAAACCGTTGTGGGAACGGCCAAAGAAAGTAAGGTGGACCTTACCTGGAGAACGGAAGGCCTACAGAACAGGATTACGAGGGCCTTGGTGAAGGGAATAGACCAATACATCTTGGAGGATGTGGAAGAAGCCAGGCAGAGTGTGGACAAACCCATCAAAGTGATCGAAGGCCATCTGATGACCGGGATGAATGTGGTTGGCGACCTTTTTGGCAGCGGTAAAATGTTTTTGCCCCAAGTGGTGAAATCTGCCAGAGTCATGAAAAAGGCCGTGGCCTATCTGCTGCCCTACATAGAAGAGGAAAAATTGAAGAATCCTTTGCCTGAAGGGAGCAGTTCCTCGGCAGGAAAAATATTGATGGCCACCGTAAAGGGCGATGTGCACGATATCGGAAAGAACATCGTAAGTGTGGTTCTGGCCTGTAACAATTATGAGATTGTGGACCTTGGGGTGATGGTTCCCCCGGAAAAGATCATCAATGCCGCCAAGGAACACCAGGTAGACATTATTGGCCTCAGTGGATTGATCACTCCGTCCTTGGATGAGATGGTTTTTTTGGCCAAGGAAATGGAGCGCCAGAATTTTTCCGTTCCCCTCCTGATCGGGGGCGCAACAACAAGCAAGGCCCATACTGCGGTTAAGATAGACCCACAGTACAGGAATGCCGTGGTCCATGTCAATGATGCCTCAAGGGCGGTTACCGTTGTTGGGGACCTGTTGCAAAAAGAGACCTCAAAATCGTATAGGGATGCTATAAAAACTGATTATGAGGAATTTAGGCAGCAATTTGCAAAACGCGGTAAAAGAAAAGAGTATCTGCCCTTGACCGAAGCAAGAAGGAACAAATATAAGATCGATTGGGACCCAAAGGATATTGTAACCCCCAAAGAACTGGGGATACAGGTTATTCAGGATTTGGAATTACGAAAATTAAAGGATTTTATCGATTGGACCCCATTTTTTAGAAGCTGGGAGCTGCACGGCAAATTTCCGGAGATCCTTACCGACAAGGTGGTGGGAAAAGAAGCGACGGATCTGTTCAATGACGCCCAAGAACTTTTGGAAAAGATCTTTGAGGAGAAATTGCTCACCGCCAAGGCGGTGTTTGGGCTGTTTCCTGCGAACACCATTGATGATGATGATATTGAGGTGACCGTGCCCCAAGACCACCATGCCAAGAAACATCAGGAAGACAAGAAGTTTGTTTTCAGGACTCTTCGCCAACAGCTAAAAAAATATGAGGGCAAGCCAAATTTTGCCCTCGCGGATTATATTGCCCCAAAGGAAACTGGGATCCAAGATCATTTGGGCTTGTTCTGTGTTTCTACAGGTTTTGGAACTGCCGAATTGGCTGCTTCCTATGAAAAGGATCTGGACGATTACAATTCCATCATGATCAAAGCTTTGGCAGACCGTTTGGCAGAAGCTTTCGCGGAATATCTGCACAAACAGGTCAGGGCAGAACACTGGGGCTATGCCCCGGATGAGACCCTGACCAATGAGGAACTTATATCAGAGGCCTATAAAGGAATACGTCCGGCACCGGGATATCCTGCCTGTCCGGACCATTTGGAAAAACTGACCTTATGGGAACTGTTGCGGGTAAAGGAGCGCATTGGCGTAAAACTTACCGATAGTTTGGCCATGTGGCCCGCAGCCAGTGTCAGTGGCTACTATTTTGCCCATCCGAAAGCACGGTATTTTGGGGTTGGGAAAATAAAGGATGATCAAGTGTACGATTTTGCCAGGCGCAAGGGAATCTCAGAAGAGATGGCCGAAAAATGGTTGGCCCCAAATATTGCCGATGATTGACAAAGCCATTGGTCAGCTACAATTATGCGTTAGGGATAGGAGCGATATCCTTTTTATGGCAGCTCCCAGGATATGGAAACGAAGAACGTAGTATGACATAAAAATATAAAGCGGATAGCGCGTTAAAACGCCCAAAGAGAATTAGTAACAAGGAAAAATACCTGAAGAAGCCGTAAAGTAGGAACGTAACGGCAGGGAAAAGAAGATGAAAGTAACAGACCACATACAAAGCGCCAAAGGGAAAACATTGTTCTCCTTTGAGATCATACCTCCCGTAAAGGGCAAGAACATTCAGGAGCTCTACGACAACATAGACCCTTTGATGGAATTTAAACCGCCCTTTATTGATGTGACCACGTCCCGCGAAGAATATGTCTATATAGATAGGGCCGGCCTATTGGACAAAAAACTGACCCGCATGCGTCCGGGAACGGTAGGGATCTGTGCTTCCATTAAACACAAATACGATGTGGATACGGTTCCCCATGTGCTCTGTGGAGGATTTACCAAGGAAGAAACGGAATACCTTTTGGTTGATTGCCATTATCTGGGCATCCAAAATGTGATGGCCCTCAGGGGTGATGCCATGAAGGAGGAGAAATATTTTAACCCAGTTCATGGAGGTCATGCCTATGCCCTTGGATTGGTAAAACAGATCCAAAATCTGAACCAAGGAAAATACTTGCACGAAGTAATCGAGACCGATGAATGTGCCGATTTCTGTATTGGTGTGGCCGGATACCCAGAAAAACACCTGGAAGCCCCTTCATTGCAATCGGATCTGAAAAGGTTGAAGGAAAAAGTGGATGCCGGTGCAGACTATGTGGTGACCCAGATGTTTTTTGACAACCAGAAATACTTTGAATTTGTGGACGCCGCCAAGGCCATAGGTATCAATGTACCTATTATTCCCGGGATTAAGCCCATTGCCGTAAAAAGGCACCTACAATTATTGCCACAGGTATTTAGGATCGATATCCCTCAAGATTTGATTGATGCCGTGGATGATTGTAAAAACAATGCTGCGGTAAGACAAATCGGGATAGAATGGGCCATACAACAGTCGAACGAGCTCAAAGCGGCAGGAGTGCCCGTACTGCATTACTATTCCATGGGAAAATCGGATAATATCAAGGCAATAGCGCAAGGAGTATTCTAAAGAGTTCTACTTTTTCGAAACCATACGCCGTAGGTAGTGTTAAAGTCGATTGTATTTATAACAATTGGCTTTTTCAGAGCATACCGACTTAAATGTATTTCCTATTTTTACGCCCCATGACTAGAATCTTATCTATCGCCTTCATTTTTGTAGGTGCCCTAGGCTTTTCACAGACGGATGCCACTCCAGAGAAATATACAGTGGATGCCAATCAGTTTTATGGGTCCGTTATTTTGCACAATCCGGATATCTCCCATTTGATAACTGACCACCCTGGAGGTCTGATCCTTGGGGTGAACAGGAAGACCTATGGTCATGAGAAATGGGAGGCGGAGTACAACTATCCGGATGTGGGCTATTCCTTCATCTACCAGGATATGAACAATGGGACTCTTGGAGAGAATTACGGATTGTACGCCCATTATAACTTTTATTTATTGCAGAGAAACCTACAATTTAGAATAGGGCAGGGAATTGCCTACAATACCGATCCCTATGAAAAGGCCGAAAACTTTAGAAACAACGCCTATGGGTCCGATTTTTTAAGTTCCACCTATTTGATGTTGAACTACCATAAGGAAAATATCATCAGAGGACTGGGGTTTAAAGCGGGCCTATCCCTGATACATTATTCGAACGCCAATTTTAGGGCCCCCAACACCTCTACCAATACTATGGCCTTTAATGCCGGACTGGTATATGATTTGGATGGAGGGGAAATCATAGAGTACATCCCTGCTGGTGAGCGGGAAAAGGTCACGGAACCCATTCGTTACAATTTCGCCTTTAGGACGGGGATCAATGAAAGCGATGTTGTCAATTCCGGACAGTATCCATTTTATATTCTTTCGGCCTATGCCGACAAAAGATTGGGAAGAAAAAGCGCTCTCCAGTTGGGAGGGGAAGTATTTTTTTCTAAATTTTTAAAGGAATTGATCAGGTTCCAGGCCATTGCCTTTCCGGAATTGGATGTTGCAGCAGATGATGATTACAAAAGGGTAGGGGTTTTTGTTGGTCACGAGTTGTTCATTAACCGCATGTCGGTCATTTCCCAATTGGGCTATTATGTGTATTACCCCTTCGATTTTGAAGGCAGGGTCTATAACAGAATTGGGCTGAAACGCTATTTTGGGGATAATTTATTCGCGGCCATTACCCTAAAATCCCATGGGGCAAAGGCGGAGGCAGTTGAATTTGGAATTGGGATAAGGTTATAATGAAAGCCTATCATAAGAAATAGAAATATAATAAGATTGATGATGCACCGTGCTAAAATATGGTTCAGGACTTTCAAGGTATTATCCTTTTTGTGGATGGTACTCCTAATTTCCTGCAACAGTGAAAATGCCTCCGATTGTTTCCAAAATGCAGGGAGGTTGGTCGTGGAGGAGGTTGAGGTTTCCGCCTTCAACAAGATTACGGTCTACGACAATGTGGAATTGATCTTGAAACAAGGGGATGACACGAAGGTGGAAATAGAGACTGGGGAATTTTTGCGTAATGAGGTTACCGCAGAGGTTGTGGAAGGTAGATTGTTATTACGGGACGATAACAATTGTAATTTTACCCGTAAATACAACCTCACCAAGATCTATGTAACCGCTCCGGATATTGTGGAGATCAGAAGCAGTACAGGGTTCCCAATATCCAGTGACGGGGTGCTAGGTTATCAGAACCTGACCTTACTATCAGAGTCTTTTAATGTGCCCGATGCTGAAAATACTAGCGGCTCATTTGACCTGCAATTAAATTCCGAAACGGTACGGATTGTTTCCAATGGGATATCCTATTTTAAACTACAAGGGAATACGGTAAATTTCAACATTGTGTTCGCTGCAGGCGATTCCCGCTTGGAGGCCAATAATTTGATAGTGGAAAATATTACCTTGAACCACAGGGGAACCAATGATATGCTCTTGTACCCTACGCAATCATTAAAAGGGACCTTAAGGGGTACTGGTGATGTCATTAGTTACCAACGTCCTTCCGTAGTAGAGGTAGAAGAAATTTATAAAGGCCGACTCATTTTTCGGGATTAGTGGTTCTGTTTTGTAGGTATTTTACCAAGGGTGTTGGCCTCAGCGCAGTTGGATCAGCTTGTGATGGAATACTTAACCTTATATTTTACCGTATATGAAAATTCCTCTTTTTACATATCTCAAGGATTTTTTCGTTTCCCAAAGGTTATTTGGTGCGGGTATTGTTGCCAAAGATTTGGTGCAAGCAGATCTTTTGTTTCAAGAACTTATCCGTGATAGGAAGATTCCTGGCCTGGCAGTTACCGTAATAAAAGATGGGGATACTGTTCTGCAAAAAGGGTATGGCCATGCGGATCTGGAAACCAAAAGGAGAATAGACCCTCGGCATACGATGTTTCGGGTAGCCAGTGTTTCCAAGCCTATAGCCGCTGTGGCCCTGGCACAAATGGTAGAGGAAGGCCTGGTAGATCTGGATGCCTCTTTTTATGATTATGTCCCCTACTACCCGAAAAAACAATACGATTTTACCTTAAGGCAATTGGCAGGTCACACCGCTGGAATCAGGGGTTATCAGGGAAAGGAGCACGGATTGAACAAGCCTTATTCCATTAAGGACAGCATAGAAATATTCAAGGACTCAGACCTGCTCTTCGAACCGGGAACCAGCTATCACTACAATAGTTTTGATTGGGTCCTGGTCTCTCTTGCCATGCAGGAGGCCAGCGGAGTGCCTTTTGATGTGTATGTAAGGGAAAAAGTATTAAAGCCTTTGAAAATGGGGCACACCACAGCCGAAGATGCCAATAAGAGCTATCCCAGGGCAGCGACCTTTTATTCCAAGAACAGAATTGGCTTTAGAAAGGCTATTCCGGTCAATAATTGGTATAAACTTGCAGGAGGCGGATTCCTTTCCACCTCCGAGGATATTGCCATTTTTGGGAAGGCCCAGCTCGAAAAAAAGGTGACGGATGAAAATACTTGGTGCCAATTTATAACTTCCCAAACGATAAACGGGAACCCTACCTATTATGGGTTGGGATGGCAAGTAAGCCAAGATCATAAAGGAAGACCTTTTTATGGTCATGTGGGCAACGGGGTAGGGGGGTATTCCAATTTATTTGTATATCCAAAACAGGGGGTTGTCTTTTCAATTCTGGTGAACTGTACCAATCCTGAAATCCAGAAAGAGTTGGATCATATAGTTGATGTGATATTGGAAAATCTGATGGGATAGGTATCTTAGTTTTGGAAGATTTTACCTCAGGGGTGGATTTCTTTTTTAAATTCTTGCGAAAAGATTCTTTATATTTATGCGAACCGACCAACATTGAAACGATTCTTTGATGATGGGTCGGGATTAAAATATAAATAACCCAACTAAACCAAAATGATGAGCATTGTTCGTTTACTCTTGTTTACTTGCCTCTTGGCACCTTTATTTTTATATCCACAGCGCAGCAAAAAGAAAAATTCAGGACCGGAAACCGTATTGGTGGATAAGGATTTTCACCAATTGAAGTTCCGAAACATTGGACCGTTCAGGGGAGGTAGAAGTGTTACCAGTACAGGAGTGCTGGACCAGCCCATGACCTATTATATGGGCTCTACCGGAGGTGGGGTTTGGAAAACATTGGATGACGGAATTACCTGGAAGAATATTTCTGACGGATTTTTTAAAACCGGTACTGTTGGCGCCATTGCCGTGGCCGAAAGTAATTCAAATATCGTGATCGTTGGTATGGGTGAGCATGCTGCCCGGGGGGTAATGACCTCCATGGGGAACGGGGTCTATAAATCTACGGATGCTGGCAAAACATGGAAGCACATAGGGCTCGAGTTTACAAGACATATTTCGGATGTGGTCATTGATCCAAACGATTCCAATATTATATTTATTTCGGCCCAAGGGGCACAATATGGGCCTTCAAAGGAGCGTGGAGTTTACCGTTCCAAAGATGGGGGAACCACTTGGGAAAAAGTCCTTTATGTGGATGATACTACAGGAGCATCTTCGTTGAGCATGGACATGAACAACCCAATGATCATGTATGCCAGCATGTGGGACCACCAACGGTTTCCTTGGACGATGGTCTCTGGTGGCAAAGGTTCCGGACTATACAAAACCACTGACGGCGGAACCACTTGGGAACAGCTAAAGGAAGGTTTGCCAAAGGTAATGGGGAAATCTGGAATTTCCGTATCCCGCGCCAATTCCGATAGGGTTTATGCGGTATTAGAGGCGGAAGGCAAACAAGGAGGGGTATACCGATCTGATGACGGGGGAAAAAAATGGAAACAGACCAGTAAGGATAGGATCAATATAGCCAGATCTTGGTACTATATGGAAATTTTTGCGGATCCTCAGAATGAAGATTGGGTGTACGTACTGAACGCCCCGGTAACCAAATCCATTGACGGAGGAGTGAATTTTAGTCCCATGGCTACACCCCATGGAGACAACCATCATTTGTGGATACACCCGGAGAACCATGACATCATGATCAATTCCAATGATGGTGGTGCCAACGTTTCCAATAATGGGGGAAAAAGTTGGAGTACTCAAGAAAATCAACCTACCGCCCAATTTTATAGGGTGATCACGGATAATTTGGTGCCCTATAATATTTATGGGGGGCAACAGGACAATTCCTCGGTTTCCATAGTGAGCAGAACAACGGACAACGGAATAGATTGGAAGGACTGGCATCCGGCCTCGGGTTGTGAAAGTGCTTATTTGGCTTTTGATCCGAACAATCCAGATGTTATCTATGGCGGTTGCTACCAAGGGATCATTGATAAATTTTACAAGGCCTCCCAACAATCAAAATCCATTAAAGCATATCCCGAATTGGGCTTGGGGGTTATTCCAAGTGAATTTAAGTTTCGCTATAACTGGAACGCACCCATCATAGCCTCTCCCCACGATGTCAATACCATCTATCATGCGGGGAATGTTGTTTTTAAAACTACGGATGGAGGTACCACCTGGGATATCATTTCAGGTGATCTCACCAGAAATGACAAAAGTAAGCAGGGGCCCGGCGGTGGTCCGTTCACCAATGAGGGAGCAGGGGGTGAAAATTATAATACGATTATGTATTTGGTGGAGTCGCCCCATGAAAAAGGGGTGCTCTGGGCAGGATCTGATGATGGACTTGTTCATATTACCAAAGATGGAGGAAAATCATGGCAAAATGTGAGTCCAGCCGGATTGGGAGAGGGGATCGTAAATCATATAGAAGTATCCCCCCATAATCCTGCCATGGCTTATGTGACCGTTATGAAATACAAATTTATGGACCTTGCCCCTTACGTCTTTAAGACCGCAGACTATGGTGCCACCTGGTCCAAGGTGGTCAATGGTATTACAGACCCCCACACTTTTGTCAGGGTGGTAAAGGAAGATCCTGTGAAACCGGGGTTGCTCTACGCAGGTACGGAGACCGGTCTTTATATTTCTTTGGATGCTGGGGCCAACTGGCAACCTTTTCAATTGAATCTGCCCGTAGTGGCCATCAATGATTTGGCCATTCATGACAATGACCTTATTGTTGCCACGGCAGGCAGGTCTTTTTGGATCTTGGATGATTTGTCGGCCATTCAAAATACGGGTTTCAATAAAGAAAGTATTTCCCTTTTCAAGCCCAAGGATACCTATCTGCTATTTGGAGGCAGTAGTAATGAGCCTATGCCCGGAATTGGACAAAACCCTAAGGAAGGGGTTACCATGGATTATTATTTGCCCAAGGCCATGGATAGTCTGGATTTAAAATTGGAAGTGTTCAAAGGGGATAAACTGATCAGGACTTATATCAACAAAAAACCTGAGGATTTTAAATCATGGCCGGGAGGTCCTGCCAAGCCAGAGGTGCTTTCATCAAAAAAGGGGTACAATCGCTTCACCTGGGATTTTAGAACCGGGGACCTACCGGTGGTAGACAAGGTGTTCTCTATGGGCGGCAACAGCGGTTACAGGGTAGGGCCAGGGGATTATACCTTAAAATTGAGTTCGGAAGGAACAGTTTCGGAGACCACGGTGACTATCAAGGCAAATCCAAATATTGAAGCCGGTAGTGGTGATTATGAGGAGCAACAATCCATGTTGGCCAAAATAGACCAGACCATCAATGATATGCACGAGGCCGTAAATCAAATGCGCTCTGCCAAAAGCCAGATTCAGACCTATAAAAAGTTACTCGATAAAAATACCAATATCAGTGGCGTCCAAGCATTGGTAGTGTTGGGGGACTCCCTGGTAGATAGGATAGAAACTTGGGAGGAGAATCTGATACAACCCAAACAGGAGACCTTTCAGGATGTCATCAATTTCAACAATAAGCTAAGTGCCCAATTGCTGTATTTGAAAGGGTTTATGGATGAAGCCTATCCCAAGGTGACCCAAGGTGCCAAAACCCGATTGACCGATTTGTTGGGCCAATGGGATGCGTTTAAAAATGAGCACGATACCATTGTGGTAACCGAAATGAAGGCGTATAACGATATGTACAAAAGCTTGGAAATTCCAGCTTTGATCATGGGCCAATAACACGTTTAAGGTAGACGGTCCAGTCCTAATAAAAAAGAGCCTCCAGTGGGGGCTCTTTTTTTTTGTGACAATAGTATTGTTTACATGTTGGTCAATTCTGTGAACAGACTTTCCAAATTCTTGTTCTTTCTGCTTAATTGAAGGGTTTTGAGTTTGTTGTCATGGGCAAAATCAAATACAACGGGTCGCATATCTATGGTAGTATTAAAGGTGATGTCATAAATGAATCCACCCACATTTTTTACGGTGACCACATTAGGCAATTTTTGTAGAAAAGCTTCCTCTACACGGTAGTCAAACTCAACTTCTATGATTTGCTCCTCTTCGGACCTTAATTCTTCCAATTTTTTATCGGCCACGACCACCCCTTTGTTGATAATGATGACCCGGTCACAAACGGCTTCTACCTCTTTCATGATATGGGTGGAGAGCAAAATGGTTTTTTGTTTGCCGATCTCTTTGATCAGTTTTCGAATCTCCAAAAGTTGGTTGGGATCCAGTCCAGTTGTAGGTTCATCCAAAATAAGTACTTCTGGATCGTGCAACAAGGCGGCGGCCAACCCAACCCTTTGGCGGTATCCTTTGGAGAGTTGTCCAATTTTTTTGTGCGCCTCAGGAGTCAATCCTGTTTGCGCTATGACCGTTTCTATACGTGCTTTTTCTACCTTATATACATTAGCGTTGAATTCCAAATATTCCTTTACGTACATGTCCAAATAGAGAGGGTTGTGTTCTGGTAGGTATCCAATACTTTTTTGGACTTCTTTTTTATGGCCCCGTACATCAAATGAATTTACGGCGGCATCCCCAAGATCAGCGGAACTGTAGGTGGTAAGGATTTTCATCAGGGTAGATTTTCCAGCACCATTGGGTCCCAAGAATCCTACTATTTCCCCTTTTTCGATGGAAAAGGAGATATTTGACAGTGCTTTTTGGGAACCAAAACTTTTGGAGATGTTTTTGACCGCTATGGACATAAAGATATTTTTTCCCAAAAATAAAGTAAAATAACGAAACGGGGATTCATAATTATTTGGAGATGGCAATTGAATCTGGGCAGGCCGTCTTGGGCCATGGCATATTTTGGATGAGCGCTATTTGATGCTTTGGAATCATTTAGAAATTCCATTATTCGCAATAAATGTTATTTTTTAGTTCCTTATGCATGACAATTGTGTAATTACTTGAAATATTTGAAAAAAGAATCCCGTAAAACTTGATTTTTGAATATAATATTTAACTTAGCGCAACATTGTATTCGAAAATGACAAAGCAATATATCTGGAACGGTTTTTATTTCTACTTCTTTTTTAAGAGAGGTACGGGACTGTTCTAGCATATTTTAAAAAATATAGATAGTAAAAAAGTCCCGTGAGAACAGGGACTTTTTTTTTGGTCCAAATCCAAAAGACCAACGTACTGGTAATAACTAATATTCCCTAGTAAAACAGGGGTTGATAAGAAAAATGGCATTAAAAATAGCAATACAGGGTATAAAAGGATCCAACCACCATCAAGTGGCCAAAGACTTCTTTGGTGAAGGGATAGACCTGGTGGAGTGTATGTCTTTTGATGCACTTGTAGATCAGTTGCTCACCAAAAAGGCAGACAAAGGCGTGATGGCCATTGAAAACTCAATTGCTGGATCCATCATTCCCAATTACGCTTTGGTGTACAAGAACGAACTACATATTATTGGGGAGCATTATTTAAATATACATCATCATTTAATGGTACTCCAAGGTCAGGAGATGGCAGATATCAAAGAGGTGCATTCACATCCCATGGCCTTATTGCAGTGCAAGGAATATTTTAAGGATTATCCAAATATCAAATTGGTAGAGGACGTGGATACGGCGGAAACCGCCAAGAGAATTCAGGATGGACAGTTGAAGCATATTGCGGCCATAGCACCAAAGGTGGCGGCCGAGTTGTATGATCTGGAAATCATAGCATCGGAAATCCAGACCATTAAAAACAATTCCACAAGGTTTATCATCGTGAAGACGCAGAATAAAGTGCTTCCCGAGGAGGAGATTAACAAAGCGTCCCTCAGATTTTTAACGGATCACAAAAGGGGGAGTCTCGCTGCGGTATTGAACGTGATGAGCGATTGTAACCTGAACCTGACAAAAATCCAATCCTTACCGGTTATTGAGCGCCCATGGAAATATTCATTTTTCGTGGATGTCACTTTTGAGACGTACGCACATTACGCCAAAGCAAAATCACTTTTAGAGATCATGTCCGAAGAATTTCGGGTATTGGGTGAATATAAAAATGGAAGAAACTTATGATTGCCGCAGATAGATTAAAAACGGTTGAAGAGTACTACTTCTCCAAAAAATTGAGGGAAGTTAGGGGGTTGATGGCCGAAGGTAGGCCCATTATCAATATGGGTATTGGTAGCCCGGATCTGGCCCCCTCCAAAGAGGTGATTGAGGCTTTACAGGAATCCGTAAATGGTGCGAGTGCGCATCAGTACCAGAGTTATCAGGGCCTACCCGAATTACGGGAGGCATTTGCTGATTTCTACAATGCCAAATTTGGGGTTTCTGTGAATCCTGCTAGCGAGGTGTTGCCTTTGATGGGATCCAAGGAAGGGATCATGCACATCAGTATGGCCTTCTTAAATCCTGGGGATGAGGTATTGATTCCCAATCCTGGATATCCTACCTATTCCTCCGTAACCAATCTGGTTGGAGCAGTTCCCAAATATTATGATCTGGTGGCCAAGAACGGATGGTTTCCCGACTTGGAGGCCATGGAAAGAGAAGATCTATCCAAGGTGAAAATTATGTGGACCAGTTACCCACATATGCCTACAGGGGCAACGGCTTCGGAAGAACAGTTAAAGAACTTGGTGGCCTTTGCCAAACGCAACAACATACTTTTGGTCAATGATAACCCCTACAGTTTTGTCCTCAACCAGAAGCCTATCAGTATTTTGGGGGTGGAGGGCGCCATGGAGGTGGCCCTGGAACTCAATTCCCTCAGTAAGACCTTCAACATGGCCGGTTGGCGCGTTGGTATGGTGTTGGGGAGCAAATCCCACATCGATGATATTTTAAAGGTAAAGAGCAATATGGATTCAGGGATGTTCTACGGCATTCAAAAAGGGGCCATCGCAGCCCTTCAAAGTAGTGATGTCTGGTTTGATAAACTGACCCAGATATATACTTCCAGGCGGAATTTGGTGTTTCAATTGGCCGATAAGTTGAACTGCGTCTATGATGAACAAAATGCGGTGGGGATGTTTGTCTGGGCAAAATTGCCCGCCGGTATTAGTTCGGCGGAAGCATTTATTGATGAGGTGCTCTATGACAAGAATATATTTATCACTCCGGGAACCATTTTCGGGAGCAATGGGGAGGGGTATATTCGGTTTTCACTCTGCGTAACAGAAGACAAGATAAAGGAAGCAATAAGTAGATTTTAAAGAGATGAACGTATTTATAATAGGTGTTGGATTAATTGGGGGCTCCATGGCCAAGGATATCAAAAATTTTGATCCAGGGGCCAAAATTTATGGAATTGACACCAATGAAAAGCACTTGGAAGAGGCATTGTCACTGGGCTTGATTGATGACGGTGCTACTTATGAAGATTTGTCGATAGCGGATGTGGTCATTGTTTCCATCCCTGTAGATGTAATGGTTTCGGAGCTTCCCAAAGTTTTGGATGTCGTAAATGACAACGCAGTGGTGTTGGACGCAGGGTCCACAAAAGCGTTAATTTGTAGTACGTTGGAGCAACATCCCAAAAGAAGGAATTTCCTGGCATGCCATCCAATTGCTGGAACCGAATTTTCGGGACCGTCGGCAGCCATCAATGGCTTGTACAAAGGGAAGACCAATATTATTTGTGAGGTAGAAAAAACCGCTTTTAAATTACAGGAAAGAGCGTTGGAATTGTTTCACAAACTGGGGATGCGCATCCGGTATATGAATCCTGAGGCGCACGACAAGCATATTGCCTATGTATCCCACCTCTCCCATATAAGCTCTTTTATGTTGGGCAAGACGGTGATTGAAAAGGAAAAAAACGAACGCGATATTTTTGATATGGCTGGGAGTGGATTTGAAAGTACCGTTCGTTTGGCAAAAAGTTCTCCAGCAATGTGGACGCCTATTTTCAAACAGAACAGGGAAAATGTAATAGAGACCTTGGAAGAATACATCCAAAATTTGGAGGCATTCAAAAAGATGATCATAGAAGGGGATTATGAAGGGATTTACAACGAAATGAGCAGTACCAATAGAATAAAAGAAATATTGAACGGAATACCACTTAATAAAAATTAGAATACGATAAAATGGAAAATTCAAAACAAATGAGAACATGGTTGGACGATATGCAATTGGACCATCCATTGGTAATCGCAGGACCTTGCAGTGCGGAGACAGAGGAACAAGTATTAAAAATTGCACATGAGTTAAAGGATAGCGATGTAAACTACTACCGCGCAGGGATATGGAAGCCAAGGACCCGTCCCGGTATGTTCGAAGGTGTTGGGGCCATTGGATTAAAGTGGTTGCAAAAAGTAAAAGCGGAGACAGGTATGAAAACGGCGACGGAAGTGGCCAACAAGGCCCATGTGGATCTGGCGTTGGAACACGATGTGGACCTACTTTGGATCGGGGCACGCTCAACGGTGAGTCCATTTATCATGCAGGAAATAGCGGATGCCCTGGAAGGTACGGATAAGATCGTATTGGTGAAAAATCCCATCAATCCGGATCTGTCACTTTGGTTGGGTGGCATTGAAAGGTTGTACACCGCCAACATTAAAAACTTGGGGGCAATCCATAGAGGTTTTTCAACCTATGAAAAGACCAAATATAGAAATATTCCCGAGTGGCAGCTGGCCATTGAATTTCAGAACAGGTTCCCGGACCTGCCATTGATCAACGATCCTTCGCATATTACAGGAAAAAGGGATATGATTTTTGATGTATCACAAACAGCATTGGATCTAAATTTTGACGGTTTGATGATAGAAACACATTTTGATCCTGAAAATGCATGGAGTGATGCCGCACAACAAGTAACACCAACAGTTTTGAAGCAAATCATGAGGGATCTAAAAATTAGAAAGGAAACAGATTCCGAAGAGGATTACACCAAGGATTTAAGTAACCTAAGGGCCCAAATAGATGTTATTGACAACCAGTTGTTGGATATTCTGGGCAAAAGGATGAAAACTTCGGATAGTATAGGTGCCCTGAAAAAGAAAAGAAACGTTGCCGTACTTCAATCCACCAGATGGAACGAAATATTGGGCAAAATGATTTTGGAAGGGGAAACCAGGGGCTTGAGCGAGGAATTTATCCTTAAAATGTTCAAGGCCATCCACCAGGAATCGATCAACCATCAGGAAAAGATTATCAACGGATAGTTCTGGATGTTATAAAACAAAAAGCCCCTCAGCAGATGAGGGGCTTTTTTTGTTAAAGGATTATTGTTTTTTGAAGATGTAGCGGGTAATAAAAATACCCTGTCCGTCATCTTTGCCACTTTCACTTTCTACGGCACTGGTAACAAAAGCAAGGTCCCAGCCCTCGGCGACCATGGCATTTATTTTTGAAGTGATCACGGCGTCATTGGCAGCAATATTTTGGAAGCGGATGCCACCAATATTGTAGAAGTTCAACAACTTTGTTTCCTCAAAATTCTTAACGCGAATTTCGCTACGGTCCGACTTGTTCCTGGTATTGTCGTCTTCCGTTTGTACACTGGTGAATTCTTTGTAGTCCTTATCTTCCGTGGCATTGATGAGGCGGGATCTGCCCAGGCCGTTCGGAACAATAGATTCCACACTGGTAATAACTTTGTACTGTTGTGCGCTTGCTTCCATGTTCGCCAATAGGACCAAACATGAGACTAAAAAAAGTTTCTTCATTGGATAATGGGTTAGAGGTTAATTATAGGCTATGAAACGCTTCTATATCAAAGGTATTAAAAAGGAATGTTGTTTCTTTGTAAAAAATAAAACCGTCATAATTAATGTTAGGAGTCGTTTATAAATCTACAGGAAGTTGGTACACAGTAAAGGCCACTGATGGGAAGTTTTATGAATGTAAGATAAAAGGAAAATTCAGGATACAGGGGATTAAAAGCACCAATCCCATTGCGGTTGGGGACAATGTAGTGTTTGAGGTGGAGCATATTGGTGATGAGACCGTAGGTATTATCTCGGAAATAGCGGATAGGAAGAATTATATCGTCCGTAAATCGGTCAACCTGTCCAAACAGACCCATATCATTGCGGCTAATTTGGATCAGGTTTTTCTTATGGTAACCTTGAACAACCCACCTACTTCAACGAGTTTTATAGACCGCTTTTTGGTCACTTCAGAGGCGTACCACATTCCGGCTATTTTACTGTTCAATAAAATTGATACGTATACCGAGGACGAGCTGGTAGAGGTAAAATATATGGCAGCCCTTTACCGTGAAATAGGATATACCTGTTTGGGAATTTCCGCAATCACAGGAAAAAATGTGGAAGAGGTCAAAGAGATGATGAAGGGAAAAACCAGTATGTTTTCTGGTCATTCCGGAGTTGGAAAGTCAACCTTGATCAATGCCATAGACCAGAATTTGGATCTTAAAACTGCAGAAATCTCCCAGCAACACCTCCAGGGGCAGCATACCACAACCTTTGCCGAAATGTTCGATATGGATTTTGGGGCTAGGATCATTGATACCCCCGGAATAAAAGGTTTTGGTATCGTGGATATGGAAAAAAATGAAATAGGGGACTATTTTCCGGAATTCTTCAAATTAAAACGCGACTGTAAATTCAATAATTGCCTGCATTTGGATGAGCCCCAATGCGCTGTAAAAGAGGCCTTGGAAAAAGATGAGGTTTCATGGAGCAGGTACAGGAGTTATGTGCAGATGGTAACCGGGGAAGAGGAGAACTATAGGATTGACATTCACCACAAGAAATAGATGAGGGCAATAATACAAAGGGTTTCTAAGGCAAGTGTTGCCGTGGAGGAGAAAATTACTTCTAAAATAGATAATGGCCTGCTCGTTTTATTGGGCATTGAGGATGCGGATACACAAGAAGATCTGGAATGGCTGTCCAAAAAAATTGTCAACCTGAGGATTTTTAATGATTCGGAAGGGGTCATGAACCAATCCCTACTTGACATTGGTGGCAACGCCATTGTGGTGAGTCAGTTTACCTTACACGCCTCTACCAAAAAAGGGAATAGACCTTCATATATAAAGGCAGCAAAGCCGCCTGTGGCTGTGCCCTTGTATGAAAAATTTGTCACCCAAATGGAGCAGGATTTGGGGAAGGAAGTAGGTACGGGAATTTTCGGCGCCGATATGCAGGTGGAACTCATCAATGATGGTCCTGTGACCATTGCCATCGACACAAAAAATAGAGAATAAACAATATTTCATCGATTATATTCGTTAATTGAGTAAAAAATTACGATTTTAGAATCTGAATTTTTACTCAACCTACTAAATGCGACCTATACTTTTCTGTTTTTTGCTTACGGCCACCAACTTTTTGACCGCACAACTAGACCACCAATCCCTTTTACTAAAAGAAGATTTAACAGCCAATGCCAATGCCATTGTCCGTTTGGACGAGATGGACGTGACATTGGCCTCCAAAAAAGAAATGAACGTTTCTTTAAGGAGAAGGGTAACCGTGCTCAATAAATTGGGAAATAGCCATGTTGGTGCCTCTGTAGGATATAACAACCACAGTAAAATAAAAAACATTCAGGCTGTTATCTATAATCCTTTGGGCAAAGAAGTGGATAAAATAAAACAAAAGGATTTTAAAGATGTTAGTGCCGTAGATGGGGGAACACTTTACTCGGATTCCAGGGTCCTTTATTTGGATTATACCCCTGTTCAATACCCATATACCATAGAGTTCAGTTATGAGCTTACCACGGAAGATACGGGAGGAATTCCATCTTGGTATTTTTTAAATGGATACAATGTAAGTACCGAAAAAAGCAGGTATCGGCTTGCCTATGCCTCCCCTGAACTGAAACCAGAAATTAAGGGATGCAATCTAGAGGGGGTTACTGTGGTCCTGACAGAAAATCCAGGTAGCATAGTTTATGAGGCTTCGGACATTAAAGCGATCAAGGAAGAGGAAATGAGCCCTTCTTTTGATAAAATTACCCCAAAATTAATGACCAGATCGGTTAACTTTTCCTATGGCGGTTATGAGGGTACTTTTAATAACTGGAACGATGTGGGACTTTGGATGTACAACAATCTTTTAACCGGCCAAGATGCGTTGACCGAAATGGCCAAGGAGAAAATACGGAAGGTTGTATCAGGTGTGGAGGATGATCTTGAAAAAGCGAGATTGGTCTATGATTATGTGCAGAAGAATACCAGATATATAAGTGTCCAAGTTGGCATCGGAGGTTTACAGCCTATTAGTGCCATTGAAGTAGACAAGGTGAAATATGGGGATTGCAAGGGCCTTTCCAACTATACCATGGCGCTATTGGAGGCGGTTGGCGTCAAAGCTTATTACACCCACGTGGAAGCCGGTACCTATAAGGTAGATTTTGAAGAAGACTTTTCTGATCTAGGACAGGGGAACCATGTGATATTGGCTATTCCCTATAAGGGCGAGTATTATTGGATTGATTGTACCTCCCAAGTGCATCCCTTTGGATTTATCGGAGACTTTACGGATGACAGACGGGTATTGATCATTAAGCCCGAAGGCGGGGAGTTGGCCACTACAACCAAGTATGCCGATGAGGATAACTTACAAAAAACCAACGCAAAATATAGTTTGTATGGAGACGGGAGTATTGATGGCAATATTAATATAGAAACCTATGGGATACAGTACGATCAACGTTTTTACCTAGAAAATAGGCCCAAAGAAGATATTGAGAAACACTATAAAAAGTATTGGAGCAATATCAATAATTTGATGATAGAAAGTTATCAGTTCCAGAACAATAGAAAGGACATTGTCTTTTCTGAAAATGTGGTAGTGGCGGCCTCAAATTATGCTTCCAAAAGTGGGGACAGGATATTTTTTAGGGCCAATGCTTTTAATAAAAATGGATTTGTTCCTGTTAGGTATAGAGATCGAAAGTTTCCGTTGGAGATTCAGAGAGGATTCTATGATATAGATGAATTTACCATTGCATTACCAGAAGGTTATGCGGTGGAAGCAATGCCTGATGGAAAGAATATAGAGAATGAATTTGGCTCTTACAAGGTAGTTTTTGAGCTTGATAAAGAAAAAAGGCAGCTGGTATACAAAAGAAGCTTATTGATAAAAGAAGGACTTTTTCCAAAAGAGAAATATAATGCATACAGGGATTTTAGGAAAGAAACCGCGAGTTATGACAATGCCCAGATAGTTTTAATTAAAATATAGATACGACCATAAACCAACCAACCATGATGTACAGACAAACAAAATTACTGGTAATACTTTTTTTATTGGTATTCACCGTACAAAGCCAAGATTTTAAGTTTGGTAAAGTTTCCGAGGAGGAACTTAAGGAGCAATTTAATCCAGCAGACTCAGCTGCGGTAGCTTCGTACTTGTACAAATACAGAATAACCTACTTCAATTATAATCAAAATACAGGTTTTGAGATGATTACAGATGTGCATGAAAGAATCAAGATCTATACCAAGGAGGGATTCGATTATGCAACAAAAAAAATAAACCTTTATAAGGATGGCAATTCAAAGGAACAGGTATCCAATCTGAAAGCCTACACGTTTAATCTAACTGGAAATAGTATTGAAGAGGACAAACTTAGAAATGACGGTATTTTCGATGTGGAGATGTCCAGCTATTTTGATCAGACCAGTTTTACCATGCCAAATATTAAGGAAGGTTCCGTCATTGAATACAAGTACACGGTAGTTTCCCCATTTATATCCAATGTGGAAGATTTTAAATTACAGCACGATATACCGATCAAACAGTTGTTGGGGGTTTTTGAGGCTCCAGAATATTTTAATTTTAGGGTAAACACCAAAGGTTATTTAATGGTGGCTCCCAAAGTGGAATCGCAACCGGATAGGATTATTTTTAATTCGAAATCCAGGACAGGATACACAAATACCACAACATCCTATAATTCATCGACTATTGAATATACCAAAAATATTTCAACCTATGAAATGGCCAATATTCCTGCTTTAAAGGAAGAGCCCCATGTAAATAATATCAACAATTACAGGGCCGCCGTTAGCTATGAACTGGCATTTACAAAATTTCCAAATAGTCCACTTGAACATTATTCCACCACTTGGGAAGATGTGGTGAAGACCATTTATAAGAGCTCTAGTTTTGGATCGGAACTGAATAGAACGGGTTATTATGATAAGGATTTGGATGAACTGTTAGAGTCGATCTCAGATCCCATGGAGAAGGCGATGGCCATTTTTGACTTTGTGAAATCTACTGTAACCTGGAACGGTAATTATGGAAAATATACCAATGATGGCGTCAAAAAGGCCTACAATGAGAACGTGGGTAACGTAGCAGAAATAAATTTAATGCTAACCTCCATGTTGCGATATGCGGGGCTCGAGGCAAATCCCGTTTTGGTAAGTACTAGGGACAACGGTATTCCCTTATTTCCAACCAGGGAGGGTTATGATTATGTGATCTGTGGCTTGGTTTTTCAAGGAAATACGCTCTTGCTGGATGCTACTGCAAAAAACAGTGTCCCCAATGTATTGCCTTTTAGGGTGTTGAATTGGAATGGAAGAATGATTGAGAAGGATGGCAATTCTACTTTGGTGGATCTTCTGCCCAATGATGCGGCCCTTAAAGCGATCTCCTTGAATGTCAATATTGCGGAAGATGGCGGGATCCAAGGAAAAATGAGGAGTACCAACAAAGGTCACACGGCCATGTTTTACAGGGATGGATATATGGCCAACAAAAAAGAGGAATATATCGAGGAACTTGAGAACAAGTATGGAGGAATGGAAATTAGCGAGTTCGAGGTAGTGAACGCCTCAGATCTTATGGCCCCTATTTCAGAAACCTACAGTTTTATAAAGGATAAACAGGTGGAGGTCATTGGAGATCGACTTTATTTTTCTCCTTTGTTCTTTTTGAAGACTACCGAAAATCCCTTTAAATTGGAAAAGCGTGAATTCCCGATTGACTTTGGATTTGCCTCTACCACCAAATTTATCGTCAATGTCAACCTCCCGGAGGGATATAAGATAGAAACCGCTCCAGAACCAATTTCGGTCATGTTACCGGAGGGATTGGGTGCATTCAGGTATAACGTATCCGTGAATGCAAATGGCCTTCAGTTACTGGTGAGTACGGACATTAATAAATCCATTATTTCTGCGGCCAATTACGATTTTTTAAAAAATTATTACAAACAAATGATAGAAAAAATGAATGAAAGGGTAGTTTTGTCCAAAATATAATACCATGGACATACAAAATGCCCAAAAAGCGGTAGATGATTGGATCAAGGCTCATGGGGTGCGTTATTTTAATGAACTGACCAATATGGCCCAACTGACAGAAGAGGTTGGGGAGGTGGCCCGTATCATTGCCCGGCGTTATGGGGAGCAGAGCGAAAAGGAATCAGACAAGAACAAAGACCTCGGGGAGGAATTGGCCGATGTTCTCTTCGTGGTCCTTTGCCTGGCCAACCAAACCGGGATAGATTTACAACAATCTTTTGATAAAAAGTTAGATCTCAAAACCAAGCGGGATCATGACCGACATCATGGCAATGAAAAGCTGAAATAGTCCTATATTTACGTTTCACTTTTTCGGAAAAATAGAAGATCGCTGGTAAGAAATTGGCCATCGGGCTTAGTTTATTCGATATTCTAAAATTTTAGGACCCTTGAGGATACATCTTTCAACACCTGCATCGAAGAGCATAAAGGCAGACATCAAAATAACAGGCTCCAAAAGTGAGTCGAATCGCTTGTTGTTGTTACAGGCACTGTTCCCGAACATAGATATTGCCAACATCTCCAATTCGGACGATGCACAGGTCATGCAAAAAGGCCTGAAAATCTCTGAAGGTGAGGTAGATATTCACCATGCCGGTACGGCAATGCGTTTTTTGACCGCCTATTTTGCAACCCAAGCGGGCAAGGAGGTGGTGCTCACCGGATCACAACGCATGACAGAAAGGCCCATAAAGGTCTTGGTAGAGGCACTACAGCATTTGGGTGCCGATATCTCCTATGTTGACAACGAAGGATACCCACCCATAAGGATCAAGGGTAAAACCATTCAAAAATCCAACGTTAGCCTTCCGGCAGATATCAGTAGCCAATATATTTCTGCCCTTTTGCTGATTGCACCAAGTCTGGAAAATGGTTTGGAGTTGGAATTAATAGGGAAAATAACTTCTGTCCCTTATATAAAAATGACCTTGTCCCTGTTGACCCAAGCCGGGATAGCGAATTCTTTTGAGGGGAATACCATCAGGGTTCAAGCAAAAAAGGAAGTGCCTGCTATGAAAATGGTAGTGGAGTCTGACTGGAGTTCCGCCTCTTATTTTTACAGCATAGTAGCCCTTTGTGACCTGGGCACGGAGATAACCTTGTCTTCCTATAAGAAGAACAGCCTGCAGGGAGACAGCGTCTTGGCCGAAATCTATACCCAATTTGGTGTAGAAACTACTTTTGAGGGCCATTCGGTTTGTCTCAAAAAAAATAGGGAAATACCCTCGGGATCATCCATATCCCTGGATTTGGCCAACGCACCTGATATCGCCCAAACCATAGCTGTAACCTGTTTTGGACTGGGGATGGCATGTCACTTGGAAGGGCTGCATACCCTAAAAATAAAGGAAACGGACAGGTTGGAAGCCTTAAAGGCTGAACTGACCAAGCTGGGTGCCTCTATTGGTGTCACCGATAAATCCCTCACCTTGGAGTCGTCCAAGGACATCAAGAAGGATGTGGCCATAGATACCTATAACGATCATAGAATGGCTATGGCTTTTGCACCTTTGGCCCTAAAACAAAGTTTATGGGTCAACGATGCAGGAGTAGTTTCAAAGTCGTATCCAGACTTTTGGAACGATCTAAAAAAGCTCGGGTTCTACATCAAAGAATCTTAATTTGCATTTAAAGAGGTATTTACTTGACAACCCCCCTTCTAGGGTTGTATATTTGCAGCCGCTAAAAGCTTCACTAAAAAAATATCAATGAAATTATCACATTTTAATTTTGAGCTTCCAAATGAATTATTGGCTGAATATCCTTCGGAAAATAGGGATGAGTCCAAGTTAATGGTAGTTCATAGGGAGACTGGAAAAATAGAGCACAAAATGTTCAAGGACCTGATCAATTATTTTGATGAGGGGGATGTCATGGTGCTTAACAATACCAAAGTTTTTCCGGCCCGTTTATATGGTAACAAAGAAAAGACCGGTGCTAGGATTGAAGTATTTCTACTTCGTGAATTGAACGAAGAGCAACGTCTTTGGGATGTTTTGGTTGATCCTGCCCGTAAAATAAGAATTGGAAACAAACTTTATTTTGGGGATGATGAGAGTTTAGTGGCTGAGGTTATTGACAATACCACCTCAAGGGGTAGAACCTTGCGTTTCCTTTACGACGGTTCCTATACCGATTTTAGAAGGAAATTGAGGGAATTGGGAGAGACTCCACTTCCAAAATACATAAAAAGGGATGTTGAACCGGAAGATGAGCAACGATACCAGACCATTTATGCAAAGCATGAAGGAGCGGTTGCCGCGCCAACGGCCGGACTTCATTTCTCCAAGCACTTGTTGAAGCGTTTGGAAATAAAGGGAGTAGATTTTGCCGAGATAACCTTGCACGTTGGATTGGGAACCTTCAATCCTGTTGAGGTTGAAGATCTGTCCAAACACAAGATGGATAGCGAAGAGCTCATCATAGATGAGAAGTGCACGGAAGTGGTAAACAGCGCCAAGAAAAATAAACGTAGGGTATGTGCTATCGGGACTACTGCCATGCGTGGATTGGAAAGTGCAGTGTCCTCCAACCAGACATTGAATACGTTTGACGGGTGGACCAATAAATTTATATTTCCCCCTTATGAATTCAGTATTGCCACAGCCATGGTAACCAACTTTCACTTGCCAAAGTCGACCTTGTTGATGATGGTATCGGCTTTTATGGGCCATGACCTGATGAAAAAGGCTTATAAAGAAGCCATATTGGAGGGTTATAAGTTCTATTCCTACGGGGATGCCATGTTGATCATATAATTAATTCAATACTCATAAAGTCCCGTCTTTATCCTTGCATTATGGAAGGATAGGCGGGATTTTTTATAAGATAATATTGCTGCATACAAATGGAAACGGTAAAAAAGAAAGACATACGGGCACTTACCAAGGAACAGCTAAGGGACTTTTTCGTTAGTGAAGGGGACAAAGCGTTCAGGGGGAACCAGGTATATGAATGGTTGTGGCAAAAGTCTGCCCATTCCTTTGAGGCGATGACCAATATTTCCAAGGAGACCCGACAAATGATGGAAGCCAATTTTGTGATCAATCATATCAAGGTAGACCAAATGCAGCGCAGTAGTGATGGGACCATTAAAAACGCCGTACGCCTCCATGATGATTTGGTGGTAGAATCGGTGCTGATTCCAACCAAAACTAGGACCACAGCCTGTGTATCCAGTCAGGTGGGTTGTAGCTTGGATTGTAAATTCTGCGCAACGGCCCGTTTAAAACGGATGCGCAATCTGAACCCCGACGAGATTTATGATCAAGTTGTGGTGATCGACAATGAGAGTAGATTGTATTTTGATAGGCCCTTGAGCAATATTGTCTTTATGGGTATGGGAGAGCCATTGATGAACTATAACAATGTACTAAAGGCCATAGAAAAAATTACCTCTCCAGAAGGATTGGGGATGTCTCCCAAGCGAATCACTGTATCCACCTCCGGGGTTCCCAAGATGATACGGAAAATGGCTGATGAGGAAGTGAAATTTAAACTGGCTGTTTCCCTGCATTCGGCCATAGATGATATTAGAACGTCCATTATGCCCTTTAATGCCACTTTTACCCTAGCCGATCTTAGAGAGTCCCTACAATACTGGTACAACAAGACCAAAAGCAGGATTACCTATGAATACGTGGTTTGGGAAGGGATCAATGATCAACAGAAAGATGTGGATGCCCTAGTGGATTTCTGCAAATTTGCACCTTCCAAGGTGAATCTAATAGAGTACAATCCTATTGATGATGGAGAATTTAGACAAGCCTCCAACAGCGCTATAGACCGGTATGTGCATACCTTGGAGCGTAATGGCATTACGGTAACCGTACGAAGGTCTCGGGGGAAGGATATCGATGCCGCCTGTGGCCAACTCGCCAATAAGCAATAGATAGGATAACCAAGGTAGGTAACTCGACCTTCCAATCTGGTTTGTTTTTGAATTGATGGGCCATCATAACGGCAGGCTTCTATTTTTTCAAACCGATTGACCAAGTTGTGGTGTAAGCCTTTTATTTTTACTTAATTTTACAGAATCAAATCTATTCCAAACAAATTGGAAAAACATACTTTGTGAAAGTTGTAAATCAGATTAGAGAACCCATTAACCAGGAAATGGAACTTTTTGAAAAAAAGTTCTATGAATCCATGTCCTCCAAGGTAGCGCTGCTCAATAGGATCACCTATTACATAGTCAATAGGAAAGGAAAACAAATGCGACCGATGTTCGTTTTTCTGACCGCCAAAATGCTCTCCGAAGGGGAGATCAATGAACGGACCTATCGTGGAGCGTCTGTTATTGAACTGATACATACCGCCACCTTGGTTCATGACGATGTTGTTGATGACAGCAACAAACGCAGAGGGTTTTTCTCCATCAATGCCTTATGGAAGAATAAAATTGCCGTACTGGTAGGGGATTATCTCCTATCAAAGGGCCTTTTGCTATCTATAGATAATGGAGATTTCGACCTTCTTAAGATTATTTCCGTCGCCGTTCGTGAGATGAGCGAAGGAGAATTGCTACAGATAGAAAAAGCAAGGAGACTCGATATTACCGAAGAAGTGTATTATGAAATTATCCGTCAGAAAACGGCAACGCTGATTGCCGCTTGTTGCAGTCTGGGAGCCTGTTCTGTAAAACCGGATTCTGAAGAGGTAGAAACCTTTAGGAAATTTGGGGAATTGATAGGTATGGCCTTTCAGATCAAAGATGATCTCTTCGACTACGGCTCAGAGCAAATTGGAAAACCTACCGGAATTGATATCAAGGAACAAAAAATGACCCTGCCCTTGATCCATGTGCTCAATAAGGTAGGGGAAAGGGATAGAAAGTGGCTGATCAATTCCATTAAAAACCACAATAAGGATAAAAAACGGGTCAAGGAAGTCATCGGTTTTGTTAAGAGCCATGGTGGTTTGGATTATGCCGTAGATAAAATGCTGGCTTTTAAAACAGAGGCCCTAACACTCTTGGAATCCTATCCTGACTCCCCATACAAAAGTTCCCTGATTCTTATGGTGAACTACGTGGTGGAGCGTAAAAAATAAAATTCAAGCAATACTATTGTAGTATCGTGGCCAGCTATCATGCTAAATGCTGGTGTGCTAGCATTGGACCTATAACTAAAACAACTTTGATCTTCGCTAAGTTGTAAATAATAAGGGCTTTTGAAAATAATTGGACTTTTTTTACTCTTCCAAGCAACCTTTTTTAATTTTAGAGCGTCTATAAAAATAGAACTCAACACCAACCCGCTTTGAAAATAATTACTTTTTATACCAATGAAAAGCTCCTGATCAAAAAGGCAGCTTCTGGGAAGCGCGAGGCTCAGCAATGGCTGTATGAGAGGCATTCTCCTAAAATGCTGAGTGTCTGCAGGCAATATATCAAGGATTTGCAGTTTGCTGAGGATGTTATGGTTCAAGGTTTTTTAAAGGTATTTACCCACTTGAACTCTTTTAAGCATGAGGGTAGTTTTGAGGGATGGATCCGGAAAATAATGGTGAGGGAATGCATCACCTATCTCAGAAAACAGCAGCCCATTGTATTTGATGGGGAAATGCTCGATAATCAATCACAAGATTATGTTTCCATAGGTTCTGAACTGGAGGTAAATGAAATTCAAACCTTAATTGACGCCTTGCCAGAGGGGTATAAGTTGGTATTTGGACTCTATGCTTTGGAGGGTTACAAGCATAGTGAGATCGCCGAAATGCTGCAGATTTCTGAAAGTACCTCCAAGTCGCAATTGTACAAGGCGAGGAAACGATTACAGGAAGAATTAAGGTCTTTGGCGGCCTACGGACAAATACATACCCCTTAGTGATTGTGAATAGCCTTGCTGCCATTTGATTTCGCAGGGGTAGGTAGGAGTTTTGATTACAGTTGAACATTAATTAGAGTTATTATGGCACCCATGAAGTTTGAAGAACAGATGAAGGATAAGTTGGATCGGAGGAAAATAGAGCCATCCGAAAACGCATGGGAAGCCATAGCTTCCCAGATCAATACGACCAAAAGACCTGGTCGCCCCAATAGCATCTTTTGGTATGGTATAGCAGCCGGATTTATAGGCGTTGTTTTGGTCTCTTCCATTTATATCATGGGTCGGGGCAAAACTGCTACTGAGGTGGATCAAGTGGTGGACACGGAAAATGTACAAACTTCCAGTGAAAAACAGCAGCTTAGTAACCGTAGTACCGAGCAACAAGGGGAAAAACAGGACAAAAATATTAGAGAGAAAAATATTTTGGGAAGTATTGCTGAAAATTCGGTAGCCAATGAGAAAAAGGATAACGAAAGCAACATTTCAGACCGATCAAAGACCGGAACTAGAGCTGTTGCCGGCCAAATTACAGGCGAATCCAACGGAGATTTGCCTCTACAGACCCAGGAGGTCATTGATTCCAAAATCTCCCAAATGATGGAACAGATTGGTTTGCTGGAGCAAAACCAAGTGAAAGTCACCGATGTGGAAATAGATTCCTTGATGAGAGGTGCGCAACAGGAAATAATTAAGGAACAATTGTTTCTCAAGAATAATACGGTAGATGCCATGGCTTTGTTGGTACAGGTAGAAGGTGAAATGGACCGGACTTTTAGGGATCAGATTTTTGAAGCCCTGCGGGACGGTTTTCTAAAAGTGCGAACAGCTGTTGCATCCCGGAATGAATAAAAAAAATAAGTAAAAAATTCATCAATCATTAATCAAAAGTCCTCTAGCGCCCCATTCAATTAAGAATGGGGGCGGGAAGGGACTGAAAAAAATCGGAACAGTTATGAGAACTTTAAATGTGTTATTAGTGTTAGTGGCAATCTTGGTCTTCAGCGGAAATGGGTATGCCCAGGAAGCCAGTAGAAATAGGGTGGAAGAATTGAAAAATTCTAGAAATAAAGTAACGGACCAGGAAAAGGAAGCGTTGAAATTGGAAATTTTGGAGATCAACAAATTGTTGGAAGTCAAAAAGATAACGGAGGAGGAGGCTCAAAACCTTAAGCAGGAGGCGGCAAAGAAACGGGCGCTGAACATAGAGAACAGGTTGGCAATCATTGATAATAAAATATTGTTGTTGGAACGTAACCCCAATGAAGAGTATTTAGGTATTGCGTCAGATACTTTGCAATGGAAACTTAGATTGGGAATTGATAAGGATAATAGGCCGCTTTTGGCCGTCAATTCGAATAAAAAGAAGGCAGAACAGGCTTATGACCGCCGTACCTATTCGGATTTGGTCATGGCGTTTGGTTTGAACAATTCTTTAATAGAGGGTCAGACATTGGAGGATTCTCCCTATAAAATCGGGGGAAGTAGATTTTTTGAAATTGGTTGGGCATGGAGAACCAGGGTTTTTGAAAATTCCAATTTTATGAGGTTGCATTACGGTGTTTCATTTCAATTCAACGGTTTGAAGCCTACTGATAATCAATATTTTGCAACAGATGGGGACCAGACCGTCCTAGAGGAATTTCCGAACGACTTGGAAAAAGCGAAACTAAGAATGGATAATTTGGTTTTTCCCGTACATTTAGAATTCGGGCCTTCCAAAGTTACCACATCGGAGAATGCTATTCGCTACGCTGTGGATAAACAATTCAGAATTGGAGTAGGAGTCTATGGTGGTGTTAATATGGGTACACGTCAAAAATTAAAATATGAAATTGATGGGGACGATATTAAGGACAAAATTAAAAGAGACTACAATTCAAGTAACTTCATTTATGGAATTAGCGCCTATACCGGATTTGGCGGGACCCTGTTATATTTCAAATACGATCTTAATCCTTTGTTCAAGGATGCGGTAGTTGAACAGCGGAACATATCACTGGGTCTTAGGTTTGATATGTAGTCTGTGAACAGGGTGGTTAGGGTGAGGATGTAACTTAGTCAATACCCAAGGCTTGCCTCATTTCCGGTGTAAATTCATTTTTGTAGTAGGCCCTTTTACAGTGGGAGCATTCCACAAAATGGTTGGTGGATACTTTGAAAAGGGAGATCCAGAAAAGATGGAAATAGGTAGGGGAGGTGATTGCGCTCAGGGTATTGGTTTGCTTGCAATAGGGACAGGAAATACCGGCCAATAATTTGGTTTCTTCCTTGCCCGATTTTGTGCCCAAAAATAAGATCATGTTTTAATGGCTTTTTCTTTCGTCCTTACTGGTGTAAAGTTATGCAATAGATTTCTCTTTCAAAAGCGCTCCTATTTTGTTACTTTTAAGCCCACTCTAAACTACTGCTTTGATTTCAAAATCTACCATAGACCAAGTATACGAAACCGCCAGATTGGAAGAGGTGATTGGGGATTTTGTACAGCTCAAAAAGTCGGGATCCAACTTCAAGGGCCTCAGTCCATTTACCGATGAGCGCTCCCCTAGTTTTATGGTTTCCCCGGTAAAACAGATCTGGAAAGATTTTTCCAGTGGGAAGGGAGGGAATGTTGTTGCTTTTTTAATGGAACACGAACATTTCACCTATCCGGAGGCCATTAAATATTTGGCAAAAAAGTACAATATTGAAATTGAAGAGACCGAGCAGAGCAGCGAACAAAAGGAAGAGGCCAATGAAAGGGAGAGTATGTACCTCGTCTCCGAATATGCGCAACAATATTTCACGGAAACCCTCAGGGAAACAGAGCTGGGCAAGGCCATAGGGCTTAGCTATTTCAAAGAACGTGGTTTTACTGACGAAACTATTGAGAAATGGGGTCTTGGGTATTGTTTGGATCAATGGGATGCTTTTACCAATACCGCTTTGGACAAAGGGTATCAATTAAAATACCTCGAAAAAACGGGTCTGACCATTATCAAGGAAAATCCAGGTGGCGGAGAAACCAAAAAATTTGATAGGTTCAAGGGCAGGGTCATGTTTCCCATTCATTCCATGAGTGGGAGGGTTTTGGGATTTGGGGGTAGAATTCTCACCAACGACAAAAAGGCGGCCAAGTACCTCAATTCTCCGGAAAGTGATATCTACCACAAAAGTAAGGTCCTCTATGGGATCTTTCACGCCAAACAAGCTATTGCCAAGGAGGACAATTGCTATTTGGTAGAAGGGTATACAGACGTGATACAGTTTTACCAAAGGGGGATACATAACGTTGTCGCTTCCAGTGGTACCGCCCTTACGCCAGATCAGATCAGGTTGATCAATAGGCTTACCAAAAATATTACGGTGTTGTTTGACGGGGATGCTGCAGGGTTAAGGGCATCGTTGCGGGGGATCGACCTTATTTTGGAACAGGGCATGAATGTTAAGATATGTACCTTTCCGGAAGGAGAGGATCCCGACAGCTTTTCAAAGAATAATACCTATGAGGATGTGATTGCCTATTTGCAAGACAATTCCAAGGATTTCATACAGTTCAAGGCTTCACTTTTGGTTGAGGAGGCTGCGAACGATCCCATCAAACGGGCCGATACCGTGAGGGATATCGTACATAGTATTTCCAAGATCCCCGATAGGATCCAAAGGGAGATCTATGTCCAAGAATGTGCCAGTATCATGAACATTTCCGAAGCGGTCCTGTTCAATACTTTGGCTCAGATCGGTAAAAAGGATATGGCCGAGGCTGCTAAAAAGGCCCCTCAGGAGCAAAGGGCATTTGAAGTGGTAAAGAACGATAAGAAGGCGGTTGAAAAGGTAGATGTCCAATATGAATTGGAACGAAAACTCATTGAGCTCTTGCTATTGTACGGCAATCAGAAACAGGAATTTGAAGATCTGATCCTTAAAGAGAACGAATCTGGGGATTTGGTTTTGGAACCCGAGGTTCTGGAGGCCAAGGTATATGAGAAAATATATTTGGACCTTCAAGAAGATGAGATAGAGCTTACCCATGAGCAATTTAAGAATATCTACTATAAGCTGATCGAAGGCCTCAACGAGAAAGAAGACTTTGCTATCAACAGTTTTTTGTCGGAGTTGGACCAGGAACTGGTATCCGAAATTTCTTCCATTTTGATGGAGGAGGATAAGTATGTGCTTCACGATTGGGAACGGAAGGATATTTATCCAAAAGAGAAAAAGGTAGGAGTGGCACAATTGGTCAGTGAGACCATCCTTACGCTTCGTTGTTTTCTGATCAAAAGGAGAATAGACGTTCTACAGCAGAATACCCAGAATATGGAGGAAGACCATAGGGAAACGCTCGAGGAAATCATGAACTACCTGCAGTTGAACAAATTGCTCAACAAGAAATTGAATAGGGTGCTGTCCTAATTTTTATAAACAAAAAAGCCACGGTTTTTACCATGGCTTTTGATATAACTTTAGTGAAGATCTAATAAAGTTCCAATGCCTTTGCTTGTTGCAATAGATCTACGAGATTGTCCACATTTAATTTTTTCATCAATCTGGCCTTATAGGTGCTGACCGTTTTTTCATTGAGGTTCAGCCCTAGTGCTACTTCTTTATTTCTTTTTCCGCTGGCCAATAATTTCAAGACTTCAACCTCCCTGGAAGAGAGTTTTCTGAAAAATCTTCTTGGTTTTTGGGTGCCTTCATCAAATGCCAGTCGCTGGGCCAATTCATTGGTTATGAACATATTGCCTTCGCTAACTTTTCGTGTGGCCGTTATGATGTAATCTATATCGGCTACTTTAGACAAATATCCATAGGCGCCAGCTCTAATGGTACTAAGTGCATAAACATCCTCTGATTGTCCGCTATAAATTAGAACCTTGACATCGGGAAAATCCTGTTTCATTTTTCTCAAAGCGGCAATCCCATTGATTTCAGGAATATCCATTTCTAAAATGACCACATCTGGAGTTACTCTTTCCAATTTTTTAAACAGCTCGTCAGTATTCGAAACGTCATCAATGACCTCAAAATCAGAAGCAGCTTCCAATACGTGTTTGATGCCCATTCGGACAATAGGATGATTGTCTGCAATTAAAACTTTTATCATTATGCTTTGTTTTGTAGATCCCAACGTCACTTACTTCATCATAAAAAAATACTGACAGGTAATGTAAGGTTAAAATCTTTAATTCCTGAAACAAATGTTGGTTTTTTTTGACAAATCACCCATTTTTTGGCATTTTATTCGTCTTATTTACGCTATTTTCTGCTAAGTGGTTATTTTAAAGCAATGGGTATCTCACAAACCGGTATCGGAATCATCTTATGTTGGTTGGCAGTGTTGTATCTCATAAAGATACGAAAAACTTCTTTTTCCCTTCCTGTGAAATCACTTTCAGCTTTACCTTCTTCCTTCATTTTCATGGCCCATTCCAATTCGGGATAGGATGCTCCTATTTGGTCCTCATCCGTTCTGTCATCACCCCAAAGTCCATCTGTAGGTGCTGCCTTGATGATCTCCTGGTTTATTCCAAGTACTTCGGCGATGGCATACACTTCTGTCTTCAAGAGATCAGCAATAGGACTAAGGTCTACACCCCCATCTCCGTATTTGGTATAGAATCCGACCCCAAAATCCTCAACCTTGTTTCCGGTTCCGGCAACCAGGTACCCTTCCAGTGCGGCAAAGTAGTAAAGCGTGGTCATGCGCAATCTTGCACGGGTATTGGCCAAGGACATAAAACGTTCCTCTTCTGTCTCTACCGGAGGGAGGGAGGCAACCAATTGATCGAATACGGGCGTTAGGTTCACTTCTTGTCTTTTTGCCCTTGGGAAATTCTTCTCCAACCAGTTTATATGTCTACTGGCTCTGTCCACCTGATTTTCGGCTTGGTGGATGGGCATTTCCAAGCACAAAAGGTCCAGCCCTGTTTTGGCACAGAGTGTTGAGGTTACGGCGGAATCAATGCCCCCGGAAATACCAATTACAAATCCCTTGCTTTTGGCATTGGTTGCATAATCTTTTAGCCATTTTACGATATGATCTATAACTTTTTCCGTTTGCATAGAAGTCCTTTTTAAGTTGAAAACAATTAACTTTGCTCCGTAAAAATAAAGCGTAAGCGCTTAATATTAAAGTGTAGCAGTAATTACTTTAGATGAAAAATCCAATTGTACTGATTTTGGGGCTGTGTTTTGTACTTATGGCCTGTGGTGAGGATCAAAAAGTCAAGGAAGAGGTTCAGAATATAGATGTTGATGTAAAGGTTTTACGTTTTGATAGGGATTTTGCCAAAGCCGGGCCTTTGGATATCCCTGTGCTTAAAAAGACGTACCCGTATCTGTTTCCTGCCCAATATCCCGATAGTATTTGGGAAACAAAATTAAAGGATACCCTGCAAAGGGAGCTTTTGGAGGAAGTGGGAACTGCTTTTCCAAATTTTGACAAGCAGACCAGGGATCTGGAATTGTTTTTTAAACATGCCAAATACTACTTCCCAAACTTTAGCGTACCAACGGTTGTGACGATTACTTCCGATGTGGATTATAACAATCGGGTCATATTGGCCGATTCATTGTTGATCATTGGACTGGACAACTATCTGGGACCGGAACATAAGTTTTATGGCGGTATACAGAAATATATTTCCTTTGGTCTGGATGCGGAGTATATGGTGAGCGATGTGGCTGCAGCATTTGCAAAAATGGTAAATCCGTATCCAGGGGAGCGTACCTTCCTGGCACAACTGATCTATTATGGTAAGGAGCTTTACCTGAAGGATAAGCTTTTGCCATTGGAATTGGATGCGAAAAAAATTGGATACACTCCAGAGGAATTGGAATGGGCCAAGGTCAATGAAGAAATGATCTGGCGTTATTTTATTGAGCGCGAACTCCTGTACAGCACGGACGCCAAACTTGGAATGCGGTTCTTGGACCAGGCACCTTTCTCAAAATTTCAGTTGGAATTGGACAATGAGTCGCCCGGACGTATCGGAAGGTATATTGGGTGGGAAATTGTAAGGTCGTTTATGGAAAAGAACAATGTGACCCTGCAGCAGATGTTGGGTCTTCCTGCCGAAGAGGTGTTCAGAAGGTCTAAATACAAGCCCAGTAAATAGGGCATAAGGGGTAAAGTATCTAAGGTTTTCAAGGAAATCAATCGATTAAAATAAAAAATATTGAAATGTCAAAACTAGTAACTTCAGAGATAACGTTAAGGGTAGCTGTAGATGAAAATAGGGTTCCGGAAAAATTGAGCTGGTCCGCACAGGATGGTGGTATCAACAATGAGGAAGCCAAGGCCATGTTGCTTTCTGTTTGGGACAGCAAAAATCAGGAATCCCTTAAAATAGATTTATGGACCAAGGATATGCCGGTGGATGAAATGAAAGTATTCTTTCATCAGACTCTGGTTTCCTTGTCCGATACCTTTATGAAAGCTACACAAGATGAGAAAATGACTGCGACCATGAAGGATTTCTGTGATTATTTCGCGGAGAAGTTGGAGCTCAAGAAATAGGCACATCTGTAAGTATTTTGGTTTTGATGTGACTTAATGGTTGATATGGACAACAGTAGGACAGCAGTAACCAAAGAAAAATTACTTTTCATTTACAATGCCAATTCTGGGAAGAGAAATGCGGTAATGGATATGGCGCACAAGATACTGAGCCCCAAAACCTATGAGTGCAATCTGTGCGACATTACTTTTGGGGTGTTTTCGGAAAACAGCCTTTGGAAAAACTTTAGGCTGCAGTCTTCCGTGGAAATGGAATTCTTGCATAAAGATGAGTTTTCCAAGGCGTATGCGTCCAAATTTGGGCACAAATTTACCTTCCCCATTATTCTTGCTGATACCGGTAACGGCTTGGAAGTGTATGTTGGAACCGAAGAGTTGAATGCCCTTGAGAAAGCAGAAGATTTGATCGCAATTCTTAAGAATAGGGGGTAAGGTCTCTGTTAAATTCAGAAAACTGAATTTTGGATTTCCTTAAAGAACTGCTCGTTTAGGTCGTCAATAAAGAGCAATAGTTCTTCCCTTCCCGTGTCATTGGTGGAAGAGGTTACAAAATACTGTGGAGCTTCTTCCCAAATACCGGCCAATAAATCTTTGATGTAAGCGGCAATATGGTTTTCTATGGCCTTGGGTCTGAGTTTGTCCGCTTTGGTAAAGATGATACAGAAGGGTATGCCGTTTTCACCCATCCACTCCATAAATTCCAGGTCAATCTTTTGGGGTTCATGTCTAATATCTACCAAAACAAATGCGCACACCAATTGCTGGCGTTCCATAAAGTAATCGGTAATGTATTTTTGGAAGGTTTTTTTGTCTTTTTTGGATACACGGGCATAACCGTAGCCCGGTAAATCTACCAAGAACCAATTTTCATTGATTTTAAAGTGGTTGATCAGCTGTGTTTTTCCTGGCCTGCCCGATGTTTTGGCCAAGCTCTTCTTTTGGGTCAACATGTTGATCAGGGAAGATTTCCCCACATTGGACCTACCGATAAAAGCGTATTCCGGTAATGGTTCCTTCGGACAATGGGTCACCTTGGAATTGCTCATTACAAAGTCGGCCGACTTAATTTTCATGTCAATCTTGCTTTAGAAATTGCGCTTGTTGAGCCAGGCCTCCAGGAGTGCATTAAATTCTTTAGGGTGCTCCATCATGGGGGCGTGCCCACATTTATCTATCCAATAAAGCTCGGAGTCCGGCAATAATGCATGGAATTCATTGGCAACATTGGGAGGTGTAACATTGTCATTTTTACCCCAGATAATACATACCGGGGTCTTCATGTTGGGAAGGTCCTTGGACATGTTATGGCGTATGGCGCTCTTGGCTATGGCCAATGTTTTGACCAGTTTTATTCTATTGTTGACTGTGGCGAATACCTCGTCAACAATTTCTTTGGTGGCTACTTCGGGATCGTAAAAAACGTCCTGTGCCTTCTTTTTTATGAATTCATAATCCCCGCGTTTTGGATAGCCGTCACCCATAGCGCTCTCATACAATCCTGAGCTTCCGGTAATAACGAGGGCTTTGACCATCTTGGGGTATAGTTTGGTGTGTAATAGCCCAATGTGGCCACCGAGTGAATTCCCTAAGAGAATCACATCCTCAAGTCCCTTAAATTCGATAAACTGTTCCAGGAATTTAGCAAAACTTTTGACGTTTGTCTTGAGTAGGGGCATGTCATAGATTGGAAGTTCAGGAACGAGCACTTTATAGCCCTTTTCGGGAAAGTAATCCATCACTCCGTGAAAATTGCTTAGACCGCCCATGAGACCATGCAGGATGATTATGGGTTTTCCCTCACCTGTCTCGATATATCTAAATTTTCCTTCTTTAAGTATTTGTTCTTCCATTTAAGGATGGCTTCTGGTCTTATGTTGACAAATATAGACAATTCCACCTAATAGCAATGCATTTGGATAAAATGTACGGGCTGTAATAACTCGCTGTTTTAAAGGGTGTTTCGAAAAGTCTACCACTTTTTTTTGAGCTATTTATCAAGGTGTTATACGCTATTTCGATTCTAAAAATAAGAAATTTATCAACAATGTGGTAATTTGTGGTAAATAGTGGTAATAATTTCTATATATTTGAGTTATATAAACAAACCGACCGCTTTTGTGATAAGTTTCATAGGGACATACGAGTGTAAAGCCGATGTTAAGGGCAGGATAATGATGCCTGTTGCCCTTAAGAATCAGATGGCCCCTATGCTTTCCAATGGTTTTGTTTTGAAGCGCTCCGTTTTTCAGCCTTGTTTGGAATTGTATCCCATGGAAGAGTGGAATCTTTTGATGGAGAAGATGAACAAAAAAAACCGTTTCAAAAAGAAGAACAATGATTTTATCAGGCGATTTTCTGCTGGGGTAAAGGTGGTGGAGGTCGATGCTACGGGTAGGTTGCTGATTCCTAGGAATTTGGTGTCCATAGCGGGAATTACCAAGGATGTGGTGTTGAGTTCGGCTATCAACATTATTGAGATTTGGGACAAGGATAGTTATGAAAAAGTAATAGACGAAACCGCTGAGGATTTTGCGGATTTGGCAGAAGAAGTAATGGGAGATGATGGAGATGAGTTATCATAATCCGGTATTGTTGAAGGAGTCTGTGGATGGGCTCAATATTAAAGAGGATGGGGTGTATGTTGATGTCACCTTTGGTGGTGGAGGGCATTCCCGTGAAATACTGAGCAGATTGGGAGAAAAAGGCAAATTGTTCGCCTTTGATCAGGATGAGGATGCATTGGAGAATGCTTTGGATGACGAGCGTTTTCAGTTGATCCATGAGAATTTCAGGTACATGACCCAATTTTTGAAATTCTATGGCGTAAGAAAGGTTGATGGAATTTTGGCCGATTTTGGTGTTTCCTCTCACCAGTTCGATAAGGCCGAACGTGGTTTTTCAACTAGGTTTGATGCCGACTTGGATATGAGGATGAGCAAGAAAAACACCATCTCTGCCCACGATGTGGTCAACAAGTACTCTTACGATAATCTAAGAAGGGTTTTGTTTGAGTACGGGGACCTGAGAAATGCCAATGCCATGGCCAAGGTGATCGAGGTGGCAAGAGAAGAGTCTCCGATACAGACAACAGATCAGTTGAAGGGGGTGTTGAAGCAATTTTTGCCGGCCTCCAAGGAGCATAAGATCTTGGCGCAGATATATCAGGCCATCCGTATTGAGGTGAACCAGGAGATCGAGGTGATCAAAGAATTTTTGATGCAGGCGCCTGGGCTTTTGGAAAAGGGTGGAAGGCTCAGTATGATCAGTTACCACTCATTGGAAGACCGCTTGGTAAAACGCTTTATCAGGGCGGGCCAGTTTGATGGGGAGCCGGAAAAAGATTTCTATGGGAATATAAATGTTCCCTTGAAAAAGGTTGGAGGGTTAATTGTTCCAACCCGAGAGGAGATAAAATTGAACAATAGGGCGCGTAGTGCCAAATTGAGGATAGCGGAAAAGATATAATCGGGATGGGTTTTGGCCTACATATATAATAAGGTATGAGAAAAGGAATTTTGGACATTTTAAAAGGTAAGTTTTTGGTGAGCGGGGATGCTCCCAAAAATTGGCTTTTTATCATTTTCGCCTCTTTTTTGGCCACGGTAATGATTGCCAGCTCCCATAGCGCAGATAGTAAGGTGCACCGCATTGCAAGTTTAAATGAGCAAGTTAGGGAGCTGAGGAGTGAGTTTGTGGATGTGCGCTCAGACCTACAGGGATTAAAGCTGGAGTCGGCCATTATGGGGACTCTGGAAGAAGATGGATTGTTTCCTTCGGAAACGCCCCCAAACAAAATAATAGTAAAGTCGAAAGAATAGTGGCTACAACGGAAAAAAACATATTGACCCGGTTGTATATAGTGGTGGGATTTCTCTTTCTCTTCGCTATTGCGGTGTTGGTGAAGCTGGTCAGCATCCAAATGGTGGATGGTGACAAGTACCGAAAGCTGGCCATGGATCGTACTGAAAAGATGTTTACCATTGCCCCGAATCGGGGCAATTTGTATTCTGATGACGGGAGTTTGTTGGCGACCTCGGTTTCTAGGTATTCCATTCGTTTTGATGCGGAAACGGTAAGTGACAAGGATTTTGAAGAGCATGTAAAACCGCTATCGGATGCGTTGTCCAAAACATTCAATAAGCCTTCTTCCTACTACCAACAACTATTTCGTAAGGCCAAGGCCAATAAGAACAGGTATAAATTGATAGCCCGAAATCTGGATTATTCGGACTATATGAAAGTTAAGGAGTTTCCTTTGTTCAACAAGGGTCCTTACAAGGGGGGTCTAATTGTAGAGCAAAAAACGGTTAGGGAGCACCCGCTTGGGAAAATGGCGGAACGAAGCGTTGGGTATGAAAGGGTAGATGAAAACGGCTATTACACCCGAGTTGGTCTGGAAGGAGCCTTTGGGGAGTATTTAAGGGGTGTGGAAGGCAAGCGATTGAAACAGAAGATTGCCAAGGGCCAGTGGAAGCCTATCGGGTTCGATAATATCGTGGAGCCTAAAGATGGTTATGATGTTATTTCCACCATTGATATCAATATTCAGGATATAGCACATCATGCCCTGTTGGGGCAGTTGGAGAAGTACAAGGCAGATCACGGTTGTGTTATTGTAATGGAGACCAAGACCGGAGAAGTGAAGGCTATCTCCAATTTGGGTATTACCAATGACGGCAATTATTACGAGCGTTTAAACTATGCTGTTGGCGAATCCCATGAGCCTGGATCCACTTTTAAATTGATGTCCTTGGTTGCGGCATTGGAAGATAAGGTGGTAGATACCAGTACTGTTATTGATACAGAAAAAGGACAATGGCGTGTTTATGATAGGACCGTGAGGGATTCTAAATGGGGTGGTTATGGAAAAATTTCCGTTTCCAAGGCCTTTGAACTTTCTTCCAATACGGCCTTTGCTAAGATCATCCATAACAATTACAAGGATAATCCTGGAAAATTCGTCAATAGATTGATGAATATGGACCTTCACAAGGAGTTGGGTCTCCCCATCAATGGAGAAGGTAAACCTGTTATTCGATATCCCGGGGATAAGGGCTGGTCCGGAATCTCATTGGCATGGATGTCGCACGGATACGAGGTGGCCCTTACGCCATTGCAGACACTTTCCTTTTACAATGCCATTGCCAATGATGGGGAAATGGTAAAGCCGCGATTGATCAAAGAGGTGAGGGAGTGGGATAAGACCATTCTGAAATTTGACAAGGAAGTGATCAATCCTTCTATTTGTTCGAAGGAAACAGTGAGCAAGGTACAGCAACTCCTAAAGGATGTTGTGGAAAAGGATTACGGTACGGCCCATAGTTTGTATTCGCCCAATTTCTCCATGGCCGGAAAGACAGGAACATGTCAAAAGGACTACGTATCCAAAGATCCCAATAAATTAAAGTACATCTCTACTTTTGCCGGATATTTTCCAGCAGATAATCCAAAATACTCCTGTATAGTGGTAATCCACGAACCGGATAAAAGTGTGGGATATTATGGAGCGGACGTTTCCGGTCCGGTATTCAAGTCCATCGCCCAAAAAATTTATGCTACCAATCCTCTGACCGATAAGATCGAAGATTTGAGGCCAAAGCAGGCGCAGTTGGATAAGAACTATCAGCAATATTATACCAAGGCACAACAGGAGTATAATATGGTGCCCAATGTGAAAGGGATGAGTGGCATGGATGCCGTAGCCCTTTTGGAAAATTTGGGTATTGAGGTAGAGGTCAAAGGAAATGGAAAGGTAAGAAGACAGTCCATCTCCCAAGGAACGGAATTGAGCAAAGTCAAAAAAATAATATTGGAACTTTCATGATATTGTTAAAGGACATATTATATGGGGTTAGTCTTTCCGCGGTAAGCGGGAGCACCAATGTTATGGTCAATTCCATTGTTTTCGATTCCAGAAAAGTGGGATTGGATGATGTTTTTGTAGCTATTAAAGGAACCCTTACGGATGGCCATAAATTTATAGAACAGGTTGTTGCGGCCGGAGCTAAAGCGATTATTTGCGAGGAGTTGCCCACTGATATGGTCAATGGGGTGGTCTATATAGAAGTGGACAATGGCAATAAGGCCTTGGCCATCATGGCTTCCAATTTCTACGGGAACCCTTCCAAGAACTTGAAATTGGTTGGCGTCACCGGTACCAATGGAAAAACTACCATTAGTAGTCTGTTGTACCAATTGTTCAAAAAGGCCGGATTTAAAGTGGGATTGATTTCTACCATTAAAATAATGGTCGATGACGAGGTATTTGCCACAAGCCATACCACTCCAGATGCGTTGACCATCAATTATCACATGCATTTGATGAACGAGGTGGGGGTAGAATACTGTTTTATGGAGGTGAGCTCCCATGGAATTCATCAAAAAAGAACAGAGGGCCTTGTATTTGCAGGTGCCATTTTCACCAATCTGTCCCATGACCATTTGGATTACCATAAAACTTTTGCAGAATACAGGGATACTAAAAAAATATTGTTCGATAAGTTGCCGAAATCTGCTTTTGCCCTGACCAATATCGACGATAAAAACGGGTTGGTGATGCTACAGAATACGAAGGCCAGAAAGTTTACATATGCACTAAAATCCTATGCGGATTACAAGGCGCAGATCTTGGAAAACCAATTTCACGGCCAGTTGTTGAAGATCGATGGAGATGAAATTTGGTCCAGATTAATAGGGGATTTCAATGCTTACAATATGTTGGCGATTTATGCCACTGCTGATCTTCTGGGGTTGGAAAAGTTGGAGATCTTGAGGTTGCTGAGCGAACTGGAAAATGTTGACGGAAGGTTTCAATACTTTATATCAAAAGAAAAAATTACAGCAATAGTCGATTATGCCCATACGCCGGACGCATTAAAAAATGTACTTATTACGATAAATGCATTGAGGACTGGAAATGAAAAAGTCATTACCGTAGTGGGGTGCGGTGGTGACAGAGATAAGTCTAAACGTCCGGTTATGGGTCATATCGCTACAGAATTCAGCAATCAGGTGATTTTTACATCCGATAATCCCCGAACAGAATCTGCAGCTCAGATCATCAAGGAAATGGAAGAAGGCGTAGAGGCGCAAAATGTACGCAAGGTGCTTGCCATAGAGAATAGGGAGCAGGCTATTAAAGCGGCCTGTCAATTGGCGGAGGCCAATGATATCATCCTTATAGCTGGAAAAGGCCATGAAACGTATCAAGAGACCAATGGGGTACGCGTGGAGTTTGACGATTATAAGAAAGTGAAGGAATTATTAACGGTTTTAAATAAGTAGCAATTCCATTTTCATTTGGGAAGGAAGAAAATAGAAAAGATATATGTTGTACTACCTCTTTGAATATCTCGAAAAGCATTACCAAATTCCGGGTGCGGGACTGTTTCAGTTTATCACATTCCGTGCTGCTATAGCCGTTTTGTTCTCATTGATCATAGCAACCGTCTATGGAAAGCGAATCATCCTTTTTCTCAGGCGCAAACAGATTGGTGAAACCGTGAGGGATTTGGGGCTTGAAGGACAAAAGCAAAAGGCAGGTACGCCTACCATGGGGGGGTTGATCATTATTATTGCGACCTTGATTCCGGTGCTTTTGTTTGCAAAGCTGGATAACATTTATATCATTTTGTTGATCATCACCACTATTTGGATGGGGATCATCGGCTTTGTTGATGACTACATAAAAATTTTTAAGAAGGACAAGGAAGGATTAAAGGGAAGGTTTAAAATAATGGGTCAGGTGGTTTTGGGCCTCATCGTGGGTGCTACCCTTTATTTTCATCCCCAAGTAACCATGAAAGAAGCCAACAGGACCGTAATTACCGAAAATTATACGGTTGCTGTCAAGTCAGGTGATGAGATCAAATCCACAAAAACTACGGTTCCATTTTTTAAGAACAATGAGTTGGATTACAGTGTTTTTATAACCTGGGCCGGGGAGGGAATGCTCTCTTATGCCTGGTTGATCTTTATTCCTATTATTATAATCATTGTAACTGCAGTATCAAACGGAGCCAATCTCACTGACGGGATTGATGGTTTGGCAGCGGGTACCTCGGCAATTATTGTATTTGCCCTGGGGATATTTGCGTTTGTCTCGGGTAATATCATTTTCTCCGACTATTTGGATATAATGTTCATACCCCGGGCTGGGGAGTTGGTGGTGTTTATAGCGGCCTTTTTGGGGGCCTTGGTAGGATTTTTATGGTACAATGCTTTTCCTGCCCAAGTGTTTATGGGAGATACGGGAAGCCTTACCATTGGTGGGGTGATTGCGGTGATAGCCATCATCGTGCGAAAAGAACTCTTGATACCTGTGCTTTGTGGAATCTTCTTTGCCGAATCAATTTCGGTAATGCTACAAGTGGGCTATTTCAAGTATACGAAGAAGAAGTTTGGTGAGGGAAGACGTGTTTTCCTAATGGCTCCCCTGCATCACCATTACCAGAAGAAGGGATATCACGAAAGTAAGATCGTTACCCGATTTTGGATCATAGGAATACTGTTGGCAATTGTTTGTATCGTAACCCTAAAAGTACGCTAATGAAAAGGTTGGTCATATTGGGAGGTGGTGAGAGTGGAGTAGGTGCGGCTATCCTGGGCAAGCAAAAAGGATATGATGTCTTTGTGTCCGATAGGGGCAAAATAAAGGATAAATATAAAGATGCCCTAGAAAATCTGGGGGTGGATTGGGAAGAGGAGCGCCATACCGAAACCAAAATATTGATCGCCGACGTGGTCATGAAAAGCCCCGGTATCCCCGATTCAGTTTCCTTGGTGGTAAAGCTTAAGGAGATGGGTATCCCAGTTATCTCCGAGATCGAGTTTGCGGCCCAATACACCGATGCGACCTTGATTGGAATAACCGGTAGCAATGGTAAGACCACAACCACGATGTTGACCTATCATTTGTTGAAAAGTGGTGGTCTAAATGTGGGTATGGCCGGTAATATTGGTGACAGTTTTGCGAAAATGGTGGCAGAACAGCAGTATGATTACTACGTGTTGGAAATAAGTAGTTTTCAATTGGATGGTACGGTGGACTTTAAACCCCATATCTCCATCATAACCAATATCTCGCCGGATCATCTGGACCGATATGATTACAAGTTCGAAAATTATATCGAATCCAAATTTAAGATAGTACAGAACCAGACCGCTGAGGACTATCTGATCTATGATGCTGATGATGAGGTATTGATGGATTATTTGGAAAAAAATAAAATACGGCCCAAGTTGATCCCCTTTTCCTTAGAGAAGGAATTTGCAGAAGGCGCATATATAAAAAACAACAAAATACAGATTACAACACAAAATAACACAATGGAGATGGAGCAAGACACTTTGGCTTTAGAAGGCAAGCACAACCTTAAAAATACGATGGCGGCATCTACTGCGGCCAAATTAGTGCAGATTAGAAAACAAACAATCAGGGAAAGTGTCCAGAATTTTCAGGGGGCTGCCCATCGTTTGGAAAAAGTTCTGAAGATCCATCATGTACAGTACATCAATGATTCCAAGGCTACCAATGTAAATGCCACATACTACGCCTTGGACAGTATGAAGACCCCTACCGTTTGGATTGTTGGTGGCTTGGATAAGGGCAATGATTATAAGTCACTGATGCCCTTGGTAAGGGAAAAAGTAAAGGCCATTGTTTGCTTGGGCTTGGATAATTCCAAGATATTGGATGCATTTGGCAATGTGGTAGACCTCATGGTGGAGACTTTTTCCATGGAAGAAGCCATTAAGGTTGCATATAAGATCGCGGAACGCGGTGATACCGTTTTGTTGTCCCCGGCATGTGCCAGTTTTGACCTGTTCAAGAATTATGAGGATAGGGGGGATCAGTTTAAAGAAGCCGTAAAAAATTTATAGGGTGATAGACTTTTTTAAAAATATCAAAGGAGATAAGGCCATTTGGGGGGTAGTAGCCCTCTTGGCCTTGTTTTCTTTTTTGCCTGTTTACAGTGCCAGTAGCAATTTGGTGTATGTGGTAGGTAATGGGACTACGGTAGGGCATTTGTTGAAACATGCCATGCTGTTGATCCTGGGATTTGGTGTCATTTATGGTGTGCATAAGATACCGACCCACTTTTTTAAAGGCCTGTCGCTCATAGCCATGCCCATTGTCTTGTTGTTGTTGATCTATACGTTGGCTCAAGGGACCACCATTGAAGGTGCCAATGCCAGTAGGTGGATACGGCTTCCTTTGGTAGGATTTACTTTTCAAACCTCTACATTGGCATCTGTAGTGCTAATGATCTATGTGGCCAGATACCTGACCAAGATCAAGGACAAGGAAATTCGTTTTAAGGAGAGTATCCTGCCCTTGTGGCTGCCAGTTTTTTTGGTGTTGATCCTAATTTTACCGGCCAACTTTTCTACGGCGGCCATAATATTTTTTATGGTATTGCTGCTTTGCTTTATGGGAGGGTATCCCATAAAATACCTAATGGGCATTGTTGGTAGCGGACTTGCGTTCCTCACTCTTTTTGTGCTCTTGGCCAAGGCGGTACCGGATTTGTTCCCCAATAGGGTGGATACATGGATCAGTAGGGTAGAGAGTTTCTGGAATCCCGAGGATACCGAAGCAGATTATCAGATCGAAAAAGCAAAAATTGCCATAGCTACCGGCGGGATTGTAGGGAGCGGTGCCGGGAAGAGTGTCATGAAAAACTTTTTGCCCCAAAGTTCCTCGGATTTTATCTATGCCATTATCGTAGAGGAATACGGACTGGTTGGAGGTTTTGCCATTATGTTCTTTTACCTGTTGCTATTGTTCAGAATCGTAGTGGTGGCCAATGGAAGTTCCACCGTTTTTGGCAAGTTATTGGTTGTTGGGGTAGGTTTGCCTATCGTGTTCCAAGCCCTGATCAATATGGCTGTTGCAGTGGAACTGTTTCCTGTGACCGGACAGACCCTTCCATTGATCAGTAGTGGAGGTACCTCAATTTGGATGACCTGTCTTGCAATAGGTATTGTATTGAGTGCAAGTAACAAGAATATGGAGGAAGAGGAGAAATCCTCGGAATTGGATGATACTAACCCTTTAGAAATATTAAGTGGACAGTTATAGATTTATTCTTTCAGGGGGTGGTACAGGCGGACATATATATCCGGCAATAGCTATTGCCAATGAATTGAAATTAAGGTATCCCGATGCCGATATTTTGTTCGTAGGTGCCAAGGATAGGATGGAAATGGAAAAAGTGCCTCAAGCGGGGTACAAGATAGAAGGATTATGGATTAGCGGGTTGCAACGGAAACTGACCCTTAAAAATTTAATGTTTCCCATAAAATTGATCAGTAGTTTGGTAAAGGCAAGGAGCATCGTGGCGAAGTTTAAACCCCAAGTGGTCATTGGTACCGGGGGATTTGCCAGTGGTCCGCTTTTGAAGATTGCCTCCAACAAAGGGATTCCTTGTGTCTTGCAGGAGCAGAATTCCTATGCTGGGGTCACCAACAAGCTATTGGCTCAGAAAGTAGCGAAGATATGTGTCGCCTACGACGGAATGGATCAATTTTTTCCTGCGGGTAAAATTGTAAAAACGGGAAATCCGGTTCGGAGTGATTTGATGCAGGTGTCCGTTGATGGCAAGGCGGCGGTAGATTTTTTCGGATTGGATGCGGAAAAGCCTGTTTTGTTGATATTGGGCGGTAGTTTGGGTGCCCGTAGGATCAATCAATTGATAGAAGAGAAATTGTCCTTTTTTGAGTCGCTGGGTTTACAGTTGATATGGCAGTGTGGGAAACTCTATCACGGCGAGTACAAAAAATACAATTCGAATACGGTAAAAGTGTTCGATTTTCTGAATGAAATGAATTTTGCCTATGGGGCGGCGGATATGATAATCTCAAGGGCGGGTGCAGGTTCTGTATCTGAACTGTGCATTGTGGGAAAACCAGTGGTATTTATTCCATCCCCCAATGTTGCAGAAGACCATCAAACAAAAAATGCCCAAGCACTGATTTCGGAGAATGCTGCCGAAATGGTAAAAGAAAAAGACTTAAATACACATTTTGAAGTGGTTTTCAAGGAGATTTTCAATTCTGAGGAACGCCAGGCAAAGTTGAGCACCAATATTAAGAAATTGGCAATGCCGAATGCCACCAAGCATATCGTGGACGAGATTGAAAAATTATTAAAGAACTAAAGGCCTATAGGGGACATTAATGAATATTAAGGATCTACATAGCGTTTATTTTATAGGAATTGGAGGCATAGGAATGTCTGCTCTGGCCCGATATTTCAAATTTATTGGAAAAAATGTTGGGGGATACGATAAAACGGAAAGTCCCTTGACCAAGGAATTGGTGGAGGCTGGCATGGAAATCCATTACGAGGACAATCTGGAACTTGTGCCCGAACACTATAAGAAACCCGTGGGAACCTTAGTGGTATATACTCCGGCAGTGCCAGTAGATCATGAAGAATACCAATATTTTGTAAGAGAAGGGTTTGAAGTGAGGAAAAGATCTGCCGTATTGGGGATGATCACCAATAACAGCTTCAGTTTGGCAGTTGCCGGTACCCATGGCAAAACCACCACTTCAAGTATTTTGGCCCATCTACTGCATGAGGCTGGGATGCCCATTACCGCTTTCTTGGGAGGTATTTCTGAGGATTTCAACAGTAATTTTTTGCTGGAGGGCACAGAGGTGTCCGTTGTGGAGGCCGATGAATTTGATAGGTCCTTCCTGCAGCTTACACCGGATGTTGCCTGCATAACTTCCATGGATGCGGATCATTTGGATATTTATGGTACCAGTGAGGCATTGGTTCAGTCGTTCCATGATTTTGCGGGACGGTTAAAGTCCAATGGAAAACTCTTTGTCCGCAAGGGGCTGCCAATGGAAGGAATTACCTATGGTATCGAAGATGGTTCGGATTTTTGTATCAAAGACCTCAAAATAGAGCGTGGTGCTTATTTGTTTGACCTCGTCACGCCGGGGGAGACCTTCAAAGGGGTTACGTTCAGTAAGCCAGGGAAACATAATTTGCTCAACGGTTTGGTGGCTTTTGCTATGGCACTGCAAACGGATGCTCCCAAAGAGCGTTTGGTTGCCGCTCTGGCAACATTTAAAGGGGTGCAAAGGCGTTTTTCATACCGTTTAAAAAGGGAAGATTTTGTTTTCATCGATGATTATGCCCATCATCCTACGGAAATAAATGCCGTATATCAAGCGGTTTCAGAAATGCATCCGAACAAAAAAGTGTTGGCCATATTTCAGCCCCACCTTTTTTCGAGAACGCGGGATTTTATAGATGATTTTGCCCAAAGTCTGGAAAAATTTGGCAGCCTACTGCTGTTGGATATTTATCCGGCAAGAGAAAAACCAATAGAAGGGGTTACCTCGGAATGGTTATTGCAAAAAATAAACAACCCCAACAAGAAACTTATTGCAAAATCGGATTTGATAGCAGAGATCAAAAAACAAGCTCCAGATGTTCTAGTGACCATGGGAGCCGGTGATATAGGTTTGGAAGTTATAAAAATTGAAAAAGAATTCACTCATGAAAATTAATTGGAACTATCTGAAATTAGGGTTGTTGCTACTGTTGGTTATGGGTCTTTATGCGTTTTCCAACCATAGGAGCAAGGAGAAAATCGTAAATGATATCGAAATACAGTTTTTGGGGGATCAAAACCTCTATACCACCCATGAGATGGTTAATAAATTGTTAATACAAAAATACGGTAGCCTTAAAAACGTGCCCAAAGAAAAATTAGTTTTGAATACCATAGAGAAGGTTATTGAGACCGATGATATGGTAAAAAATGCCCAAGTGTATCTTACTGTAGATGGGAAACTTACGTCGAAGATCTTGCAGCGTAAGCCAATCGGAAGAGTTGAGGGGGTTAATAAGTATTATGTGGATGATGAGGGAAAACGCATGCCGTTCTCCAAAAATCATTCTGCAAGGGTGCCCATAATTACGGGCAACATCACTGGAAAAAGTTTGGAAGATATATACGTTATCCTCGAATATATCAATACGGATACTTTTCTAAGAAAAAATATTATCGGCATTCACGTGGGTGACGATGGCGATTACCAGCTAAAGTTCCGTATGGAGAACTTTGTGGTGAATTTGGGGAGTGTTGAAAATTTAAGGGAAAAGTTCAACAATTTCATGGCCTTTTATAACAAGGCCACCAAGGACAGGACATTGAATCATTATGATTTGGTGAGTTTAGAGTATAATAATCAAGTAGTGTGCACCAAAATTTAGGGTATGGAACAAGGTAGTTATTCGGTTGGATTGGATATTGGAACCACCAAGATAGTGGCCATTATTGGGAAGGAGAACGAGTACGGTAAAATTGAGATTCTAGGTATCGGAAGATCCAAGAGTCTTGGCGTACATCGCGGTGTGGTGAATAACATTACACAAACCATCAAGTCCATTCAACAGGCCATTGAGCAAGCTGAGGCTAATTCAGGTTTGAAAATAGGGTCCGTTGTAGTAGGTATAGCAGGTCAGCATATTAGAAGTTTGCAGCATAGTGATTATATCACCAGGGTTGATTCTGAGGAGGTCATCAATGATGATGATCTGGACAAGCTGTGCAACCAAGTATACAAATTGGTCATGTTGCCTGGAGAAGAAATAATCCATGTGCTGCCACAGGAGTACAAGGTAGATGGTCAGGCGGAAATCAAACAGCCAATAGGGATGTACGGAGGACGACTGGAGGCTAATTTTCATGTCGTGGTAGGGCAAGTATCTTCCATCAAGAATGTTGGAAGATGTATCAAAAGTGCAGGTTTGGAACTGGGTAGTATTACTTTGGAGCCACTTGCATCTGCCAACGCGGTTTTGAGCCAGGAGGAAAAGGAGGCCGGAGTTGCCCTTATAGACATAGGAGGAGGAACCACGGATCTTGCCATTTTCAAAGATGGCATCATCAGGCATACAGCGGTAATTCCATTTGGGGGCAATGTCATTACGGAAGATATCAAGGAAGGATGTTCCATCATAGAGAAACAGGCGGAACTTCTAAAAATAAAATTTGGATCGGCTTGGCCAGGGGAGAACAAGGATAATGAGATCGTTTCCATTCCCGGATTAAGGGGAAGGGAGCCCAAGGAAATTACCCTTAAAAACCTCTCCAAGATCATCCATGCCCGGGTGGTGGAGATCATAGAACAGGTCTATGTGGAAATCCAGAACTACGGTCATGAGGACCAAAAGAAAAAACTGATTGCGGGGATAGTGCTGACCGGTGGAGGAAGTCAGTTGAAGCATTTAAAGCAATTGGTAGAATATATTACGGGGATGGATACCAGAATTGGATATCCCAATGAGCATTTGGCAGGCGATTCTGATGAGGAAATTGCCAGTCCCTTGTATGCTACGGCCGTTGGACTGTTGATGAATGCCATCAATACAAAGGCCAAGGTGAAAGCCATTGAAGAGTCCCATGACGAGGTGGAAACGGAAGTTATCTATGATGAAGGTAATGGACAGGCCACCACGGAGCAACCAAAAACATTAAGAGAAAGAAAATCCATATTTGACAAATGGTCCGAAAAGTTGAAAGACTTTTTGGATAATGCGGAATAGGGCATAGAATTGAGAACACATATCGTATAACCAGTAATACAAAAAGAATGAGTAAGAACACTGAATTTGAAAGTATAGCTTTTGATTTGCCCAAGAATCAAAGCAATGTCATAAAAGTCATTGGTGTAGGAGGGGGTGGTAGCAATGCCATCAATCACATGTTCCAGGCCGGGATCAACGGAGTGGATTTTGTGATATGCAATACAGATTCACAGGCATTGGAAAACAGTCCAGTTCCCAATAAAATACAATTAGGGGTTTCCCTGACCGAAGGATTGGGCGCTGGTGCAAATCCTGAAGTTGGAGAGCAGGCCGCTATTGAGAGCATGGAGGATATAAAGTCCATGTTGGGAACCAATACAAAAATGGTATTCATCACTGCAGGTATGGGTGGGGGAACAGGTACTGGAGCTGCCCCTGTTATTGCCAAGCAAGCCAAGGAATTGGATATTTTAACGGTAGGTATTGTGACCATTCCTTTCCAATTTGAAGGAAAAATGCGTTGTGAGCAGGCCCATGTGGGAATGGAGAAACTGCGTAGAAATGTAGATTCATTAATCGTTATAAACAACAACAAGCTAAGGGAGGTTTACGGTAATTTGGGCTTTAAGGCCGGCTTCTCCAAGGCAGATGAAGTGTTGGCAACTGCTGCTAGAGGAATAGCGGAAGTAATTACCCATCACTACACTCAGAATATAGATTTACGCGATGCCAAAACGGTCTTGTCCAATAGTGGTACCGCCATTATGGGATCTGCTGCGGCATCCGGTTCATCAAGGGCCCATGAGGCCATCATGAAGGCCTTGGATTCTCCATTATTGAACGACAACAAGATTACTGGTGCTAAAAATGTGTTGTTGCTCATCGTTTCTGGATCACAAGAGATCACTATTGACGAGATTGGGGAAATCAACGACCATATCCAAATAGAAGCCGGACACGGAGCCAATATCATCATGGGTGTTGGTGAGGATGAAAGTTTGGGAGAGGCCATTGCTGTAACGGTCATAGCCACGGGTTTTAATTTAGACCAGCAGGATAATATTGTGAACACGGAATCCAAAAAGATTATTCACACTTTGGAAGACGAGCAAAAAGCCGAGCAGGATTTGATGCTTTCTTCCCGTAATGTTGTGCATCAATTGGAATTGGAAGAAGAGGAAGAGGTAACTCCAACACCCGAGCTGGTCGTTAAACATGAATTGGTAGAAGAAGAGGAAGAGGAAATAGTGGCCAAGGCCGCTGTAAAGGAAATGGATTTGATACCAACGACAAGTTATATCAAGAACTTCAATGTCTTTTATGAAGAGGTCATTGCAGAAAACGTGCAAGAGGATTTTATCGTTATTGAATCCAAGGACAGTCTAAGTGATATTGAGGTTGTAGAGCCTGTATATGTTTCTTCCAAAAAACAAGATGAGGATCAGTTCACCTTGAGTTTTGATATGCCTTTGAGCCATTCCAAAAGAAATGAGGAAGAGGAAGAAGAGAAGGAGCATACCATTACCTTTAATTTGGACGAGGTGAGGGAAATGGATGTTAGGGAGCATATAGAAGTAGTACCCGTATTGGAATACAATAAGAATGGTGAGAAAAGATACAGCTTGGATGATTATATGGAACTTGAGCAAAAATTGACCGGTGCCAAATCCAAAGCGGAAAAGTTTGAACCCAAGATATTGGAGGACGAGTTAGTTTTTGAAAAGAAAACTGTTCAAAAGGAAGAATCATCCCACGTAGAGGAAACCAAGGAGATTGATCCTATGGATACTCCTTTGGAAGAATTGTTGAAGGCTAGGGCCGATGAGCGTAGAAGGAAGTTAAAAGATTTCAACTACAAGTTCCAGAACAGCATGAACAGGATAGACGAAATAGAGAAGCAGCCAGCCTATAAAAGGCAGGGTGTAAACTTGAACGAGGCTTCCAGGGAAAACAAGGTTTCCAGGACCTCTTTAAGTGAGGACAGTAATGACGAGATTCAAATGCGATCCAACAATTCGTTTTTGCACGATAATGTAGATTAAGGAAAACAGTTTCTTTTCACTTTTTAGATAAGTTTAAACCCGAAAATACAAGTTGTTTTCGGGTTTATTTTTTATCTTCGCACCGCTAAAATATATGGATATGAGCTTGCAACAACGCGTAATGGAAGAAATGAAAACGGCTATGAAAGCCAAAGATTCCGTTGCTTTGGAATCGCTTAGGGCCATTAAATCCGCTTTGTTATTGGCACAGACCGAAACAGGTTCCGGTGCCGGACTTACCGAGGAGGATGAAGTGAAATTGGTACAGAAGCTGGTTAAACAGCGCAAGGACAGTGCGGCCATTTATACGCAGCAGGGTAGGGCAGATTTGGCAGATCCTGAATTGGCTCAAGCAGCTGTTATTGAGAAATTTTTACCAGAACAGCTTACCGAAGAGGAAATCGAGAAAGTAGTGGTACAGACCATTGATGCTGTTGGGGCTTCAGGAATGAAGGATATGGGGAAGGTTATGGGGATCGTTTCCCAGGAATTGGCCGGTCAGGCAGATGGTAAAACTATTTCCAATATCGTTAAAAGAAAACTTTCGTAAATTTGTAATGTATTAATGGCCTCGTGGCGCAACTGAATAGCGCATCAGATTTCGGCTCTGAGGGTTACAGGTTTGAATCCTGTCGAGGTCACGAATAAACCACAAAAAAGTGGATATGCAAGCGAGCTTCAAAAATGAAGCTCGCTTCTTTTTTGAAGTATAGCGAAGTATATCTTTTTGTGGTTTTCAAAGCGGAGCTTTGCAGGAAAGGCGCAGCCAATCCTGATTTATTAGTTTTATTGGATGCTCGCTTCTTTTTTGAAGTATAGCGAAGTATATCTTTTTGTGGTTTTCAAAGCGGAGCTTTGCAGGAAAGGCGCAG
>NZ_JBBCAS010000003.1:0-412938 GCF_037203765.1 Sediminicola sp. 1XM1-17 | reverse complement strand
GGATGCACAATCCCGAGACTTCGGGAGCAGTGAATCCCTTTCCCAAAAAACCAACACGCGAAGCGGGTTATGGTTTCCATGCTTGCCCAGGATTGCCCATACATAAAAGCCTAAGTTTTTGACGGAGTGCCTTTTATCGTTCGAGAGGGTTATTAAATTATTTTATTGGTTTAAATCTTAACTGCAACTTAGGCTAATTTCATCATTATTAATCCTTAAAAAGACTATCATGAATAAGCGGATAAAAGATTCAGAAAAGAAAAAGAAATCCAAACAGCCAGGTGATTGTGCGGACCAATCGAATAAAACCAACACCATTCATTCCCAAAATGAAGAAATTAAAAAGGGCAATGTCGAAACTGGCGAAAGAGACAAAGAAAGCCAAGAAAGTTCAAAATAAAGGTGGGATAATGAGAAGTGAACCTTGTCATTTACATCAAATAATTTTCTAACACGTAGGAAATTTCTTTGTGTTAATAGTAAATCTTTTTGTGTCAAAATTGCAACTATTGTCGGCATACCTTCAACATATTATTAACCTAATAATATTTAGCATGAAAAATTTAAAAGAATTATTTGAACATCAGTTGAAAGATTTATACAGTGCGGAATCTCAACTTCTAAAGGCTCTTCCAAAAATGGCCAAAAATGCCACTGACAAAAAACTTAAGGAAGCATTTGAAGGTCATCTTAATGAAACCGAGGAGCAAAAGTCTCGTTTGGAAGAAGTATGCAAGAAATTAGGTATTAAACCGGGCGGTGAAAAATGTAAGGCAATGGAAGGTCTTATCAAGGAAGCCGAAGATTTTATCGAAGAAGCAGAAAGTGATGATGTCATGGATGCCGGATTGATCGCAGAAGCACAGCGCGTAGAGCACTACGAAATCTCTGGGTACGGAACAGCGGTACGCTACGCCAAGGAGCTGGGCCATAAGGATATTGCCAAAATTCTCCAGACTACTTTGGATGAAGAGTACAGTGCAGACGAAAAGTTGGACAAGCTGGCCGAAGGCCGATTGAACAAGGAGGCCATGGCCTAAACAATAAAGTATTACAAATTATAAAATTAGAACACTATGGAAACGACAAACGATAAAGTATACAAAGAGATACGAGAAATTCTTGAAAAGAACAGAGATGCTGAGAAAGGATATGCCAAGGCTGCGGATAAGGCTGAAAGTGCCGCACTGAAGTCGTACTTCAGAAGAAAATCCACGGAAAGAAGGGATTTCAATGCCAAGTTGGTAGGTGAAATACAAACGGCATATCCCGATTTTGATGCCAACGGATCCTTCGCGGGAAATATACATAGGGCATGGATGGATGTAAAGGCGCTATTTTCCATGGATAATGACGAGGCAATGCTTGAGGAAGCCATCAGGGGCGACAAGGCAGCCATTGATGAATACGATGATGTTTTGGATAAATACAACCTCCCTACAGGTCTACGTTTTTTACTTAGTGAACAGCGAGAAAATATTCAAATGGAGGTTGCCCAAAATAAAACATTGGAAGATCTAGCTTAAACTGCCTTATCAGGTTAGTTTAAAATGAGTTGGTCTACGCTCGTAGACCAACTCATTTATCCAAAGCACCCTCAATAATTAGGCACTTACCATGTAAAAATTAAGCGTAATTATGTCAATAAAAAACTTATTCAGTACCGAGGCCAAACAAAAAATAAAAGACTTGGCCGAATCCATCGACTTTAATTTAATGGCTCCCGATTTAAAAAATATTCCTATCCATGCCATTCCGATGAGTACAAAAAAGGTTGATGAGAACGGATCCATATGGTTCCTTAGTACTAAGGATAGCAATCATAATTCAAACATAAAGAAAGATAAAAATGTACACCTTTTTTATGCAAATTCCGGAGCTTTCGAATTCATGAATATTTACGGTCACGCTTACATTTTAGATGATCGCAATATTATTGATGACCTCTATCAAAAGAGCGATGACAATTGGTTTAACGGCAAGGACGATCCAAACCTAACTGTAATTAGGGTGGAACCAAAAGATGCCCACTATTGGGATACTAAAAATGGGATGTTTGTTAGTCTTCTAAAAATGGGCGTAGGTGTTCTCACGGGAAAAAAGTCTGACCTAGGTATAGAGGGAGAACTTAAAATTTAGTTTTATTCATTAGAAATATAGTATTACAACACAATATGTGCACCACGTAATACAACATTTCCCTGTTACTTTTTCTCTTTGACATTAGTAAAAATCTTTCTTAAATATAACCTATGAATACAACGGAAAAACAGTCTCACCAACCAGGCAAACAGCATTTAATGGATAGTAAACCAACTACAATTCGAGGCAATTACAAGGGCAGTGAAAAGTTGAAAGGAAAAGTAGCTCTAATAACAGGTGGTGATAGTGGTATTGGTAAAAGTGCTGCTGTTCATTTCGCAAGAGAAGGAGCAGATGTCGCCATTGTTTATTTGGACGAGGATACAGACGCCAAGGATACCGAGTTAGCGATCAATGGAGAGGGAAGAGATTGTATTTTGATCAAAGGAGATGTGAGAAATATTAAATTTTGTAAGGAAGCTGTTCAAAAAACAATTGAAAAGTTTGGGAAACTAAATATTGTGGTCAATAATGCAGCAATTCAATTTTCAGAAGAAAATTTGGAAGATATTAGCATGGAACATCTTCATACCACTTTTGAAACTAATATCTACTCCTTTTTTTATATTACCCAAGCTGCCATAGAATACTTGGACAAAGGTGATGTTATAATAAATACCACTTCTGTTACGGCCTATCGTGGTTCAGAACATCTGATTGATTATTCCAGTACAAAGGGAGCAATTGTTAGTTTTACCCGAAGTCTATCAGCACTCCTAGCCAAAAAGGATATACGGGTTAATGCTGTGGCCCCTGGGCCAATATGGACTCCGCTAATACCGGCTACGTTTGACGAAGCGCATCTTAAAGGTTTTGGCAAAGATGTACCTATGGGACGCCCTGGTCAACCATCGGAAGTTGGCCCAGCCTATGTATATCTTGCCAGTGAGGATAGTAGTTATATGACAGGACAAGTATTGCATATCAATGGTGGTGAAATTATAGGAGGTTAATGCAAAGTACTTTTACTAACTATATGATCACAATTCATGTTGATTATAATATGAACCTAGAGCAGTATAACGAGGAACATGGATATGTTAACATCTCTTATACGAGTTCAATAATTTTTAAGTTTTCAAGATTCATTAATAGAATGTATTTCATTTTTAAACGATTAAATCGCTATACAGATCCAGAAGCATCATGACGCGTCCTTAAGCAATTCTTAAAGTTGGGTTGAGTTCATTTTTTGTTTGATTATTGGATTTTGATTTGTTCAAAGGACAATCAAACACCATATGTTTTGTAATATAAAGTATAGAATATTTAAATATTTTATTAGTAATTAACCTTTTTAATACATTGAAAATGCCTGTAACCATTGAAAGAAAAAATGTTAAGTTTTTACCAGATAATACCCGAGTGGCAGCACGTTTTTTTAACAACGGCGAAAAGCGTACCACTGATTTAATAAAGCGGGTAATTTCACTGGATAAAGCCTCCCTTAACCAAGAATTGGACAGGACGTTACGTGAATTTGCCGGGAGACACAGAAACATTTCCCAAATTTTTCTTCGCCATTTCGAGAACCACAAAGGTCTCATAGAGCTTATGCAAATGGATCCCGATAATTTCTCGAAGGAAGAAAAACTTCTTATTGGCTCCTATGCCACCATGGAATATTCCATAGAATCTGCCGCCATGTTCAACCCATCTATAATTGAGGATTTTGATCAGTCGTTCTTATCCAAGGGAGAAAAAAGAGTCATCATTTCGTTTCGAGCAACCGGAGAGGGACATTTAAGCTCCATTGTATTTAGACGTGGTATATTGGATGCAAATAATAATTTTTATCCAAATAGGGTAAGGAATCATATTGACCTGGCAAAAATTGTTCAGAAAAAATCATATGACAAGCAACGCTTTGTTCAAAAGCTTCATGAAATGAAAATTTCCCAAGAACATTCCTCAGAAATTATGAACAACCTCCCCGATCATTTTGAGTATCACGATTTAAAAACTTCAGTCTCTAGGGTTTTGGGCAATGGAATCAGTACAGATAAACGTTTGGCATTGGAAGAGATGACATGGTTGGTGGATTCCTATTACGATGTGGAATTTAGTTTGGATTCGGATATTTCGGAGCGCGTCATATTTCCCATTTCGGCTTCCGAAAGTAAGGGCATAGAAGACGCCCGTTTCGTAAGGTTTAAGGAAGATGACGGATCCATAAAGGTGTATGCTACCTATACAGCCTATGATGGCCATACCATTTTACCTAAATTGTTGTCCACAGAAGATTTTAGTACGTTTAGAATCATGCCCATTCACGGGAATGCGGCGCAAAACAAGAATTTTGCCCTGTTTCCACAGAAGATTAAAGGCAAATATGCCATGCTGGCCAGAGTAGATGGTGTGAACAATTACATCATGTTTTCTGAGCGGAATACCTTGTGGAATGATCCCATAAAGATTCAGGAACCTAAATATCCATGGGAGTTTACACAAATAGGCAATTGCGGATCACCCCTATGGACACAGGATGGCTGGTTGGTAATTACCCATGGTGTTGGTCCAATGCGACGCTATTGTATAGGAGCTTCCCTCTACGATTTGGACGACCCTACGAAAGAGATAGGGAGGTTGTCCAGACCGCTACTTTCACCATTGGAGGAAGAGCGAGAGGGTTATGTGCCCAATGTGGTCTATTCCTGTGGTTCCATGATCAACAACGGTAGTTTGGTTCTTCCTTATGCGGTTTCAGATTATTCCTCCTCTTATGCCACAGTTCCCATGGATGAGCTGCTACACGCCCTTAAAAAGTAAATTTGAATTGGTATTTCTTATAAATTATGAAATTAAAGATTCGTAAACCATGGTATAATCGTTAATCATTCGTTCTATACCAAATTTTTCCAAGGCATGTGCCCTGCAGTAGTAGGGATCCAAGTCTTTTACGCTATTGACCGCTTCCACAGCTTCTAGTACATCCTTGACCAAGTATCCCGTTTTTCCATGTTCAATAAGTTCGGGCATGCTCCCACGCGAGAAGGCAATAACTGGAGTGCCGCACATCATGGCTTCAGCCACACTTAATCCGAAGGGTTCATCAAATAATATGGGATGTAGTAAAGCCCTGGCCTTTCCCAACAACGTACTGCCTTCATTTTGGCCAACGTTTCCTAAATAAATTACCTTTTTGTCGTCTATTCGTGGTGCAATGTTTCTTTGGAAATATTCTTGATTTTGTATCAACCCTGCAATAACCAATGGGAAACCGCTCAAGCTAGCAATTTCAATGGCTTCAATTGTTCCCTTATTAGGATGGATACGTCCATAAAACAGAAGGTAACCTTCCTTCTCCCCCTGAAATTTAAATTTGGTTTCATCTATTCCATGGTAAATGGTGCGATTGTAGTTCAATTGAGGATGGCGGTCCGCATTGGAGATCGATATATACGTGCTATTCTCATTGTACTTTTTATATACAGGAATAATTTTTTCCGAAGAAAAACCGTGTATAGTCGTAATTATAGGTGTTTCTATGAGTTTGGAATAGGTCAAGGGCAGAAAATCATAATGATTGTGGATAAGATCAAAATTTCCTGCCTTTTCCATAAGGTTACTTATATGCAGGCTCTCCCAAACCTTAACGTCCATTTCCTTATCCTCTTCATAGGGATTGGAGCAAATGGCATCCAGCATGCCCGATGTTATGGAATCGCCCGTGGCAAATAACGTTACATCATGGCCTTTTTTTATAAGACCTTCGGTAATTGTAGACGCTACGAGTTCCCACGGACCGTAATGACGTGGAGGCGTTCGCCAGGCAATTGGCGATAATATTGCAATTTTCATTATCTCTTAAAATTTTCGAAAGCCATCCGTGCCAACAAATAACTGATGGTCGATTCCGCTCCTTGATTTAAGTTGACATTGGTCATCTCCAGTCCGTCATGGCATCCGCCTGTACATGGATTATAGATAATTTGATTGAGTGGATTTTTACCCATAAACCAGTCAAAAGCTTCATCGGATAATACATTATACCCCTCTTGAGGAAATAACTTATGAAAGTATCGCAAGGCTATTATTGTATAAGCCACATCGATAGGTTGTTGCCCCCCTTTAAACTCAGTATCCAACACTTCTCCCTTAGTGTACCAATTTTGATTAGAGATTACTGCTATGGTTCCATCCTTAAAGATTTTGGCCAATAAAAAATCGAAAGTCGACTTTGCTATTCTGCGGTAATCCGGATTCGATGTCATGGAATATGCCATTAACAAAGATTCTGGAAGAACGCTGTTGCCGTATGTCAGATAGCCTTCGAACCATTGCCAATTTTCGTCCGATTCCTTCTTATATAACGATACCAACCTGTCCGCAAACTCTGTGACCAATTTGTTGACGCATTCCCTTTCATTGATTCGATTATAAAAATGAAGTCCCTTTAAGATAAAGGCAATGGCTCTAGGGGAATGGGCTGCTTGCATGGCTTCAAGGGCATGTTTAAAGACAAATAGTGCTTTATCTTTTACTGGGTCCATATCTTCCGGAAAACGCCATGACATGGAGAGAAGATATCCCAGTGCCCAAATTGCGCGCCCGCCTGCATCTTCTAAATTAACAGTTTTGTTCTGGTCTGTAAACTCGTAGTCCTTATTAACGTAATTTAAAAATTTACAATCGTGCCTGAAGCATGAAAATATAAAATTGAAATAGGTTTTAATATATTTCAAATCGGTGGTGTCACCCGTCAATTCATAGTGTTTGCATATTGCTATCAAAGCTCGGGCATTGTCATCCAGGGTATAACCACTTTCCAGATCAGGTTCGTTGATTTTAGAAAACTGTATGACTCCAATATTGGTGGTCATCTTTTTTAGATGTTTCAGATTGATAGGAGGTTTCCTGTATTTTAGGATAAGGGACCCCTGAATTACTTTTTCAAATACCCTCACATGTGAAATACCTGCATTTTCCCAAGCAGAGGCATACGAAGTTTGCAGACCATTCAGGCTCATCTGATCTTTCTTCTCCTCATCTCCCAATAAATCCATAATGGCCTCCTGCAATTGCCGAGAGTTTTCAAAATCGAACAAAGATCCCGCCCCGTTCTTTAAAACCTCGACCGCATGTGGAATAGGTGTGGAAATAATAGGACAACCACTACTTAAGGCGTAGGCAAAAGTTCCACTAACGGCCTGATGCGGGTCCTTAGAGGTAAAAAGATAGATGTCGGTCAATTTTAAATATTTCAGCAACTCCCTCAAAGGAACAAATTGGTCAATAAAACGAACATGATCGCTCAGACCAAGGGATTTTACTTTTGTTTCCAAAAACTCACGATAAACTTCGCCTTGCTCCTTTACCAAGTTTGGATGGGTCCTTCCTATGATCAAAAATATTACCTTGGGATAATATTCGACAATGGAAGGTAAGGCATCCAATGTGGTCTCAATACTCTTTCCTGGACCTAATAGGCCGAATGTTGAAAGAACTGTCCTGCCCTCAAGACCATGTTTCGTTTTTAATTTGTTCTTATTGCCAAAGTCAATCAAATGAGTGCCATGGGCAATAACTGTTACCTTGTTTGATGGAATACCATAGTCTTCCCTAAGAATTCTTGAGGAATTTTGGGTCATCACTATTAAATGGGCGGCCAGCTTGCCCATAAAGGCTACTTTTTTCTTTAGGTCCTCCGAAGGCATCGGCAATACTGTGTGAAAGGTAAGTACGATGGGTTTGTCCAAATACTCCAAAAACTCATAAAAGGAATTCTCATTATTATTAAAAAGGCCAAACTCATGCTGAATAACAACCAAACCAACTTGAACATTAGAATTTATATAATAGGCAGCTTGTAAAAAATCAAGTTGTAGATCGGTATTCAATACGCCTTCTATTGATTCATCATACCGGTGCTTTGATGAATTGGATTCCAAGGGATATAGCGTCAAATTAAAAGACTCGCCAAATTTATCCCTTAATGTGCCAACAAGATCCATAGAATAGGTAGCAATTCCACATTCCCGCGGTGGAAAAGAAGTTATAAAAACAATTTCTGTCAACTTCTTTTTTAACGATTCCTTTGAATTATTGTTGATTTGATGATGCAGTCGAGGTGAATGCTTTTGCCTCTTTGTCTGCCCATCTGGATGTATATTTTCCGTCATTCCGTTCTCCGTAATATCCATAAATTTCTCATTTAATGCTCTTCCAAGAATTGAAAAGCTAGGAGTAAAATACCCTGTCCCATTTTTAGGACCCAACGGAATTTTATGCCTGATTGATAGTGATTTTAATAATTAAATAAGTCAGTTTTAAACAGCTAAAATTATAGCCAATCAACATCCAAGGTTAATGCAAAAGCTATAAAAAATAGCACATTCGAAAATAATCTTGTAATATATTTCTTAATTATTATGTTGTAATAACTGAACAAAAACTATTGCGAATTAAACAACTCATTATCAGTTGTTCGCCGTATAGACATAAACCATTATCTTATGATCTTGGAAATCATATGAACCTTAAACACTATAGTTTCCATAGATTTTATACCATATTATAAATTTTCGAACTCACTTATAGATCTTCGAATTAGCCGTACCTCTCAGGGTTATAAGCCAGCTCTTTTCATAGCCATATCTAATACGATCCAGCAAGGAAATACATTTATAATTGGAAATGACAAAGGATATAGTATCCAATTCACTTTGGGAATCAAAAAAAAATAAGAAGTCGTGATTACATATTGGAACGCGAAGGCATTTAGCAGGTAATTCTTTTGTTGGGTTTAATTCATCAATACCAATTGACAATAAAAAACTCGAATTGAATTAAGTGATAAATAAGATTAAGGTTGTTATAAAAAAATAAAGAGTATTCAAGGTAATTTTAAATTTAAACAAGACAATAAAGGGCCAGACCAGCAGGTAATTTTAGTAGAGATAAATTCTTATTTAACGCTGATATGTCTTCAAAAAATAATAAGTCCGAAAAAATCCTCAATTTGGAAAAATACATGGTCGACGGTAATGACCAACGTTTGACCACCCGCCAAGGGGTTCGAGTGAACGATACCAATAATTCCTTGAAATCTGGCACGAGAGGTTCCAGTTTGCTGGAAGATTTTATCTTAAGAGAGAAAATAACCAGCTTTGATCATGAAAGAATTCCTGAACGCATAGTGCACGCACGAGGTAGTGGTGCCCACGGTTATTTTGAATTAACTGAGAGTTTGGAGCAATTTTCAAAGGCCGGAATTCTAACGGATACTTCTCGTAAAACTCCGGTTTTTGTAAGGTTTTCCACCGTTGCAGGATCTAAAGGCTCCCCTGATTTGGCTAGAGATGTTAGGGGCTTCGCTGTAAAGTTCTACACCGAGGAAGGTACTTGGGATTTAGTGGGCAATAATATGCCCATTTTCTTTATCCAAGATGCTATGAAATTTCCAGACCTAGTACATTCGGTTAAACCGGAACCCAATAAAGAAGTTCCTCAAGCGGCATCAGCTCACGATACTTTTTATGATTTTGTCAGTTTAACCACGGAAACTTTGCACAACCACATATGGGCCATGAGCGATAGGGCCATTCCACGTAGTTTACGGATGATGGAAGGGTTTGGTATCCACACCTTTCGACTGATCAATAAAAAAGGGGAATCGTATTTTGTAAAGTTCCATTGGAAACCGCTTTTGGGAGTGCATTCCGTAACTTGGGACGAGGCTGTCAAAATTAATGGAGCCGATTCTGATTTCCACAGAAAGGATTTGTGGGATGCTATAGAAGCGGGTGAGTTTCCACAATGGGAACTGGGAGTCCAAATTATTCCCGAAGCTGATGAACATAAATACGATTTTGATATTCTGGATCCCACAAAACTGGTTCCTGAAGAAATGGTACCCGTTAAAATCATTGGCAAGATGACCCTAAACCGCAATCCAGAGAACTTTTTTGCTGAAACCGAACAAGTGGCATTTCTACCCGGAAATATAGTTCCGGGAATTGACTTTTCCAACGACCCTTTATTACAAGGGCGTTTATTTTCCTATCGGGATACACAACTATCACGATTGGGATCTCCCAACTTCCATCAAATCCCCATTAATCAACCCTTGGCGAATACACATCACAATCAGCGTGACGGACATATGCAAATGAACATCCCAAAAGGGCAAACCGCGTATTTCCCAAATACTTTGGGAGGTGGATGCCCCTATCTCTCCAAATTTTCCGAGGGCGGGTTTTCATCATACGAAGAACGAATCGATGCCAATAAGATTAGGTCTAGAAGTAAAAGTTTTAGTGATCATTTTTCGCAACCTGCCCTATTCTATCGTAGTTTGTCCAAGTGGGAACAGGCGCATGTGGCGGAAGCATATTCCTTCGAACTTGGAAAATGTACACACAAACATATTAAGGAGCGAATGCTATGGCTGATCGAACAAATTGATGAGGATTTAGCTAAAATCGTTTCCAAAAATATTGGTTTAACAATTCCCGCTAAAATTGATCTGCCCATCAATCAAGCTATTGGGGCAGACAGTAATGTAGCGGATTTTCAACCAGGACCCAAAAAAATATACTTGGACAAATCTCCAGCTCTAAGTCAGGCAAACACAAAATTTGAAAGCATCGCAACCCGACAAATTGCCGTTTTGGTAGCCGATGGATTTAGTAGTACTGATTTTAATAAAATGAAGGCAGCACTTGCAAAAAGAAAGGCCGTGATTAAACTGATAGCCCCAACTGGTGGAAAAGTTACCGATGATGATAAAAATGAATATGATATTGATGCTGCTATTTCAACTACGGAAAGCGTATTATACGATGCAGTCTATATTCCCGGGGGGAAAAATTCTGTAAAGTCCCTTTTGAACCATTCTAAATATATTAAATTCATAAACGAAGGGCTTAAACACTGCAAAGCTATTGCCCTGGATAATGAAGCCGAGCAATTATTTGATCATAGTTATGGAAAAGAATTTAAAGATGATCAGGCGATTTTCATCAATGGCAAGCCTCAAGATTTTATCAATGCCATAGCCAAACATCGAAATTGGGATAGAATGGATAAGGTGGCACATATTCCTGTTTAATAGGGAATAGGGGAACCCAAAACATTGATTCTGTTTGTTTATAATTGCCAAACAAAACCCATAATGGAAATTATGGGTTTTTGTATTCATGTATACCTTACAACGCTCTAAGGTAGATCGATTTAAACAATGCTATCATAGGTAGAGGGGCATGTTCTATTTATTGGCTGAGAACTGATCGTTTTAGTGCAATAAAAAAGTGAGGTTACTAATTCATTTTGTGGTTCCAGATTCACTTACCCCTGGCTTAAATGCTTTCCAAATTCGTTTAAAAAACAGTACGATCAACAAACAGAGAAAGCCTATCACCAGTCCGACTGCAAACTCTCCTAAGATGGCCGGTATTCCATGAACCCAATCGTGCAAAAATTCCAGGTTATGTACAAAAATCCCACCGGAAACCAATAGGAGGGCAATGGTTCCGATCACGGACAAGCTTTTTATGACCACTGGCAAGGCGGCGACCAAAAATTTTCCGATATTATAGGTAAAACTGCTCTTTTCCCCATTGAGTTTAATAAATCTATACCCTAGATCATCCATCCTAACGATCATGGCAACAATGCCGTACACTCCTACTGTGGCAACCAATGCTATGATGGAAACCACAAGGATCTGGGTCCCAATAGGTTCATTTACCACGGTTCCCAAAGCTATGATCACTATTTCAACAGAGAGGATAAAATCGGTTACAATGGCCGATTTTATCTTTTCCTTTTCCAATTCCAGAATTGCTTCTTTCTCCATTTTTTCGGGCATCACTACATCGGGGTGATGGTGTGGCACAAAAAACTCATATATTTTCTCTGCCCCTTCATAAGCCAAATACAATCCCCCCAACAATAAAATTACTGTAACCGCTACAGGAAGGAAGGCACTGAGGAGAAAGGCAACCGGTAGAATAATTATTTTATTGATAAAAGACCCCTTGCTAATGGCCCACAGTACCGGAATCTCACGGGATGAGACAAAACCAGATGCCTTTTCGGCATTCACCGCCAAATCATCGCCCAAAATACCTGCCGTTTTTTTTCCAGCTATCTTGCTCATAGCCCCCACATCGTCCATGAGACTGGCAATATCATCCAATAATGCAAAAAATCCTGATGCCATATCTGTTTACTTAATTACAATTTTATAAAATTATCCAATTGCTGTTCCTAGAACAAGAATAGGTAAAATACCACTTAGGTACTATCGCATAAGCATTTAATCTTAACCTTATTTTTTTTCGATAGGAGCAACCTACAACAATACAACCTTCCAGAAAATAAAAGACCGATCATTTAGGAAGGTAAAATTAACAATATTTACGCGTAAATAATTTTTTTATAGCCTTGGTCCTACCCTTTTATTTAGGTATTGTAAATGAAAATCATACTTGAAATGTCGCTTCTTTCAAATCAAATTTATTGCGGCAATAATCTATTTTTTTGGATCAACAATGCATATTGAATCACAATACTTTTAACCTACTTAACCAAGTCTGCAGAGCTTGCAGCGCATAAAATAGAAATATTATGAACAGTGAACAATTAGAAGGAAAATGGAAACAAGTAAAAGGTAAGTTCAAACAAAAATACGGTGAGCTTACAGACAATGACCTAACTTATTCTGAGGGAAAGTTCGATGAAATGTTGGGTAGATTACAAGAGAAAACAGGAAAGAAGAAAGAACAATTAAAAGACGAAATCGACAACATGTAGGATTGAAATCCAATATATAATTCTTTCTTATGATGACCCCTGCCATACGCTATGGCAGGGGTCATTTTTTTATAGTAATTATCGGTATATTTAAATGCTAACCAATCATTATAGTCGGTTCTAAGGACATTCCGTTCCTTTTTGTAAAAATAAAGCCGGGAAAGCAATACTTTCCCGGCTTTATCCCAGCCCCATATTTACATACGGGAATTAAGAAGTTCTATGCATGCTGATCCTCATGCTTCCCTTCTAGTGTTTCTTCAATGATCTTACTACAGAAGGCCGGAAGATCATCTGGGTTCCTACTGGTCACCAATCCCTCATCAACAACCACTTCTTTATCAACCCAATTACCTCCGGCATTGATCACATCGTCTTTAATACTATGGTATGAAGTGACTTCACGACCTTCAATGACCCCGGCACTTATCAATAACCATGGCGCATGGCATATTGCCGCTACCGGTTTGCCGCTTTTAAAAAAGGCTCGTATAAAATTCAGTGCACTTTCATCGGTCCGTAATTGATCTGGATTAATGACCCCTCCTGGCAGCACCAAAGAATGGTAATCAGCCTCCTTGGCTTCAGAAATTTTCTTGTCCACCTTAATCGAATTCCCCCAATCGGTCTTGTCCCAACTTTTTATTACCCCGTCTTTAGTAGAGATGATATGTACGGTTGCACCTTCATTTTTTAGGGCCTCCATAGGTTGAAAGAGTTCAGATTTTTCGAATCCGTCCGTGGCCAAGATGGCTACTTTTTTGTTTTCCAATTTCATAATAGTGTTCATTTTAATTGAATCTCCAAGGTACTGGAATGACCTTGATAGGGATAGCTTAAAAAAAATAAATTATGATGCAGTTGCCAAGTTCTACCTCCTTAAATGGCATAACTGTTAATTTACATGAAAAATATGTAACTTGTAGTTAACCAACCATAACACCGATGCACATGAACACCTTCAGCCCAGTTTTAAGACTAATCGTGATTATCGGACTTTTGATATTTAGCGAAAGTGTAATCTCACAAGTCACCAACGTTGCTGTAATAGACAGTACAGCGGAAGAGCCAAATAAACTGAAATTCGGTATGGGATTTGGACTCAATTTTGTCGGCGGCACCAATATCAGCCTATCTCCGAACTTAACGTACAATGTAAGTGAAAAGGTTGGTATCGGAGTTGGACTCCAAGGAAGTTATGCAGCCATCAAAGATTTACAGAATACCACTACGTTTGGTGGCAATATTATTGCACAGTACTCCCCTATCAAAAAAATTACCACCTTGATTGAATTTGTAGAACTGAACGTAACTACCAAGACTGAAACTCCCACCGGACAAATCAAAGAAACTTATTGGGACTCGGCCCTGTTTGTTGGGGCCGGATACAACATTACAGCTAAAATAGCTATTGGCGCCAAGTACAACTTGTTGTACGATGAGGACGAAAGTGTTTACACAAGTCCGGTCCTCCCCTTTGTGAACATTACCTTTTAATGGAAAATTTATGGGTCGGTCCTTATTTTATTTGGATCTTTTGCCTTTGACGTTGAACATGAGGTGAATACCCAACAAGGCCACAGAAAAGAAAATGCCCAAAACCGATACCCCCATCCATTTAAACTGTTCCCATGCGATAGCACCAAAAGTGGTACCCACTGCTCCGCCTATGAAGAACCCCACCATGTAAATGGTATTGACCCTGTTACGTGCCTCTGGATTATTGGAAAAAATAATGTTTTGATTGGTTATATGAAGGGCTTGAATACCTAAATCTACCAGGATCACCCCAAGGACCAAACCTAGGATCGAATTCGATGATACCAAGAATATTGCCCAAGATAGTATAAGTAGCAACGATCCATATAAGATGATTTTATAGGAACTAATTTTATTGTTCATTTTTCCCACCAGCACGGCAGCCAAGGCTCCCACAATACCCAATAGTCCAAAGGCACCGGTAACCCCACTCCCATATCCAAAGGAATCTTCCATTAAGAATACCAAGGTAGTCCAAAAAGCACTCAACCCGCCAAACGCCAAAGCTCCCCTGAGGGCCGCCAATCGCACTACTGGTTCCGACTTAAAGTACGTCCAAAGCGATTTCATCAAGGCCCCATAACCACCATCATAGGAAGGATGTATCTTGGGCAGTTTAAGTTTTAATAAAACGTAGAGCGCCAGCATCACGAATGCCGCAGCATAGTACATCACACGCCACCCAAATTGATCCCCAACCAATCCACTGATCACACGACTTCCCAAAATACCAATTAAAAGGCCGCTCATCACAATGCCAATAGCCCTTCCCTGTCCTTCCTTGTCACTGAGTTGGGCTGCCATTGGCACGAACAGTTGTGGTATGGCCGAGGTAAACCCAATGAAAAAACTACTGGTGATGAGCAATAGTAGAGAATTGGACATAGCGGCCGCCACCAAGGAAATGATCATTAGCAAAAAATCATATTGTAGAATTTTTTTATTGGAAACCATGTCCCCCAAAGGAACCACGAATAGAAGTCCAAAAGCATATCCCAATTGTGTGGTCAGGGCAACATGGCTCACCGCAGATTCCGTTACGCCAAAGTCCTTTGCTATCTCACCGAGCAAGGGTTGGTTATAGTAGAGGTTAGCCACCACAAGACCAGCGGAGACACTCATTAAGTACAGTACAAAATTGGAAAGTTTTTGGTTCATAGAATTAGGGTGCCGGAAAATGGATTTTGCATGAATACCAACCTTAAAATTAAGGATCCTTTTGTCTAAGCGATATTGGAAAAAACAATCCAAACTGTAAAATTAGATACAAAACCAAGTAACAAAGACCAATTGTTGAAATTTGGGAATACTTTAAGACTATTTGGTTCTATCAGTTCCGAACCAAATCATACATTTGTACCCACAACAGTTATTTTATGGGAATTTGTTCTGAAGAAAAAAGAATTTTGATCGAGGAGGTCGGACTCCATTTGGAGGGTAGCCATAAACTTACTCCACTGGCTTCGCGCATATATGCCATTATGATACTTTCATCAGAGGAGGGATTCTCCTTTGAGGAGATCATGGAAATAACCCAAGCCAGTAAAAGTTCAGTTTCAACAAATATTTCATTATTGGTCCAACTGAATTATGTTGAATTCTATACAAAAACTGGAGATCGTAAACGCTATTTCAGGGGCACCAACAATTATTTAAAACTAACCTTGGAAGAGTATTTTCAGGATATTGAGAAGGATTTGAAACTGGTCAAAAAGATCAACAAATTCAACAAGGTCAACAATCCAACAAAATTTGTGGAAAATGAATCCATGGGTGTGATTTTCCAAGAATACCTGGCCATACAAAAGGAAAATCTTAAAAAAACAATTGAAAAAATGAAGGCCTTCCAGAATCAGGATAAGAGCCTATAACTACTATTAAAACCTATGACTAAAATGAAATATATTCCAGCACTCCTCGCTTCGGTTTTTTTAATGACTTCCTGTGGCACTGATGAAAAAGCTAGTGCCCCACAAGGCCCAACACCATTTCCAGTAGTGGCCGTCCCTACTAAAACTGTCACCTCTTATGACACTTACCCTACCAGTATTGAAGGTCTGGTCAACAGTGAGGTACGTGCCAAAATAGCAGGATATATCACTGATGTTTTGGTGGATGAGGGGCAGCAGGTCAAAAAAGGACAACTGCTCTTTAGGTTGGAAACCCAATCCCTTTCTCAAGAAGCCGCTGCGGCCAAGGCCAATGTAAATGCTGCCCAAGTAGAAGTGGACAAATTACAGCCCTTGGTAGAAAAGAACATTATAAGCAATGTACAATTGGAAACGGCCAAGGCCAGATTACTTCAGGCACAGAGCAGCTATAACAGCATTAATGCCAATATCAATTATGCCAATATCAAAAGTCCGGTAGACGGATATGTAGGATCCATCCGCCTTAGAAAAGGAGCATTGGTAAGTCCGTCCAACGATCAACCGCTTACCACGGTATCGGATATCAGTAAGGTTTATGCCTATTTTTCAATGAATGAAAAGCAATATTTGGATTTTATTCAAAATGCAGCGGGAAAGGATATTGCTGAAAAAATAAAAAACCTGCCCAAGGTACAATTGTTCTTGGCCAATGGAAGTGTCTACCAAGAGGAAGGCACCATCGAAACAATCAACTCCCAGATCAACACACAAACGGGATCCATATCATTTCGCGCGGTTTTCAACAATCCTTCACGCTTGCTCACCAATGGCAATAGCGGTAAAATAAGCATTCCAAAAGTCTTTACCGAGGCTCTTGTGATCCCAAAAGAATCTACTTATGAGCAACAAGGTAGCACCTATGTGTATAAGGTAGGAAAGGACAGTACTGCTGTATCCTCCCTGGTCCAAATTACTACCGAAGTAGATAATTTGTATGTAGTCTCCGAGGGGGTTGCACAGGGCGATCTCATTATTGCCAAAGGTGTTGCCAAGCTTAGGGGCGCTACCAAGGTAAAACCCATGGAAGTATCATTCGATAGTATCGCAAAACCCATCGTACAAGTATTCAGATAACCTTTTGAAGGCCCAACAACTATGTTAAAAACATTTATAGACCGCCCGGTACTATCTACCGTAATCTCCATTATTATTGTCATTTTAGGTGTTCTGGGATTGTCACAATTGCCCATCACCCAATATCCGGACATTGCGCCGCCCACGGTCACTGTCAGTGCCAGCTATCCCGGGGCCAATGCAGAAACCATTTTGGAAAGTGTTATTATTCCCATTGAGGAGCAGATCAACGGAGTGGAAGGGATGACCTACCTCACCTCAACCGCTACCAATACCGGAACAGCTACCATTACCGTATTTTTTGATCAGGAGGTAGACCCGGATATCGCTGCAGTAAACGTTCAAAACCGTGTAGCTCGGGCAAATCCATTGCTTCCCCAAGCCGTGCTACAAACGGGGGTGACCACCCAAAAACAACAAACAAGTGCGTTGATGTACATGTCCTTTTACAGCAGTAATCCGGATTATAATGAAACGTTCATTCAAAATTACCTCAAGATCAATGTAATCCCAGAATTGCAGCGGGTCAATGGGGTTGGGGATGTCAGTGTTTTTGGCGGCAAGGATTATGCGATGCGTATTTGGTTGAAACCGGAAAAATTGGCCGCATATCAACTAATCCCCTCGGATGTAACCGCTGCCCTACGGGAACAAAGTCTTGAGGCGGCAGCCGGTGCTTTAGGAGAAAATAGCGGAGAAGCGTTTAGTTATATCATCAAATACGGTGGCCGTTTTAAAACGGAAGCCCAATACAGCGACATCATCATCAAAGCCCTGGGAAATGGAGAGTTCTTGCGATTGAAGGACATAGCGGATATTGAACTGGGTGCACAATCCTACGCCGGTGGATCCATTACTGCGGGAAATCCAGCCGTAAACCTGGGGATTTTTCAAACCAAAGGTTCAAACGCCAGGGACATCATCTTGGAAATTGAGGCTCGGTTGGAGACCGTAAAACAGGACCTGCCAAAGGGAATTGAGATTTTTGTGCCCTATAATACCAATAACTTTCTCAATTCCTCCATTGAAAAGGTGGTCATGACCCTTGTAGAGGCGTTCCTATTGGTGTTCATTGTAGTTTTCATATTCTTACAGGATTTTAGGTCTACTCTAATCCCAGCCATAGCGGTACCTGTATCTATAATTGGTACTTTTTTCTTTTTGAACCTATTTGGCTATTCCATTAACCTATTGACCCTTTTTGCCCTGATTTTGGCCATTGGTATTGTAGTGGATGATGCCATTGTAGTGGTAGAAGCGGTACATGCCAAAATAGACGAGGGAGAATCCGATCCCAAAAAGGCAACCGTAGAGGCGATGCACGAAATAACAGGTGCCATCGTTTCCATTACCCTGGTGATGGCGGCGGTTTTTATTCCCGTAACCTTTGTTCAAGGCCCTACTGGGGTTTTCTATGAGCAATTTGGGATTACCTTGATCGTGGCCATTATCATTTCCGCTGTGAACGCCCTTACTTTGAGTCCGGCCTTATGCGCCTTGTTCCTTAAAGGCCATGATGAAAAGGTAAATGGGAAGAAAAAAGGTTATGTACAGAAATTCTTTGACGGCTTTAACCGTGGTTTTAGTGCTACGGTAAATAAATATGGCAAATCCGTACACTTTTTATACCGTCACAAATGGATCACCGGGGGTATCCTTGCCCTTGCGGTTGTAGGTATTTGGTGGTCATCTACCGTGGTCAAAACAGGATTCGTACCCGATGAGGACCGTGGGATCATATTTTTAAATGTGGAGCTACCCGCTGGTTCCTCCATAGACAGGACCCACCAAGTGAATGAGGAACTGTACCATAAGCTGAAACAGATCCCAGGGGTAAAAGAAGGCTCTGTAGTAGAAGGGCGGAGCTTTTTGGGAGGTGCGGGCAGCAATTTTGGACTTGGGTTTATCCGTTTGGATGATTGGGAAGAACGTACAGAAGACTCACTTTCCATTGAGAGTATCACTGCCAAAATGTTTGGTGTTGCTGCCCAGATACCGGAGGCCAATATTATCTTTTTTGCCCCGCCCAGTATTCCTGGGTTCAGCAGTTCGGCAGGAGTAGAAGTAAATTTGTTGGACAGAACCGGGGGTAGTTTTACCGATTTGGACCAAGTAAATCAAGAATTTATTTCCAAACTATCGGCGCGTCCGGAGATCCAATACGCCCAATCATCATTTAATACCGCCTACCCACAATATGAACTGGAATTGAATGCCCCTTTGGCCAAAGAACTGGGCGTACCCATAAGTAGTATTTTTTCAACGCTACAAGGGTATATTGGGAGTATTTTTGCCGCCGATTTTTCCAGATTTGGAAAGCAATACCGGGTGTATGTACAATCCTTGCCAGAGGATAGGGCAGATAAAGATGATCTGGACAATTTATATGTTAGGACCGGCAGTGGGGACATGACTCCCATCACGGAATTTGTCACTCTAAAAAGGGTGTACGGACCACAATCGGTGACCAGGTTCAACCTTTTCAACTCTACTAAAATTACGGCAGCCACCAATCCAGGTTTCAGCTCTGGGGATGCCATTAAAGCGGTGGAAGAGGTAGCTGCCACTTTGCCAAGCAATTATACTACGGCCTATTCCGGGCTTACCCGTGAAGAGGTCAATGCCGGAAACCAGACGACCACTATTTTTCTTTTGTCACTGGTATTCGTTTATTTCCTGTTGGCGGCACAATATGAAAGCTATTTGATCCCATTCTCGGTATTGTTATCATTGCCATTGGGTATTTTTGGCGCCTATATTACCACACAATTAGCTGGTTTGCAGAACAACATCTATTTCCAGATAGCCCTGATCATGTTATTGGGTCTTCTGGCAAAGAATGCGATTCTGATCGTGGAATTTGCCCTGCAGCGCAGGCGAAACGGAGCTTCAATATTGGAAGCGGCCATTGAGGGTGCCGAAGCGCGTTTGAGACCTATCCTAATGACCTCATTTGCCTTTATATTTGGTTTGATGCCACTGGTCCTGGCCAATGGGGTCGGTGCAGCAGGAAACAGGTCTATTGGTACAGGGGCCGTTGGAGGCTTACTGATTGGGACCATTATTGGGGTGTTCGTCATACCTATACTTTTTATCCTGTTTCAATGGCTCCAGGAAAAAATTTCTGGGGAACCACAAACAAAATCTATCGAAAATTCTGAAGAAGCATAATCCTATGAAATCTACACGAATATTAAAATATCTATTCTTGGCTGCAACGCCCTTGATGTTGGTTTCCTGCTTTGCGGCAAAGGAATACGCAAGGCCACAGGAGGACATTGTCACGGCAGACTACTATCGTACCGATCAATTGCCAAAGGACAGCTTGTCTATTGCGGTTCTTTCCTGGAAAGAATTATTTACAGATCCCGTTCTTCAGACCTATATCGAGGAGGGATTGGCCAACAATAACGATATCCGAATCGCCATACAGCAAATATTGATTTCAGAAGCTTATCTCAAACAAGGAAAATTGGGCTACTACCCTACCCTTAGCGGTACTGCCCAATATACCCACTCCGAACTTTCCAACAACAGTCAGTTTGGCGCACAGTTCAACAAACTGGATGTGTACCAGCTTAGTGGTGCTCTATCGTGGGAAGCAGATATCTGGGGCAAGATCAGGAGCAGTGAACGTGCCTTCCAAGCTACTTACCTGCAGAGCGTAGCTGCCCATAAAGCGGTGAAGAGTAGATTGGTGGCCAATATAGCATCCACCTATTATTCCTTGTTGGCCTTGGACCAACAAATCCGAATTACGCAGGAAACGATAACCACAAGGGAGAGAGGACTGGAAACCACCAAGGCACTAAAAAAGGCGGGGAATGTTACCGAGGTAGGTGTTAAACAGACCGAAGCACAATTGTATAGTGCGCAGGGACTTTTGATCGATCTACAAAATAGTACCCGACTTCTTGAAAATACCCTGTCCATCTTATTGGGCAGCAATTCCAGGACCATCTTGAGGAGTTCCCTTGATGAACAAAAGATCACTACCGAATTGACTACAGGGATACCTGCCCAACTCTTGGCAAACCGGCCAGATGTAATGGCCGCGGAATATAATCTTATCAATGCCTTTGAACTAACCAATGTAGCCAGAAGCAATTTCTATCCTTCCTTGACTTTATCTGCCACCGGGGGACTCCAAAGCTTGGATTTTGACCAACTGTTCAGCGCCAGCTCACTATTTGCCAACCTTGTAAGTGGTTTAACCCAACCCATTTTTAATGGGCGAAGAATAAGGACTCAGTACGAAGTTTCAAAAGCAAATCAGGAACAGGCCAAACTGGCCTTTAAACAGTCTGTGCTACAGGCAGGGAAGGAAGTATCCGACGCGCTCTATTCCTATCACGCAGCCACAGAAAAGATCATTGTAAAAGAGAAGGAGTTCAATGCCTATGATCTGGCTACCGTTTATTCGGAAGAATTACTGGACAATGGACTTGCCAATTACCTTGAAGTCTTACGGGCCAGGGAAAATACCTTAACCACTGGTTTGGATTTGGTCAACACCAAAAATAATCAACTACAGGCCACGGTAGACCTTTATGAGGCCCTTGGCGGTGGATGGCAATAGTTTTATGATATTGTTCCTAAAAAAAACCCACAACTGTGTTGCGGGTTTTTTCTTGCGTTATTAAAAACATATTGGTGTTGCCATCAATTAATTGAACCCTATTTTCTTTATCCCTTCATGGCTAATTTTTATGGCTTCCAAAGGTTGTAATCCGTCGAAGGTCCTATCCTGCTCTACCATATAATATTTCATGCCCGATAATTCCTTTTCTGCCAAGATCCTTGCAAAATCTATGGTGCCGTCACCTACGGGAGCAAACCTGCCCTCTTTATCCATATCCTTGACATGCCAGATGATAAACCTACCTGGATATCTTTCAAAATAGGCAATAGGATCAGCACCTGCCTTGGTCACCCAATATAGATCCATTTGAAAATTGACATACTCAGGGTCCGTATTTTCCAAAAGGTAATCCATGGTTACAATTCCATCTTCATCCTTCATAAACTCAAAATCGTGATTGTGGTACAACAATTTTAAACCCGCTTTTTGACATTTTTTACCCAGCGTGCTCAGGATATTTGCCAAATTTTCGGCACCTCCTGTCATACCCATACTTTGGGTTGTATTGTCATATGTAAAAAGGCCCATTGGGGGAACGGGAATTACGAAATATTCAAATCCAGCTGCTTTTACATCGGCCATCATGGCATCTGCATTTTCCATGGTTACGGTCACTTGGTGTGTACTTATGGGCGTTAGGTTGAGCTCCTCCAATAAATCTTTGAAATCTTCTGGGGGAAGGTTGTAAAATTTACCATCTGCATAACCTGCAGACTCTATATTTTTGTACCCTGCATCCGCAACCGCCTGTAGCGTTGCCCTTACATCCTTGCCCATTTCATCCCTTACGGTATACAGTGCCAAACCGCCAAGCTTATCTTGGGCATTTCCTATGCTCATACCGATCATAAAAAGCACGGCATATAAAATTCCAATTCCCATTTTTTTCTTCATTTCCTTAAAATTATTCATTTTATTATTGAGATTTTTATTTATTCTTATTTGCACTATAAATGAGCATGCAATTTAATCTTAAAAGATTTACGGACCTTGAAAAAATAATCACAAAAAAAACGATGGACCCCATGGGGCCCCAATAAAGGGTCTGTTGTATTTCTTTTGTGGGTGTCCCCCATTGTTAAAAACGCAGCGTCAACGCTATCAGTGGCCATCCATCCATCAATGATCCCGATCCGTAGGAAACATACCCTCTTCCAACAAACCTTCCATATAGCTTCCCAATAATGCAGAATATTTATGTAGCTCGTTGTACATCTGCTTATCATTGGGCAATTGGGCCTTTTTTATAGATTCTTCGAACAGGTCCCTAAATTCAGCCAAGGTCCTCACTGTGGTATATACATCTTCTGTTGTCATTTTACTTGGTTTTTAGGTAATCTATTTAACTATGGCAGTCCATCCATATTAATTGCGATCGCTCCTGAAATTTACACAATCTATGGTGTATCTGCTTTAAAATACTATAATAATTGCCAAATGACATACTACCTTTCCATATTAATCGTTTTATGAACAAATGTTCATGTAATTCATGGATGTATATTCTTTGGTTATACCAAAGAATTAAAGTACTTAAATCATTTGCAGTTTTATCTATGGGCAAAAGCACTAAAAAAGAAAGATTTTTTGAAGAATCATTGAAGCTGATACACGAAAAGGGATATAAGGCCACCACCATGCGGGACATTGCCGAGAAGCTAAATTTCAAAGTAGCCAATGTTTATAATTATATAGACTCCAAACAAGCCTTATTGGAAACCTATCTCTTTGATATTTCCAATGAGTTTTTGGATTCCATAGAACTCATCATGGACTCTTCATATGCTCCTGATGAAAAGCTGAGACTGATCATTTCCGTTCATATTCAAATGATTTCAAAAAAACCCTACGAATTGTCACTCTTGGTCAATGAATGGCGCAATTTGGAGGATCCTAAACGCGGAGAACTCCTTTACCTGAAAAAGAAATACAATAAAAAAGTACGGGAAATCATTATTGCTGGTATGGAACAGGGAAAATTTAGGGTGATGGACCCTGATTTTGCCACCCTTACCTTCTTATCGTCCTTACGTTGGCTTTATGACAAGTATACCGATGCCAATGATAAGAATGCCAATACCAATAGAATTGAGATTGAAAAACAACTGACCGATTTTATATTTCTTGGAATGGGAAAACATTAATATTCCTTTTCCCAGAATACTTGATATTTAAATTTAAGCCAGCAGCAGAAGCATCATTTTTTATTTTTATGGCCACAAAACCCAATAAACATTGAATTTCTTAAAAAGATGTTAAAACCCTTGACGAGCAAAGGTGTGCATAATGCTTTATTGTTTTTATTTTCCTAATTTCCCTCCTTTTATAACAGACCGGATTATCTAATATAATTTACAATGCTCAAGGTAAATAAGCACAATATATATTTTCTGAAAGGTGGTGGGGAAATGGGAAGTTTAATAGCCGAAAAAGATTGGTCCAATAGTTCCTTGGGACCCATTGAAACCTGGCCTCCAAGTCTTTGTACGTCCCTCAATATTATACTACATTCCAAACTGCCCATGCTTGTTTTCTGGGGACCTGAATATCTTTGTTTTTTTAATGATGCACATAAACCCAGCCTAGGTGATGATGGGAAACACATTGCCGTTTTGGGCGAACCAACCGAAACATCTTTTCCTGAATCATGGGATTTTATAAAACCTTTGTTTGATAAAGTCTATACTACCAAAGACGGGCTATTTTTAGAAAATCAATTGATCCCTATTTTCAGAAATGGAAAAATTGAGGATGCCTATTGGACGGTCAACTATAGCCCCCTAATTGATTCGGAAGGTAATAGTGAGGGACTTTTTGTCACCTCCATAGAATCTACCCAAAAGGTAAGGGAAATAGCCATAGCCGAAGAGGTCGACAATCGCTTTAAAGCCTCTATAAAACAGGCGCCAGTGAGTATTGGTGTTTATAGAGGTCCGGAATTGATCGTAGAAATGGTAAACGACAATTTTTTGGAATTGGCTGATGTGAAGGAAAATGATATTATTGGAAAACCTCTTTTTGAAGCCCTTCCGGAATCCAGAGATGGTCTGGAGAACATCCTGAAGAAAGTTTACCAGACCGGTGAAACATTTCAAGGCACCGAATTCCCAGTAAAAGTTGAGAGGCATGGAAGTACAGAACTGGGATATTTTAATTTTATCTGTCAGGCATTAAGGGAAGATAACGATGAAATATCAGGAACCATTGGTATTGCCATTGAAGTTACGGAATTGGTCAAAGCCAAACACGCCCTGTCGGAAAGTGAAAAGAAGTTTAGAAATTTGGTCATGCATTCTCCGGTCCCTATGGCTGTTTTTAGAGGCAAGAATCACACCGTGGAACTTGCCAATGAGGCCATGATAAACACCATATGGCGCAAAAAGGAGGAGGTAATTTTGGGTAGGGATATCATTGATATTTTCCCAGAACTGAAAGATCAAAAATTTATTCCACTCCTGGACAAGGTTTTGGCAACGGGTATCCCATATCAGGAGAAGGAGGCGTTGGCGATTGTTGTAGGAGATGACGGTATGCGTAAACTCTATGTGGATATAGACTATTCTCCGTTAATTGATTCAAACAATACAATAGAAGGCTTGATTCTCACAGTAATAGATGTCACTGAAAATGTGATTTCGCGAAAAAAAACAGAAGAAGCCGAAACCCGTTTGCGATTGGCCACTGAGGCTGCTGAAATGGCCACTTTTGAGCTCGACCTGATTGATAAAAGGATTATTTATTCCCCAAGATTAATGGAAATATTTGGTCACGATCAATCTTCAAATCTGAGTCATGAGGAAATGCGGAATCAGATACATCCTGAGGATATAGACCCCATTGTCAGAAAGGCATTCACCACTGCATTTGAAACTGGGATATTTCACTATGAGGCCCGTTTAATTACTCCTTCCAAGGAGATCAAATGGATCCGGACAGAAGGTAAAATTTATTACGATGATCAGGAAAAACCTATAAAGCTAATAGGGGTTGTTAGAGATATCACCGATGATAAGATAAACCAACAGGTTCTTTTGGAAAGTGAACAAAAATTTAGATTGTTGGCAGATTCCATGCCCCAACAAATATGGATTGCTGATCCAGAAGGGAATCTAAACTATTTCAACCAGGCGGTCTTTAAATATTCTGGCATGGATCTGGAGGAAATATTGGAAAAGGGGTGGTTGGATATCATCCATCCGGACGATAGGGAAGAAAATGTAAATCAATGGAAAAATTCTATTGAAACTGGAGAAGATTTTTTATTCGAACACCGTTTTAGAAGACATGATGGATCTTACCATTGGATATTGAGCAAAGCCATTCCCCAACGTGATGAGGAAGGAAATATTCAACGTTGGGTTGGAGCGAGTACAGATATCCAAGACCAAAAGAAGTTCGCCAGCGAATTGGAGCAAAAGGTTAAGGAACGAACCCGAATGTTGAAAGAAACCAATGAAAAACTGGAAAATTCCATTGCCGAGCTTCAGAAGATGAACGTGGAACTACAATCCTTTGCCTATGTTTCCAGTCATGATCTTCAAGAACCTCTGCGCAAAATCCAAACGTTTATTTCGCGTATCGCGGAAAAAGAAAATGATACGCTATCCGATTCTGGAAAAAATTACTTCGGACGTATACAGGATTCTGCCAATAGGATGCAGAATCTTATCAAAGACCTTTTGGCCTATTCTAGGACCAATACCTCTGGAAAAGAGTTTAAATCCATGAATCTCAATGAAATTATTGAGGAGGCCCAATTGGATTTAATGGAAAAACTGGATGAAAAAAAGGGCGTGATCGAAATTGGAAATATGTGTGAAGTTTCGATTATTCCTTTTCAATTTGTACAGCTAATGAGCAACTTAATAAGCAACTCCATTAAATTCTCCCTTCCCGGAGTACCTCCCAAAATAAAAATCAATAGTACGGAAGTAAATGGAAAAGAAATCCAAGATTTGGACCTTTTACCATTCAAAGATTATTGCCACATCACCTTTTCGGATAATGGGATAGGCTTTGATACCGAACATAAGGATAAAATTTTTGAGGTCTTTCAGCGACTTCATGGCAAGAACGATTATGAAGGTACCGGAATCGGATTGGCAATTGTCAAGAAGATTGTTTTGAACCATGATGGTTTTATCAAAGCGAGCAGCATGCCCAACAAGGGGGTCACATTTGATATCTTTATTCCCATGGAGCAATAAAACCAATTGATAACAACGTAAAAATTTATTAGCTAAACCAAATTCCCGACCAAGGATGAACGCCATACCCCCAAAAGTAATTAGGCAAATTTTCGTGCTGATTCTGATCGTGCTCATGGGCACACTTATATTTAGGGAAATGTTGCCCTATTTATCCGGAGTCCTGGGTGCCATTACCCTATTTTTTATTTTGAGGAAATTTATGGGCAAACTCACCCGAAGAGGCTGGAATCCGGATTGGGCCGCCGCGCTGTTACTTTTCCTTTCCTTCTTCTGTATTCTGGTCCCAGTAGCCGGAATTGCATTAATGCTTGGCAATAAGGTGGGCAAGATCACCAACAAACCAGAAGAATTTGTTTCTAAAACCGAAGGTCTTTTGAACAAATGGGAAACTAAAATTGGCTATGATTTTACCTCTGAAATAGATACCTCAGGTATATCATCCTGGTTATCCGATAATTTGTTCAGCTTTGCTGGTGGAACTTTTAACGTGCTACTTTCCATAGGTATCATGTATCTGATGTTATATTACATGCTTACCAATAGGAGAATGTTGCGCCAATCCCTATTCGAGTATATCCCAATAAACAATGATAACTTAAAAATTATAAGTACCGAGTGCGAAAAAATGGTAAAGAGCAATGCCCTGGGAATTCCTTTGGTAGCCATTGCACAGGGAATTGTGGCCCTCATTGGCTTCCTTATATTCCGTATTGAGGACCCCTTTTTCTGGTTTACTATTGTTGCTGTTGGCTCCATGATCCCCTTTGTAGGCACGCTCATTGGTATTTTACCAGTATTTCTAATGACCTTATCCACTGGCACCCCCATACAAGCTTGGGGTATATTGCTTTATGGTATCGTTGTGGTAGGCTCCACGGACAACATCATTAGACTCTACGTACTCCGCAAATTGGATGATGTGCACCCGCTGATCACCCTAGTGGGTGTCATTGTTGGTGTTCCTCTTTTTGGATTCATAGGACTTATCTTTGGGCCGTTGATGATCAGCTTATTTTTAATTGTACTGCGCATCTACAAAAGGGAATACGGTCAACCCAATGAAGACAAGACGCATTTGTAAACCATGCGTCCTAAAATAAAAAATCCCTGTGACCGCCACAATTAAGTTTAGGTCACAGGGATTTACCATTTTAATATCTGCTTCAGCTAAGTCTAAAATCCAAAGCCGAAACCAACTTGTACTTGATTACCTTCCACGGAATTAAAAAATCCTATATTGAAAGCAAGAAAACGGTAGCCACTGATCCAAAAACCTCCTCCTTGGGAAGTATGCCATTTATTGGATGTATCGTTATCGAGCCATACCCTACCATAATCGAATCCACCATACATACCAATAGTTATGGGCGCAACGGCCGTTACAATTCTTTTTAGTCGCAATCGCAAATCTGAGCTTTGGTAGAAATATGATTTACCCGTAAATCTTTCGTTTCTAAATCCTCTAAGCCCATTGTTACCTCCAATGGAAGGGGCATGGTAAAAGAAGTAATCATCACCGAAATTGGTCTTATATTCTGCCATGGTCCCCAAGACAAGATTTCCTGAAGGAATCACTTTCTGACTGAACCCAAATTTAATCCCTGCATAGGCAAAAGCATTGTCTTCCAAAGTAATATTGGTCTTATACCCTGCCGTAAGCCCCATATAAACAGCTTTGGTAGGAAAGTCATCGGCATCATCATGGTTATAGGACATGGAAACCTCACCCCCTACGTAGTCCTGGGAATCAAATACATTTGGGTTTACATTATCCGGTGTAAAATAGCGGTTGGCATTCTCATCTACCTTGTAGGACTCATATAGACCCTTGATCTTTAATGTTCTGTATGCAATTCCTGCATTTAACTTAACCTGTCTCATCCTTGCCCTGTTATAATCATTATCCAACTGATCATCTGGATTAAAGGTTTCATTCCCCATTCCAAAATAATTATTTGAAAAACGATCATTGGTAAAATAGCCATCTACTTCGAAATTCCATTTGGGAAATATATTGGCAAATATCCCCTGATAGCTCAATTCCACACCCTGGAACTTAAAGTAATAATTGGCTCCAACGGAATGCTTCTGGCGAAATGGGTTACCGTTAAATCCATTGTTGGTGTATACATTGGTGGCACCTAGGAATAGGCCGTCGTCTGTTCTAAATCCGGCGTTGGGCAACAAAATATTGGTATTTTCCGTAAACTGACGCCAGTGAAAAGTATTGGTGTCATATATATTGGTCAACTGTTTTGCTGGCACCTTATCCTCAAATTTGGACTCCTCCGATTTCCAATCGTAAACCTTAAGGGCTTTCTTGTTTTCAATTTTATAGGAATCCTCTCCATAACCACCTACCAAACGGATAAAGATTTCTTTATCGCCTTCACCCTCTACAATAAATTCGTCTTTATCTCCCAAAGCATAGATCCACAATTCTTTGGTTTCTGCTTTATCAAAAGTTCTGTCGAACATCATTTCATTAGGCTCATCGCTCAACAACCTTCGTATAACAACCCTTGTTTTTCCTTCGGGCAATCTGGTCACGGTTATGCGGTCATCCTTTTCGGTACCGTGAAGTACAACAACCTCATTCAGATATTCCCCGTATTCTGTGGCCATGTCCTTCAAATTCTCCAAACGTCCAATTAAACTTTGTTTAATGCTGTTTGAGGTGCTATCCTGCACTTCTTTGGGCAAACGTTCAAACGCATTGTCGATCACTTCTTTGGTCAATTGCTTTTGGATAAATTCTGCCTCTTCCGTCCATACGCTGGTTCCATATTTGGTTACGAAAGCTCTATCCAAACTATTGCCCTGAGCCATAAACCAAGGCACATTTTCCAATTCCGGACCATACGATTGCCAAAACCTAGAATTGGGCACAAACCACTTTATTACAGGGAAGGCAACCCCATCAAATTTGGTGAAAGCCCCGTCCCTATCCCTTGGAATGGGCAAAAACCGCTTGTCCCCTGATTCCAATTCATATTCTGCCCATCGCCATTGGTCTTGGTGCCTGTCCCAATCCCCAATGAGCATATCAAATATTCGGGCACGGACAAAACTGCGTTGCTCCACTTCATAGGATTCGTCTCGCTTTAATTTCTCCAAAACATCAGTAGTACTTTCAAAGTCGGGTATACTTCCCGATTTTTCTGGATTGGTCTGGTTGTATCCCACAAAATCTTTGTGCCTATCGGAGGGGCGTTCTTCAATGAAATACAGTTCATCTCCATAGGAAGCGTTCAAATCTCCAAAACCTTCCTGTTTGGGTACGTAGTATAATTCGGGGCTGGCATGATTTACATCTGCTTTTCTTGCCATGGGGCTTATTACCAACTGGATGTAGGGATGGGCCGTGGTAAAAAAGTCGGATATCATCTCCTCCGTCATTGTCCCTTTAAAATCCTCCGCTTCATAAGCAACCCCTTTGACCTTAAATTTCAAAAATTTCAACGCATTTTTCCTTAGCGATCTCATGGCGTATTCCTTCCCCTCACTGTCCTCCAAACGCAAGGAGTATGACTGGTGCCCTCCCCCTTCCTGGGTTATTTTCAGACCCCCGTACAGCGTATCAAGATTTACAACTGGAGCGGTGACTTCCTTTCCAAAATAACTTCTATAGCGATCACCCCAAATAAATTTATAAAATCCTGTTTTTTCCAATGCCTTTTTATCCTCCCCATTCAGTACGGATTCCTGAACGTACTTTTTTGTAAAGGTCTTAGGAATTTCAATTTTTGGTTTCTCCTCAAATTTGGGGAGCACCGCATAAGATCTTTCGGATGCATCCGTGTTTACGGTAGTAAAGGTAACCCTTGAGGAACCGTCCTTGTAATATTCCAGTTTGGCAAACCCCTTCTCACCATAGGTATAGTCCCCCTCATAGTCTAGAGATCCTCCAATGGCAATTATTTCATCTTCTGAACGCTGGGTTGCTGTTTTTCCGCCGAGGGAACCGCTTACAATTTGATGAATACCGCCCCCGGTAAGATATTGCAAGCTTTCTTCGTGCCCAGAAATCACAGTTATCCTATCGGAATCTTGGGCCATGGCGGACACCAGAATACGAAGATAGTTGTAGCGCCTTGAATTGAGCTCTTTATTGGAGAAACCACCCCAATCCCCAATACGATTAACAACTGTACCCAACACCGGTAAAGGGGTCAAATGGCTCGTGAAAGTCTCTTTTCCTGCGAACACACCATTACTAAAGATGGGATGGTGCATGGCAATGACGATATTTTTTCCCTGGCCATCATTAATCATCCCCTCCAGTTCCTCGGAAAACCTTCTTCGGGTAATTATATCCGTACACTTGTTATTAATGCCTTTTACCCTATCCCAGTTACTGATAAACCACTGGGAATCTATAACAATCATATCCAATTGATCGTTGAGCACAATTCTTTCCAAGGGACACCCGTTTTCTGGAAAAACATTTAACCTTTCCCTTTCTTTGTCCTTCACGTAGTCTTCGACCTTCTCCATTTTGTCCGCATCGAAGCTTTTCCACTCAAAATCCCCAGGCATGATAATGGTCTGACCTTTAAAGTTCTTGGTGACTCCAATTTGTTGCTCTATCCGTTTTTGGTCCAATTCCCATTGATTCTCCTCCGATGAAATATTATCTCCGGTAAAAATCATGGTACTGTTTTGAGGTGCATTGGCCAATTGCTCCCCCAAACGTTCCATAATACTTTCATCGCTTCCTTTTTCAAGATTACCAAGACCACCGGCAATAAAGAAGGTATGTATAGGCTTTTCCTCCACATTTCCCAGTTCTGTCAGCTCTGCGCTAATTTGTTCCTTGTAGGTGGCACAACCCTTGAGAAGACCCGAGAGAAGGCCCAAAAGAACAAATTTCATCAATTGTTTTCGGAATAAATATTTCATAAATAGAGATTAGAGTTATTGGTTTTTCCCATTCATCTTGGGCTCTTGGTTATTAAGCCCAAATATGTACCTGCAATAATAAATCTTGGGAAGATCATAGATTATCGCAAAAGATCATTTCCTTGACACGAACCAAAATTTAAGCATTTACGGTAGCTTGGAAACTTAAAAGAATCAATAAAATTAGTTATTGAATCAATCCCTATGGGAATGGAAATATAATTTAGCGCCTTGATGGCGGCCACAATACATCAATCACAATTTACATGAATCTGATTGAAAAAAGGATTAACAACTAAACCCAACCCAAACCGATACACAAGGACAACCAATTCATAAGGACAATAAGTAAACAGAACTACTAGTAACAGCAAAAGATTTGACAAATGACAGAGGAAGAACAAGTTCGATTACACAATATTGCCGAAACAGATCACGAAATTTTTGCCCTTTTAAAGCAACGTTGGAGTCCTAGGGCCTTCAGGAACGAACATATTACCCAAGGCAATCTCAAGAAAATATTTGAGGCTGCCCGATGGGCCTCCAGCCATAAAAATGAACAGCCATGGCGTTTTATATACGCATTCAAGGGGTCCGAAGGGTATAGTAAAATATTTGATTGTTTAAGTGACTATAACAAAAAATGGGCATCCAATGCTCCGACCCTTGTGCTAGCGATCTACAAGGAGAAAGATAGGGAAAACAAGGATAATCCACGTGCCATGTTGGACCTAGGCCTTAGTTTGGGAAATATGACCATTCAGGCACAATACATGGGCATTGCCCTTCATCAAATGTCCGAAATTGCATGGGAGAAAGCGCAGCAAGATTTTAATGTACCTGAGGGTTATTGTGTGAGTACAGCGATAGCATTAGGCTATTATGGGGGGGAATTGGAAAGTTTACCACCGGCATTACAAAAGGAAGAAACCAAGGAAAGGACCAGAATGCCCCAATCCAATTTTGCCTATCACAATACCTGGAACCCGTAATATCTGAAAATCATCCCTTTCATTGAAAATAGCAATAAAAAAGGGCATCCTTTACCAACAAAAGTACGGGATGCCCAATAAGGCTTGCTATCAATTTTTATAGTTATGATGCTTCACCAAAAAACAGTCCTGATATCACTATACCACCAATTAGTATGACTAAAAAGATGGAAATAATTAAAATCGCCATCTTTGTCTTTGAATTTTTCTGGAGGATAAACTGTTGTGTATTATCTTCCTCTTCTTTGATAAATTCTGTTTTACTGTCGTTTTCTTTTTCCTGCATATTGTAATTGTTAATTAAAATCTGAAATACCAACTGGAATTCACTGTTTTCTGATCCGACACAGTTGGGTCCAATGTTTCATCTTACCAATAAAATTAGGCCTTTACAGCTTTTCGTGTTGATCCTAATCGTTTAAAAATTGATTCTTTCAATGATCACTGACATTTCGATGATTGGGTTAATCTTAAATCTATATGAGCACCCTTCCCCTGGGTCACTCACTTAAATTTGTAGTGTACAAGTGTGAAGAAATGTTTACATGGAAGCCGTTTTAAACGGTTGGAAAATTGAAAACCTATGGAAAGCGCAGAAACCTTATTGGCCTATCACCACAAATTCAGATTTCTATTGGAAGAGTTATCCGATGAATCTGCAGATAGCCTTAAAATAAACAGGTTGGTGGAGGAATTTCAAAATGAAGTCGACGTGTATTGTTACGTAAGTGCTTCTCATTTTAAAGAGTCTAACAATAGCCCATTCCCCTCCTTGTTAAGGAAGGAAGATAAAAATGGGGAAAGGATTAAGCATATGGTCAAAGAACTGGATACAGTAATCCATGACAGGACCAAATGGGGAATACAGATTATGCGCTTAAAAGAGGAAGTTGAAAAACTATTGTTCCAATACGAGCACTTAGTAGGCACCAATCTATATCCTTCCCATAGTACAACAATATAATAATAACAAGGTCTATTTAACTATTAACGATCTACCAAAAACTTGACGATGAACACTATTCAAATGATCTCCATTTTTGCTTGCGGTTTTGCCCTTGGCTTGATATTATTTATCCTTTTGGAAAAACTCTTTGTCCCAGAAGTGGATAATGAAGACTATGATTTATACCGGATCAAAGACAACAAAAAGAAACCAATGGAACCTGTTCCGGTAAATTCAAAAATATCTGCAAAACAAAATTTCATCAGTGGGAAATTAGGATTTTCCTATGCTGGAAGTCACAGTGAAAATACTTCCTCTATCAATCATTTAAAGAGTAAAATTTTTGAACTGAAGAAAGGAAACAAGGTTGCGTTATAACGTAAAAAGGAACTCTAGAAGTAAAAATCCTTTTAATTGAAAAGGTCAATCCAAGTTTGGCATGACCAAAGAAAAAACTATAGTTCCTCCCCCCCACTGAAATTCTTACCAAACAATTAATTAAAATCAAAGCCAAATTTAAATTGTAGCCGTTTTGGAAGATTTAGAATAATTAGGGTATATCCATGGAATGCAAATACCAAGGATACCCAACAAAGTAATGTATTCGCTATGTATTACAAGGTATCAAATACAGCATCTCGCAGTATTATAGAAAATGAACTTGGTGTTAACTTTAAATATCCACGACTCCATGAGCCCAATTCCGTTATCAATGGGATGGACGAGGAGTTAATTGGCGTTATCACAGAAGAAAATCCCAACATGGTAGATTTTGCCATATGGGGCATGTTGCCTACACATTACACTGGGGAATGGAGCACCTACCAGCAATTAGAGAATACGCTCAATACCCCCTTGGAACACACATACGGCAATACCTTACCATTTAAAGGACTCCATTTTAAACGTTGTCTTGTTGTAGTAACAGGATATTTCGTTTCCCATTTGCACCAGGGAGAACTTTATCCCTATTATGTGCATCTCCCCAACAAACAACCTTTTTATATGGGAGGCATTTATACAACCTTGAACGATGGGTTCCTGACCACCTCGCTGCTCATTGGAAAGGGCAGTAATGGCATCAGCCCAAAAATCCAAAATCTTGGGGAGATAGCACCCTTGATTGTTCCTAAAGAACATGCCAACAACTGGCTTGAAAACAAATTTCAAGTATCGGACATGGAACGTCTCCTGGCATACAACCAACAGCCAAAATTTACCGCATACCCCATAGCCAAAGAATTCTATTATCGGAACATAAAATACAAGAGCATGTTGGATCCCGTATTTTATGAAACTCTTCCACTCAGTTACTCATGAGTCCAGGAACTTTTCCTTGCCCTGATCGCTACAGGGTATCAAAAGCCCGCTATTAAATAATATATGTTTGATATTGAAAATAGTTTCCCATAAACCCTTCCGGTAGGTTATTACTTCTTGTAGCGGCTAATGAGCTAAAATTTAAACGGATAGGATCAGAAGGATTTCTCAAAGTTCCTGATCTTTGGAATATAGGAAAAACCAAAAGTATTCCTAAAAAAAAACAACTATCTATTAATTAAAAACAAATATTATGCTTCGTTGGACAGTAACATTCGTAATTCTTGCAATTGTAGCCGCAATCTTCGGATTTGGAGGCATAGCTGCGGGAGCGGCTAGTATAGCCAAAATTCTATTCTTTATTTTCTTGATCTTATTCGTAGTCTCATTGATATCAGGAAGGAAAAAAATTTAACCATAATAAACGAACACGTATGAAAAAATCAAATTTATTGCTCATGTTTCTTCTAGTAGCTAGTCTTTCACTTACTAGTTGCAGAGAAGAAAAGAACACCGGAGAAAAAATAGAAGATGGCATTGAAGAAGTAGGCAATGACATTGAGGAAGGCGCTGAAGAAGTAGGCGATGAAATCGAAGAGGGTGCACAGGAAGTGGAAGACGAAATTGATGACGCCACGGACGATAACTAAACAGTAAAGTTCCCCCGAAATACGGAAACGGACAGCTCGACTTCCAAGAGCTGTCCGCTTTTCTTTATCTTTAATAATAACCTTTAGAAAATACCGATGAACGAGGAAATAGCAAAAAACGAGAGAAACTTAATTGAGGAATACCAGAAGAAAGGATATACCGCCAGCTATAGATTTAATAATGGTAATTTGGTGGATGTTGATTCAAAAATAGAATATGCCCCAAAAGACATTTTCATAGTCGCCGAACACCGATACGAAGGTATGAGCAACCCTTCCGACCTTTCTATATTATATGTCCTGGAAACTGTAGATGGCAAAAAAGGAACCTATCTCATGGGTTATGGTCCTACCGCAAATCTTGAAGCTGCAGATTTTTTCAAGGAAATTCCGAGAAAAAACGATAAGTCCTAACACGAGGACTACATTTTCCATTAACAGCGGTTACTCAAAATTATCCCTTCCCCAATAAATTATCAGCGTAGTTGTCCAAGACAAATCCAAACCTGAAATTTAAAACGTAGCCACTGAAATATGGCTTTTACCGCGCCTCAATTTCCTGCCAGATCTATGGCCGATACACAAAGGAATCAATCCTTTAATACCTATACCCATTTACATTTACAGGACCAATTGGCCCTTAAGAGGAAGAAACGGTACGAAAAATCCGTTCAATGGCATTTATTACCAAAAAAAAAACCATCTTTGCGGAATTCTCAAATGCATTGTTGAACAATCATTTTTGTCCATGATTATTACATCAATGCGTTGTAAACACTGGGGAGGCCGATGAAGTTACATGTCAAATACGATTTTAATACCATCTGTAAAGCGGTTTTACAGGAACAATTGGCAGCACTCTCTATACCGTATAGCTTACATGGTCTTGGTGAAATAGAGTTTGAACGCCCATTGTCTGCAGACCAGAGGAACAAGCTCATAGCCTCATTGTCCCCTTATGGGATCGAAATCATCGATGATCAAAAAAGTGCCTTGGTACAGCGCATCAAGGAGACCATCACTAATATGATTCTTCATGATGAACAAGCAAAAAACTATAAAGTTTCAAGTTATCTATCTGAAAAGCTGAATTATTCGTATGTTTATCTGTCGAATGTTTTTTCGGAGGTTACTTATTCTTCCATTGAGAATTTTGTGATCCTAAAAAAAATAGACCACGCAAAATCTTTAATTATTAACAACGATTATACTTTAACTGAAATAGCATACCAACTGAATTATAGCAGTGTGGCACACTTATCTTATCAATTTAAGAAAACCACTGGGCTAACCCCATCTACTTTTCAAAAAATAATTCAGAGACGTCGTGTCAATGGCAGTCTTAGATCTAATTCCTAAATTGAACATACATGAACCTACAAACCCTAAATGTTGCATTGGCGGATGATGATGAAGATGACAGATTCCTATTTAAAGAAGCCATCGACGAAATAAAAATTCAAACTAAGCTTTCCTTGTTTACCAATGGACAGGAACTTATGGATTATTTAAACCTACCCAACGTTATTTTGCCCCAGGTAGTTTTCCTTGACTTGAACATGCCCGTTAAAAATGGTATCCAATGTTTAAAGGAAATCAGGGAGAATAATGCCCTGGATTCCATGTCTGTTGCCATCTATTCAACATCCTCCTCTGAAAAAGATATTGAGGATACCTTTGTTTATGGAGCAAACATTTATATCAACAAACCCAATAGTTTTACAAAATTGAAGGATGCCATTGAAAAAGTGCTTCAGATAAACTGGCAATACAATACTTCCAACCTGAACAAAGAAAACTTTTTATTAAGGTTGTGATTTAGCTCCATTTTATATTTTCTTTACTACGTCCGATGGTCATACCCAGGTTTAGGCTGTACCTATATATAATGGTATAACAAACCGTATTTCCAAGAAACTCCCCTCTTACCCTATGTATCTATAACCTATCGTAGACCACAAACCGCTCATTATCAGTCATTTATTTAATATTCTTACCTGAAGTTGTAACGGTAACTGCCCCTTAAAGCTTCCCTCCCGTCTCGTATTTATCCAATATATGTTATATAATTTTCAGATGACTTATATAATTATGTAACAGAAAAAAATAATTGTGTAAGAGCTAAGGCTCTCTTTTTACCGAATTTTGACATTATCAAATAAAAGATAGTCTCTAACACAATAAATAATTGAATCATGGATAAGTATTTAGATAATCTACAACAATTTGCCAGAGTTGGCCAAGTACGAAAAAGAGAGGTCAATACTAAAAGTATGCCTGACAATTTTATTATGGGTATGACCAACCAGCACGCCAATATGGACACTAATTTGGACAAATAGGTTCAACCTAATTGCATATTATAGCTGCTTTAAAAAGTAACGAGTATCAAAACGAAGGCCAATTAAAAGCCTGAATGATTATAGAATCTTAAACCGCAAAGTCGGGTATCAATGTCAACTTTAAAAACATTATCATGAAAGTCATACATCTTAAAACAACAAATCTTAATAATATGTTCCTAGACCTTCAAAATTATTTTGGAGGGGATATTACGCATAACTCCGATGAGGAAATCCTAACGGTGAACAATGAAAAGGGAGAAGGCATAATTCGTGGTATTACATTTAAAGGGAGCATCTCTTATATTGAATTTGATATTGTTTTCAAAAATGATATCCTGTTGGTGAACAGCACCATAAATTCCAGTCCTATCTATTTCGCTTATTGTTCCAAAGGACACCTAGTACATAGTTTTGGTGTTGAAGGGGAGAAAACGAAATTGGAAAAATTTCAGACCGGAATTGTAACCACCAATTCGGATAACAATAATGTATTTCATTTCAAAAAAGATGTACACTATAAAATATCCACCATTGTTGTAAGTACAGACGAAAAATCCCTTTCTTACCATAAACTGAATGCCAGTTTAACGGAGACTTTCTTTCCAAAAAAGGAAAAAGGCAACTTCATTTATACCGGGTCGTACAATCTTAGAATTGCGGATAAAATTCAACAACTTGCAGCAATCACCCAAAAAGGAATTGTTAGAAGCCTGTTGATTGAAGGAATAGTACACATGATCTTGGCCATGGAAATCCAACAGCACTCGGACGACTTGGAAAGCATGGAAAGTAACCGAGGGTCACTTTCGAAAAGGGAAATGGAAGATGTGCGCGAAATTTCAGAGTTCATAAAAAATTATCCTGAAATTCAATACACTTTAAAGTACCTCAGCAACAAATCTGGCCTATCCCCTGCCAAATTGCAGGAAGGGTTTAAATTAATGCACGATAGAACAGTAACCGATTTCATCAGAAACGTACGTGTGGAAGCTGCAGAACACTTGATCAAAACAACAGATTTAAATATCTCAGAGGTCGTATATACCGTTGGACTTACCAGCAGAAGTTATTTTTCAAAAATTTTCAAAGAAAAGTATAACTGCAGTCCAAAGCAATACCAAGATCATCAGAATACATTGGCCATTACAGGTTAATTTGGTTAATTCATCTTCAAAAAAAACCAACCTAGACGGTTGGTTTTTTTTTTGCCCCAATCTATTGGTTGATGTGTTTTACAATATCAGAAGGATTTTTCACAAGCAAAAATTGGTTCCCATTGACCACTATTGGCCAGGAGATCACCTCAGGTTGCTCCTGCAATACCTTGATCCAATCCGTTTCATTCAGATCCACATCCTTATCTCCATACATCTCCTGAAATTTAGGGTGGTCCGTGTCTATAAAATCTGCAATATCCACGTTCAATTTATCCGCCAACGCCGCCCATTGGGTACCCGTAACTTTTTCCTTGGTAACATCAATAGGTTGTATTTCTTTGGAAGATGCCGTGATATAGGCATAGGTCTGTTTTCCAATAGCACTTTCCGAGTTATAATATAGCGTCACTTGTTGATCATCTTTGGCAATTGTTCCCATTTCTAAAATGTTTTTATCTTTCATAACGGTCAATTTAACTATTTATAAATTGTAGAACGTGCTCTATAGCCGTCCAGATTGACACAATCCCCAAAAGACAGATGAATACCTTAGCTAAAAACAAATCTTGGGTCTTTTTAGTGATTGCAATTTCCATCCCCTCAAAAATAACTCTAATGATACTTTCTTTACCCTAAACCATCTGCGCTCATTGTTATCTAGTTGAAAATCATTACATTATTATATATAATTATCATTAATCCATAAGGTGAAATTAACGTGTTCAATTACAGTTTTTCACTTTTTTCAGTTTAGAAAATGCGCTATTTATTAATTCTTACTTTTATGATCATCTATAATTTGAACGCCAATCACATCATGCCCAAATCCATTGAGAAAGAGGCTACCATTGCCCTTTCCCATTACCCCAAGCTGAGCAATACCAAGATTACCTTTAAGTTCAAAAAGAACATTAAAAAATCGACCATGCAGGCAAGGCCTACCTTTGGCAGTTTTTTCCGATCCAAGAATGACAGGGAGTATGTAATATTGATCAGCGAAAACTTTAAAATTGCAGATAGGGAATATAAAACTAAGGATATGCCGTCCAATATTCTGATAGGATGGTTTGGCCACGAACTGGGACATATCATAGATTATAAAAATAGGAGCAACTTGGATTTAATGGCATTTGGACTAAAATATCTGTTCTCGCCAGATTACATCATAGAGGCCGAACGCACAGCAGATTGCTTTGCTGTGGCACATGGCATGGAGGAATACATATTGGAAACCAAAAATTACATTCTTAACCATGCGGAGATTACCGATACCTACAGGGCCAGGATCAATAGGTATTATTTGTCACCTGAGGAGATTATGTTGATGGTGGAACAAAGAGATCTTTAATTCTATGGAACTACTATAGACTCAATTCCTGTACGAATGTTTCCCATTCGGCAAACTTCGCTTCTCCCATGACCCTTTCCATTTTTACCTGTCCTCCTTTTTTCTTGTTTCGGGCATTCCACTCATAGAATACATCTGGAGGAACCACAGTTGCCCTTACACCTTCCAGGGCCTTGGACCTTGCGACCTTATAATTCTTGTTGGCACCCATCAAAAAAGTGTCCAACTCTTTGGCAAGTTCCTCCCCTATGGCATGGTCTTCGGTACCCAAATACCAACAATGATAAAATTCACCATCAATCCTTTTGGCACATAAGGTGTATTCCGGAACCTTGATTTCAAAACAGTCCTCCAGGTTCTTAATGGCATCGTCCATTTTATTTACGGATAATTGGGAACCTACCGTATTCAAAAAGAACTTGGTTCTTCCCGTGATCTTTATTTCCGCCCTGGCGGTATCCGTAAATTCTATGGTATCCCCTATCACATATCTCCACGTCCCGGATACTGTACTGATCAGCAACACATATTCCTTTCCCACTTCCACCTCGGGAAGCGTTAAAACCGGAGCATCTTTCTTTAAGGAACCATCTTGATTGATATAATCTGGATGAAAGGGCACAAATTCGAAATATATACCATTATCGGTAACCAATTGCATGGCCGAGGTCTCTGGCCTAGCCTGAAACGCAATAAATCCCTCTGAGGCCAAATAGGTGTCTATAATGGTGATTTTTTTGCCCATCAGGGCATTGAAACTCTTTTCATAGGGGCCAAAGGCCACTCCCCCTGAGGTATATACTTGGAGATTGGGCCAAATTTCATGGATGTGTTCCAAGTTGTGGTACGCAATAACTTTTTGCAACATGAGCTCTATCCACGAAGGTATCCCACTAATGGCACCTATATCCCATTTAGGGGCATTTTCCGCAATTTTCTGTACTCGTTCGTCCCAATCCTCCACCTGGGAGATTTCTTGTCCTGGTTTATAATACCCTCGAAACCAGGTTGGGATATTACTGGCACTTATTCCGCTTATTTCCCCTTCCAAATGGTTATTCTTCTTGGAGAGATCCGTGGAGCTTCCCAACATCAATATTTCCTTTTCAAAAAAATCGGGAGGGAGGTCAAAATTGCTCAGGGCAAATACCTGTTTTATTCCTGCCTGCCTTATGGCATTGACCATTTCGTCCGTTACCGGAATTCTTTTGCTTTCTTTGCCCGTAGTTCCTGAGCTCAGTGCAAAATAGGAAGGATTTCCCGGCCAGGTTACATTTTCTTCATGCTGGTGCAGTCTATGCCACCATTGGTTGTGGATACGGTCGTAATCAAAGTATGGGACTCTTTCGGCAAAAGAATTGGATATGTCCTCTGATTCCAGAATTTCGTTAAATGCATACTGAACACCAAAGTCGGTATCCCTTGCTTTTTCCAGTAATTGACACAGAACCGATCTTTGCTCTTCAATGGGATCTATCTCCGATGTCAACGCATCCTTGACCTCAATAAATCCTTTTATTAGGTTTCCTATTATTGCCATAAATCTTTATCTCCTCTCCTCCTTCTTGGACTACCAATCCCTTATTAATTATGCTGCAGCTATCTTACGGCATTCTTCCATACACCTCCTACAGCTTTCAGCACACAGTTTACAGTATTTATTCTTATGTTCATCGCATTGAGAAGCACACCATTCGCAGACATCTGCACATAATTGGCAATATTGCTTTGCGAAACTACTGTCGGCCACCATAAACTTTAAGCATGATAAGCATGCATCTATACAGAGCATACAGCAGTAGGGACAATCGTTCATACTTTCTTTGCCGGCCATAACGGTAAGACAATTTTGACAATCGATCAATGACTGTTGGCAAGCCTTGATACAATCTTCATAGGTCGTATTCATGAGCATAATTTTTGGTGTTAGCGTTCCTACTGTCCTACCCAAGAAAGACCGTTAGTGTAGCTGTCCCCTTTAGGATAGTTTTAATAGCCCCTAAAATGCCCATTTTCAAATTTTTATATGTTCCCAATCGAAATAAATACTATCGCATATGATTAAGCCCCAATGCTTTTTAACCTTATTGTTAAAAAAAATGGGCAACCTTACGGATGCCCATTATTCTGTAAATCGGTTCAAGAATTCCGACTTACTCAAATCAGACTAATTCAGCAATCTTTTTTGTTTGTCCGATTTCATGACCTTGGATACCAATTTGAACAACTGCTCTTTAATTGATCTATACTGGGACCCATATTCCATTACGGCCATTGTTAACTGATTATGTGTTTCTTTATAGGCCTTTTCCATCTTTAGCTGGTCCACATCATCTACCATGATCTCCAGTTGATTACTGTGGAGTTGTACTTTTTTCATCAAGGTGACCAAATCCTTTTCAGCATGGAGAAGGGCACTTATCAATTCCTTGCTCTGCTCAAATACATCCTTATTCGTTAATTTAATGGTGTAGGATTTAATCAGATCATTCAAAAACAATTGTTCGTCCTTGAAAAACATCAATTCTGAAAACCATAGGTTGGACATCTCGTGCATTTCCTGTGGACTCAACCATTCTATATAGCTCTTATTACGTTCTTTAGTGTTCATCTCTATCTGGGATAAATTAAAATATTGCCTTCGTAGGCGTTGCATCCTATGAGCAGCCTATGGAAATTAAGAAATCTATCCCTACTACAAAATGATTCAAGTCAGTCTAGGGTGATTTTAGCCTTTATCGCCCAAATTCATCAAAACCCGTGAAAGATTATTTCGGCAAGGCGGATGTTGCATAAAATGTGAATTATTATGAGGCGTTTACAACCAAGAACGGGAGTTCTATATCAAAGGCTACTTTTTTTATCACCGGTTCTCTGAATATTTTTTCAAGAACACTGTGCTGCGTATTGAACATTACCAAAAAGTCTATTTCAATTTCTTCTAAAAATGATTGGATCACCGCTGTTTTTGAAGCAAATTTGGGCATCCAATGAAAGCTGTGGTCCACCCCTTCCAAATAGTGGGAAAGGGTATTCATATTAGAGGTTTCAAACTTGTCCAAACGTTCTTTTTCATTAATGTGCATCACGCGGACCGTAGCCCCGGAAAGTTTTGCTATGTCCAGAATAACAGAAATTTGATCTGCACCGATACACTTCTTATAGTCGGTGACCAAGGCAAGATGTTTGGGCAACTTAAAATCTATTTCTTTGGGTATGGTCAAAATGGGACATGCCAGTCCAACATTTATGGCCCTCGTGGTATTACTTCCCATGAAGAGGTCTTTGGCACCTGTAACCCCCTTATTCCCCATGACCACCAAATCAATATGCAGCTCTTTCACAAGTTTATCCAACGTTTCGGTAAGATCGCCCTCTAAGGAGAGGGTTTCAAAAACATGATTCTTAAATCCTGTATCCAGGGTAATCCTGTGTTTCATTCTAAGGAGGCCTTCTTTTGATTCTGCATGTAGGGCGTACATCTGTTCTTTTCCCTTTTTGGTTTCTGCTTTCTTTGATAGCAAAGGTGTTTTTTCATTGAAACTGTTCAGGAGATAGAAAGTACAGTTTTCTCTTTTTAAAAGCTGCGTGGCAAAGTACAGTGCATTATAGGCATCATTGGAAAAATCGGTAGGTGCTAGGATATGTTTCATGGACTTACCCTTTTGAATGATGAGGCAACACCAGAAATGGAATGGTCACGTGAAAACCTATTTTTTTTATTATAGGCTCTATAAAAAGTCTTTCCAAGAATGTGTGCTTATTACGTATCATAGTCAATAAGTTGATCTTCTTTCCTGATTGAAAGTTATTAATGGCCGTGATAATTTCCTGATCACTGACATCATGGTATCTATGCGGGATATCCGAGAGTAATGCTCCCAGTTTTGATTTGTTTTCCAATTGATCCGCAGTCAATTCGTTTCCGGTGGATACGTGGAGAATATCTATGTTGGAGCCATGGATCCCAGCTATGTTCAGTAACTGTTCCATTTGTTTTTTGTTGTAATTTACCTCGTAGTCTGTCGGAAAAAGAATTTCTTCCGGCACTTTATACCCATAATTGGGAGGTACCACCAAAACAGGACATTTCGCATTTTTGATGACATGGACCGTATTTGTTCCCAATAAAATTTCCTTGGCACCTGTTGCCCCTTGTGTCCCCATGACCACCACATCAATATTTTCATTCTCCACGGTCTCAACTATTTCATAGACCAAGGTGTTGAATGCCGAATGGATCATAATTGTATGTTTTGGGTTGTCAAATTCCTCCAGGATACATGCCTTGACTTCGTTCAATTTTTTCTCGGAATTCTGCTGATAAATATCCCCCAGACCAATCTGGCCGGGACTAAAAAGCAGATACTCTGATTGATATACCGCAGGGGTATAGGTATTCATCAAATAAAAGGTGGCTTCCTCACTCTTGAATAGCTTCAACGCATAACTGATGGCATTATAGGCATTTGCTGAAAAATCGGTTGGAATTAAAATTTTTCTCATTACAGGTGTGTTTTATATTTTAAAATTAACGGTGTAATCTTCCCAAAACCATGATATCGGTCAGTTATTCCTTGCATTCTGTCATTTTTTGACGGTCACTGTGCATGTGCTATTCATGAAGTACAAGGAATGGGGTATGGATGTGATAACTAATTTGTTCCACCAGCGGTCTGAACAATATTCGTTGAATAAAATTTAAATTTTTTGCCACCATGACAATCATGTCCATTTCTTTGCTTTCTGCAAAATTTTGAATAGCCTCTTCTAATCTTGTACCCGTAACCCGTTGAAAGCCATAATTGGAGTTGGAAAAATAATCGGTCAAAAACTCCTTGTTCCTGTGCTGTTCTTTGGAGAGCTGCTCGTCATCTTTGGATACCATATGAACAATATTTAAACTTGAATCATGCAGCTCCATGACCTTTTTTAAATGGTCCAGTACCTTAATATCAATTCCTGTATGATAATCCGTTGGAAACATGATCTGTTTCAAGCCGTCAAATTTTGCATCTTCGGGAACCGCCAAAAGGGGACATTTTATTTTTGTGATTACATGGCCCGTATTACTGCCAATAGTGACCTTTTTAAGTCCAGTAGCCCCTTTGGTCCCCATCACTATAAGATCTGCTTCTGACTCTGTCAATTGAAATTTGATGGCATCCACAAAAAAATCATAGACTGTCCTGCTTTGGAAACTATGGTTCTTATTGGTGTACTCTTTTTCAATTTTGTCAATCAGTATTTTAAGCTTCGCCTGGCTCTCTTTTATTACTGTTTCTTTTAAAATATGGTGGGGAACTATAACGGAGTTCTCTGCTCCAGTATAGACGATCGGATTTACATGAAACAAAAGAAATTCACATTTCTCCTTGGCAAATAGGGCCATAGCAAAGACTAGGGCATTCCATGCATTATCAGAAAAATCGGTGGGTATTAATATTTTCATCATGGCCATTTATTATTACTACAACCTTAAATGTAGGTGCTAAAATGTCTATGAGAAATGATTAATATCATCTTCAAAGAATGGCAAATATCCTTGTTGTCCGTATCCTTACGGTACGTCCTGCCAAAACAGGGCCGCAGGACCAAGAACGGCATCTGCACTTTCTGAGGTAGAAAGATATACCTTCACCTTTCCTTTATAGGCACCAAAAAGATTTGCCTCCATATGTTCCACTACCGGTTTCAACAACACGTTCCCGGCCTTGCTCAATCCACCTGTCAAAATAAATGCCTGAGGGTCTAAATGGGCAACGGTGTCTGCCATTTTACTCCCAAGAATCTCACCGGTAATTTCAAATGCCCTCAGGGCAATTACATCCCCTTTTATAGCCTGCTCTGCTATCATTTCCCCTGTCATCTTATCAAAACTGACCTTTCTTAAAATCGATTCCTCCTTTAACTCACCCAACAGCTCAAAAACGGTCCTTTTAATCCCTGTAACCGAAGCATAGGTTTCCAAACAACCTTTTAGACCGCAATTACAGCTCCTGCCCTCTGGATCTACATTTACATGACCCAGCTCCCCTGCCATGCCATTGGCGCCAAGTAACAATTTGCCATCTACCACCATACCGCTACCAAGACCTGTTCCCAGAGTCAGAACAACAAAATGCTTCAACTCCTTTGCCATACCATACTTGTACTCCCCCAATGCCGCTGCATTGGCATCATTTGCAAGTACCACCGGTAATTTAAATAGTGAAGAAATAGTGTCAGAAATAGGGATAGTATCTCCCCATTTAAAATTGGGAGGGTGCTCCATTTGCCCTGTATAGAAATTGGCATTTGGCGCTCCAATACCTATACCTATAATTTTGACCATGTTCCCAGATGCTGCCTTTAGCAATCCTACCTCTTCCTCCAAATTTAGAACGAAACCTTGAAAGGAGTTCTTGGATCCTGTATTAAAAACACGTTTTCCTATAATGTTACCATTTTTATCCACCAAACCTATCTTGGTATAGGTGCCTCCAATATCCAGAGCCAGTACTACCTCCCTCTTTCTCGTTATTGTTCCCACCGATTGTCTTTTAGTTTAGGTTACTGAAACCTTATCTGGTTCCAGAAATAAACTTAATGTAACATGACATAACCCAACATGACGCAAATCATTTTATCCTTTTTTGAAATGCCTTAGATTTGAAATTAACCCAATTTATATATCATGAAAGCAATTGCCAAATTAGATCATTTAAAAACTGATGAGGACAAAAGAATCATTACCCGAAACCTCAGTAGAATCCTCAATGTAAGGATATTGGATATAGACCTGGAAAATAAAACTATCTTTTTCCTCTATGCCAACCCATTGACCTTCCAACAGGTAAAACAGGAATTGTGGAGGATAGGATACCCTATTACCCTATGTAAATACCCTACAACACAAAACCCACATGTACACCAGCACGTAAGCGACAATTACGAAGTGGCATAGGCAACAGGTATGCATATTCATCATTCAATTTTTTGAAAGATAAACAGAGGTACCTCCGTGCTAAATGCCATACTTTTGATGATGGGCTCCCGCGTTAGTTTTTCAAAAAAACCATGTTTTCTATTCATCATGGCCACCAGACCTATGGCCTTATTATCGGTAACATATTCGTTGATGGCAGTTGCAACGGAAAAGTCCGCATAACCTTGGTCCATTCTAACCGAAAAATTGGCTAGTTTGTTTTTCAACGAATCCTTTACGGTCGCCTGGTTTTCATCCAATTCACCGGTCAGTCCAAAATACACCAACACTATGGTTGAATTCCACAATTTTGCAATGCCCTTCAATGGAATTAGTTCCAATTCAGAATAATCGTGTTTAAAATCCGTGGCGAACAAGATTTCTTTGGGTGAATCAAAACGATATTCCTCAGGTACGGCCACCAAAGGACAAAAATCAATGTTCTTGATCACGCTTACCGTGTTGCTACCCATAAAAATTGACTTTACTCCGGAAGCCCCTTTGGTCCCCATAAAAATATAGTCTATATCCTTATTGATAACATTCTTGCCTATGGCATTTATTAATGGATCGGTATTGGTGAGGTATTCAAAACTGTGCTTTGGATTTCCCTCATGGTCTTTCAATGTTTCTTTCAGTTCTTTTGTGCTCCTTTCGGCCTCCTCCATGGTCAATTTGTACAGTCTCGTGTCCCGTCCTTTGTTATAGGAACTGCTGTATCCCGATGGACCTATCTGTACCACGTGTAGGATGTAAAAGGTACATTCCTCCTTTTCGAACAAATGGATCGCATATGTAATGGCATTCAGCGCGTTGTCTGAATAATCTGTGGGCAATAATATCTTCTTCATGGTACCATGGTTTTATATATTATTTCTTGGTTCCAACTTCATTTATATATTTAGGATAATTCCGGGAGCACCAATAATGGTACCCTACTATGGAACCCTACTTTTTTCACAACCGGCTCCCTGGTCAATTTTTCCAAAAAAGTATGTTGATAATGAATCAGGGCCACCATATCGGCATTTAAATCTGTTGAAAATTCCACAATAGATTCGGTAATCGTATCATGGATGTTCTTTTCCTGAAAGATCAAATTGACGCCCTTGAGCCGCTCCGTGAGTATTTCCTGGTTAGATCGTTGCTCTTTATTGAGTTCTACCTCCAGTGCCACATGAAAAACATGGACGGCAGTCTGCCAAGTCATGGCAAGCTCTGCCAATGGCAAGAGTTCAAAACTATAGTAAAACCTGCTATAATCCGTGGGAAAAACAATGGTGGTCAATTGCTGAAAATTAAATTCCTCCGGTACAGCCAAAATGGAACAGTTCCTAATTGCTTTGATTACACGGACCGTATTACTGCCCATAAAAACCTCCTTGGCTCCGGTGGCACCCAGTGTTCCCATAGCTACCAACTTGATAGACTTTTCTTGAAGTATGTCCTTGATGGCCCCCACAAGATGATCCGGTTTGGATAAGGTCATAAAGGTGTGTTTTGGGTTTTTATGGTTCCTTTCCAAATAGGTCTGGGTTTCCATTAATCCCTTTTCGGATTCCATGGCCAGGACTTCATAAAGCTTACCGGCCTTTTGAGAATCCCGTGCTCCCTTTATTTGGGAGGCACTGACCTCGTATGTGTGCAATAAATAAAATGTACATTCCACATCCCTATAGAGCTTCAACACACAAAAAATTGCATTCCATGCGTTGTCTGAGAAGTCGGTTGGAATTAGAATATTCTTCATGATTTATTATTTAATGGACTTTCCCGTGTCCCGGAGGACCAGAAAGGGCACCTTGAGATGAAAACCAATGGCACTTACATTTTGGCGCATCAGCAAACGTTCCCAAAAGTGATGTTTTCTGTTTTGCATAGCCAAAAGATCCAACTGGTTGTTTTCCATATATTCCTGAATGGCGTCTGCCACGTGTTTACTGCTCATTTGATCAAAGGAATGCGAAAGATCCCCCAAATAGTCTTTCAGGACCTGTTTGTTTTCTTCCTGCTTCTCCCAAAGTCCCATTTCCTCCATCACATGTAGCACTATAAGTTTGGCCTTATGTATCTTGGTCAAGGAAATCAAGGGGGCTATTTCCTCCTTCTTGTATTTGGCCCAATAATCTGTAGCAAATACAATTTTTTGGATTTCCTTGAATTTATAATCGGCGGGGATGGCCAACACGGGAATTTGAGCCTTCCGAATTACGTGGATGGTATTGGTTCCAATGAATAAATCCTTGGCACCGGTGGCTCCCTGGGTACCCATCACGATAAGGTCTATTTCCTTATTTTCCACCACCTCATTAATCTCATCAGTCAAAATATTAAATGCCGAAAGGGTTTCAAATTGATGTTTGGGATTGGCGTACTTTTTTTGAATGTCCCGTAGGGTTTTTTCCAGTCCTTTGACCGATTCCTCTACCCTGGCATCTGCAATGGCACTGAAAGTAGGCCCTCCAAGCATATAATCCACCCTATAAAATGATGGTGTATAGGTATGAAGGATATAAAAAGTACAATTTTCATTTTTAAAGAATGCCAAGGTATAGGAAATGGCATTCCATGCGTTTTTCGAAAAATCTGTTGGCAATAGGATTCGTTTCATAGGAGACCTTTTTTATCTGACCAAATTTTGCATTACAAGAAACGGGACCTTAATGGCCAGCCCCAATTGATCTATGGTGGATTGGTAGAGCATACTTTCCAAAAAAGAATGTCTGGAATTCACCATGACCAATAATTGAATATCGTTTATCTCTATATATCGCTTGATGGTATCTGTTCGCTCCTCACTATCCACAATTTCAAAGATGAGATTCAGTTCTTGCAAGGAACCTTCCAAAAACCTTTTGTTGTCGTCTTGCCTTCTTGCCAGTTTTTCAAACTTGGACAGGTACAAGAAATGGATCTCCGACCTGTAGGAACAAGCAAGGTCACGCAACAGCTTGAGTTCCCTTCTCTTATAAGGGACCATATAATCCGTTGGAAAAAGTATTTTCTTGGGCTTTTTATATTCGTAGTCAGCAGGGATGGCAAGAACAGGGCACTGAACATATTTTAAAACCTGTAAGGTGTGCGATCCAAAGGTAAGCTTCTGGTCGTTGGTCTCTCCTTTGGTGCCCATGACCACTATATCTATATTCATTTCCTCAACAAAATCATTGGCCGAATCTATCAAAGAACCAAATACTGACAAAGTTTTGTACTGGTGTCTCGGATTAGGTGAAATTTCTTTGAGATCCACCAACAACTTCTCCAAGGCCCCGTCTACCCGTTGCTCTATTTCTTCTTTAAAGTCCCCAAACTCGGAGGTGGACATTTCCGAGGATGTCGCATAGACCTCATCGGCATAGGCATGCATAAAGAACATATCACATCGCTGGTACTTGAAAAATTTTACGGCATAATTAATGGCGTTCATCGCATTGGCAGAAAAATCGGTGGGTATCAGTATAGTTTTCATCCTTTGTGTTTAAACCTATAGTTTAAAAGTACTCCTACCCCCAAGGGCAAACAATGATAAATATCAGTTGCCATCAATACATACCCAATAGCGGAAATATGAAAACCCGGACCAAAGGAATTTGAAAACTAATTGATTGGGCTGATGTACATCATAGTAATTGATGATGTTAGTGCCTAATTTGAGGAACTAAAACAACAAGCTATGTACACCCCGGAAAACCACCCGCTCAACTACGAGCAATTTGAGGCCCTGGCAGACAGACGTTCATTACACTCGGTCTCCATATACATACCCATGGACAAAAAAGGCAAAGAGCAGAATGAGCATATGGCACAAGCTCGATTAAAAAATTGTATCAAGGAGGTACACCAGGCCCTGGAATCCTATAACCTGCAGGAAAAGGAAATCAAAGCGTACTTAAAACCCATTGAAAACCTATTGGGAGATGTAAGTCTTTGGAGGAACCCCGCTGATGGCCTCGCTTTATTTCTGGATGATGAAGGTCTTCAACAATACCTTTTTCCGATTGCCTTTGAAACCAAGACCTACGTGGCCAACCACTTTTATTTGAGTCCCTTGCTACCGCTTTATTACGATCAGAACTTGTACCACCTACTGGAGATCAGTCAGGACTATATTAAGCTTTATGAAGCCTCAAAATATGGCCTAAAGGATCTTTATATTGCTGATTTTGCGCCGGACCAACTGGAAAAAGCTGTCGGCTTTGATTATAAACCCAAGCTGATGCAGTTCAGAAGTGGACATGCCCCCCATGGGGCTGGAATTTTTCACGGTCATGGCGATGGTAAGGATGATGACAAAAAAGAGCTGTTTGCCTTCTTCAGGGCGGTAGACAAAGGCGTAAATCAAGTGATCAACGGACAAAACAGTCCCTTGGTGCTAGCCTGTGTGGATAGCCTATACCCTATCTACAAGGAAGCCAATACGTATGCGAATCTATATGACAAACACATTTCGGGGGATTCGCAGTACAGAGATAAAAATGAATTGCATTTGGCCTCTTGGAGCCTTGTGTCCGACTATTTTCAAAATAAAAAGAAATCCAAAATAAAACAGTTCAAAGAACTGTACAACACCCATAAAACCTCCTATGAAGTAAAGGAAATTATACCGGCAGCCTGGCAAGGAAAAATAGATACGCTCTTCCTTTCGGACAAATTGGACCTCTTCGGTTCCTACAACAAGGAAACGGGACATGTGACCCTAAACGACACTAAGAAAGTGAACAACGTTTCCCTATCGTATATGACCGCTCTCAAAACATTAAAACAACAGGGCAATGTTTATCTAATGGACCCCGATCAAATGCCCGTAAAGGGAGCCGACTTCAATGCCCTGTACCGGTACTGATAATTTATGGGGTGTTACCTCTTTAACTATAAATGCTACCATCATGAAACATATAGCAGTATTTGACGAAAATGTAGCTTCCTATGAAGCTTGGTATCTAAAATATGAAAAGGCCTATCTATCTGAATTGGAAGCCTTAAAAGAACATATGGCAAAATTGCCAGAGAATATCCGCGGTATTGAGGTGGGGGTTGGCACCGGTCAATTTGCCCTACCCCTTGGAATAAAAGAAGGAATTGAACCCTCATCCTCCATGGCTGCAAAAGCCATAAAAAAAGGTATTGAGATCATGCCCGGTGTGGCCGAAAAATTACCTTATGGAGATCTTCAGTTCGATTTTGTACTCTTCGTAACCGTTTGTCACTTGAAGAATCTAAAACACGCCTTTACAGAGGCCTATAGGGTACTGAAACCCAAAGGTTCCCTTATTGTGGGTTTTTTGGATAAGGATAGAAGCATAGCACAACAATATGAAAATAAAAGACATCGCAGTACTTTTTTCAGATATGCCAACTACTATACTGTGGACCATCTCACCAAAACCTTAAAAACAACGGGATTCAGGAATCTGGAATACAACCAGACCCTTTTTGGGGAACTGGAATCCATACAGGAAGTACAACAACCAAAAAAAGGACATGGCGAAGGCTCATTCGTAGTGATCAAGGCCGATAAAAAATGATGTTCGAATTTCATCCCCATACCGCAGATATTAGGATGAGGGTAGAAGCCCCCACCCTGGTCAAAATATACGAAGCAGCATTACTGGGTATGGCTGAAATATTGAAGGAAGGACTGTGTAAGGATGAGTCAAATTTCGATTTGGAATCCACCATTGAAATTGAATCTAAGGACAATACGTGTTTATTGATAGATTTTCTATCAGAGGTATTAGCACATTCCTATGCAGAAAAGGCGGTCTATTGTCGGTTAGAAATACAAGAACTACAAGACAACAAATTGAAGGTGACCCTATTTGGAAAACATATTGACAGTCTAGATGAAGAAATCAAGGCGGTTACCTATCATGAGGCACTCCTCATAAAAAACAATAATGACCAATGGGAAACCTTTATAATATTTGACATATGAAAATTGGAAAACACAACCTGAGCAGAAAGGCGGACTATTTATGGGAGATCCCAAAAACCTTCCATAAGAATATGAGGGTCCCAGCACGCATTTTGGCAAAAGAGGCCATCTTGGACGATATCATTGGTGATAGATCGTTGGTACAGTTGGTCAATGTGGCCAACCTCCCCGGAATCCAAGGAGCTTCTTGGGTTATGCCCGATGTACATGAAGGATATGGTTTTCCCATTGGTGGGGTCGCTGCCACAATTCATCCATCAGGAGCCATTTCTCCTGGAGGAATAGGTTATGACATCAATTGTGGTGTCAGATTGCTTACCTCTGCTATAGTTTTGGATGAAGTAAAGGATAAAATTGAGGAACTGTCCAAGGAAATGTACGCCCAAATTCCCTCGGGAATGGGCAAAGGAGGTTTTTTAATGTTATCACCAAAAGAAATGGATGAAGTATTGGAACAAGGAGCAGAATGGGCCATTGACCAAGGCTATGGGGAATTGGAGGACCTTTCCTTTATGGAAAGCAATGGCCGATTGGCCGATGCAGATGCTTCCAAGGTATCGGAAATGGCAAAAAGGAGAGGCCTGGATCAATTGGGCACCATAGGCTCCGGAAATCATTTTGTAGAAGTTGATTATGTGGAAGAAATCTATGAGGATGAAATTGCAGAGGCTTTTAATATTAAAAAAGGGCATCTTGTGATTTTGATCCATACCGGTTCAAGGGGGCTTGGACATCAGATTGCGACAGATTATATCAAGATCATGATGAACGCTATGGAAAAGTATGACATTAAAGTTCCGGACCGCGAATTGAGCTGCGTTCCATTTGATTCTTTGGAAGGACAAAATTATTATAAGGCCATGTGCGCTGCCGCCAATTATGCCTGGTGCAACCGGCAGATTATTACCTGGGAAGCAAGAAAGGCTTGGAAAAATGTATTTGGGGACAAACAGGGTACATTGGACCTCATGTATGACGTTGCACATAATATGGCAAAAATTGAAACGCATGAGATAAATGGTATAAAACAAAAGGTCATCGTGCACCGAAAAGGAGCAACAAGGGCATTTGGCCCAGGATTTAGCGAATTGCCAAAAAGTTATAATGATTTGGGACAACCGGTGATTATACCCGGTAGCATGGGAACCAGCTCCTATGTGCTCATTGGAACCTCCAAAAGCCACGAACTTACCTTTGGTTCCTGTTGCCATGGTGCGGGTAGGCGTTTGTCCAGAACCGCTGCCAAAAAGCAGGTCAACGCTCCCGTTCTCAAGGAACAACTCAAAGATAGGGGCATTTTCGTTCAGGCCGGTTCCTTCAAAGGCATTGCTGAGGAAGCCCCATTAGCCTATAAGGACGTAAATTTGGTCGTAGATACGGTCTGTGCCTCCGGCATAGTGAAGAAAGTAGCCAAAATAAAACCTGTAGCGGTTGTGAAAGGCTAAAGCTGTAAAGTTAAAAACCATTGCCCTTTCTTTAATAGAAGAAAGGCGCGGCACCTTACAATTCTCCTAAAAAATTCATATTCAACCAATTAATTGAAACCATTTTATTTATTAAAACTGATTTGTATCAGTATCCCAGTGATTTATTTCGTATATTTTAGATGGAAATAATGTATTAATCAACTCAAAGTATCTAACCAACATTCACCTTAATCAAAAACAACAAATGAAAATCCCCCGTTAAACTGGTCTTTAAATGACATTTACCGCTTACTAACTTATTACGCCCCGTTAAGACCATCTGTTGCCACTTAGGGAAAGTTCTGGAGATACTTCTTAAAACCAGTGCTATGCAACTAAAAAGTATCATTATTGACGATTCTACCATGCAGCGTTTGGCTGTGGCAAAATTAATTAAAAACCATCCCCATCTTGCTCTTATAGCAGAATATGCCAATGCCATGGAAGCCAGCAAGGGAATTAAAGAACTAGAGGTAGATCTGATCTTCCTGGATATAGAAATGCCGATCATCAATGGCTTCGATCTATTGGAATCCCTAAATAAAAAGCCCCAAATAATACTGATCACAGGAAAAAAGGAATACGCCTTCAAAGCGTTTGAATACGGGGTAACAGACTATTTACAAAAGCCAATAACCCAAAGTCGTTTCAACGCATCCGTTGAAAGGGCCTTTAACAATTACAAGCTGATCCATGGGGATGAGGAGGACAAAGAATTTTTCTTTGTAAAAAGTAATCTCAAAAAAAGAAAGGTATTCGTAGATGATATCGAATGGATAGAGGCCTTGGGAGATTATATAAAATTGATTACAAAAAGTGGCAATGTCATTGTACTCTCCACCATGAAAGCGTTTGAGAAAAAATTACCTGAGGGCAAGTTTCTGCGCATCCACAAATCCTATATCGTCAACTTGGAAAAAATTGAACGATTCAATAGTAAAATGGTAGAGGTCCATGGCATGGAATTGCCTATCAGCAGACACAAACGCCCACGATTGGAGAACATGCTCAAAAACTTTTAAAATCAAATTAATGTAAGCAAAACTACCTTTGAAAATTCTTAAATCCTAAAAGTCATTACCGGTATTTCGGCATGATTGGCCATATTCTCACCCAAACTACCGACAAAAAAATGTGCCCAACCTTTTCTCCCGTGCGTGGGAATGGCCACAAGATCTGCTTGGATCTGTTTACAATACTCCAAAATCCCATGCTCAATGGAGTAATCGGTCACATAGGCCACGTTCATATTCGTTACGTTTTGGTCCCGTACCTTTGACATAAAATAAGTTATCCTCTCATCCAATTCCGCTTTGGTAATATAATACTCATTGGGCTTGTTCACATAGACCAAATTCAGCTGTGCCCCATGAGTGGCAAATAGGTTGACGGCATGGATAAAAGCAAACAGATTCTCTTTTTTGAAATCACAGGCGAATACCACCTTTTCCATTTTAAATTGGGGCCTTCGCTGTTTTATCACCAGCACGGGTATAGCGGAAGTCCGAACGACCTTCTCGGTATTGGATCCCACAAAAAATTCACTCAGCCCTTTGGAGCCGTGGGAACCCATTACAATCAAATCAATATCCTGCTCTTTGGCCAGCTCATTAATTTCGCTGAAGACCTTATAATTCTGAATGATCTCCGTAATCCTGATACCCTTCAAATAATCTTTATTCAAAAACGTGGCGAACCTTTCCTTGGCCATGCCCATATAATATTTGGCCTCTGCCATTTCAATAGCCTCGTTGGCCGCTAGTACGGATTCTGAAATACCCAGCATGTGGAAAACCTGAATTTCCGCACCATATGCTTTGGCCAGATTGGCAGCCACTTCCAGGGCATATTCGGAAAATTCCGAGAAATCTACGGGGACCATTATTTTCTTCATGACTAAGTTATTACCGTGTTGCCTTTGCATTATTGATAATTATATAGAAATCAAAACTATGCCAAGTGCACTATTGGGATGTTCAGAATCTTTTGTTTCGTTTTTCATTGAGTTTCTTCAGTTGTCTTTCCAAATCGTTCAAAGTGGCCACCGCTGCTTTCTCAAAATGTGCCTCATTGGATTTGGCGAATATTCTGGGCCCGGGAGCACTCAGTTCAATTTCGCACAACTTGCCTTTATCCGTTGGGTCATTTTCCAGTTTAAAATGGACTTTGGCCGCGATTACCCAATGGTATCTATCTCCCAGTTTGTTCAACTTTTTGGTTACATATTCCGTTGTCGCCTCGCTGGTGGGCATATTTACATGCTGAACGTTTATTGTCATTTTAGTGCAGTTTAATGTTAATGGACATTTATTAAAAGTTCCTAAACTCCATTGGTACCTGTCCAAGTTCTTTGAATTCCATTTTCCCCAACTTTTGAATTATAGAATCAGGATGTTGAACCAAAATACCCTTCCCAAGCATAAAATTAATTATTGTCAATTTTGGTTACTATGATTAATGTCATATCCATGGAATGATCATGGGGTCGCCACCCGGTGTAACTGATAATTATCATTTCATATGAACGGAACAAACAATACTTTGGCAATACCTAATAAAAAAGCACACCATGAAAAATAAATTCACACCATTTGTACTGTTTCTTTTGATCCCGCTATTCGTAGTTGCCCAGGCATTTACGGGCATAGAGGAAATTGCTCCATTTAGTGAAGGTCTCGCAGCCATCAAAAAAGGAGAGCAATGGGGATTTATGAACACTAAAGGAGATCTGGTCATCAATTTTAGAAGTGATCTGGTCTTTGACCGTTCTGCAGACCCATCCACATTTGGGATAATGGGGGTAAAATATCCCATTTTTAAACAAGGAAGATGTCTGGTAAAAAAAGTAGAAGAAGGCATACCCTATTACGGCTTTATCGATACAACCGGGAAGTTGGTCATTGATTATCAATTTTTGAATGTGGCCCAATACGACAGTGGATACTTTACAGGGATCATTTTTGAAAAAGTCTTTAGGGGTGAGAACGAATTTAAACTAAAAGTCTATGACTATAAATTCCATGAGGTCCTTATGGATACCTCCGGAAAAATCATAGAATATCTGGCCAAACCCACAAACATTCAAATGACTTCCAAGAGGTATCAAACCCCTTGGTTGAGGACCAAATTATTGAGTGAAACATTGATTGCTGTTCGGAATGAGGACAACAGCTTGGAGATAAGAAAAATAACGATGTAAATACAGGAGCCACTATGAAAACTAATTGGGAAGAGCTTTATGTGTTATCGGAACATTGGAAGTCCGATCTGCTTTTCTACAAGGATGATCTTCGATTTTTGCACCATTTAATAGACAAATATTTCATTTGGATTACCAAAGCCGAGAATTTGGCCATGGTGAAAGACATCAAAAAGAATCTATTGAAGCTGGGTCAAACTTGTGAAGATCTTTTGGCAAAAGTGGGCAAACACATCATTCAGGTAGGATATTTGGTAGAAAACCCCAAAAGACAAGATGCCGGAGTCTTTGCGCTGGAACACCAACATTTGGAACAGGAAATAAGCAATTTTATAAAAACTTTCAGAAACAACAGAAAGGAAGTTTTTACCATTACGGAATATATAATGGACAGTGAATCCTTTTATACCATAATGGCACCCCAAGAACCTTAAAAAATAATGATCATGACAAATTCCGAATCTATCTTAAATAAGATCACCCAATTGACTTCAAATATTGAAACCAATTACCCTGAATTGTATAAATTTTTAGACGAAAACCCACTTACATTGCCCAATGAGGGACATCCCAACTTGGATCAGTCTATCTTAAGTGCCTATCTTGATAGCCTAAAACAATTGCTCAGACACCACTTGGAGACACATCGAACACAAATCAAACCCACCTAATACTTTGATCATGGGAGAAATTGCAACCTCAGAAAGACAGATTACCCTGTACTATAGTTCCAAGTCAACCAGGGCAAAACAAACACTCGCCTATGCCAAGGCGGAAGGGTTGCCCATACATGAAATTGATATCCTAAAAACACCTTTAACCGGGACACAGATCGCTGAGATTGCGGAACGATTACATTTGGAAATCAAGGATATGGTAAACCAGGACCATCCTATTTACAAGGCCCGATTTAAGGAACACCATGACTTTTCCGAAGATGACTGGATAAAAATGATCCGTCATAATCCAGATATAATGAAGCAGCCGGTGGCCATAAGAGGAAAGCTTACCATTCTAATTGAAACTCCTACGGATATCATCAAAATATGAGTTGTGGAATGGTCCATTAGTTATTGGCACCATTTCTATTTTGCTCTTTTAGCCGTTTCTTTTCCTGCTTTTTAAAATATCCCCTGAACAAAAAGTTGTGTTTTAGGGCTTCCATATTTTCATCAAATTTTTCTGTTCCGGATTCAATATTTTTTAGGGCGGCATCCAATTGTTCGACCAACAACGTATCTGTGGTCAAGTAATTTAAAGCCCCATCCCCTTCCTTAACATTTTTGACAAGTGCTTGTACCTCTTTGGTGATCTCCTCTATTTTCAAACTCGTGGATTGCATAGTGTTGATCATCGCCTTCATTTGGTTACCAGAGATGGAATCACTTAATAAAATTCCGGCTGTACTGTTCTCCATATCAATGGTTTTCACCAAATCATTCAAGTTGGTAAACGCAATATTAGCCTGATCACTGGTGAATTTTAGATTCATCACGATCTTCTCTAAATTGGTGGCCATGACAGTGTCATTCAATAATCGGCCCATGGTACCTTTACCCTTGGTCAGGGACTGGGACACCTTTAAGAGGTCTGCCGTTAGCATGGCGGCATTTTCATTGGTAACATTCAATGTACTCAACATGTCTTCCGTGGCGATCCTACTGTAGGAAGCAATTTCATCGTTGTCCTGAACCAAGGGGGCGTTATTTTTGCCCGGTATAATATTGATGATCATACTGCCAACAAGTCCATCCGAACCTATGGTGGCTATGGCATCCTTCTTAATATAACGTTGCATTTTTTCCTCAATGGCCATACGCACCCTGATTATGGTATCACTTTCCATTTCTATTCCCTTGACCGTTCCTACCACAATACCGGAGAACCTGACATTGTTTCCCAAGATCAGACCATTTACATTGTTGAATTTTGCACTGATGGAAAACGTCTTGCTGAACATGCTTTTATTGTTCCCAATAAGATAAGCAGCTACCACCAGAAGTATGGTTCCTATGACAACAAACAATCCCAATCTAATGTTATTTCTTGTAGTTGATTTTACCATGATCTAATTATTTGAAGAAGGCTTTTATTTTTGGATCGCTTGCCTTCACTAGTTCGTTATATCTACCTTCCGCATAATTTATGCCGTCAACCAAGAGAATCATTCTATCCGATATGACCCTGGCACAGTCCACGTCATGGGTTATGATCAGGGAGGAGGTTTCGTATTTCTTTTGGATCCGAAGCATCAGTTCTATAATTTCCTTGGAGGTTATGGGATCCAATCCACTGGTAGGTTCGTCATACAATATAATTTTGGGCCGTATGATCAAGGTTCTTGCCAGTGCTATCCTTCGTTTCATTCCTCCGGAGAGTTCACTGGGCATCATCTCCAAGGTATGTGCCAACCCCACATTTTCCAAGGCTTCCAAAACAATAGTATTGGTATCCATGGCTTTATCAAACCTTTTTTTATGTCTTCTCAAGGGAAACTCCAAATTCTCTCGGACGGTCATGGAATCATAAAGGGCACTCCCTTGGAACAAAAAACCGATTTCCGCCCGTAAGATGTCCAACATGGATCGGTCCAGCTCCGTAACTTCATGGCCCATAATATTGATCGATCCACTATCAGCGGTCTCCAAGCCTACCAGGCATTTTATCAATACCGATTTGCCAGAACCCGATTTGCCCATAATAACCAAATTCTCCCCTTTGAGGAGATGCATATTAAAGCCATTGAGCACATGATTGTCACCAAAACTTTTTCTCAGTTCCTTTATATCAATTACCTTTTCTTTCGTTTCCCTCAATTCTGGTCTATTCGTAGTATCCTCCATAGGCATTAGAGTTCATAAAATATATCTGAAATAAATACGGCCACAAAGTCTATGATAAAAATGAGCATTGAGGCCATGACCACAGCGGTATTTGCTGCGACCCCTACACCAACGGTTCCTTTTTTACAGTAATAACCCTTATAACAGCCTACCAGCCCAATGGCAAAACCAAAGAAAAAGGATTTGATCACCGCCGGTATCAGGTCACTGAAACCCAAGGATTCAAATACCTTATTAAAATATAGGGCAAACGACACCTCCCCTTTTACGTTCTCCACCAAAAAGGAACCATACAATGCAAACATATCCCCCAATATGACCAGTAGGGGCAACATGAGCATGGTAGCCAATATCCGCGTAACCACTAAAAATTTAAATGGGTTTGTACCCGAAACTTCCATGGCGTCTATTTGTTCCGTTACCCTCATGGAGCCCAATTCCGCTCCCATCCCTGAGGCCACACGGCCAGCACAGATGAGTGCAACGATCACGGGACCAATTTCTCTTACAATGGATATTCCAACCATATTGGGCATCCAGGATACCGCTCCGAATTCCTCCAGGGTAGGCCTAGTCTGAAGGGTCAATACCAAACCAATAATAAATCCTGTGATCCCAACCAAGGGCAAGGACCTGTTTCCTACGTTATAGCATTGGTGCAACAGTTCTGAAAACTCATAAGGGGGCTTTAGAAACTCCCTAAAAAACCGTCCCGAAAAAAAAGAAAGATCCCCTATCTGGTCAAAGAACTTTAGAATCCCACTTTTTATTTGAGTAGTCAGTTTCATCCTTCTATCGTAAAGATTATTGGCTCTTATAAATATAAGTTGGTTCATTTTCCTTAAAAATGACCATGGTCATACCCATATCGACCCATTTTTTGGTCTCAAAAAAGATAACCACAAGGGATGCCTATAGAAAAAACACAGGTTGATAACTACACTAGAATTTAGATAATTATGGAAATTTCCTAAGATTACAACTGACAATAATCATAAAAAAAGGTTGATAGTAGCCTTATTTTTGATGAGATCATAAATTGTACAGTCATGCTGAACTCACAAAAAATCGGGAACGAACTATATCAAAACCTAGGGAAACTTTTTTACGCTATTGCCATGGCCGATAATACCATTAGGCCAATTGAGGTCATTAGGCTAAAACAAGCCATCAAGGAGAAATGGTTGGATGTAGATGAGGTGGAGGATGAATTTGGGGCCGATGCCGCCTACCAAATAGAAATTGTATTCGATTGGTTACAGGACGAGGAAAAAGAAGGTGAACTATATTTCGAGGAATTCAAGGATTTCTTTAGAGAACATAAAGATAAGATCAGTCCCAAGATGACCACGCTTATATGGAGAACAGCAGAGGCCATTGCCGCTTCCTTTGCAGGCAAGAACAAATCGGAATTAATTATCTTGGCAAAACTAAAACTGTTTTTAAAAAGTATAACATAATTCATGGGCCTCGAAACTTATATTGACCATACCCTTTTAAACCCTACAGCCACAGATCACGCCATCATCAATTTATGTGCAGAGGCCAAAAAATATCAATTTTATGGTGTTTGTGTCAATGGATGCCATATCCCCTTGGCAAAAAGAGAACTTAAGGGCTCTCCCGTGCACCTCGTGGCAGTTATTGGATTTCCATTAGGAGCTATGAGCACCGCATCCAAAGTTGGAGAAGCGGAGGATTGTATCGCCAATGGGGCGGATGAAATTGACATGGTCTTGAATGTAGGATGGTTAAAATCCAAGGAATTTGATTTGGTCCTGGAGGAAATAAAAAAAATCAAACAGGTCCTCGGTAACACAATTTTGAAAGTCATCATCGAGACCTGTTATCTTACCGATGAAGAAAAAATAAAGGCCTGTAAGCTCATTGAACTTGCTAAGGCCGATTATGTTAAGACCTCTACAGGTTTTGGACCGGAAGGGGCAACCATTAAGGATATATCCCTATTGAAAAAAACCGTTGGAAACAATATAAAAATAAAGGCCTCGGGTGGAATTAAAAACAGGGAAATGGCCTTAAAATATATTGAACTGGGTGCCGATAGAATTGGCACATCCTCAGGCATCAATATAGTTACAGGAACATAAACCAACAGGTATGAGTACCCATATCAATGCGAAAAAAGGGGATATTGCGGAAACCGTGCTCCTTCCAGGGGACCCACTACGCGCAAAATGGATTGCCGAAACATTTTTGAAAGACCCGTACTGTTACAATGAGATAAGGGGCATGTACGGGTTTACCGGCACTTATAAGGGCAAAAGGGTATCCGTACAGGGAAGCGGTATGGGTATTCCCTCAGCCATGATCTATTATCACGAGCTGATCAATGAATATGGCGTAAAAAACATGATCCGTGTGGGCTCTGCAGGTTCCTATCAGAAAGATGTTAAGATTAGGGATATTGTTTTGGCCATGGCAGCATCCACCACTTCGGGAATCAATAATTCCAGATTTATCAATGCGGATTACTCCCCAACGGCCAACTTTGAACTTTTCATGAAGGCCGCCACCTTCGCCAAAGAAAATCATATCCCGATCAAAGCAGGGAATGTACTCACCTCAGATGAATTCTATGAAGATGATCCCGATGCCTATAAACTCTGGGCCACATTTGGTGTGCTCTGCGTAGAAATGGAAGCATCCGGACTTTACACCGTTGCCGCCAGGTACAATGTAAAAGCTTTGGCCATTCTAACCATTTCCGATTCCTTGGTCACTGGGGAAAAAACGACATCCTTGGAAAGGGAGAATTCCTTCCGACAAATGATAGAAATTGCCTTGGGAGTTTTATAATCGACCAAAACGTTGCACCTTTAGGGGAGTTATTTTTACAATTCATATGATCAAAGAACTAAAGGACCGTTACCAACATATTTTTGAGGAGGCTTTATTGGAAGAAATCAACCAGGTAGGTACCTATAGAGAAATTCCCGAAGGTTTTAAACTCATGGAGATAGGCAATTATATTAAATCCATGCCCCTATTGGTCTCTGGCGTGGTTAAAATATTGAGGGAGGATGAAAATGGAGATGAACTTTTACTATATTTCTTGGAACAAGGAGATACATGTGCCATGACATTGACCTGTTGCATGGGACAGACCAAAAGCGAAATACGGGCCATATCAGAAACCGATACCAAATTAATCATGGTCCCGGTACACAAAATGGAAGAATGGATGGCCAAGTACCACAGTTGGCGAAAATTTATCCTTCAGAGCTACCATGAGAGACTCAACGATATGTTCGAGACCGTGGACAGTATCGCTTTTCTCAAAATGGACGAGCGCCTCTTAAAATACCTGAAGGATAAGGCCCGGGTGACGAATGACCATACCATTTACAGTACCCATCAACAAATTGCCTATGAACTCCACACCTCCAGGGTCGTTGTGTCCCGCTTATTGAAAAAACTGGAAAATATGGGACAAGTTGAGCTTTTTAGAAACCACATTAAGTTGTTGGATGCGTAGCACAACTATGCCTTCACTTAGAATATCTGGAAAAAGAATGAAAATTGTACTTTTAAACTAAATATATCACATCATGACCATCCATCATTTCGGGGAAAGCAATACTATTTTGAACCAGTTCATTGCTGAGCTAAGGGATCGTAATATTCAAAAAGATTCCATGCGCTTCAGAAAAAATATTGAACGGATTGGAGAAATCTTGGCCTATGAAATGAGCAAGACCCTCGTCTTTGAAAACAAGAATATCAATACCCCCTTAGGGACCAAAACGATGGCTCTTCCCGTGAACGATCTAGTCCTATGTGCGGTATTAAGAGCTGGACTGCCGTTGCACCAAGGGGTTCAAAATTATTTTGACGCCGCGGAAAATGCCTTTATTTCAGCATATCGCAACCATTTGAACAGCGGAGAAGTTTTTGAGGTGATTGTAAAGTATCTGGCTTCACCAACCTTGAACGAGAAGACTTTGGTGCTAATTGATCCGATGTTGGCTACGGGCAAAACCTTGGAAAATACCTATGAAGCCATGCAGGGTCACGGCAAACCTAAGCAAATACATATCGTTTCCGTAATAGGATCCAAGGAAGGGGTTGCCCATGCCAAGGCGATCTTTCCTGAAAATACCCATTTGTGGATCGCCGCAATTGATGAAGAGCTAAATGACTATGGATATATAATTCCAGGTCTGGGAGACGCTGGTGATCTATCCTTTGGAATTAAATTATAGGTCCAACCCAAAACATAAGTTTCATAGTAAATTTTAAACTTTATTTGTGAGCAACAACCCCTTGTTTGATCCTAGGGCTTCCTTTGCAGACTTATATCCCAATTCATAGATCTTATCGGCATTTTTAAAGGAAAAAGTACCGTAATTGACCAAAGTAGCCGGACAGATCAGCAAATCGCAGGCATTGAATTTAGACGACAGCCCGTCTTTCATCTTTATCTGAAGGGCTCTATCCATGACATTATAAGAATGTTTTAGATCACTGATCTCCAGTTTTTCAAAAGGATTGACATACACCCCGATAATAGTTTTACAATGTTTTTGGATGGCATCCACAGGAAAATTATTCAAAACCCCACCATCTACATAGTATTGGCCGTCTACCTTTACCGGAGTAAACACACCTGGATAGGCGGCAGAAGCCAATATAGCCCTTATCAAAGGACCTTTATGGAATATTTTTGGTGTTCCTTCCAGGATATTGGTTCCGGTAATGAACAAATTCATTTTTAGACCTTCAAAAGTGTCATGGGCAATATATTTTTTGAAAATGTCGAACAACTTATCGGAATCAAAAAAACCTGGTTTCTTTAACGCATAAGTGCCGAAAGTGAATAAATCTACCTTTTTAAAAAATTCCAATATTTTCTCACAAGAATACCCTTCTGCATAAAGTGCACCTACAATGGCTCCGGCACTGGTCCCCGCGATATGGGTTGGATAGATATCCATTTCCTCCATAGCTTTTATGGCTCCAATATGGGCAATGCCCCTAACACCTCCACCAGAAAGCACCAAACCTAAATCCATAATACGTATCATTTATAATAACCAAAATTTTTCCTCTCATCTATTTAGGATCAATAACCCCAACAGTCCGGCCATGAAAATAAGGCCATAACCAAAGACAATCTGTCTTTTTAACTTATAGCTCCCATTCCATAATGCCAACCCTATTTTTACTATGGTATTTGAAATGGTGGCCAATAAAATTGCAATTTGTGCTGTTAAGACCGAAACAGAAGCACCTCCTAATTTTGATACGGAAATGGTAATGGCGTCAATGTCGGTCAGGGCACTGATGGCGCTTGAAATATAGATTCCCAATTCCCCATATTTAACACTGGCATAACTGACCACAATCAATATGCCCGTATACAGGGCCCCAAAAAATATGGCATCCCTAATGTTTAGCGGCTCCCCTAAGGGCAAGGCCTCCTTATACCTTTCATTGGATGTCTGTTTTTTGTAAAAGAAGTAAGTAACCCCAAGGCCAGTGAACAATAGGATGGCCAAAGGAACAAATAAGTCTACCAACAACGTCTTCTTAAAAATAAAGATAAGGACCATGACGCGCACGATCATCAAGGTGGCAGCAGCAAAAATACCCATGGAATAATTGCTTGAGAGGGAAGGTGTTTCCCTGCTTTTCTTGGAAAAAGTCCAGGTAACCACGGTACTGGATACCATTCCTCCCAGAATACCTGTCAAAAGTATACCCTTATTAGGCCCCATAAATTTCATTAAAATATAACCGATGAACCCAATCCCTGATGTCAAGACCACCACCCATCCAATTTCTCTAGGGTTGATGACAAGGAACGGACCATAGTCTTTGTCCGGTAAGAAGGGTAATATTAACAGGGCGAGGACCACGAACCTTACAAAGGCATAGATCTCTACCTGTGTCAATTGGCCGATAATATTTCTCAGTTTGAGTTTTAAGGATAATATAACGATCAAAATCACCATAAATGCCAGGCTTTCTGTCAAATACCCCAAAAAGGTAAGCCCTCCCAGCAGATAAGTGAATATTATGGCAAATTCAGTGGTACCACCTGTCTGACCTTTGTTGGCTTCGATCCAATAGGCGAGTGCAACCATTAGGAGGACCCCAAAAAAGCCAACTGCAAATATCCATTCATTTAAAACAAAACTCAGTAAGGCAGCCAAAAACCCAAACAAGGAAACAATAGTGAAAGTTCTAACGCCAGCAAAAATCTCTTCCTTTTCTTTAAGTTTTGAAAACTCCCGTTCCAACCCCAGTATAAAACCAATTCCGGCAGCCACCAACATCCTGTACAAAAACTCCATTTCTGAGAGTTGCAGACTTTCGTATTGTACAATAAAATCATCAATCATTGTTCATTTAGGTTAAAATAGAATGCTACCCTTAGGTAGTATGGGAAGAATCAACAGGTTTATATGAGATAACCGATTACGGTCTCAACATCCCATAGACCAAAGCTATTTTAAAATAAATAGGACTAATATGATAAAAATCATAATGAAATAAGGAAGACCCTTAATGAGTTGGTGCTTATTAAACTCCCGTGGACTACCTGATCAGGGAAACCAATTGGAAGGACTGTTTGGCTATTTCCAACTCCTCATTGGTGGGAACGACCAATATTTTGACCGGAGAATCTGGGGTGTGTATTCCATGGATACCTGCTACCCTTTTTTCATTCGCCAAAACATCCAAATGGATACCCATATAGTCCATTCCCGTACAAACCCGTTTTCTGAGCTCACTGGAATTCTCACCTATCCCGGCAGTAAATACAATGGCATCGAGGCCGTTCATTGCAGCCACGTAGGCCCCAATATATTTTTTTATCCTGTAGGCATTCATCTCCAAGGCCAGGTCAGCAGCTTTGTCCCCTTTTTCAGCCGCAGCTTGGACATCCCTTAAATCATTAAAACCGGTAAGACCCATCATTCCGCTGTCTTTCAGCAATATACGATTCACCTCCTTAAGGTCATACCCCAATGTTTCCACCAAATAAAATACAATAGAATGGTCAATATCCCCACTTCTGGTGCCCATAATGAGTCCGTTTGCCGGAGTGAACCCCAGACTATGGTCAACACTTAACCCATCAACTACCGCAGTCATGCTGCAACCATTGCCCAAGTGAATGCAAATAATTTTGGATTTGGGCTTTTTGAGGTGTTCCATGGTCTTTCTAGAGACATATTGATGACTTATTCCATGAAATCCGTACACTTGAATGTTGTGCTCTTCAAAAAATTGTTCCGGAATTGCATATTTTTTGGCTTTAACCGGCATGGTCTGATGAAAGGCCGTGTCAAAGACTGCCACTTGTTTTGCCTGCGGAAATATTTCTTCCGCTAGGTCCAAGCCTTCCCAATTATGGGGATTGTGTAATGGGGCCAGAGCGAAAAGCTCCTTGATTTTATCTTTTACAAAAGGAGTCACCAAGGTTGGGGCCGAAAAGGTGGTGCCACCATGCACTACCCTATGTCCAATGACCTGAATTTCGTTCGCTTCGCCCACAATGCCCTTCTTTGGATCCACCAATAAGGAGGCAATTTTTTGCAATCCCTGCTTGTGTGTTTTTATTTCCTGCGTTTCCTCCAGTGATACCATATCCGTTTTATATTGCAATATGGCTTCTTTTGATCCTATTCTCTCCACTAACCCCTTACATAAAACATCCTCTGAAGGCATGTTTATCAATTGGTATTTTATGGAAGAGCTTCCAGAATTCAATATCAATATCTTCATGTTCACAAATTCTTAAATTCCCTGTGCTTGAATGGCAGTAATCACTACTGTATTAAAAATATCATTGACGGTACATCCTCTGCTCAAATCGTTCACCGGTTTGTTCAGTCCTTGCAATACGGGACCAATGGCCAGTGCTCCTGTTTCCCTTTGTACAGCCTTGTAGGTATTGTTGCCCGTATTCAAATCGGGAAAAATAAATACACTGGCCTGACCAGCCACTTCGGAGTCGGGTAACTTGGTCTTACCAACTTTAATGTCTACAGCCGCATCGTACTGGATGGGTCCTTCTACCTTTAGATCGGGCTTCATATTTTTCACCAATTCCGTGGCCCTTCTCACCTTGTCCACATCTTCCCCCATACCCGATGTACCGGATGAATAGGAGAGCATGGCCACTTTAGGCTCAATGCCGAAAGCCAAACTGGTCTCTGCCGAAAGTATGGTAATTTGTGCCAATTCCTCTGCGGTTGGGTTGGGGTTTATGGCACAATCGCCAAAAACGGTCACCCTGTCCTCCAAGCACATAAAAAAGACTGAGGAAACCACTGAAATACCTGGCTTGGTCTTGATAAATTGCAGTGCGGGCCTAATGGTATGTTGGGTGGTGTTCACCGCTCCCGAGACCATGCCATCCGCATGTCCCTTGTACACCATCATAGTCCCAAAATAAGAGGGATCTTCCATTAGGTCTCTTGCCATGGCCAGGTTTAAATTTTTATGCTTGCGCAATTCATGCAATGTTTTTGCATAATCTTCAAAATAAGGGGATTCTGTAGGCATCACAATGGACACCTTTTCAAGATCCAATGCCAGGTCCAACCTTGAAATTTTCTCAGTTATCTCCTTCGGATCGCCCAATAAGGTTATATCCACCGTATTGGTGTCCAACAATTCCTTTGTGGCCATTAAAATACGTTCGTCCATACCCTCGGGCAGAACAATATGCTTTTTATTGGATTGGGCCCTTTTCACGAGATTGTACTGGAACATCCTTGGGGTAATACCCGAGGCTTTAAAGGTGATCAGTTGTTCTTCAAGGGCATTGACCTCAACATAATTTTGGAAAGCATGGATGGAGGTCGTGATCTTTTGCAAATTTTCGGCATACATACGGGGTCTAATATCCCCAATACGATTGGTAATGGAATAAGTTCCCCCTTCCACAGAAATTATCGGAACGATCTCTGAAAGACCTTCTATCAATTTAATGATGGATTCTTCGGGCAATAAACCACCCGTGAGGACGATTCCCGATATCATGGGGTAATTGGCAGAAACGTTGGCCTGTAATGCCCCCAGAATTATATCGGCCCTATCGCCCGGGGTTATCACCAAACTATCATTTTTTAAGTGGGTCAGATAATTCCGCAATTGCATGGCCCCAACGCTAAAATAGCCCGCTTGATTATTTAAATAAGCTTCTCCAAAAAGCACCTTCCCGTCCAATTCTTCCACAATTTCTTTGATGGTGGGATTTGCCAATACCGGATTGAACGGTATGACATTGACCAAAACGTTGGTCGGGAGATTTGCCAAAAGGCCCTCTTTAATTTCGACCAGATTTTCTGGATTCACCTTATTGGCCACTACGGACAATACCTCCACCCCTTTTTCCTTAAAAGAATCGTAGGCTATCTGTAGGTTCCCAACCAGATCCTCAACCGTTTTGCCAACCCCGCTCGATAGTAGAATGGTAGGAATTCCAAGATTCTTGGCCATCAGCACGTTGATGTCCCATTCAATGATATTATCCTCTCCAGAAAAATCGGTACCTTCCACTAGCATAAAATCGAACCGATCCTCTATCGCCTTATATTTAGAGATAATCTTACTGATGATCTCGTCTTCTTTCCCTTTGTTTTTCTTCTGAATGATCTGGCTTCGGGTATAGGCATAAGCATCTTCAAATGCTAATTCCAGATCAAAATAGGTTATCATTGTTTTTATATGATTGTCCATTTGTCCCAGATGGAAATCGTCTATGATAGGCCTAAAATATCCTACTTTGGCCGCCTTTCCCAATAACATTTGCATCAGGCCCAAGGAAATAATGGATTTTCCACTGTTGGGTCCCGTGGTGGCAATATAAATTGCTTTACTCATTCGTAATCAATGGTTTAATTTTTTTTGATTTTTGTAATCTGCCAGCGGCTAAAAGATACCACAAATTTAAGCTTTAGGCCCATGGGTTCCTGTGAAAAAGTGGTTAAATATTGGCCTTTTGACGTATCAGCCACTGATATAAATGTTCCACATCATCTTTTTTACACAGTTGTGTTCCAGGGGTCATGGTAGCAGCTGTTCCACAGGCTACCCCAAAATTTGCCATCTCACTAAATGATTGGCCCGCAGCCAAACGGAAAACCATTCCGGCTACCATACTGTCCCCGGCACCTATACTGCTCACATGGTGAACTGTTGGGGCAGGGATATGTTCCACCATGTTGGGCGTTACCAACATGGCCCCTTTGGACCCCATGGATACCACCATTGCCGAGCACTGGTGTTCTTTTAAAAACTTTAGGGCCAAGGATTCCAAATTCCGAGTCGTTATAGAGGATACCCCACAAAGCGAGCTAAGCTCCCCCAAGTTGGGTTTTAACAAAAAAACCCCTGCCCTTGCCCCTATCTTTAATGCTTCCCCAGAGGTATCCAAAATCAATCTTGCTTTTTTCAATTGGGCCACTTTAGCCACCTGGGCATAGAAATCAATAGGAACATTGGGGGCCAAACTTCCACTGGCAACCACATAATCATCTTCCCTTAGAAGTAGGGACAATTCCTCCAATATCTGTTTCCATTCGTTTTCTTCCACATGTGGACCAGGCATTCCAAAACGGAACTGTTGTTCATTTACCGTATCCGTTACTGCCAAATTTTCCCTGGTCCAATCCAATATTTTAACTATTTTTTTTTCTATTCCCTCCTGGTCCAGAAGTTCATTCAGATGTTCCCCCGTTGGCCCCCCGGAAAGATACAGGGCAATAGAGGAACCTCCCAACTTTTTGATAGCCCGAGAAACATTGATGCCCCCTCCCCCAGGTTCATAGATGGGTATATTACATCGCAACTTTTTAAAAGGCACCACTCCGGCTACGGAAGTACTTTTATCCAGCGCTGGATTTATGGTCAATGTCAGAATTCTTTTCATTTAATCTAAAAATTGTGTTTTGATCCCATGGCTTTACATATACCAATGGATATGGCAAAAATATCCCTAACCCATAAGTTTGGATATGACGGTTGTCATTTCCAAAATATGAGGTTGTATCTACTTTCACTAAAAAGAAATTTTCATGAAAGGCGCGCTTCACCTTGGCAGAATTGCCGGAATTAAAATAGAAATACATTGGACCTTTTCCTTCTTATTGATCTGGGTGGTATTTTTGGATATGCAAAAAGGGGGCGACCTTAATTCTTCCCTCCTGAGCATCCTACTAATTTTGATGCTTTTTATTTGTGTGGTTCTCCATGAATTGGGCCATGCGCTCACAGCAAAAAGGTTTGGCATAGGCACCAAAAAAATAACCTTATTGCCTATTGGAGGGGTTGCCTTACTGGAAAAGATGCCCGAAAAGCCAGGTCAAGAACTATTGGTGGCCATTGCTGGTCCGGCAGTAAATGTTTTGATCGCCATGCTACTATCATTCTTTATTCCCTTTCATAACTATTTTGCACTGGATCCTGCCGGTCTGGAAGACTTTTTGAATACTTCTGGCTTTCAAAGTTTTCTGCTTTTCCTATTTATCGCCAACATCATGTTGGTGGTATTTAATATGATACCTGCTTTCCCTATGGATGGCGGCAGGGTACTCCGGGCCCTTTTGGCGTATAAATTGGGAAGGGTAAAGGCCACGGAGATAGCCTCTGGCCTCGGTCAGATATTGGCGGTCCTATTTTTTATGTTGGGCATTCTTATCAATCCATTTCTGATATTGATTGCATTGTTCATTTTTATGGGGGCCTATGGCGAAAATCAAATGGTGAAACAGCAGTCCGTTTTGGAAGGCCATATTGTGAAAGAAGCCATGCTTACCAAACTCACTATCCTTCATCCTTGGAACAGCATGGAGGAAGCAGTACATGCGGTTTTGGCCAGTACTGAAAAAGACTTCGTGGTCACGGACAATAACAGAATAGTTGGTGTTTTGTACCATAAGGACATTATTAAAAATGCCGGTAAACCCGCTACTTTGATCAAGGATGTCATGCAAACCAATATCCGAACTGTAGATATTTCACAGGCCATCACCACTGTTTTGGAATATATCAGAAATGAAAAGAGTACTTTTTTTCCAGTGACCCGTAATAATGAACTGGTTGGTGCCATTGATATGACGAACATCAGTGAATTCATAGTTTTTAAATCCAACCCATAATACCGATGTGTCTCAAAAAAATCATACCGTGTCTGCTATTTTTGGTCGCTTGTGGCAAAAATCATGAGGCCATACGCCCCTTGGAATCCAAAATTACTGAATCCGTCTATTCCTCTGTAACCATTCAACCCGATAGCCTTTATAACGTCTATTCTGCCGTTAATGGAATTCTGGATGTCAACTTAAAAGAGGAAGGTGATCTTATAAAAAAAGGTGAGCCCATTTTACAGATTATCAATACCTCAACAAAGTTAAGTTCGGATAATGCACTATTGAATGTAAAGTTGGCCCAAGAAAATTATCAAGGGAATTTTGCAGTTCTAAGGGACATTGAAGATGAAATGAAAGCTGCCCTTTTGCGTTACAAAAACGATTCCATCAATTTTTATAGGCAGGAGAACCTTTGGAAACAAAAGATAGGCTCAAAATTGGAATACGATACAAAAAAATTGAATTATGAACTTTCCACGAATCAGTTACAGCTTTTACAGACCAAATACAATCGAACAAAAAATGAGCTGAAGACCCAATTGGAGCAGGCACAAAATAGCTATAGGTCCTCCCTTATCAATACAGAAGATTTTACGGTGGACAGTAAGATCAGTGGCAAGGTATATGCTCTTTTCAAAAATCCGGGAGAGTTGGTCAGCACCATGGAACCCATTGCAAGTATTGGAAAAAATGATGCCTTTGTTATTGAAATGTTGGTGGACGAAGTGGACATTGTAAAATTATCCTTGGGGCTGAGAGCTCTCATTACGCTGGATGCCTATGGAGCAGAAGTCTTTGAAGCAGAAATCAGTAAAATTTACCCTAGAAAAGATGAGAGGTCCCAAACTTTTAAAATAGAAGCCGTATTTGTTTCCCCTCCAAAAGTGCTATATCCCGGACTTTCGGGCGAGGGAAATATTATTATTGCCGAAAAAGAAAGTACGCTGACCATTCCCAAGGAATATCTTTTGGAAGGAAATAAAGTAATGACCCCAGACGGAACGGTTTCAGTTTCTATTGGATTACAAAATTTGGACCGGGTAGAAATCTTATCGGGGATCTCCAAGGAAACCTCTTTGCTCAAACCAGAATAATGACCAATTGGAACGTCATATTGGGTATTGCCAAGACGCATCTTACCACTAAGATGAAGTCGACCGTAACCGCATCCCTAGGGGTGACCTTTGGTATTGGGGCCTATATTACCTTGGTAAGTTTTATGACCGGCCTTAATGCCATGTTGGACGATCTCATCCTAAACCAGACCCCTCATATCCATATTTACAATGAAATTGAGCCTAGTGAAAAACTACCCATAGGCCTATATCAGGATTATGCCAATGCCGTTAATATGGTTCATTCCGTAAAACCAAAACAAACCCAAAAAAAAATCCATAATGCCGTTCCCATCTTACATTACCTAAGAGCGGAAAAAAATGTTCTCGGAGCCACCCCACAATTGGGAGCCCAAATCTTTTATCTATCCGGTTCCATAGAATTGGGAGGTAAACTTACGGGAATAGATATTTTGGAAGAAGAGCGACTTTCCAACATTCAGGACTATATTATTCTTGGAACCCCCTTGGCGTTAAAAAATAATGAAAACGGAATCCTGTTGGGAGCCGGACTGGCCAAAAAAATGTCCTTGGCCCCTGGGGACAGAGTTCAAATAAGTACGGTATCCGGTGATGTATTCCCTCTGAAAATCGTAGGATTGTACCAAAGTGGTATCGCAGATTTGGACAATGTACAAAGTTATGCCAACCTTAAAACCGTACAACGAATATTAGGAGAGGCAGAAAACTACATTACCGATATCAATGTAAAGTTACATGATATAGGCAAGGCGGAATCCATGGCCAATACTTTGGAACGCCAATTTAAGGTTAAGGCTACCGACATCAATGAGGCCAATGCCCAATTCGAAACGGGTTCCAATATCAGAAACTTAATAACCTATGCGGTATCCATTACCTTACTGATCGTGGCTGGTTTTGGAATTTATAATATTCTCAATATGCTCATTTATGAAAAGATGAAGGATATTGCCATATTAAAAGCAACAGGTTTCTCGGGAAGGGATGTCAAACTCATTTTTATGAGCCAGGCCATGATCATTGGGACCATCGGAGGAATTAGCGGACTTATTGTTGGGTATATCCTTTCTACCATCATTGACAAAGTTCCATTTGAAACGGAAGCTTTACCCACCATTACCACCTATCCAGTTAATTTTAATGGTTGGTACTATGTCATAGGTATCGCATTCGCCCTTCTCTCTACATTTATAGCCGGGTATTTGCCTGCCAACAAGGCCAAGAGCATAGATCCGGTACAGATAATAAGAGGATCATAAACACAACAAATGAAGTACGTTTTAGAAGTAAAAAACATCAATAAACATTTTAAAAAACCAGTGCCATTTCATGTTCTGAAGGATATTTCATTTCAAATAAAAAATGGGGAATTTGTTTCCATCATGGGCAAATCGGGTTCCGGAAAATCCACACTATTATATATTCTCTCCACAATGGATACCGAATATGAGGGAGAACTTTATTTCAACCAAGAACTGGTTACCGGTAAAACCAACGAACAGCTCTCTAGAATTAGAAACAAGAACATAGGTTTTGTTTTTCAGTTCCATTACTTGCTTTCCGAATTTACAGTTTTGGAAAATGTGATGCTCCCTGCCAAAAAGTTGGGAGAAAAATCCTTTCAGGAAATAGAGCACAACGCTATGGAAAAACTAAAAATGTTGCATATAGATCACCTGGCATTCAAGAAGGCCTCTAGAATTTCGGGAGGTGAGAAACAACGAGTGGCCATAGCAAGGGCGCTGATCAACAATCCTACCTTGTTAATGGGCGATGAGCCCACCGGAAACTTGGACAGCCATAATTCCGAAAACGTGTTTCAAATATTAAAAGATTTAAAAGAAAAGGAAGGAATGGCCCTATTGATCGTTACCCATGATATTGATTTTGCACAAAGAACGGACCGGATCATAGAAATGGAAGACGGCAGGATTATTAAACAATAGCTTTTACGAACGGTACCTTGATCAATCTTCCCACCTGCGTAGTTTATTTTTGAGTTGGTTAACTTCCATCTGCATCTGCTCCACACGCTCCAACAGGTAGTAAATGGCTTCCAAGCCTTCCAGGTTGATGCCAAGATCCCGATATAACCGAACCATTTTCTCCAGTTTGGGCAATTCTTCTTGATGGATATAGAGCTCCTGTTCCTTTAGCTCAAGGGTCACAAGTTCAAATTCCCTCAAAGAAAAAACAAAAGACTCTTCTATATCATGACTACTACAGAAATCCTTTATGGTAATATAATATGTACTCATCATCTTCTTCGTTTAAAGGTTATAGGTTGGTTTTGGCCAATTCTTCAAACAACTCCTTTTGTCTAGGGGTCAGGTAGGAGGGTATTTTTACGGAATAGGTCACAAAAAGGTCTCCAAACTGACCTTCCTTTTTATATTTGGGAAAGCCTTTTCCTTTCAATTTTACCATGGTTCCATTCTGTGTATTTGGCTTCACGTTTAACTTTACCACCCCTGTCAACGTACTTATTGTTATCTCGCCCCCTAGCACAGCCTTTGTCAGGGAAATTTCTTCTGTTTTATATAATTTATCGCCCTCGCGCTTAAAGGCTGTATTGTTCACAATGGAAAAGGTGATATACAGATCCCCAGGAGGACCATCATTGACACCAGGGCCACCATGGCCCGCTATTTTTATAGTCTGCCCATCCTCTACTCCGGCAGGTATCGTAATCCTAATATTCTTATTATTTACAGTGAGTGTCTGCTTATGGGTTGTATAGGCATCCATAAGTCCAAGCTGTAGTTCTGCATTATAGTCCTGCCCCCTAAATTTAACTGATCTGCCCCCGGCCCTTCTTCCTCGCCCACCGAACATCGCGTTAAAAAAATCCGAGAAATCTTCAGCTGATTGCCCTCCACTATAACTATAGCCCTCAAAACCTCCTGCCCCATTTGCGGAGGATTGGGAGCGTTCTCTTTTGGCCTTTTCAAAGGCTTCCGCATTCTCCCAGTCCTTCCCGTACTGATCGTACTTCTTGCGTTTTTCCGAATCACTCAGTACTTCATTGGCTTCATTGATTTGCTTAAATTTTTTTTCGGCTTCCTTGTCATTCGGGTTGAGGTCAGGATGGTATTTGCGTGCGAGCTTTCTATATGCTTTTTTGATATCTTTTTCAGATGCCCCCTTGGTTAAACCCAATACCTTATAATAATCTATGAATTCCATATGTGGTCGTGATTGCTGAAGTCAATAAAATCTTGCACTCTGTAGTTAATAAAAAAATGGGGTTCTAACCAAAGCTATAACGGTAAGGCGTAATTTTCCATGATAATTATCAGTTCTAACTGCATTCTACCCTGCTCTAAAAAAAGGGGCTACGGCATTAACGATCAAATCACCTGAAAACCATGGGCATAGGGGTCATCATCGTCAATGATAATATTATTATAGCCATATACAAAGGCCCAACCTTGAACACTGGGTACGATGGCCTTTTTGCCATCCAGGCTGGTGACAGATTCTATTGTCCCTGTAAATTTGGACCCAATATAACTCTCGTGGATATACGCTTCCCCAACCTGCAGTTTTCCCTTGGCGTACAATTGGGCCATTCTGGCGGAAGTACCTGTCCCACAGGGCGATCTGTCTATGGCCTTTTCACCATAGAAAACGGCATTGCGCCCCGAAGAAGTTGGGTCTATAGGATCTCCTGTCCATAGGATATGGGAAACATCCCTAATCGTATCATTTTCTGGATGTATAAAAAGGTTTGGATACTTTTTATTGATATCGTCCCGGATCGCCTGAGAATATTGGATGATCTTATTGGCTGTGAAATTATGGATTCCCGAGAAGTTTTTTTGAGGGTCTACAATGGCGTAAAAATTACCGCCATAGGCCACGTCAAAGCAGATTTCTCCCAATTCCGGACATCTTATGGTCAAATTTTCTGCTGCCATGTAACTCTTTACATTGACCAATTTGACCCAATCTACTTTTTTGCCCGTTTGGTGGTATTCTATCTCCACCAATCCGGCCGGGGCCTCCATGAATATTCTTCCAGGATTCTTGGGGATCACAAGTCCTTCTTCTATGGCAATGGTGATGGTGCCTATGGTTCCATGGCCGCACATGGGCAGGCATCCAGAAGTCTCTATGAACAAAATGGCCATATCGTTCTTGGGATCATGGGGAGGAAAAAGAATGCTACCACTCATCATATCATGGCCCCTGGGTTCAAACATCAGACCCCGGCGGATCCAATCATAATTGTTGAGGAAATATTGGCGTTTCTCGCTCATATTGTTCCCTATCAAATTTGGTCCGCCACCGGCAACCACACGTACAGGATTCCCACAAGTATGGGCATCAATACAAAAGAAGGTCTTTTTACTCATCTGCCGCTTCAATTATGTGCATCTTTATTATTTTTTGGAGGTTGGACCAGACTGATCTTTGGTATATAAGCCATTGACAAGCCTTACGATCCCCAACGGATTATTGTTTTGCAATGCAGGAGGCAGCAATTCATTGGGCCAATCTTGAAAGGCCACTGGCCTGCACCATCTTTTTATGGCGGAGACCCCTACAGAAGTGAACCTACTGTCCGTTGAAGCAGGAAAAGGTCCCCCATGCTGCATCGAAGGGCAAACCTCCACCCCTGTTGGGACACCGTTAAATATAATTCTTCCAACCCGGTCGGTCAAAGCATCCACTATTTCGCCATAGGTTTCCAATTCTTCCTTTTCGCCAAGGACAGTTCCCGTCAGTTGGCCTTCCAAATGCTCCAGGATACTTTTCAATTCTGACGCATCCTTACATTTCACGACCAATGAGAAGGGCCCAAATACTTCCTGGTGCAGGTTTGGATTTGCCAAAAACTGTTCTCCTTTGACCGATAAAACTTTTTGTTGGGCATAATTGGGAGGAAGCTTACCTTCATAGGAAGCAACAATATGGGTCCCTATTTGACTGGAAACCTCCTCCATTGATTCCTCATAACTCTTTTGTATGTTGGGATGCAACATACTTAAAGGTGCAATTTCCTCCAATTCCCGCCCCAACTTGTCCGTAAAAGTATCAAATGCTGTTCCCTCCAATCCCAAGATTAACCCTGGATTGGTACAGAACTGTCCAGCTCCCAGGGTTATGGACCCAGCATATTGTTTTGCCCAATAATCTCCTTTTTCCTCAATGGCCCTAGGAAGTACTACGACCGGATTGATACTTCCCATTTCCGCAAACACGGGAATGGGCTCCTTGCGTTCAGCAGCCATTTTATAGAGGGCCATTCCTCCTTTTATACTACCCGTAAAACCCACGGCTTTTATCCCGGGGTGCATCACCAAAGTTTGGCCTACCGCTATGCCCGAACTGTTCAGGTTGGAAAACACCCCGTTTGGCATACCGGTCTTCCTCGCCGCCTTTATAATTGCTGACGCTACCAGTTCCCCTGTTCCAGCGTGCATGGGATGGCTTTTTACAATGACAGGGCATCCTGCTGCCAAAGCACTGGCAGTATCGCCGCCAGCCGTTGAAAATGCCAAGGGAAAATTACTGGATCCAAAAACAGCAATGGGTCCCAAAGGAAGCAGCATTTTGCGAATGTCGGACTTGGGCAGGGGCATGCGGTCCGGTTGGGCCGTATCTACGCTGGCCTCTACCCAAGAGCCTTCCTCCAAAAGGATTGCAAAAGCACGTAATTGGTTTATGGTTCTTCCTCTCTCCCCTACGGCACGCCCTTCCGGCAATCCTGATTCTGCCATGTACATCTCAATCAGCAAATCTCCCAAGCCTTCAATTTCCTCGGCAATGGTCCTCAAAAATACCGCCCTCTTGGAGGGTGTAAAATCCTTATATACCTTAAAGGCCTTGGTAGCCAATCTTGCCGCTTCATCAATTTCTGAGCCGGAAGCTTCCTTAAATTCCCATTTGTTCTCCTTATTTTTGACCGGATCAAAGGTCTTAAAAGTATGTTCCCCTTCTGAAGAAAGTGTGTTCCCTATAAAATTTTTTCCAGTGAGCATAGTCTATTGATTGATGATTATTTAATTCTATATCGATTCTTTCCTAAGGGATTTATAATCAGACAATACCGGTCTTGTTCTCAAGCCTTCATGGATGATACCCAATACCCTCTCCCTTTCTGCACCTTGCAAAGGCAACCTCGGTGCACGTACCCGTTCCGTACCTATACCGGTGGCCACCTCTGCCAATTTAATATTTTGAACCAACTGCGGATTGATATCCAACTCCAATAACGGCAAAAACCACCTATATATATCTATGGCCTCCTTTATCCTACCTGCTTTGGCCAACTCATAAATGGCCACGGTCTCCGCGGGGAAAGCATCTACCAGTCCAGCCACCCATCCGTCGGCTCCCATTAGAATACTCTCCAATGCCAATGTATCTACCCCACATAAAATCTTAAGCCTATTCCCAAACCTATTTTTAATCCGAGTAACGTTGGAAATGTCGCGGGTGGACTCCTTTACCGCCTGTATATTTTCGTTTTTGAGCAACTCCTCGAACATATCCAAGGTCACCTCAATATTATAGTCAATAGGATTATTGTAAACCATAATGGGAAGATCCGTACTATGGGCAACCTCCTTGAAATAGGTCATGGTCTCAAAATCATTTGCCTTATAACGCATGGGAGGCAACATCATTAATCCACTGGCACCATATGTCTGGGCATTTTTGGCCGCCAGGATTGCCCCTTTGGTGGTTTGCTCGGCAATATTGATGATCACTGGCACTCGATCCCTCACCAATCGGACCGTTTCCTGAATGAGGAGTTTTTTTTCCGCATCGGAAAGGGTACTTGCTTCCCCCAAGGTACCCCCAAGTATGATACCGTTGACACCTGCCTCCAATTGCGCATTTATATTTATTGCAAAAGCGTCCAAATCCAAGGAATCATCAGCTTTAAATTTTGTGGTTACCGCGGGCATTACCCCTTCCCAAAGTACTTTCATAATATTTTAAATTGAAGTTGCCCTACAAAAATAGGCTCACCCTGTGCTAAACATTGGAAGGATATTAACCTAAACTAAGACTATCTTACCTTGATTGACTAAATTAGATAAAATAATTGTGCTAAATATGCATATTTGGGAACAACTATGAAAGTATATCCTTTTAAAATTCCGAAACCCATACACGAAAACCTCGTGCTACAAATTGATGAAGCAGTTCATTTTTATGACAAACTACATCAGCATGAAGAAATACAGTTGAGCTTGGTCGTCCATGGTCAGGGCAAACTAATTGTAGCCAATAGTGTCCATCAATTCGAGGTAGGGGATATATTTGTGATAGGCCGTAACTGTCCGCATTTGTTTCAAAATACAGGCCTCCACGGGAATCCCTGCAAAATGATATCCCTATTTTTTAACAAGTATACGTTTGGCGAATCGTTCTTTGATAATCCAGAACTGGAGGAAATAGCCCCGTTCTTTCCCACTGCAGAATCCGGTTTTCAGCTATTGTCCAAAAAAAAGAAGGTTACAAAAATAATGCACAAGATGTGCGGTACAGATAAGTTCAGTAGGTTCCTTCTTTTTCTAAAACTTCTCAAAACAATAAGCGGGGCGAAAACCAAGGTGTTAACAACATTCGTCTATCCGAAGACCATTTCCATGGATGAAGGTCATCGTATGCGGACCATCTTTGATTATGTGATCCATAATTTTCAAAATGACATTTCCCTCCATACCATATCATCCGTAGCGTATCTGACACCAAATGCCTTCTGCCGATTTTTCAAACAACGGACAAACAAAACCTTCTTTCAGTTCCTGATAGAACTTAGAATAGAGCATGCCTGTCAGTTGCTCTTGACCAAAAGAGACCTGTCCATTACGGAAGTATCCGATGCCTCAGGATTTAAATCGATCTCCAATTTCAATAGAAAATTCAAGGCCCTAAAAGGAACTACGCCATCGGACTATCAAAACATTAAGAAATCCGGATAATTACGGTTCAGGATGGATATGCAATCCCCATCTTTTCACTATTTTTGGAACGACTAGTTAATTAACAACTGAAAAAAACATGAAAAAATTAGCATTTGTAGCAATCGGACTTGCTTTTGCATGTAACACGGCGCAAAAGACCGTTTCCGAACCTACACCAGCGGCTATCAAAGAGGTTAGCCCAACAACGTATGCCCTGAGTATTACAGAATCAGAGCTCAAGGACCATCTTTATACCTATGCCTCCGATGAGTTTGAGGGTAGGGAAACAGGACAACCGGGACAAAAGAAGGCGGTTGAATACCTCAGACAACAATACCAAAAAATGGGTATCCCTGCCGCTCAGGCCAATGGGGATTATTTTCAAAATGTTCCCCTTCAAATGAGTAAACTGCCAACCGGTACGATCACCATTAAGGGAAAAGAATATCCTATTGGGGAGGAATTTCTGACTTTTTCAGAGGCTAAGGGCACTTTTAATGAGGTGGTCTATGCAGGATTTGGAATAGAAACCGATAATTATTCGGATTACTCCAATTTGGATGTGAAAGGAAAATTGATTTTGATCAAAGCTGGGGAACCAACTATGGAAGATGGCAATTACATTCTTTCTGGAACCAAAGAGAAGTCGGTCTGGAGCAACATGTCAGAATCCATCGGTCTAAGAATGGAATTGGCTTTGGAAAAGGGAGCAAAAGGAGTTCTTTATTTTGATTCGGACAATTTTTCAAGATTCAAGACGCGTTATGACTATATGTTAAAAAATGATAGTGGTAGAATGGGCCTAAAGGATTCCAATGAGGAAGAATTCAGTAGTTTTTTCATTAATGTTGACCTGGCCAAAACGTTGATGCCGGCCATAGAAAAGGATAATACGCCAAAAATTCTGCCCATTACTATCTCCCTATCGGTAGAGAGTTCCAATATTGAGGTAAGCTCTGAAAATGTGGCAGCCTATATCAAAGGTTCCGAAAAACCAGAGGAGTACATTGTCCTCTCTTCCCATTTGGATCATATTGGGGTGAGCAAAAATGGAGACATCAACAATGGTGCGGATGATGATGGATCAGGAACCGTTGGTCTATTGGAAATAGCCCAAGCCTTTAAGAAGGCAGCAGATGAAGGCCACGGTCCAAAGAGATCCGTAGTTTTTCTTCACGTTACTGGAGAGGAAAAAGGATTATTGGGATCTATGTACTATACCGATGTTGATCCCATATTTCCGTTGGCCCAAACTGTGGCCAACCTTAATATTGATATGATCGGGAGGATAGACCCAAATAGAAAAGGGGACAGAAATTATGTATACCTTATTGGTTCGGATAAATTAAGTACAGAATTGCACGATATATCTGAGGCCGTCAATAAAAAGTACTCAAATATGGAATTTGATTATACCTTTAATGATGAAAACGATCCTAACCGTTTTTACTACAGAAGCGATCATTACAATTTTGCCAAAAACAATATCCCGATTATTTTTTACTTCAACGGTACCCACGATGATTACCACAGGCCCGGGGATACCCCTGATAAAATTAATTACGACCTATTGGAAAACAGGTCGAGATTGGTTTTTTATACCGCTTGGGAACTTGCAAACCGTGAAAACCGAATTGTGGTGGACAAAGCGATAAAATAATATAGTCTTAAAACCAAGAAGGCCCCAATTAATCCTAATTGGGGCTTTTTTTTTATTGGTACGGGTACTTTTTGGATTACATGTTCAAGAAAACCCAAGGCACAAAAAAAGCCCCATCAATGAAGATGAGGCTTGTAATTTGGGTGGAAGACCGGGTTCGAACCGGCGACCCTCGGTACCACAAACCGATGCTCTAACCAGCTGAGCTACAACCACCATTTGTAAGCGGATGCAAATGTAATTTTTTAAAACCTTCTTTCAAAATAAAATATTCCATTTTTTTAATTTTTAATACCCCCACACCATCAATTTCATCCATTTATATTTTAAACTTCTGAGAGAGAGGTACATTACTGAATGGGTCATTTTACACCTGGGCACATGTACTAATAAGTCTTTATTGAAAGATAAATAAGTGATCATGGAAAATAAACGAATGAATTTTTGAAATAAGTAGGAATTTTCCTTATTAATTAAGGGTTTGGGGTCATTTGTCCTAGGACCTTTTGGCCCATAGTTTGGTACTTAATATCGGTGAAATGCCATTTTTCACGATTAAAACACACATTTTTTGACTCTTCACAACATAAATTAGAAATTCATGCGTTAAGATGTTAGTTTTAGCCATATAAAATTAAAGTTTTAAATGTCCTTTATAAGACCATTTTCTATTAGCCACAATAAAATTACCAAAAAGGTTATCCTATGCATGGTACTACTCTATAGTGCCATGGGCCATGTGGTTGCCCAGCATAAGGTAAAGGATAGTTTAACCCAGGTACTTCACAGCATACAGGCTAAAAAGGATTTTTCCACTTCGGACACGACCTATATAAACACGTTAAACGAACTAGGTTGGGAATTAACTTTTGACCCCTCAGACAGTCTTGTGCTACTTACCAGGCAGGCTTTAAAATTTAGTAGAGAAGCCCGATATAAAAAAGGAGAAAGTCTGTCCCTAATGAATATGGGCTCCTACCATTCCAATAAAGGTGAAACGGACAGGGCGATATCCCATTACAAAGAGGCTGTTGCCATTGCTGATGAGATCAATGATCCCAATCTAAAACTGCGCATCCTAAATTTATTTGCCACAGAGTATTACTATGCTGGGGACTATTCCAAGGCTCTAGACCTTTTTCTGGAAGGAACGGAATTGGCAGAAGAAGTTGGAAACACCCTCTTATATTCCAAATTATTGGGAAATATGGGTAATTTATATGCCTCCCAAAAAGACTATGAACAAGCGATCATTTTTTATGAAAAAGGAAAACAGCTGAACAACGAAAAAGGTAATGAGATAGATTCTGCAAAATCGATGAGCAACTTGGCTTCCATTTATGCGGACATGCGGAATTTTGAATATGCCATGTTCAATGTCAATGCCAGTATTGCTATTTTTGAAAAACATCAGATTTTGGATTGGTTGGCGTACTCTTACGAATTAAAAGGAAAAACCTATCTAAGACAGAAAAATTACAAATGGGCACTTCATTGGTACAATCAATGCAACCTTTTGCACAAGAGAATAAGTGATGACCGTGGTAAAATAGACCTTTTAAACGGTATGGCAGAAGCCTATTATGGTCTTGGTGACATTGCTCTATCTGAAAAATACGCAGAAGAATCCTTGGAAATCTCTAAAAAGATCCACTTTCCGGAAGGCATTCAAAAATGTGCCATGACCCTGTACAAGATCAATAAAAGCAAAAACAAGTTCAGTGAAGCTTTAAGGTACCATGAAATCTATCAACAGGTATCGGATACCTTATCGAGAGATGAGAACAAACGTGGACTTGCCATGTTAAAGACCAAAATAGATCATGATAAGGAGCAAGAGGAACTTATCCTCAAAAATAAACAGGCATTGGCCCAGCAGACTTATTATGTTTATGCTGCCATTGTGGTCATCTTGATCTTTATCATCATTACCTTATTGGTCCATAGAAATCAGAAAATCCAGAAAAAACTGAACAAAAAACTTCAGAACCAAAAAAGTGACCTGGTAAAACGGGAAATAGAGCTCAATGAGATCAACCAAACAAAGGATAAATTATTCTCCATAATTGGGCATGATCTAAGAGGTCCCATTGGCGCTCTTCAAGAGCTTTTGAGAATGCTGAAGGCCGGTGAAATACAACAATCGGAATTCATGGATTTCATCCCCAAACTTCGCGATGACGTTGACCATATATCATTTACCCTGAACAACCTACTTTCATGGGGGCAGACCCAGATGAAGGGAGCTGTCACCAAGGCAAGCGCCTTTGCTCTGGAAGAACTGGTATCGGACAACATTAAATTATTATCGGAAATTGCTGAGAATAAATCCATCAGATTGATCAATAAGATTTCTGACAATACGATGATCTGGTCCGATGTCAACCAAATAGACATTGTTATAAGGAACCTTATTAGCAACGCCCTGAAGTTTACACCGGAAAATGGAATGGTCACCATTGATGCTGTAGAACAAAATAACCACTGGGAGGTATCGGTGAGGGACTCTGGTATAGGAATGGACTTGGTAACGCAGGACAAACTCTTCCAACCCAATTCCAACCATACCACCTATGGCACCAATAATGAAAAAGGAACCGGTCTTGGTCTTTCCCTATGTAAGGAAATGGTAGAAAAAAATAACGGAAAAATCTGGGTAGAAAGTGCTTTGAGAAATGGCACATGCTTCTACTTTACCTTACCAAAATCGCAAAAAAGCTACAAAAATGTAGGTTAGATCAAATGATCCAAACGTTGTACGGCGACATGCCTTTCGGCTGTAAATCCCTCGGCATATTCCGTACCCACCAACCTGCCTAGGTCTCTAGCCCTATAGTTTACACTATCAATGAAATTTTTACTGCTGATAGGGGTTTCGGGTTCATTGCTCTTTGGATCGAAAAATTGGGAACTATAGGCTAAAATAGCCTCTGTCTTTTTGTCGATATATCCAGTCACATCCACCACAAAATCGGGCTTTATATTTTTCCACTGAATATAGTGGTATACGTGTTTGGGTCGCCACGCCTCCTGCCACTGCTCAATACCCTCCAGTTTGGTGTCAATTTTCACCAATCCGCTCAAGAAACAGGCGTCACTTACCAAGCTACTGCCTTTGGCATGATCTATATGGCGGTCCTCAATGGCATTGCAAAGTACAATATCTGGCCTGTACTTTCTTAAAACCTGGATAATGGCCATCTGATGTTTTCTATCGTTCACAAAAAAGCCATCGGCAAATTCCAAGTTTTCCCTTACGGAAACCCCCAGAATTTTTGCGGCCGCCGCGGCTTCCTTATCGCGGATTTCGGCGGTGCCCCTTGTTCCCAACTCCCCTCTTGTCAAATCTATGATCCCCACTTTTTTACCATTGGCTACCTCCTTTGCTATGGTTGCCCCTGCCCCCAATTCGGCATCATCTGGATGAGCCCCAAATACTAAAATATCAAGTTTCAAAGATTCTAATTTTTAAATTATACTTCGTTGTTTTGCAATGTCTTTGCTTTTGCTTTTACCGCTTCCAAGGCCTGTTCTATGTCGGCAATAAGATCCTCTGTTTCTTCAATTCCCACAGAAAAGCGGATCAATCCGTCTGCTATTCCCTGTTTTTCGCGCTCCTCAGCACTTAAGAGGGAGTGAGAGGTTAAAGTAGGGGACAAAACAGTACTTTCCACTCCTGCCAAACTCATGGAGGATTTAATCAATCGCAATGATTTCTGAAACATGGAGGAATTCAAGCTTTTATCCAATTCAAAGGATAACATACCCCCAAACCCTTTCATTTGGGCCTTTGCCAACTCATGTCCTGGGTGCGACTCCAATCCCGGGTAATAAACAGCGTGTATATCCCTGTGACCTTTTAGGTATTTGGCCATACTCATGGCGTTTTCATTTTGAGCCCTGACACGTATGCCCATGGTCTTTATGCTTCGCTCCAACAACCATACGGTGTAATCACTTAAACTGCCGCCAAAGTTCTTGGCCAAATGGAAAATACGTTCCATATGCTCTTGGGAAGAGGCAACCGCCCCTGCCAATATATCCGAATGCCCGCCCATATATTTGGTGGCACTGTGTAGGACTATATCAATTCCAAAATCAATAGGATTCTGATTCACGGGACTGGCAAAGGTATTATCGATCATGGATACCAAACCGTGTTTTTTGGCAATTTGGGCCACAGCCGTAAGATCCGTAATGGTCAGCAATGGATTGGATGGGGTCTCAATGTAAATTACTTTTGTATTCTCCTTGATCTGCTCCTCGAAATCTTCAGGTTCCAGTCCAGAAGTAAAAGAGTATTCTATCCCAAACTTGTGAAATTCCTCCGTTACCAGATTATAAGTCCCACCATAGAGGGTATTTTGTAAAACAATATGGTCCCCAGCTTTTAAAAAGGCCATCAGAGCCGTACTGATTGCCGCCATTCCGCTACCAAATATCATGGCTGCCTCTGCATGTTCCAATGCCGCAATCTTCTTGGAAAGGGCTACTTGGTTCGGGGTATTGAAATATCTGGGATAGCGCTTTACATCTACATCCTCAAAAGCATAGGAGGTACTCATAAATAGAGGGGATACAGCCCCTTTGAACTGCTCATCCTGGATTTCCCCAAAATGGGTGCAAATGGTATTGAGACCTTTTTTATTGTTGTCCATTGTATCGTATTTGTTATCACATTAAAAAGGTGTCCGAAAACACCTTTATTGAAACCTAAATTTACAAAATGAATAGTTTCTATTCTTAATTTTTGGCATAATTTACGCGGTACCTCCAAAAACTAATAGCTCCAAGAGCAAAGACCGCTGCCACGGTATACCAAATAAAGGTAGGGGTTATCACCTGATCGCCACTGGCATAACTGTGTAATCCCACCAAGTAAAAGTTTACCCCAAAATAGGTCATCATAATACTGGCAAATGCAATGACGCTCATAAAGTTAAAGGTCCATTTGCTTCTCAATCCCGGTACTAATCTACCGTGGATTACAAAGGCATAGACCATGATAGAAATCAAGGCCCAAGTTTCTTTTGGGTCCCAGCCCCAATAGCGGCCCCAACTTTCATTGGCCCATTGTCCGCCCAAGAAATTTCCAATGGTCAACATGATCAGTCCCAATGTAAGGGCCAGCTCATTGATAATGGTCAGCTCCTTAAGGTTGATCTCCATCCGTTTTTTGTTCTTCTTGGTGGTGAGGGTAATCAGGATCAATGAAACCACCCCTAGGATCATCCCTACGGTCAAGGGGCCATAACTGCCCACAATAACGGCCACGTGGATCATTAACCAATAACTATCCAACACAGGCTGGAGATTTGCTATAGAAGGGTCTACCCAGCTCTGGTGGGCAATCCACAAGAGCATAGATGCCACAAATGCTGTTGATGCTATGGTCATGTCACTCTTTCTTCCAAAGGCCAGACCAATACCCATGGTGGCCCACCCTACATAGAGGATACTTTCATAGGCATCACTCCAAGGAGCGTGACCAGAGATGTACCAGCGGAAAATCAATCCTGCTGTATGCCATAGGAACAAAAGTATTATGGTTCCTTTGAAGAAATAGATCCCCACCCTCCAAATAGAACGATCCTTGAATATTTGAAAGATCAAAAAGAAAAACATCAAAACCCCGACTAGGGCATAATACTTATACAATTGGTTGAATATGTCCAATTTATTGTAGAGTACCTCTGCCTTTATCTTGTTTTCGGAAGGCAATATCTCACTACCGTGGTTTTGCTGGTTTTTCTTGAAAGCGGCCAATAATTTTTCAGCTTCCGAATAATCACCTGTTTCCCTAGCTTTATCCAGAGACATCAGATAATAGGGGATGGCATTTTTTACAAAGTTGGCGTAGAGGGAATCTTGGATCTGGAAATTTCCTGAACGGTATTCAATGGTAGAGATCCATTTATTGTTCTCGTCGTTGAGCAAAGGAAATATTTTAATGATTTCTCCGCTCAATGCCCGGTTCAACAAGCCCAATCGAAGATCCACATCCTTAAAATCCTGCTCAAATTTATTGGGCGAATTGGTCGCATAGGCCTTTTCCAAGTAGGGTGCTAATTTATACTGCCCCTTGGCATCAAAAAAGTCGGTTGCCTTTACATATTTCTGCCCTTCAGGGATCCCGATAATATTACGGATACTATCGTTCTGACCTTTTTTGTCCAACGCTATAAATTCTGCATTGTACCAAAGCGATGGGTTTGCCATCATCGATAGGAATACCTGATCTGGATTAAGGTCCTTAAAATTGTTCTTGAAACTTAGTTTTCGCAATAATTCCGCAGCAAAGGTATTGATGGGTTTCATTCGCCCACCATCATCCTGTATGACCAGCTCCCCAAACTTTTCGGCATGGTCCGCGGAAACCGCCGTGGCCTGTAACATAGAATCCACATTTACCGCTTTGGGAATGGCCGTATGGTCATGATCATCGGCTTCCTGAGCTAAACCCGGTAACGTAAAAGCGAATAGGGCCAGCATGGCCATAGTCTTCTTCTTGGCCTTCAATTTATCCAAGGACTGGGCAAGATCCTTAAAACGGGTTTTACCAAAAAGCATAATGCCCAATAATCCGATGTACAATAAAAAATATCCTATATAGGTGATCCACGTACCCCAAACATCATGGTTTACGGACAAAACTGTCCCCTTTTCATCTGGGTGAAAACTGGATTGGAAAAATCGATACCCCTTGTGGTCCAATACGTGGTTCATGAAAATATCATAATCAAACGGACGCTCATCCTCCACGGTCACCTTGCTCATGAAAGAGGCATAGCCCTTTTCCGTACCAGGATACTTTTCGGCTATAAAATCATTCAACTTAATATGAAAGGGCAATTCATTGATTTTGGAACCGTAGGAAAGTGAGAAGTCCAATCCCCCAACATTAAATTTTTCTGAAAAATTGGAAGCGCCCTTACCGCCCAATAGCTTTTTTTGAACTGTTTGCCCATTGGAAGTAATATCCAAGATCAGCGCATCTTGGGAGTTTTTGGTTATTTCATTTTCCGGAAGGGCTACAACGCCGTATGATCCCCTGATCAATGGCTCTGGGATCACAAACTGCATCCCCGCGGTATTATAGAGCGACCGCAATTGCAATGTTTGAACACTATCCTTGATCAACTGGCCCTGGAACTGATCCGCCATCCTCATAAAATCACCCTCAAAAGGGGATTTGATCAGGTATGTACTGTCCGTGGTCATAATATTGATTGCACCTTCCGTCTCCTTGTTCAAGGCAAAAAGCACATTGTGGATACTGGTTATCTCCCCACTTTCCAAAAAGTGATCGTGCCTATCACCGTCTCCGGCCTCAACAATTTTCAAATATTGCTTCCCATTCTCGTCAGGTATCAGTCCTTCTTCGGCACCCTTTATAAAACCAGCATATGAAATGGAGAAGTCCTGCCCGTTAAAATCAAAATTCCAGGGTAGGCTCGACTTCATTGCCTCCGGCGTTACGATCAAATCATCCTCGAAGCGGCGTCTTTGCAATTGCCCATTAATATCCCCATCCACGAAGGCGGTCAAATAGGTTTTATCGGAATAAAATACATTTTCTGAATTTCCTTCCCTTATGGGCATCATTCCCTCATAACTGATATATCTGGTCACAAAAGCTCCTATGATGATCAATATCCATGACAGATGCAGCATCAGCACTGGCCATTTTTCCTTTCTCAGAAGTTTGTATCGAAAGATATTTCCGATGAAGTTGATTACAAAAAAAACCATAATGGCTTCGAACCAAGTAGCATTGTAAATCCAAATTCTTGCTGTTTCCGTACTGTACCAGCTTTCAATGAAGGTGCCAAACGCCATAGCTGTAGCAAATAGGATAAAAAGAATGGCCATTAAACGTGTGGAAAAGAATATCTTTTTGAGCAGTTCTGTCATCGCTAGGATAAAAGTTTTATTTCAGGACGCAAAAATACGGTCTTTTTATGATTTTAGCGGTCAATGCCACATTTAAAAAGTTAAACAAGTTTGTTAATTATTTCCCAAGCCAACACTGCATTAATTTGTATTTTTGAGCATGATTTCAATTGTAATACTCGGCACCGGCAATGTGGCCAAACATTTGTTCGATGCCTTTTTGGCAGTAGACCAAGTAAAGATACTTCAGGTAGTGGGCCGAAGCCAGAAACAGCTTTTGGAATTCTCAAAATTCACGGAGGTAACCACTGGTTTTCAACAGATCAAAGAAGCGGACATATACCTTATCGCTGTCAGTGACGATGCCATCGGAGAGGTATCCGGGAGATTGGCCAACAATAAAGGAGTGGTCGTTCATACCTCGGGAAGTTACCCTATGGACTCCATGTTGGCCATAGAAAGAAGAGGCGTATTTTATCCCTTACAGTCCTTTACCAAAGGAAAAAAAGTTGATTTCAGGAAAATTCCGATCTGTTTGGAAGCCACGTTACAAAAAGATTATCTGCTATTGGACCATTTGGCCCATTTGATTTCTGACCAGGTGTTCCATATTACATCAGAGCAAAGGAAAACGATACATCTGGCAGCCGTATTTGTCAATAATTTCACCAACCACCTCTACAAGATTGGAAACGATCTTTGTACTGAACAGCATATTCCTTTTGAATTATTACAGCCTCTTATTACCGAAACCGCGGATAAAATAAATACCCTAAATCCACATGAGGCACAAACTGGCCCGGCCAAAAGAGGAGATATTACGACTATTGAAAATCACCTGGGCCTACTCAAAAACAAAACCCAAAAGGAAATTTATTCCTTACTTAGCAATTCAATAAAGAAAGATTATGAGCAAGAGTTATAAGGAATACCTCAAAGATATCAACACCTTTGTATTTGATGTAGATGGGGTATTCACAGATGGTACCGTAACCATCACCACCACTGGGGAAATGTTACGAAAAATGAGCATTAAGGATGGTTTTGCCCTCAAAACCGCCATACAAAAAGGATATAATGTATGCATCATTTCTGGAGGTACCAATGAAGGGGTCAGAAGCCGCTTTAGAGGTCTTGGGGTCACAGATATTTACCTGGGGGCCCATTACAAAGAGGACCCATTAAAGGAATATATGGATGTTTATGGAATTAAAGCGGAGCAGATCCTATACATGGGCGATGACCTTCCCGATGTTCCCGTCATGCAAATGGTGGGATTACCCACATGCCCACAAGATGCGGTGCCTGAGGTAAAGGAGGTCTGTAAGTATATTTCACACATCAATGGTGGACATGGTTGTGTCAGGGACGTTATAGAGCAGGTATTAAAAGTGCGCGGTGATTGGGAAGGGAACTTTAGCGCCAGAAACGATTAGCCTTTATGTTGAAAGAACAATTAATTAATTTCAAAATCATTTTGGCTTCCGGCTCTCCAAGACGTCAACAGTTTTTCAAGGAACTGGGATTGGATTTTGAGATACGGCTGAAGCCTGTAGAAGAGGTATACCCCGGTCATTTGAAGGGATCGGAAATTTCAGACTACTTGGCGGCATTAAAAGCCTCTCCCTTGAAAAACGAGCTAAAAGAAAATGAAATTTTGATCACCTCTGATACCGTGGTATGGCACAATGCTATTTCCTTGGCAAAACCTGAGGATGCACAAGAGGCCTACAAGATGATCAAGACCCTTTCCAACGATTGGCACGAGGTGATCACCTCTGTCAGTTTCACTACGACCACAACGCAAAAAACGGAGCACCACAGCACCAAAGTGAAATTCAAACCACTCTCGGATGATGAAATTTGGTACTACATAGAAAACTACAGACCCTTTGATAAGGCGGGGGGCTATGGAATACAGGAATGGATAGGACTTATTGGGATAGAAAAAATTGAAGGCTCCTATGCCAATGTGGTTGGACTACCCACCCACATCGTTTACAAAACGTTAATGGATATGGCCACCTAGGTGATTTTGGGTAATTTTGAGAAAAACACCACACTATGAAACTTCCTTTACTTTTTAGAAAGCATTTCCTATGTATTGTTCTGCTGACCCTCTCCTTTATGTCTTGTAGAAAAGTAGCAAAGACCGAGGAAACATCACCAAAAGAAAGCAGCGTCCAAGATAGGGTTGCTCCCAGAAAAGAACTATCCCAAGCTTTTAAAGATTATTGGTATTCGGGAACGGCAGAGATTACTTCATATACATTGGAGCAGGCCAGGTATGGGGAAATGAGAGGTGGTGAGGCTGTGCTGATCTATGTGACGGAGCCATTTTTAGCGGATAAACAAGTAAAGGCAGACAGGACGGCTTCAAGTAATATCCCAGTGCTAAAATTAAATACTACCAAAAAGTTTTTGACGGGAATTTACCCCTACTCTATCATGACGAGTACCTTCTACCCCGTACATGATAATGGCCATGCCATCAAAATTTCCAATAGCGTGCAGGAATGGTGCGGTCATGTATATGCCCAATTGAACAATAGGGAGAAATTTGACATTATGTCCCATTCCTATTTTGAAAGTGAGGCAGATCAAGAATTCCAATTGGAAAAGGCCCTTTTGGAGGATGAATTATGGAACAAGATCAGGGTTGATCCAAATAGCCTCCCTACAGGTACCATCCAAATTATTCCTTCCTTGGAATATGTGCGGTTAAACCATAAGGAATTAAGGGCCTATGAAGCATCGGCAACTCTCACCAACAAAGGAACCATGAACAATTATATCATTTCCTATCCCGAACTGGATAGGACCTTGGAAATCAACTTCAGCTCCCATTTTCCCTATACCATTGAAAATTGGTCGGAAACGGCACCTAGTGGCTTTGGCCCTGGGGCAAAGCAACTTACGACACGCGCCACAAAAATAAAAACATTAAACACACCTTATTGGCAAGAAAATCACAACAGTGACCTATTTTTGCGCGATAGTTTAGGTTTAAGATAATGGAGGAGTTTTTTTATATATACAAAAGGGAATTACTGGGTACCACTATTTGTATCTTGGTTTTGCTCATTTCTAGAATTGCCAGTACCAAAGCGATAAGAAAAGTCGGGAAACTGGGAGATATCCATGAGGCCAGGACAAGGTTGGTCATAAAATATGTTTCCGTAGGCCATACCATGTTAGGACTTGGTGTACTAATTTTTATATGGGGTGTCAATGTAGAGGAATTAGGTGTCGTATTTTCCTCTGTTTTCGCGGTACTGGGTGTCGCTTTATTTGCCAACTGGTCCATTTTGAGCAATATTACGGCAGGGGTCATTCTGTTTTTCTCCTTTCCATTCAAAATTGGTGACAGAATTCGAATTTTGGATAAGGACTTCCCCGATGAGGCCGTGATATTGGATATTAAGGCATTTTATTTTCACCTGATGAACGACCAAGGGGAACAGCTTACCTACCCCAATAATCTATTACTGCAAAAAGGAGTGGTCCTTATTGAGAAACAGGTGCACTTGGATGAGGATGGCAGTGGAATACTATAGTCTTGTTAAAGAAGTTCTAAAAAATGGAGGTTGGTTGTTAATCTTTCTATATTTGAAAGCCAACTAAAAATCTTCCGTATGCGCCATTTTCTGGTATTTTGTTTTGGGATCATCTTTTCCACCAATCTGCTCATAGCCCAACTGCCAAAAAAAAGCTCCACATCCGATATTTACCATTCGGTCCAAAAGTTAAATTTTTTGGGTACTGCCCTATATATCGCAGCCCATCCAGATGATGAAAACACAAGGCTTATTTCATACCTATCCAACGAGGTCAAGGCCAGAACGGCCTATTTGTCCATGACCCGTGGTGATGGAGGGCAAAATCTTATAGGAACCGAGTTGAGGGAATTATTGGGGGTGCTCAGAACAGAAGAATTATTGGCCGCCCGCAGAATAGATGGAGGTGAGCAATTTTTCACAAGGGCCAACGATTTTGGTTACTCCAAACATCCGGATGAAACCTTGGAAATATGGAACAAAAAGGCTGTATTGGGCGATGTTGTTTGGGCCATAAGGACTCTTAAACCAGATGTGATCATCAATCGGTTCGACCATAGGTCTCCCGGCTCCACGCATGGCCACCATACCTCATCAGCCATGCTGAGTGTAGAGGCGTTTGATCTTGCCAGTGACCAGAGTGCCTATGCATCGCAATTATCCCTAACAGATACCTGGCAACCGAAACGATTGTTCTTCAATACCAGCTGGTGGTTTTATGGCAGTGAAGAGAATTTTAGAAATGCAGATAAGTCCAAGATGCTTTCGTTGGATGTAGGTGTTTATTACCCTTTGATGGGCCTTTCCAATAATGAGATTGCCTCTATGGCCAGCAGTCAGCATTTATGTCAAGGATTTGGTCGTGTTTCAAGTAGAGGTAGTGAAAATGAATATATTGAACTGCTCAAAGGGGACTTGCCCAAAAATAAGGACAATATATTTGATGGCATAGACACCTCTTGGTCCAGGGTGAAAGGGGGAAAAGCCATTGGAGAACTATTGTATGGGGTAGAAAACAACTTCAATTTCAAAGACCCCTCCCAACACCTACCGCAATTGTTAGCGGCCTACAAGCTACTCCAGAATATTTCGGATGAGCATTGGAAGGCTATCAAAACCTTAGAATTGGAGGAAGTCATTGCCAATGTCCTAGGACTCTATCTGGAAGCTTCCTCCGAAGAGACCGATGCAGTTCCCGGAAGCAAGATTACCATTGATGTGGAAGCATTGAAACGCAGTAAGGCAGATCTTAAGTTGAACAGTGTTTCGATCACGGGGAATGCAACATCGCTTTCAACAAACATACCCTTAAAAACCAATATCAAGGAGAACTTTAAAATAGATTTTAAAATCCCTGAGAACACCAATTATACCAGTCCCTATTGGCTTGCCAAAAAAGGTAGTCTGGGAATGTATACCGTAGATGACCAAGAACTTATTGGAAGAGCAGAAACCCCAATTCCATTTATGGCAACCTTCCATATGGCAATTGAAGGTACGCCCATAGCCCTTAAAAGACCAGTGGTCCATCATTATTCAAAACCGGACAAGGGAGAACTTTATGAACCCTTTGAAGTATTACCGGAAATTACTGCCAGAATAAATGATAAGGTCATCATATTCTCTGACTCAAATTCCAAGGATATTCCAGTTCAGATCAGGGCTGGGAGAGATAATGTTGCCGGAAAGATTTCATTGTCCGTTCCGCCAAGTTGGAAAGTGACCCCCTCTGAAATTGATTTCTCCATTGCTCAGAAAGGTGATGAAAACACGGTACACTTTAAAGTAACACCTCCAAATAAAGAAAGTGAGGGGGAAATAACTCCCAAAGTGACCATAGACAAAAAGGTATACTCCCAAGAATTGGTAATCATCAATTACGATCATATTCCAAGGCAATCCGTATTATTGCCAGCCTCCATAAAAGCAGTCCGCCTTAATATCCAAAAGGCAGGAGAAAATATAGGTTACATCATGGGAGCAGGTGATGATGTACCAAAAAGCTTGGAACAGATCGGTTACAAGGTGTTTCCCATTGATCTGAATGAGGTTCAGGAAGGTACATTGGCCAATTATGATGCAATTGTTGTTGGGATAAGGGCCTATAACGTTGTGGATGCCCTGAGGTTTAAGCAAAGATATTTGCTGGACTATGTAAAAAATGGTGGGAATCTTATAATCCAGTACAATACCTCTGGAAGAAGTGGTCTGGATTTCCCTAATCTCGCCCCCTACCCCCTTACCGTTTCCAGGGATCGCGTGACCGATGAAAATTCTCCGGTGACCATATTGGCAAATAACCATCCCTTGGTCAATGTCCCGAACCAGATCACCGAAAATGATTTCAAGGGATGGGTTCAAGAAAGGGGATTGTATTTTCCAAACGAATGGGGCAAGGAGTTCACCCCTATTCTATCCATGCACGACAAAGGGGAGTCCGCTACCCAGGGAAGCCTTTTGGTGGCACCATATGGAAAAGGTAATTATATATACACCGGTTTGAGCTTCTTTAGGGAATTACCGGAAGGTGTTGCCGGCGCCTATAAACTATTCGCAAATATGTTATCTTTAGGCAAAACTAATAGCAACCTGGATAACACGCCAAAAAACTAACCATGCAAGATAAATTTGATTGGAAAAAAGAATATACCGCGGTCATTATTTTAAACGTAATCTATATCGTTATTTTTTACTTTATAATGACATTGAATAAGTAATATGGGAACATTAGACTGGAGTATCCTGATAGGAACCTTATTATTTATTGTAGGTTATGGGGTGTGGAAAACAAGGGGCAGCAAAAGTGTCAATGACTATGTTTTAGGAGGAAGCGAGGCAAAATGGTGGACTATCGGCCTTTCCGTAATGGCAACCCAGGCAAGTGCCATTACTTTTTTATCCACGCCCGGACAGGCATTCCACGACGGTATGGGATTCGTCCAATTCTATTTTGGACTTCCATTGGCGATGATCATCATCTGTATTGTTTTCATCCCCATTTATCATAGATTAAAGGTATATACCGCATATGAGCTTTTGGAGAACCGGTTCGACTTAAAGACGCGGACCCTAACAGCCTTCCTTTTCCTGATTCAACGCGGTTTATCCGCTGGAATTACCATTTATGCCCCTTCCATTATATTATCGGCAGTTCTCGGATGGGATTTAAGGACCTTGAATATCATCATTGGAATTTTGGTGATCATCTACACCGTTTCCGGTGGAACAAAAGCTGTCAGTGTCACTCAAAAGCAGCAAATGTTCATTATCATGACAGGAATGTTCATTGCCTTCTTTTTTATCCTGGGGTACTTACCCAACGATATTAATTTTAGTAAGGCCCTGAAAATTGCAGGTGCCAGCAATAAATTGGACATCCTGAATTTTGAATTCGATACGGATACCAGATATACTTTTTGGAGCGGTATTACCGGTGGATTGTTCTTGGCCCTAGCATATTTCGGCACGGATCAGAGTCAGGTACAGCGTTATCTATCCGGGAAATCAATCAGGGAAAGCCAATTGGGATTAATTTTCAATGGGATCTTAAAAATACCCATGCAATTCTTTATCCTCTTGGTCGGGGTGATGGTTTTTGTTTTTTACCAATACAACCCATCTCCTTTGAATTTCAATCCCGCTGCAACCAATGCCGTAATGCAATCTCCCTTGGCAAAAGACTATGAAATCTTGGAGGAAGGCCATTTGGAGTTGGAAATAGAAAAGAAAATGGCCCAAAATAGGTATTCAGCAGCCTTGGACCTTAAGGAGTACGGTGCCACTGAAGATGCTAAGCAGGATATTATTTCCATCAATAAAAAAGAAAGATATAACAGGGACGCCGCCAAAGCCATGATCCAAAAAGCAGATGGTGCCATTGAAACCAATGACAAGGATTATGTATTTATACATTTTATCTTAAATTACCTCCCCAAGGGACTTGTGGGACTATTGTTGGCCGTAATATTATCTGCTGCCATGTCCTCCACTGCTTCGGAGCTGAATGCCTTGGGAACCATAACCGCACTGGATCTTTACAAGCGGTACAAGACGGCCGGACTTACGGAAGAGCATTACGTGAAGGTATCCAAGTTGTTCACCCTATTATGGGGAATCGTAGCTATTTTGATTGCCTGCGTGGCAAATTTATTTGATAATCTTATCCAATTGGTGAATATTATTGGCTCTATATTCTATGGAAATGTATTGGGTATCTTCCTCATTGCATTCTTCTTTAAATTTATTAAAGGGAATGGTGTTTTTGTTGCGGCCATTATCACACAGATAATAGTGATCATAGGATTTAAATACGATTGGATGTCCTACCTTTGGTTAAATGCTTTTGGTTGTGCCCTGGTCATTCTTCTCGCCCATATCCTGGAAGGATTTGATAGGTTGCTCAAAAATCCGCCCATCAAGCCTGAAGACTTATAAATACCGGTTCACGAGGAATAAGATTTTTTAGTACAACATATCTTTTGTTAAAACCATGACCCCTAATGCACTGTAAGTAGGGATAGAACGTTATAGCTTACTGGCAGGAGGTATCCTCATCAGTAAGGTACACCTTCCATTGTTTTTATATTTTATTTTTAGATGACACAAGGAATAGTAGCGGCATACTTTAAAGAACATTACGGTCGCCATCCCATCATGGTGAAAGCCCCTGGCAGGATCAACATTATTGGGGAGCATACCGATTATAATTTAGGTTATGTATTGCCGGCTAGCATAGAAAAATCGATCTACTTTGCCATTCAAAAAAATAACACCAAATCCCTTCAGATTGAAGCTTTTTTAAGTCAGCCAGAAAAAATCACGCTATCCGTAGATGGTACGCCGGGTAAATTTGAATCTCCATGGGGAAATTATTTCCAGGCAATATGGGGAATCTTGTTGGAAAGAAAATATCCCGTTCAGGGGTTGGACTGTGTATTTGGGGGTGATATTCCCATCGGTTTTGGCCTATCCTCTTCGGCTGCACTTTGCTGCGGCTTTACCTATGCCGTTTCTGTGACCTTCAATTTAAATATCCCCAGATCAGAAATAGCCCTTATTGCGCAAGCAGCAGAACACCGTATAGGTTTGAACTGCGGTTTGATGGACCAATATGCGGTATTGTTCGGTAAAAAATCCCACGCCCTATTCTTGGATTGCCAAGATCTAAGCTTTGAATATATTCCCATCAAATTAAAAGGGTATCAATGGATATTGATCAATTCCAACGTGAAACATGAATTGGCCGTGGATTCCGAATATAATTTACGCAGAAAATCATGCGAAGCCGTCTTAGATAGACTAAAGGAACGCAACAAGAACATAACATCATTAAGGGCCGCTTCCTTAGAGGATCTGAAGAGCATAGAAGGTACTATCTCGAAGATAGATTACAGGAGGGCCTTTCATGTTATCCAAGAAAATGATCGTGTCCTAAAAATGGCCAAAGCCCTGAAGGAAGGAGATGCAATAGGTGTGGGAACCCTCCTATGGGAAGGCCACTCATCGCTATCCACAGACTATGACGTTAGTACAAAAGAATTGGATTTCTTGGTGAATATTGCCGTACAACAGTTGGGCGTAATCGGATCTAGAATGATGGGAGGCGGTTTTGGCGGTTGTACCATCAATCTGATCAAAAAGGAACTTGCAGCGAAGGCCATAAAGGAAATTATTACAGCCTATAAGGCCAAAACAGGTATAACCGCTATCCATTACCCTGTCCAGATAGGGAATAGTTTAGAATTGCTTTCCACATAAAATGTTCATTGGATCAAAAAGGTAATCCAGACAAAATGCCACCCAACTGTTACCTCCTATTTAAGGAATCCATATTCTTTATTTGGTACATAAAAAAAACCCAACTGCAGTACAGTTGGGCTTTTTGGTATTTTTTAGGGGTTCCATTTATTTTGCACCCCACTCTTTTAGGGAATCTTTGTTCATTTTAATATAATCTGCATTCCCCGCAGCTTCTGCACCGGCCAAAGACTTTTTGGCGGCTTCAATAGCACCTTTCTTGTCCCCAGATTTGGCCAAGATCAATGATTGTTGTCTCAATTGCCAGAATGCCGGTTTGGCGGTCATGGCCATTGCCTTATCCATCCAAGCTTTTGCTTTTGCGATGTCTTTTCCTTCACTATAGAAATATACAGCAGCGGCATAATAATCTCCAGCATCTGGACCAGCCATTGTTTTTTCTATATCCTTCATCACCATGGCATCGGTAGGAACTTCAAACTTAACACCTACATAAACCTTTTCCCAAAGTATTCCCAAAACAGCAGAATTGCTCGTCAAATCATCGAAAGTCATGGTAAATGTTTCAATGGGCATTTCCATGTTATATACTTCTACTGTAGTCTTTGCAGCTACTTTGGACTCATCCCAAGTTGCTGGAGTTCCTCCTCCTTGAGTATCTGTGTAGAAAAATACCTCCCAAGAAGTTGCACCGGGCTTAGTGAATATGGCATAAGAACCAGCCTTAAGGGTCTGTCCGTCTACCATTACATCGTCACTAAAAGTGATTTTTGTCCTTGCATTGGCACCAGTACGCCATAGCATGTCAAAAGGAACCAAATCTCCAAAGACGGTTCTTCCTCTCATGGATGGTCTGGAATATTCCAAGGTTACCTCTGTTAATCCCACAGTCTGCCATACTTTTGCAGCAGGACTTGGAGCTGGAGTCTCAATTTGCGCCTGTACTGAATATGTGGCAACAACAGCTAATAATACTAGTACTATTTTTTTCATTTGATTACGATTTATACGTTTCCTCAAAACTACTTATAATACAAGGGTAGATTTGTTAAGGGTTTCTTAAATAATAGTGTGGTGCTTTCTTTTCAATTCATCCAAAAGGGTGCCGAAACGATCCCCTTGTCCGTATAAAAGGTAAGATAATAGATGGCTGAACTCAGGGTGGCCAGGTTGACGGTATTTTCCCTAATATCCTTTCCCAAAATATATTTTACTCTCCTCCCATTACCATCAAAAATGGCCCTCCCCAAAATTTCGCTATTAATATCGTATTCCAGTTCATTGGAGCCAAATCTTTTATATATGCGTAGGCCATGTTTATCTTCTACAGGGGCTGGTTCTACAATAACGTTATCGGATGTATCAAAGGAAAAGAGCCGGGATTCCGAAGTAATCATAGGACTATTGCTGGTAAACCTTTCGGAAGAAAAATAATAGTGGTTTTCATCCCTATAGGTAATCCCTTCCACTTGTAAAAAACCTAAGTTCAACTCCTTTTTCACCACAGAACCGGAAAACAAATTCTCCGAACCCAAGTTGTCTGCCCGGACGGTAAAAGGAAGTAAGAATTTTGAATACCCAATGAGGTAAAGGACTTCGGTATCTGGATTAAAACTGGCACCGGTAACCAAACCATTTACAGGATAATCCCCAATCTTTAATGCCTTATAGGTCCCAGGGATTTTGGGAATGGAATAGGCTGCAGTCCCATTTTTTTGCCATTGTTTGGTCAGAACCACCAGCTCCTCCCCCAAAACAAAAAGAGCCTCGGCATCCCAATCGCTATTGGGACTTGAATCAAAGTTGGTCTGGTCAGTATAGGCATATTCTATCTTTTCGGCCATCACAATATCGGACCGGTCATAATCCCTTTTCAATATCCTATATATGGATAAATCCTGCCTACTGCCATTGTTGTTACCTATATCCCCAATGTAGATATAGGTGTCATCCTGCGTGATGTCCTCCCAGTCTACATTGATTGCATTGTCAATATTGATGATACGCGTTATTTCCAAGGTAAGGGTATCCAATTCAAAAAGTTGGGCGGTATTGCCAGAATCATTGTGGGTGATTAGTTTATTGTTGTGGTAGATTAACCCCGAAGTCTCAAAAACAGCTTGGGGCATCATACCCAATTCCCTCACATTGTCCTGCGCCTGGCTGATGGCAACAACTAAAAAAAAGAAATAAACAAAACCAACTGCTTTCATGATTATAACGCTTGGGGAAATTTACAAATTTAGAACCAACGAATAAATAAATTCGGCTATCTGTGTTCAATATCCCGATGACATAAAACCCATTCCTCAATATGATGCTTTCAAAATTCTTGATATTTTAATTTTGTTTAACTTTTATAATTATAATTTAAACATAAATACACTTATCTTTGGACAAACCTAAGCCATGAAATTGTACCAACTGCGTTCCAAACAAGCATTGCCCATTACTCAAAAAGAAGCGTGGGAGTTTTTATCCCAGCCTAAGAACCTCAAGGAAATCACCCCAGAGCATATGGGCTTTCATATTCTATCAGGGGCCGATAAGCCCATGTTCCCTGGTCAGATCATACAATATAAGGTTTCCCCATTTCCTGGATTTACTACCAAATGGGTCTCAGAAATCACCCACGTGGACCACGGGCATTACTTTGTGGATGTACAATTATTTGGACCCTATGCCCTATGGCACCACAAGCACTTTATCAACCCTATTGAAGGTGGCGTGATCATGGAAGATATCATCGATTATAAGATACCCTTGGGGATATTGGGACAGATGGCCCATCCCTTACTAGTAAAAAATCAACTCAAGCAAATTTTTAAATTCAGAGAGCAAAAATTGACCAGTTTATTTGGATCCATGGAGAATATGCCCAATGAATTAATTTTTGATTCCTTTTAACAAAACGGATATATTATAAATAAGAAACAGAACATATGAAAAAGAACATTGTATTAATTGGAGGAACACATGGAATAGGACATGCTATTGTTTCACAAATAGCTTCAGATCACAATTTATTTATTGCTTCAAGAACCAATGAAGGCTTGGACAACCTTGATGTAGAACATATTTTATTTGATGCTACCAAAGACGAGATAGGCACTGATCAATTACCGGAAGAAATCCATGGATTTGTATTTTGCCCGGGTAGTATCAACTTAAAACCGTTCAAGATGATGGGACTGGATACCTTTGAACAAGATATGCAGTTGAACTTTTTTAGTCTTGTAAGGGTCTTAAAAACCATTATGCCAAAAATGGCCGATAATGCCAGCATGGTTTTCTTTAGTACGGTCGCAGTTACCAGTGGTATGCCATTCCACACCAGTGTTTCTGCCTCTAAAGGTGCCATTGAAGGATTTGCTAAGTCGCTCGCTGCTGAATATGCTCCAAAATTAAGGGTAAACGTAGTAGCTCCTTCCCTTGTAGATACTCCGTTGGCCACAAGACTTTTGAACAACGAGAAAAAGAGAGAGGCCATGGCCGACAGGCACCCTTTAAAAAGAGTGGGGACACCCGAAGATATTGCGAATATAGCCGTATTTTTATTGAGCGATGATAGTAGCTGGATGACCGGACAGATTATTGGTGTAGATGGAGGTCTATCTACCTTGAATATCAATTAAAAAGTAACATTGTACATGAGTAAGAAGGTTTCCATTTTTTGGTTTAGAAGGGATTTACGCCTCGATGACAACGTGGGATTTTTAGCGGCGTTGAAAGGTGAATACCCTGTGCTGCCCATTTTCATTTTCGACAGTGAAATTCTGGAAAAACTCCCTGAAGATGACCCTAGAGTAAACTTTATACATGAAACGTTGCAACAGATGCGGTCCGAGCTCCAAAATCAACACAATAGCTCTATTGCCATTCTCAAGGGCAAACCAAAGGACACCTTCAAAAAACTTCTTGAAGAATACGAAATTGCCGAAGTTTATACCAATAGGGATTATGAGCCATATGCTTTGAAGAGGGATTCTGGGATTGAAGAACTTTTGGAAACAATCAATATCCCATTTCATACCTTTAAAGATCAGGTGATTTTTGAAAAAAACGAGGTGGTCAAAGACGATGGAGATCCTTATGTGGTGTACACCCCTTATAAAAAAAAATGGAAAGAAGCCTTTTCAGAGAAAGAAGATCTGAAAATTCACTACACTAGCCAATACCTTCAAAACCTAATTCAACATAGTAGGCTTCCCAATCTTTCCTTATCCGATATTGGGTTTAAAGCATCGGACATCAAAGTCCATGATTACGATGTAACTCCAACCCTTATAGAAAACTACGAGGATACCCGTAATTTCCCGGCAATGGAAAATGGCACCTCCAGATTAGGACCTCATTTACGATTTGGAACGGTATCGATCCGAAAAATGATGAAAAAGGCCTTGGCTGAAAAAAATGATGTCTTCTGGAGCGAATTGGTATGGCGAGAATTTTTTATGCAGATCCTGTGGCATTTTCCACATACGGTTACCGATGCCTTTAAATCTAAATACGACCGGATTCCTTGGAGAAACAATGAAGAGGAGTTTGAAAAATGGAAAAATGGACAAACAGGATACGCCCTTGTAGATGCTGGGATGCGGGAACTCAATGCTACGGGCTATATGCACAATAGGGTAAGAATGTTGGTGGCTAGCTTTTTGTGCAAGCACCTGTTGATCGATTGGCGCTGGGGAGAGGCGTACTTTGCAGAAAAGCTTATGGATTATGAAATGAGCAGTAATGTGGGGAACTGGCAATGGGCAGCGGGAAGCGGCGTGGACGCTGCTCCTTACTTCAGGATTTTCAATCCCATGACCCAGATTGATAAGTTCGACAAGCAAAAGCAATACATTCATAAATGGATACCTGAATTGGAAAAAAGCTCTTATCCTGATAAAATGGTAGACCATAAAGAGGCAAGGGAACGCTGTTTAAGTACCTATAAGCAGGCTTTGGCATAATGGTCATTGTTTGGTTTAAAAGGGACTTAAGACTCATGGACCATGAGCCTTTGGCAAAAGCTATAGCGACAAAGCAGAAAATTTTGTTGCTCTATAGCTTCGAGCCTTTTTGGACAAAAGATCCGCATTATAGCGAATTACATTTTAACTTTATCAAGCAAAGTCTCATAGACATCAACATGCAACTGGCAGCACACCATACCGAAGTGTTCTGTATTTCCGAAGATATTCCCGAGGCATTGCAGAAACTGCAGGACGTGGAAAAAATAACCCATTTGTTCTCACATCAGGAAACGGGTATGCTCATCACCTATCAGCGGGACAAACAAGTTGCCCAATGGTGCAGAAACCATAATATTACTTGGGAGGAAAGTATCCAAAATGGAGTTTTCCGAGGTCGTAAAAATAGGTCGGAATGGCAGAAAGATTGGGTGTCCTTCATGAATCAAAATCCTATCAACCCAAGTATGGAAGCCGGACGGTTTTATTCGACCGAAGAACTCCACACCACATTCAAACCAATTTTTAGTGCTCCAGATCTTTCATGGGTCCATCAACCCAATTTACAAAAAGGAGGCACCTCCCAAGGTGTCAAATATTTGCGCTCTTTTATTGAGCAAAGGATATCGGGATACAATTTTCATTATTCCAAACCCCTATCGTCCAGAAAGCACAGTAGTAGACTCTCCCCTTATTTGGCTTGGGGAAATCTATCCATGATACAGGTGTGTCAATTCGCGGCCAACCATAAAAATGACGTCAAGGATAAAAGAACCTTAAATTCATTTCTTTCCCGCCTTCGTTGGCAGGCACACTTCATTCAAAAATTTGAAATGGAGGGAAGCATGGAATTTGTAAGTATAAATTCAGGGTACCACCAGCTGGTCAAACCCATAAGGCCAGATTTTCAACAGGCATGGCGGGAAGGTCGTACGGGAGTGCCCATGGTTGATGCCGCTATGCGCTGTCTGGTACAGACCGGATTTGTCAATTTTAGGCTACGGGCCCTCCTGGCATCGTTCTTCACCCATCTATTATGGCAGCCATGGCAAGATTGTACGGAACATTTAGCACAACACTTTTTGGATTTTGAACCAGGCATACATTTTCCACAACTCAACATGCAGGCAGGGGAAACAGGAATAAACACCATCAGGATTTACAATCCCGTTAAAAACGGAATAGAGCACGACCCAGAAGGTCGTTTCATAAAAAAATGGGTCCCAGAATTGGTAAATCTTCCAAAGGAATACGTCCACGAGCCATGGAACATTCCCAGCATGGAACAACAGTTTTTAAACTTCGCTCTTGGTATAGATTATCCACATCCCATTGTTGATCTACATCAGGCAAGAATATATGCCAGTGATACCCTGTACAAGTCTAAAAATTCCAGGCAAGTAAAAATAGAAGGTGCCAGAATTATAAACAAGCATACGTTGCCGGGAAGACCTGTATGGGACAAGCAAAAACCCCATAATCAACATAAACAGTAGAGCTGTTTTATTTTTGGCGTTCTTTCATAATTGTTATCTTTAGGAAAGCTTAAAAAGATGTCCGGAAATAAAACAACACCTACCAATGCCCCGGTTACCGATTTCTTAAATTCCATTGAGAATGAGACGCGAAGGAAAGACTCTTTCGCCATGCGCCAGCTAATGGAAGGGATTACAGGTGAACCTGCTGTAATGTGGGGAGACAGCATTGTAGGTTTTGGCAGCTACCATTACAAATACGATAGTGGTAGGGAAGGCGATATACTTCTTACCGGCTTTTCTCCCAGGAAACAAAATCTAACACTTTATATCATGTCTGGTTTTGGAGGGTTCCAAGAACTAATGGATAAATTGGGGCCGCACAAAACGGGAAAATCCTGCCTCTATATTAAAAATTTATCAGATATTGACATGGATATTCTCACTGAACTGATTACAACCTCTTATAACCATTTTGATCAAAAAAATAATGCATAAATATTCCAAACACATGAAAAAAACAATGCTTCTCATGATACTGCTGGCCTCCACCACGGTATTTGCCCAAAAAATGAACACTAACAAGAAGGCTATCATTGCTTCCGTGGAACGACATGAGGCGTCCTTGATCAAGATTAGCGACTCTATATGGGCATTGGCAGAAACAGCCTTCGAGGAAAAACAATCCTCAAAAATATTGGCGGACTATGCCGAAAAAAATGGTTTTACCGTGGAGCGTGGCGTCGCAGGAATTCCCACAGCATTTGTTGCCACCTACGGTAGCGGCAGTCCCGTTATTAGTGTTTTGGGAGAATTTGATGCCCTTCCCGGAATATCGCAAAAGGCGCTGCCTACCAAAGACCCTTTGAACGAAGGGGCTGCCGGACATGGATGTGGACATAACCTTTTTGGTGCAGCCAGTTTAGGTTCGGCCATTGCCGTAAAAGAATTGATGGAACAAGGAAAAATAAAAGGGACCGTCAAATTTATGGGTACCCCCTCAGAAGAAAAGTTCTTTGGTAAGATCTGGATGGTCCGAGAAGGCATTTGGGATGGAGTGGATGTAAACGTTAGTTGGCACCCAAGTGCGGATACGAAGGCAGATGTCCAAAGTACCTTGGCGTTGGTAGATTTTAAAGTAGAATTTTTTGGGCAGGCAGCCCATGCCTCCATGGATCCTTGGAACGGCCGAAGCGCCTCCGATGCCCTGGAATTGTATACCAATGGTATCAATTATTATAGAGAACATATTAAGCCAACCGTACGTATCCATTACCACATTCAAGACGGGGGGCAAGTGGTCAATGTGGTTCCAGATTACTCCAGAATATGGGTCCGAGTACGTGATAGTAAGCGAAGTGGCATGATGCCAGTTTATGAAAGGGTTCAGAAAATGGCAGAAGGTGCTGCTATTATGGCCAATGTGGATTATAAGATATCCTTGATTTCAGGTATATATGAAACCTTGGTAAACCGCTCCGGAGGAGAGATCATGCAGAAGAATTTAGAACTTTTGGGACCAATTACCTATACAGATGAAGAGACCGCCTTTGGCAAAAAAATCCAAGAGGCAACGGGAAAAGCTCAAGTAGGTATGGACAGCAATATTACCCCTTTGGAAGAAACCATTGAAAATCCTGGTGGTGGATCTACGGATGTAGGAGATGTCAGTTGGAATGTAGCAAACATTAATTTGGGAGTAACGGTTGCTCCCAAAGACACCCCTTGGCACTCCTGGGCAGTCGTTGCCTGTGCTGGAATGAGCATTGGTCATAAAGGCATGGCACACGCAGCCAAAGCCATGGGAATGACCATGTTAGACCTGTTCGAAAACCCTAAATTGGTTGAAAAGGTAAAAGCGGAATACAAGGAACGAAAAGGAAGCGAGGTCTACGAGGCCATAGTACCGGCAGGACCTCCTCCAATAGGCACCAACTAAGCTAAAATCATAAACAGCAAGGTCAGCGTATTTTAAGATTGACTGTTATAAAGATTATATTATGATTAAAAAACTAGTGATTATGAGGTCCATAAGCCTACTCCTATTCTGTATTTTAATTACTGTTGGATGTGAGGAATCCAAGGAAGTAAGTCATATGGACCCCGTAAACTGGGAAAAGCGAAAAATAAAGCTCAATCCCACCGATAGTCTGGTCAAGGGAAGTACGTATTTGTCCATCTATTCAGAAATCTATGATAGAAGTGAAAAAGGGACACATAGTTTAACCGCTACGGCGAGTCTGCGCAATATCAGTTCTAAAGATTCTGTGTATATCCTTCGTACGGACTATTTTGATACTAAAGGAAAATTGATAAGGACGTATTTTAAAGAGCCCATTTTCATTAAGCCTTTAGAAACCATTCACATTGTCATAGACCAAGATGATATGCACGGTGGAACAGGTGCCAACTTCACCTTTGAATGGGCGACCAAAAAAAACATACACGAACCTCTTTTTGAGGCAGTCATGATTTCCACTACGGGACAACAGGGAATTTCCTTCACCACGCATGGAGTTAAAAGATGATTGTATAAAACGCAAATTGTTTCCTGCCAATTCCTATTTTTAGATCTGAAAATGTCAAGTTATAAGGAACTATAAATCGTACCATCACAAAAGCCATGAGAGACATCCCTTCCTTTGGTAGTAAGCTCCGGAACAACATTGTTACCGTACCCGAATCTATTGAACAGTGTTCGGGCATCCGCGTCTTTGGACAGCTTTTAAAGTCTTTCCTTTTTTCAACCGATGTGGCCATCATACGAAACACCAATGCCAATGCTATTATTGCCGTGTATCCGTTTACACCTCAACCCATGATTGCCCACGCTTTGATCCTTGCGGCCGACAAACCTATTTTTTGTGGTGTGGGAGGCGGAATGACCACAGGAAAAAGGTCTTTGGAACTGGCCATGCAGGCAGAATACCAAGGAGCTTTGGGTGTGGTCCTCAATAAGCCTACCCCCAATGATCTTATTAAACGCCTAAAGGAGAAAATAGATATCCCGGTGACCATTACCGTTGTTTCTGAAAAGGACGATTTCAAAGGAAGAATTGAAGCCGGAGTGGACATCTTCAATGTTTCCGGAGCCGATAAAACAGACCAAATTGTAAATCGTATCAGGGAGTACAATGATCAGGTAGCCATTTTGGCCACTGGGGGAAAAGATGATGAAAGTATCTTAAGGGTTATTCAATGTGGGGCAAATGCCATATCCTATACCCCACCCTCCACCGGTGAACTCTTTAAAGAAATTATGACAAAGTATAGGCAAGAATAGGACAATCATTTATAAATCGGACTGACCTAAGAATTTTAAAAATAATGCCCTTACCTGCTTTTAATATCTCATCTTCATCTATTTAAACCGATCCAACAATTGATATTAAAGGAAAATACAATTTATAAATGGGTATTCATATAAAAATCATCCCAGCAAATGCTACCTGGAAATTGAGACAGGAGGTCATGTGGCCCAATAAACCTTTGGAGTACGTAAAATTGCCCGAAGATCTGGAAGGCAGACATTTTGGGCTATATGAGAACGAAAAACTTCTTTCAGTTGTTTCTTTATTCGTAAAAGAGGATATGGCACAGTTTAGGAAATTGGCCACTATGACGCAAGAACAGAACAAGGGATATGGTAGTCAGATTTTGGAGCATGTACTAAAGGAAGCACAAAAACAAGGCGTCAAGAGAATATGGTGCAATGCTAGAAAGGATAAAGTTGGTTTTTACCATAAATTTGGTCTGCAGGAGACGTCCATCACATTTAGAAAAGATCATATAGACTATGTGGTCATGGAAAAAACACTGCCATGAGCTTTGGTTATTTTGAGTATCTTGTATCCTCATAATACAACTTATATTTCATGAGATATTTTCCTTTATTGCTCCTCTTACTTTGCACTGCCACGATCAAGGCCCAAAGCTTTGATTTTGCCATTGACCATTCGTCCTTGATCGTGAACGATCTACAAAAAAGTGGTGATTTTTACGCCAACGTCCTACAACTAAAAGAAATTCCCCATCCTACCAATGATCCTGGATTCCGCTGGTTCAAAGTACATGGGAATACCCAGCTACACCTTATTTTAAAGGATACGGTGGTCATGAAAAAACACAAGTCCATGCATCTCTGCCTTTCTACCCAGAAATTGGATGAGTTTATCACCCATCTGAACAAAAATAATATTGAATATGAGGATTGGCCCGGAACCAAGAGCGCCATTACCCTAAGGGCCGATGGAGTGAAACAGATTTATCTCCGAGACCCCGAAGGATACTGGATAGAAATTAACGATGCCGCATATTAACAGTTTTGAATCTGCATATTTTACGCCTTATTTAAATTCTTCAATCATGAAAGACTCCATCAAAAACATGTACCCCTTGGGCTTCCCATGGCAAACACAGGATCCTTTTTTATTTTGTGTGTTCCATTTGGACCATTATCCCAAGGGCAATGAGGATATGGGACCTGCTGCTTCCCTTGCAGGAAGAAATCTAGGAAATGATTTTACCATAAAGGATGGATGGCGCATGTATCACGGACAGACCATCCCTGGTTTTCCTTATCATCCACATAGGGGGTTTGAGACCATTACCATTGTCAACAAGGGGTACTGTGACCATTCCGACTCTTTGGGCGCAGCGGGACGCTTTGGAGAGGGAGATGTTCAATGGATGACAGCGGGCAGAGGGGTACAACATTCCGAAATGTTCCCGTTACTTAAAACAGCGGAAGAAAACCCCTTGGAGCTATTCCAGATCTGGTTGAACCTGCCCAAATCCAATAAATTTGTGGACCCCCATTTTGCCATGTTATGGCATGAAGATATTCCCATGGTACAAAGCCATGGATCCAAGGTCAAGGTCATAGCTGGGAGCTTCAAAGGAAATGTAGCACCGAAACCCGCTCCCAATTCATGGGCTGCAGATCCAGAAAATGAGGTTGCGGTATGGAATATCCATTTGGAACCCAATTCCGAATTTGTATTGCCCCCCACTAGCAAAGCTGTAAATAGGAGCCTATATTTCTATGAAGGTGACCACTGCCTGGTGGGCGAAAAGGAAATTGCTTCCTCTCATGGAATCGATTTGCAATCGGACCAAGAAACAGTACTAAAAAGTAGCTCGAGCAAGGCTTCCTTTCTGATGCTTCAAGGAAAACCAATAGATGAACCGGTTGCCAAATATGGCCCCTTTGTAATGAATACGGACCAGGAGATACAACAGGCCATGCAAGAATACCAATTGACCCAATTTGGGGGATGGCCGTGGCCCTATCCAGATCATGTTCACCCCCGAGAAAAAGGCAGGTTTGCCCAATACCCTGATGGATCTATCGTTGAAAAATAAATTGTTTCAAGTTACATCTATAGATGATTGAAAATTTAAGAGTTTTAATTGATTTTGGCCTTGTCGTACTGATCTGGATGGTACAACTGGTGGTATATCCCAGTTTTAAATTCTTTGCTATTCCTGATCTGGTCAAATGGCACCACAAATACACGACGTGCATCGCCTACATTGTAATTCCCCTAATGCTCGGGCAGCTTATCATTAGTGGCATCCAAGTTTACCGGGCCCAATCCTTATATACTATTGGAAGTTTTATTGTTGTACTATCCCTTTGGGTCATTACCTTCTCCATTTTTGTGCCCTTACATCGAAAAATAGAATCCAACTCCTTCTTCCCGGAAGATCTACATCAACTGGAAAAAAGAAATTGGATTCGTACTATGTTATGGAATTTAATCTGTGTTTGGAGTATCCTGGAATGGATAAAACCCTAAATTACAACCTTACGATCTTGGCACCAATGGCCCTAAGACGTTCATCTATGTTTTCGTAACCCCTATCTATTTGCTCAATATTATGGATGGTAGAGGTTCCTTTCGCCGATAGCGCCGCTATCAACAGGGAAATTCCGGCCCTAATATCAGGTGACACCATGGTTGTTGCCTTCAAGGTCGACTTAAAATCGTGACCAATGATCGTTGCCCTATGCGGATCGCAAAGAATAATCTTTGCTCCCATATCTATCAGCTTATCCACGAAGAACAAACGGCTTTCGAACATCTTTTGATGTACCAATATTTCACCCTTTGCCTGGGTGGCCATCACCAAGATTATACTCAGCAAATCCGGTGTTAGACCAGGCCATGGGGCATCGGCTATGGTTAAAATGGATCCATCAATATAGTTCTGTATCTCGTACCCATCTTTATGGGCTGGAATGTAAATATCGTCTCCCTTGCGGTCCAAGGTAATCCCAAGTTTTCTAAAAACGGTAGGGATCTGGCCCAGATCGTCCCAACTTACATTTTTTATGGTCAGTTCACTACGGGTCATGGCAGCAAGACCAATCCAGCTTCCAATCTCAATCATATCGGGCAACATGGTATGCTCCGTCCCACCCAATTTTTCTACTCCTTGAATTTTCAACAAATTGGAGCCCACTCCTGTGATCTTTGCCCCCATCCTGTTGAGCATTTTGCACAACTGTTGTAAATAAGGCTCGCAGGCTGCATTGTAAATGGTGGTTTCCCCTTCTGCCAATACGGCTGCCATTAGGATATTGGCCGTTCCAGTAACAGAAGCCTCATCCAAAAGCATATAAGTGCCTTTTAATTTTTTCGCCTCTACCCCATAGAACAACTCTTCCTTGTTGTACCTAAATTTTGCTCCCAGTTTTATCAACCCCTCGAAATGGGTATCCAAACGACGACGACCTATTTTGTCCCCTCCGGGTTTTGGGATATACCCTTTTCCAAAACGAGCCAATAAAGGCCCTACCAACATGATGGAGCCCCTAAGACCCCTACCGTCCTTTTTGAACTGGTCGGATTGGAGGTATTCCAAATTCACATCATCGGCCTTAAAGGTAAAGGATCCTTTGCCTTTCTTTTGGATCTTGACCCCAAGGTCCTCCAAAAGGGAAATCAGTTTATTGACATCTACAATGTCGGGTATGTTGTTGATTGTAACGCTTTCTGGAGTCAATAGAACGGCACATAAAATTTGTAGTGCCTCATTTTTTGCTCCTTGTGGTGTAATCTCACCATGTAGTTGGTGTCCACCTTCAATCCTAAATGTTCCCATTTACGTTGAAAATATTAATATCGCTTTTTACCGCGGTTAGTACTGCTTCTTTGGTTCTTCTTGGAACTGCTGCTCCTTGGGGTTTTGGCAACCCTGTTCTTAAGGAACTGTCCACTTTCTGTGAGGTTTTCACCCTTTAGATCGATCTGTCCGTTGCTCAGTTCATACAAATGATTGAATATGGCACTATCATCTACCACGTCTTTGTTCCAGTTCAGGTAACATTTTTTCATGTGGTTGGCAATGGCATATTCAAGACCGTCACGCATGTCGCCCTTTTCCCATTTCACGGCCACATCGATCATTCTTTTGATGTTGTTCCCATAAAAACGGTATTTCGGAAAATTTTGTGGATAGGCAAGAGGATCCGGCTTCTTCTGAAGGATCTCTTTACTTGTAATGGGATACGGTGAATCCACATCCAACTTAAAATCGGACATGATAAACAGTTGGTCCCATAATTTGTGCTGAAAGTCCGGAACATCCCTCAAATGCGGCTGAATATTACCCATGACACTGATGATGGCCTTGGCAATCCTATTGCGTTCCGATCTATCTTCGATGGTCATGGCATGGTCCACCATTTTTTGGAAATGTCTTCCGTACTCAGGAATAATGAGCTGTGGGCGCTCAGTATTGTACTCTATGTTTTCTACTAGATTCAAATTAAAAGAATTTGCTTAAATAAATAATAATAAGTGAAGTAAACTTATAAGGACTGCAAATTAACAAAAATATGGTACAATTACTATTATTAAAGTGATATAACCCCTTTGACCTTCCCTACTTCCTTATATTTTTCGATGACCGCATCGGCATTTTTGAGATTTACAGTAATCGATAAACTGGTGTATTTCCCTTTTTTGGATTGTTTGGACTCTATGACCGCACCCGTATTATCAAAGATCTTATGGATTTGGACAATACGTTCCTGATCAGTGGGAACAATAAATTTATAGAGGTAATTGGAAGGCCATGTGCTGGTTTCTTCCAATTGGGTTTTTAGCTTTCTGTAAAATTCTTCCGATTTTTCAGGATCCATATAATTCTTTTTGCAAATATAAAGTAACCGCTGCAATTTTTTACTCTAGTAGCTATTTCATTAACTTTGCCGCATAAAACATTTTTATTGGAGCCAAAAAAAATTGTTATCACAGGAGGTCCTAGTACCGGAAAAACATCGATTGTAGAAAAAATAGAATTGATGGGGCTGCCCTGTATTCATGAAATATCCAGAAGTGTCACCCTGGAAGCCAGGGAACAGGGCATTGAACAACTGTTTGTGACAGACCCCCTATTGTTCAGCAAAAAAATCACCGAAGGCAGAATCAACCAGTTTCACGAGGCATCAAAAATGAAGGCCGAGCACGTTTTTATGGATCGTGGACTACCCGATGTTGTGGCCTATTTGGACTGTTTTGACCAAAGTTATGACCACAGCTATATTGAAGCCTGTGAAAAGTATATTTATGATACGGTATTTCTTTTGCCCCCTTGGAAGGAAATCTATGCGACAGACGGGGAACGGTATGAAAATTATGATGAGGCCCTTCGAATCCATGATTGCTTGGAGGCCAGCTATGAAAAATATGGCTACAACACTATTCACGTGCCCAAGGGTTCGGTGGAAGAAAGGTTGTCCTTTATTCTCAACAAAGTAAAAATTTAATAGTGATCAAGGACCCTCAGGAAATATTAAAAAAATATTGGGGCTTTTCCCAATTTAGAGGGTCACAGGAACAAATTATTGAGACCGTGATCCAAGGAAGGGATGTTCTGGCCCTCCTTCCAACCGGTGGTGGAAAATCACTGTGCTATCAGGTCCCTGCCATGGCAAAGGACGGACTCTGCATTGTGGTATCTCCATTGATCGCTTTGATCCAAAATCAGGTAGATGCCCTAAAAAACAAGGGGATCAAGGCCCTCTCCTTAACTGGAGGTATTTCTTTCGATGAAGTGATAGACCTTTTGGACAATTGTATGTTTGGCAATTACAAGTTCCTGTACCTCTCACCGGAACGTTTGCAACAAGAACTTGTACAAGAACGGATTCAAAGGATGAATGTAAACCTTATCGCTATTGATGAGGCACATTGTATCTCACAATGGGGGAACGACTTTAGACCAGCCTATCTCAATTGCAATGTACTTCGCGAACTGTTACCGGAAGTCCCGATAATTGCCCTTACCGCTACCGCAACACCAAAAGTGGCTCAAGATATTACGGAAAACCTACAATTATCAGCGGCTGCAGTTTTCAAAGATTCGTTTTCCAGGGACAACATTTCTTTTCAGGTGAATTGGAATGAGGACAAAAAGTTCCAATTAAAAAAATTATGCCAAGGCCTGCAAAAAAGCGCCATAGTCTATGTGAGAACAAGAAGGTCTGCCCAAGAACTGTCGGACCTCCTGAATTCCGATCAATGTGCCACTACCTTTTTCCATGGTGGCATTCCCAAAAAGGAAAAAACGAAGCGGCTCCAATTATGGTTGGAGAACAAGGTACAGGTCATGGTAGCCACCAATGCATTTGGAATGGGTATAGACAAGCCCGATGTGGAACTAGTGGTACACTATCAAATACCTGATAGCTTGGAAAACTATTTTCAAGAGGCCGGAAGGGCCGGAAGGGATGGTGCACCTGCCAAGGCTGTGATGATTCTTAACAAAGCGGATGAAACCCAGGTAAAACAGCAATTTTTGAGCGTTCTACCGGATGTTGAATTCCTAAAACTTTTGTATCGAAAATTAAACAACTATTTCCAAATTTCCTATGGTGAAAGTACCGCTGAGACGTTTCAGTTTCATTTCAATAGATTTTGTGACACCTATAAATTAAATACCTCTTTGACCTATAACGGGCTTCGGATCTTGGATCAAAATTCGGTGATTTCCCTTTCAGAGTCATTCGCCAAAAAGGTCACACTTCAATTTATAGCCACCAAAGCACAGGTATTTTACTATTTGGAGACCCACAAGTCTATTGCCCAACTGATCCAAACCATATTGAGGACATATGGGGGCATTTTTGAACATCCAACCAAAATCAATCCCATACTAATATCCAAAAAAACCAATATCCCAGAGGAACGAATCCTTCAAGCGCTTGAAGAAATGCATACGGATGGCATTGTTGATTATAAGGCACAGAGCAGCGATCTGGAAATAATTTTTCTGGCCCCACGGGAAGATGATCGGACCATTAATATTTTCGCGAGAAAAGTTAAGGAACAGCAACAGGTCAAAATCAATAATATTGAAAGTATGTTGTCCTATATCAACAATGATAAGGTTTGTAGGAGCAAACAATTACTACATTATTTTGGAGAAGAAAGGAAAGCCTGCGGTATTTGTGATGTGTGCCTGAGCAAAAACAAGATAGATTCGGATATACAAAATTTAGTGGTGGACGATATTCTAAAAATATTGCGCAAAGGCGATCAGTCCTCAAAAAACCTAACCTTGGCACTGACCTATAGGGAAGAAACCATTTTGATCGTATTACAGGGCCTATTGGAAGATGGACGCATAGCCATCACCACAAAAAACGAATATAAAATAGTATAACATGAAAGATTTACGAATCGTATTTATGGGAACCCCAGATTTTGCCGTTGCCATTTTGGACAAGCTTGTCCAAAACTCTTGCCATGTGGTCGGAGTGATCACAGCTCCCGATAAGCCTGCAGGACGTGGAAGAAATTTGCAGGAATCAGCGGTCAAACAATACGCTTTGAAACATGATCTGCCCGTTCTACAACCAACAAATCTAAAGAACGAGGATTTTTTAAAAGAACTGCGAGCCCTTGAAGCCAATCTACAGATCATTGTAGCCTTTCGTATGCTGCCTAGAGTCGTTTGGGAAATGCCAGAATTTGGCACTTTTAACCTTCATGCCTCCCTGCTGCCCCATTACCGTGGAGCTGCTCCGATCAATTGGGCTATTATCAACGGAGAAACAGAAACAGGGGTCAGCACCTTTTTTATCGATGACAAAATTGATACGGGAGAGATCATATTGCAGGAAGCAACCACTATTGGTCCGGAGGAATCAGCTGGGGACCTGCACGACAAATTGATGCACCTTGGGGCCGATCTAGTTTTAAAAACCGTTGAGCTCGTCAAGTCAGGAGAAGTAAAGACCATCAAACAACCACAGACGGGAGAGCTAAAATTGGCCCATAAAATTCACAAAGAGACCTGTGAAATCAATTGGTCCTTACCCATAGCCGATATCTACAACCACATCAGGGGCCTGAGCCCATATCCTGCCGCATGGACCACCTTGTACAACGGTGATGAGGAACTCTTCTTAAAGATATATGCAGCTGAAAAAGAGGAAGAATCGCATTCACAGGAAACGGGTAGCTTGGTATTGGATAAAAAAACCATTAAAGTGGCCGTTGACGGAGGCTTTTTAAAGCTTATGGAAATTCAATTGCCCGGAAAACGAAAAATGGCCACCCAGGATGTTTTAAATGGCCTTAATTTGTCAAAAAACGCTTATGTGCGCTAAAGCCTTGCTATCAAAGGGCTGAAAGAAATGTAGAAAAAACCCTACTTTATCAACAAACCCCCGAAGTTATCAACAAAATAGGGTATTTCCCTTGATTTTACTTGCGTTAACGACAAATCCGTATAAATTTGTTAGAGTATAAAATTATTTTAACAACAATTAATTTAATTCAATTATGAACAAAACAGAATTAATCGATGCAATGGCAGCAGACGCTGGCATCACAAAAGCAGCAGCAAAGAAAGCTTTAGAATCTTTTTTAGGAAATGTTGAAGGATCTCTTAAAAAAGGTGGAAGAGTTTCTTTAGTTGGTTTCGGATCTTGGTCTGTATCTAAAAGAGAAGCTAGAGAAGGTAGAAATCCACAAACTGGAAAAACTATCCAAATTGCAGCTAAAAACGTTGTGAAGTTTAAGGCAGGTGCTGAATTGGCAGGTGCAGTAAACTAATTTATATTTTATAAATTTGAAAAAGGCACTCCTAAAATGGGGTGCCTTTTTGTTTTTAAGAAGATTTGTCTTATTTTTAGTAAAAACCATTGTGTCATGGTCAGCATTAAACCAAAAAAAGGAAAACTTTTAATTGCAGAACCAACACTTACAGGCGATGTTTCTTTTAACAGGTCCGTAGTCTTGATCGCGGAACACAATGAAGAGGGCTCCGTAGGGTTTATACTCAACAAGCCTTTAATGTACAGCATCAATGAATTGGTCACTGAAATCAGCGTACCCTTTCAGGTATATAACGGTGGTCCCGTAGAGCAGGACAACTTGTACTTCATTCACAAGGTACCACATTTGATAGCTGACAGTATTGAGATTTCCCATGGCATCTATTGGGGAGGCAACTTCGAAAATATAGTGGATCTCATTAATAAAGGCCTTATTACCGAAAAGGATATCAGGTTCTTTTTGGGTTACTCCGGATGGAATTCCCTACAATTGGATCAAGAGCTCAACTCCAAATCATGGGTGGTCGTGCACAATAAATACAAAAGTGACATCATCCACAAATCTGCCAATACATTTTGGAAGGAAAAGATGATTGAACTGGGCGGGGAATACGTCCTATGGTCCAATTTTCCGGAAAACCCGAACCTCAATTAGCCCAACCTAGCGGCAGCATTCAATTTCCCCAACAAATCCGAAGCAACCTTGGTTTCAAAGTCCTTTTTTCGGTACTTGGTAATAGGTTGAATCCCAACAATGGCATTGGTAATAAATAATTCATCGGCCTTTTGAAGATCAAATGGGGAAATAGACACTTCTTCCAGGGTATAGGCCTCCAATTTGCCCAACATTTCAATCAGTTTCTTTCTAATAATGCCATTTAGGCAACCATCTTTTTTGGGAGGGGTCTTGATCGTATTGCCCTTGACCAAGAACAAATTGCCGTTTAGGGCCTCTACCACTTGTTTCTGATTATTGAGCAACAGACAATTCTGGTACCCATTTTCCTTGGCATAAATACTGCCTACGATATTAATGGCCTTGTTGTTCGATTTCAATGTTGAGAGCATGTCAGGGTTAACATAAAAATCCTTGAACAACTCCACAACATAGTCCTGCTGGTCCATCATATAGAAGGGCGACTCCAATTGCCCTACCTCTATGATATAGGAAATTTCATTGGTTGCTGGCAAATAATACCCTCCATTGTTCCTAAAAACGGACAAGCGAACCCTAGCAGGTGCATTTTCCAATCCGTTGGAGGCTATGGTAAGCATCAGTTGTTCCTCCAAAAATTCCATGGTAAAGTTCATCGGTATTTCCATGCGCATAATTCGCATAGAGGCCATAAGACGAAGATAATGGTCTTCCCAAAAGAAAACCTTACCATTGACCACTCTAATGGTTTCAAAAAGTCCGTCCCCATATCTCAATCCCCTGTTTTCGTGGTTGAGAAAAAATGTGTCTTTGGATAGAATGTCACCGTTAAAATTAACCATAAAAAAAGCCTTGAAAATTCAAGGCGCAAAGATACCGATTTATAGCCTAAAAGTTTTAGGAAGATCCCAAAACTTGCTTTAAACTGGAGATTTGGTTTTCCCAAAGCATCTTGGCTTCGTCTACCTCATCCTCGTCAGCAAAATCTGTAATGAAGAGAGAAACATCGGAAGTTATTTCATCCACAATGATCCTCATTTCAAAATAGGTATCCTCTTCTCCTTCGTTCCAAGCAAATCGTACAAATTCATCACTCTTTCGCTTCAATAATTTAGCTTCCTCTTCTGCCCCATCCCATATAAAGGTAAAGCGTTCCCCTCTTGAGTTTACGTTATCTGCGAACCATTCTGATAAGCCGGAAGGAGTGGAAATATATTGGTATAATAAGGGTTGAGATGATTGTATCACAAACTCAACTTCAAACTTCACTTTATCGCTCATTCTATATAATGTTTTCGTCGGACAATATATATATTTCTACATGATAAAAAAATAATTGCCCAATATTATTTTTTCCTTTTGAATTTTGATTGGGAAGAAATTTAACTCTATATTTGCACCCGCTTAAAACGGCAATGGCGAGGTAGCTCAGTTGGTTAGAGCGTCGGATTCATAACCCGGAGGTCGGGGGATCGTGCCCCCCTCTCGCTACATTAATAAAATGTACCAAAGACAACGGTTTAGTTCACTCTAAACCGTTTTTTTTATGGCTTTATTTTTAGAAGCAATTACGATTGGATGGTTAGGGTTTTTCATTTTAGAACCATTGGTTGCGATTCTATGGATTATGAATTTTCTATTTATCGGGAATTTAATTTTTAACCATCTGATTTTGAACACGAAAATTGGATTATCGATTTTGGCTATTTAGAGGTTGAATACGCATAAAAAAAACGGTTGCCAGCAATATGTATAATTATTGACAGGCGGATTTCTTAAAATGAAATCCTTGCTAACAATTATTTTAGGACCTGACGTTTAAAAATACAGACTTTACTAAAAATAATTACTGAATTTTGAGATTAAGGAATAAAAACGTACCCCATTACTTCTCTAACAACAGCTTATCTGCAAAATAATTCAACATTGTTTAGACTTCTTTGGCATCATTTTATTTACCAGATACATCAGTCAGGCGAGGTATTGATCTAAAAAAAAGAATAATTAATATCCATTATTCAGAATAAGACACGTAAGTTTTACTATTTATTCTGATGGGAATACTATCATTAAAATGGCATTACTATAATTAGTATTAACGTTTATCAAATTCAATCAATGAAGCTCAAACCTTTTCAAGCTTGAAGTGACAAACAAATTAATTATTATGAAATTATTTAATAATATCATGGTCGCATTTGACTCTAGTAAATCTTCAAATGTTATTTTAAAAAATTCCATAAAATCTGAAAAAGCATTTCAATTAAAAATAACCCTTATCTTTATTTAACCCGATGATATTGATAATTAGTAGGTTAGTCCTCTATTAAAATGGTGCAACAGCATAGCCACAAGAATTAAATGATTATCATAATAGTGAAGTCATTAAAATTGGAACCCCAGTTATGACAAGGTATAAATACTCCACTTTTGGGGTTGCCTGAAGTATAAGCAGACATATATACGACTAGAAGAAAGCTATGAAACTAAAAAAAGAACTAGGATTGTTTGACGTTTTCGCTTTAAGTACGGGAGCTATGTTTAGTTCTGGCTTTTTTCTATTGCCGGGGCTGGCCGCTTATCATACCGGACCATCGGTGATTTTGGCATATTTTCTTGCCGGAATTTTAATAATGCCGGCAATGTTTAGTGTTGCCGAAATATCCACTGCCTTGCCACGCTCTGGCGGAGCTTACTTCTTTCTTGATCGAAGTCTGGGACCGTTGATGGGGACGATTGGCGGATTCGGAACATATATAGCCCTTCTTTTAAAAACAGCATTTGCGCTTGTTGGAATTGGCGCTTATGGTTCCATATTTTGGGATATCCCAATAAAAGAAACCGCAGTAATTTTTGCCATAATATTTTCTATTCTGAATATATTCGGAGCGCGAAAATCTTCCGGTATTCAAAAAATATTAGTGATTGTGTTACTTTTAGTTCTAGGGGCATTTATCGCGGATGGTTTTTGGAATATTTTGTCAGGAACTAAATCCTCCTTAGGATTTGACAAGTACAATTATAATCCATTTTTTACCGGTGGAGTCAATGGCCTAATTTTTACAACTGGTTTCGTTTTTGTTTCTTATTTAGGGCTTACACAAATAGCCAGTGTTGCCGAAGAAATTAAAAACCCGGAACGGAATATACCCTTAGGAATGGCCTTGTCGCTATTGGTAACCGGTTTGATCTATGTGTTTGGTGTGTTTGTTATGGTAAGTGTTATTGGTAATGAAGCACTTTCACAAGACCTTTCGCCTGCTGCTACTGCAGCGCAGCAGTTATTCAGTTGGTTACCGCCAAAAACAGGTTTGTATATTATTGTAATAGCTGCTTTATTTGCCTTTGCTTCTACGGGAAATGCAGGTATTCTTGCCACTTCGCGCTATCCTCTAGCCATGGCTAGGGACAAATTATTTTCTGAAAAATTTAGCATGATCAGTCGCTGGGGAACCCCCGTTCCTGCAATTCTCCTTACCACAGGATTAATTATAATGTTTATTATCATCCTTTCCGAAGAGGGCATTGTTAAACTCGCAAGTACATTTCAATTGTTCATATTCATGGCTATAAACTTTTCTGTCATCGTTTTTCGAAATAGTAAAATAGCTTCATACGATCCCGGCTATCGTTCGCCCCTTTATCCATGGATGCAAATATTCGGTATTATTTCTTCGCTGGCTCTAATGTTTTTTATGGGATGGGGAGCGCTAGCATTTACTTTAATTACCATTATTCTTGCATACTTGTGGTATATATTTTTCTTTCGATCCAAAGTAAAAAGAGAAGGAGCTATTTATCACTGGTTTGCTTTGTTGGGCAAACATCAGCACGATGAACTAGAAAATGAGTTTATGATGATTTTGCGTGAGAAAGGATTGCGCCAGGATGATCCGTTCAACCAGACAATTGTTCGTTCACAAATACATTTTATCGATAATGCTATATTTGAAGATTTGGTACAAGATGTAGCCAATTCCATTGCTCTGGAAATAAATGTTGATGGTAATAGTCTATATGAAGAATTCCTAAAAACAACTCCTATAGATCCTGCTTTGGTAATTCCCGAAGTTTCTCTCCTTTATGCAAAAAAACCGGATATAATCCATCCGGTACTCCATATTGTATTGTGTGAAGAAAGCATTGAAAAACCAGTTGAAAAACATGGGATTTTGATCAAGGAAAAAATAAAAATATTTTTTTTCCTGGTAAACGATGAGAATAACCCAAAACAGCAGCTTCGCATGTTATCAAGTATAATTGATATTGCAGAACGCGACTACTTTATTAAAGATGTTTTCTCTTTAAAATCAGCAAAGGAAATTATAGAGTATCTTTTGCATGACAAGCGATATATAACTTTCCCATTAAGCAAAAATGAACCGTCCAATATTTTCATTAATAAAAAACTTATGGAAGCAATACTGCCCCAGGATGTATTGGTTGTATTAGTAGACAGGGATGGCAGTTCTTTTACTCCAAAAGGAAAGACCGTGTTTCTTGAAAACGATGTGCTAACAATTATTGGTGAACCCAGGTCAATCAATAAACTTTACGATCAATTCATCCTACCAAAGTAGGACAAAATGTTGAAACCATAATACAGCCAAACCACCACAATTTGTACGCCATAATGACCCATTCTGAAATTAACAATACAAAAAATCAGACCTGCTGATATAATTATTTATTGATCAAAGTGAACATGAAAGTGATCACGTTTTTGTACACGATTTTATAAAATAGCTCTTGTAGGCCCGGTATATAAGCAATTGAAAATCATGAAGCCTGGTTCATAACCCGGAGGTCAAGGGAATGTGACGCCCTTCACGCTACAAGGTTTAAACCTTTAATTCAAAAACTGATTGGTTAGCACCAATCCGTTTTTGTATGCATTGTTTTTGGGGTTATATTCCTGTACATGAATGTAAGGGAATTTCGTAAAAAAAGCACTAAGACCAGTCTTATAGCAGTCAATTAACCATGTAGCACCCTATACAAACCTTTTTGAATATCGGCCTTCTTCATTTCAGATAAATATTATTATTAAATCGATAAGCAATCTTAAAATAATATAATTTCGCCAACTTAAATTTGAAGTTATGTTTGCTAGAATATTAAAAGTTGGTTTGTTCCTGGTCCTGTTGGTTGGATTAACAACTGGTTGTAGATCCACCGTAGCCTTAAATGGAAAAAATACTGCCCCAGGGCAAGTGAAGAAGGTAACGGGAAGTAAATCCGCCAAGGCCTATGCACCTGGCCAGACAAAAAATAAAAAGAACTAAGGATTGTAATTATAAAATCCTAAGGTTCTCATTAGTCTACTATTTAAAAATAGTATAAAAAAAAGGCGGTCATGTTTCAGACCGCCTTTTTTACAAACAGATTCACTCAGAATCCTCGCCTTTCGGCAATTATTATTGAAATTAAGCTAGATCATAACGATCAAGGTTCATCACTTTGGTCCATGCCGCTACAAAATCCTTGATGAATTTCTCCTTGGCATCTGAACAGGCATATACTTCTGCTAGGGCTCGTAACTCAGAGTTCGATCCAAAAATTAGATCCACTCGGGTCCCTGTCCATTTTACTTTTCCGGTCTTTCTATCGCTACCCTCAAAAACGTTGTCGTCCTCAGAAATGGCTTTCCAAGTAGTTCCCATGTCCAATAGATTCACGAAGAAATCATTGGTGAGGACCCCTGGATTTTGGGTGAACACTCCGTGCTTGGAATGATCAAAATTCGTATCCAATACCCGCATGCCACCTACCAATACGGTCATTTCAGAAGCGGTCAAGGTCATCAATTGTGCTTTGTCCACCATAACTTCCTCTGCTTTCAACGGGAAATTTTTTCTAGCATAGTTACGGAAAGCGTCTGCACGAGGTTCCAATGCCTCAAAAGCATCCACATCCGTTTGAGCTGCCGTTGCATCAGTGCGCCCCGGGGCAAATGGTACACTTATATTGTGCCCGCCGTTTTTGGCTGCCTTTTCCACAGCTGCAGAACCTGCCAAAACTATTACGTCTGCAAGGGAAACTTTTTTGTTTCCTTTTTGGGCATTGTTGAAATCCGTTTGAATACCTTCAAGAGTTTTCAACAATTTTTCCAGTTGTTTTGGATTGTTTACTGTCCAATCTTTTTGAGGTGCCAAACGAACGCGTGCGCCATTGGCCCCTCCACGTTTGTCTGATCCTCGGAACGTTGAAGCCGAAGCCCAAGCAGCTGAAACCAATTCGGAAACGGATAAGCCCGACCCTAAAATAGTGGCCTTTAAATTAGTTGCATCACCGTCATTGATCAATTCATGGTCTACTGCTGGAACAGGATCTTGCCATAACAACTCTTCTTGTGGTACTTCTGGCCCCAAGTAGCGTTCTATTGGACCCATATCGCGGTGCGTCAATTTAAACCAAGCACGGGAGTAGGCATCGGCAAATTCCTCCGGATTTTCTAAAAAGTGTCTTGAAATTTTCTCGTAGGCAGGATCCATTCTCAAGGAAAGGTCGGTAACCAACATGAAAGGGGCGTGTTTTTTGGTTGGGTCATGAGCATCCGGAACAGTTCCGGCACCTGCATCCCCTACTGGCTTGTATTGCCAAGCTCCGCCAGGACTTTTCGTCAGTTCCCACTCGTAGCCAAATAAATTCTCAAAATAGGTATGGCTCCATTTTGTAGGCGTATTGGTCCAAGCACCTTCCAGACCACTGGTAATGGTATCTGCACCCTTTCCGGTCCCAAAATTGTTTTTCCATCCCATGCTCTGCATTTCAATGGAAGCCCCGGCTGGTTCTGGCTCCAACCAATCGCTATCTTTGGCTGCGCCGTGAGTCTTTCCAAAGGTATGTCCTCCTGCAATCAATGCTACCGTTTCATAATCGTTCATTGCCATACGGCCAAAAGTATCCCTGATGTAATGCGCTGCTTCCACGGGATCCGGATTGGCATTATGTCCTTCTGGATTTACATAGATCAATCCCATATGTGCCGCACCCAATGGACTCTCCAACTCACCATCTTCATTATATCTTTCTTTATTGCCTAGCCATTCTGTCTCCGACCCCCAGTAGATATCTTCTTCCGGCTGCCAGATATCTTCACGACCACCTGCAAAACCGAACATGGGCAATCCCATGGATTCATGGGCTACATTACCGGCCAATATCATTAAATCTGCCCAGGAAATCTTCTTTCCATATTTCTGTTTGATTGGCCATAACAAAAGTCGGGCCTTATCTAAATTTGCATTATCCGGCCAGCTGTTCAGGGGTGCAAAACGCTGGGAACCTGAGCCTGCACCGCCACGGCCATCTCCGATACGATATGTACCGGCACTGTGCCAAGCCATTCGGATAAAAAATGGTCCATAGTGTCCATAATCTGCTGGCCACCAATCTTGACTGTCGGTCATTAAATTGGTCAAGTCTTGCTTTACCGCCTTTAAGTCCAAAGATTTGAATTCCTCCGCATAATTAAAATCCTTGTCCATGGGATCTACCAAAGAGGAGTTTTGTCTTAAAATATTCAATTTCAGTTGATTGGGCCACCAATCTCTTATACCAGTTCCTCCCCCAGCGGCTTGCTTCATTTCACCATTCAAAAATGGGCATTGAGATGCATCCGATGTATTAACATCATATACATTGCCATTGGAGTTCTTATTATTGTTTTCCATTTCAATTAGGTTTTTATAATTTTCAACTTCAAAGTCTAAATTTACCAAAATAAATTCTATCCAAATGCTGAATTCCATAGATTATAACTATGGCCAATTCTCTTCATCTATGAAACGATTATCTCCGGGATTAAGCTGATAGTGCTCTACCAAGCAACCCATATTTTGATGGTATTTTTAGTTTTTGTACCTTTTTTGACCAAAACGAGCCATAACCTTTAAAATACTTCTAATGATCAATGTTAAATTTATCGCCTACGGCTTTATTATTGGATTACTACTTGGAATTATCTATGGTAGCGTAACGGGGAATATGAGTCACGGTGTATCATTTGGTCTTTTGTTTGGGTTGATTATTGGGGTTGTCGCTGGTGTTATTATGGATGCTCTAAAGTGAGAATTCCGTTTTGGGTAAGTAGCAGTCTTCTTCTCCAAATACCATTTCATGAAAAATCTGGGACTTGATTCCAAAATTTTCGGATCAACAACCCACCAGGCAGATCTTCTTATATTATGGCCTTCGCATTGGGGTTTCCCTGAACAAAATATTAGTTGAAGTATTATGGAGACCAAATTGGAATACGTTTTGACCCATACGCATAAAGCAGAAATGATTTCCTTCTTGCAAGCACATCCTGAATATTATGATGAGGCCATCAATTTGGCTATTGCGGACAAGCAGCCCTATTCTTGGAGGGCAGCTTGGTTGTTGTGGAGCTGTATTGATAAAAATGACCGCCATGTTCAAAAACATATTCAAAGAATACTGGATAATATTCCCAATAAATCGGATGGGCATCAGCGGGAACTGATAAAAATTCTAATGAAAATGCAACTTAATGACGTGCAGGAGGGCATTTTATACGATCTATGCGTGTCTTTATGGGAACAGACAAACAAGAAACCCTCCGTTAGGTTTACTGCCTTTAAATATATCTCTAAAATAGCCCACAAATATCCAGACCTAAATAAAGAGGTAGTACTTCTCACCCAAAACATGTACCTGGATTCTTTATCCCCTGGGGTAAAAAGGTCCATTTTAAAAATGATGAAGAAAAACTTTTAGACTGGAAAAACCCTTTTTATCCAATAAGACCATTCCCTTACCATACCTAAGTCCAAAAACCAAATTAAGGAAAACAAACAACTTTGTCGCTCAAAAAGTTGTAGAAGAACAACTGATATTTTGTTGTAGCTTTAACATAGAAAAAAATAATAGAACCTATAAAGGTGTGTATTCATATTATCAATGTTTGAGATTACAATAGATTCACTTAATTCCACAAAAATCCATGAATTTTCAAATAAAACTTAGAAAAATAAAATCCATATCAAAAATAGAAGGGTACTGGTCCAAAGAAGATTATATCAAATTACTGGAACTTTTTGAATTTCCCGATGCTAAAAGTATTGCTGAAAATGAACTAATCGAAATGCTATCTTTGGCCATCTCCGATTACGATCCTGCCGAAGCTGCGGCAATTGTCTTGGACTACAAACTATCGGATATCCTAAAGCCCGGGCAGATAAAAAATTTGGCCCACGAAATACTTCAGGATAAGGTAGCTGAAGAGTATCCTGACATCTCATTACATTATCCCTTATTCAATATCAACCAATTATTACATGATGCCTATAATGGTAAATTTCCTAGGACCATAGCTTCCCAAATCGATATCGAACTTTTTTTCAAGGATAAGGTTGTCATTAACAAGGAAGTGGTACTACGATGCATCAGTGACCTGCTTTCCGATAGAAGTTTATTGAAAAGATTATTTGACGAAAAACTCGATTCTGACCAAGAACTCAGTGATGCCCATAACATCATATGGGAATTGATACCCAATGGGGAGCATCAATATCAAATCATATCCTCCGATTACTGGATGAACAATGAAGATTTTGAAAAGGACGAATTTTCTGGGGTTTTAAGACAGGACGAAATCAACCATTAAGATGAGCCCTGATTCTTTTTCATCGGTACGCCCTAAACAATCCTTCCCGACCAAAGAGAAAGAAGCTACCATTAAATAAAATATGGATGGCCCTGACTATCATTTGGTTTTGGACCAATCCTTATGATCCCCTGTTGTTAAAACGATTTCATAAAATCCTCGCTACATATTCTCCGTAGGTAAAAGATCAGTTCTTCGGCATTTTCCTTTGTAAATACCCCTAAAGGATAACTGAAAGAAGGCTCTTTAGAACATTTAAGGTCCAAATCGGAGGGTTCCCATAGTTGGATATTATCCTAAATATGTGAAATTCGTAAACTTGAAACCTTCTTTGTAGTGGTACTCCACAAGATCTCAAACGTAAAAATAATTGACTAAAATTCTAACAACGACACTACATATACCCTTTATGAGGCTTCCTGCCATGCTCGTGCTAATTCTCAAAAAAGGAGATCTTGGTAAAAACTTGACATTTTTAGATTAGATTATATAAATTAGGCATCTCTATAAAGTGAGCTCAGGTCTAATCAAGATACAAACCGCATATGAAAATCAATCCGATCCATATTTTCCTTTGCTTTTTCTTGCTACAGGCCGGTTGCTATGGACAAACATTTAAAGTAGGGGTAGCGATGAGGAACATTACCCCAGATCCCCTGATTTCAGTTTCCGGTGGTTTAGATGCTCCGCTGCCCACCACCCAAAAGCTTGGGGAATTGACGGTTCGTGCCATGGTCATGGAAAAAGGAAAAGTGAGAATTGCCATGGTCAGTATTGATAACCTAGGTTGGCCAGCGGGATTGGGAGATATTTCACGGTCCAGTATCAAAGGCATCCCGCCGGAGAACATACTCCTTTCATCCACCCATACCCACAGTGCCCCTGACGCTTACGCCTATCCCGACGAAAAAGGACATATTCGGGCAGATACCATCTATTTGAAATGGGCCGCCACACAGATAGCGGATGCTGTAAATGAGGCCAAGAAAAACCTGGTCACCGCCAACTTGAGGATTGCTGTGGGCAAAGCGGCCGATGGTATAGCCTATAACTATTATGCACCTAAGCTCTACGATCCACGCTGTGGCGTAATTCAGGCGCTGAACACCAACAATGAGGTAATAGCAACACTAGTGAACTTTGCTATCCATCCCGAAATAATCGGAAATGAACAAGGCATACTCAGTCCAGACCTTTGTGGCCCATTGTATACAAGGATTGAGGAACGGACAGGAGGTATGGCCTTTTTTTTCAATGGGGCCCTAGGAGGTATGATTACGGCAGACAATCGAAGGGCGGACGGCAAAAAATCTACCGATTGGAAAGAATGTGAACGTATTGGGCACCTTCTTGCCGATGAGGCCCTAAGAATTGTGAATGAAGGAGAGATCCAACGAGATCCAGTACTCCTTTGTACCCATAAAACCCTTCAATTCCCTATAGACTCACCTTCAAAAGCCTCTTTATTAAGTAACGCTCCCTATAGTAGGAAGTTCATTGATAATGGCCATATTTCGTCTAGAATCAACCTGTTGGAAATTGGTTCAGCCAAAATCTTGACCGTTCCAGGGGAAGCACTCCCCAATATAGGATTTTACCTAAAGCGAAAAATGAAGACAGAACATGCCTTTCTTTTTGGCCTGACCAATGATGCCTTCGGATATATGATGACCAAAGTGGATTTTATGAGTTTTGCTCGCTATAATTACATCAGCGAGGTCAACCTCGGAGAAATGACGGGGGAAATCTATATAGAAGGAGCCTTGGAATTGATAGATGCGGGCACTCCCCAAGAAATCAAAACTGAGTGAAGCCCGCTATGCGTCATTCAACCATTTTTTATAAAAACTATAGTGCTGTACCGACTTTAGGTTGTTAGGCTATGAAATTTCATCATCAAATACCTTTTCCATTTCCATATAATCTTCCGCTAGGATCTTTCTTAGATAAAAGATCAGTTCTTCGGCATTTTCCCTCGTAAAGACCATGGGTGGTTTAATTTTCAAGACATTATGATCTGGACCATCCGTACTCATAAGAATACCGTGGTCTTTCATCCTATTGGCCAAATAATCTGTCTGCTCTGCCAAGGGCTTCAAGGATGAATCTACCAATTCAATGCCCAAAAACAGGCCCTCACCCCTTACGTCGCCGATAATAGGAAATTCTACAGCCAATTTATTAAGTTCCAATTTCAAATAGGTCCCCACTTCCAAGGCGCGGGCTTGCAATTTCTCCCGTTTTACTATCCTGATTACTTCCGTTCCTATGGCACAAGAAACCGGATTACCCCCAAAGGTGTTGAAAAACTCCATCCCATTGGCGAACTTTTCAGCTACCTCTTGTGTACAGGCTACCGCGGCCAAAGGGTGACCGTTTCCCAAAGGTTTTCCAATTGTAATTATGTCCGGAATCACATCATATAATTGGAAGCCCCAGAAGGTTTTACCCATTCTTCCACAACCTACCTGTACCTCATCTGAAATACAAAGTCCGCCTGCAGCCCTGACATATTCATATGCCCTTTCCAAAAACCCCTTAGGCAGGACTATTTGGCCCCCACAACTGATTATAGGTTCTATGATAAATCCGCCTACATTGCGCCCTTTGCCGTGAATATTTAAGATTTGCCTTTGAACCTCATCTGCATAGGAGTTCCCTGTATGGTCTCCCCTATATTTACCTCTAAACGCATCGGGCAGAGGAAAAATATGGGTATGCTCCGGTGCTCCTTGTCCTCCCTTACCATCAAACTTATAGGAGCTGATGTCGATACAGGTATTGGTATTGCCATGGTAACCAACCTCTGAGGCCAAGATATCCTGCTCTCCCGTAACGGTCCTTACCATTCTTATGGCCAATTCATTCGCCTCACTCCCGGAGTTCACAAAATGAAGTACACTCAATTCTGGCGGAAGGGTCTCCAACAACTCTTTTGCCAAGTTATTAATGTTTTCGTGCAAATAGCGGGTATTGGTGTTGATCAGAGCCATCTGCTCCTGCCCGGCCCTGACCACCTCTGGATGTTCATGCCCTGCATGCGCCACATTGTTTACGGTATCCAAATATTTTCTGCCATACTGATCCAAAAGATATTGTCCGGCTCCCCGAACCATTTTAATGGGGGTTTTGTATTGTAAGCTGAGACTCTTGCCCAAATGTTGCTTTCTAAAGGCAATGATATCATCATTGGAAGTAGCACTATTGGCACGCAGGGCCTCTGATTTGAACAATAAATTGGGATCTGGGCAAATGCTTTTCCATACTTCAATTTGATTGTAGTAAGCCACTCCAGGATAATCTACTTTGTAGTTAAGCATGGACAGCATTACTTGAAAATGGAGATGGGCCGCCCAATTCCCGTTTTCAGGATAACTTCCTAGCTCACCGATAATATCTCCCACATTAATCTTATCACCAATGCTATTTTTTAAGGCACTGTCAACCGTTAAATGACCATAAAGGGTATAAAATTCCAAATCATCCTCTTTATGTTTCAAAATTACCAGACCTCCATATTCCTTGTCCCCTGCATCGTTAACTGCGGCCACTACCTCTCCTTTAAAAAGCGCGTGGACCGGTGTCATTGCCGGCAACCAAAAATCGATCCCTAAATGTATGGTCCTACTTTCCCGTCCTTTATTCCCGATTTTATCATAGGCGTCCGAAGTATAAATAGGTCTTGGTTCCAAATACCCTCCTGCAAGTGTTTTTGTTGGTTGTTGACCTTGCAATCTATTGATCTTGAACTGAAAGTAGTCCAGATCGTTAAAATCCTTTTCGTGCCCTATCCAAGTACTGGACACACTCAGGTCGAGATGATGCACTTCGTTGGATTTGATGGATGGAAACAAATTTTCCAAGTAGAATGATTGTTGGTTTGCCCATTTTGAAAATTCCTCCTCATTTGGGTGAGCACTAAATCCGCAAACAGCCCTAAAACTATAATGGGCAAATTCAGCGTCGACGAATTTCCATTTTTGAAGTAGTTCCCATGCAGGTTTTTCACTTACCAGCAGATAATGGTTATCTGGTTCCTTAACTTTATTGATGGCCGATTTTGTTACTGAAATGACCAGCCGCATGGCGATGGCAAGATACAATTGCTCCAATTCGTCTGCGGTCAAGGGAAAAGCACTATGGTACCCTTTTACAATGGGCAAAGCCGCTGCCAGTGGATCGTTGTGCCGCATGATGGCATAGGCACAGGCAATTGCCAGATCATTGATGACCTGGGTATAAACTGCATCCCCAAAATCTATGGCCGAAATCACACTAGGATCCAAGAGATTTTCGGAAACAATAATGTTGTTGTCGTTGGCATCATTATGGACCACCGCTCTTCTAAGTTTGGAATAGGTAGGTTGGGCCTTTTTGAATTCTTCCTGAAATGCCAATATAATTTCCCTTTCTTCACCCTTAAACAAATCAATATGGGCTTCTGTCCAAGCAGCTTGCCCCAAATCCCAATCCAATGGCCTATGCGCTACTTCATGGTCAAACCCTTGCAAGGCCTTGGTCAATTTCCCCGCTTGTTCACCCAGGCTATAGCGAAGGTCATCCAACTGAGGCTTTACAGAACTCCATACCCTCCCCGAGATCCAAGATAGGAGTCGGACTTTCCTCAGTTGCCCATTTTCGTCATTAAATTCAGAGATTGACATCCCATTGACATCATTGATCACCTTAGGGCATATCAATCCTTGTCCGTGATCCCAAACATGTTGCAATAGCTTTTGTTGAAAATCCAAATAATCCACGTTCTCATCGGGACGTGATATTTTTAAAATGTACCCTTCCCCATGGCCATCAACAATTTTAAAATTAAAATCGATTTCCCCCGGGAGCATTACCGCACTTCCCGTTATATTATAAAGTTCTTGGCACAACCTTTCGGCCTGCTCCGCAGTTATCTTGATTTTGTTGTAATCCATTTCAATTTTTTCCATGAAGGGCAATGGTTAAAAGCTTCAAATGATCCTTTGAGGATACAATATATTCAACAATTTTAAATCAATTCCAAAAAATACTGAAGTGCTGGATTTTCATTTCCCTTTTTCCAAGCCGCAAACAATTCCGTTTTGTAAGGAACTTGGTCCAATTCCAAAAATTTGATTTTATAATTGTGCTCATCGCGGAGCGAATTGGGAACAATGGCGATTCCCATCGCATTTTCTACCAACTTAAAGATGGTAGGCCCATGAATGGATTTATGGGAAATACGGGGGCTAAACCCATGATCGGCGCAAAGATTCTGTATTTGCTGATAATACATGGGGCTGTTTTCATTTGGAAACAGAATAAAAGACTCTTCAGAAAGTTGTCCCATATTGGTAAAAGTGGAAGAATCCAAGGGATGTTCCAAAGGTAATACCAAGGAAAAATTCTCACGGTAAACAGACTTCAACTGTATATCCGAAGGTACTTTATTGGATCGCATAAAGCCAATATCCAAGTGCTCCTGTTCCAGCCCTTTCAATTGTTCTGCATTGGTGAATTCCTCCAGATAGAAATTGATGTGGGGGTGGACTTTGCTAAATTCTTTTATAATAGGAGGAAGATATCCCTGCATGGCAGAGCCTACAAAACCTATTTTCAACTCGCCCATTACGCCCGTCAAGGACAACTGCCATCGGCCCATGGATTGGTCTACCTGCTTTAAGATTAGATTGGCTTCCTTCACCAATAATTCGCCGGCTTTGTTGAGGGCCACCTTACGATTCGTCCTATTGAACAATGGAGAACCCAAGGTAAGTTCAAGTTGTTTTATATGCTGGCTCAAGGCAGATTGAGATATAAATAATAGTTCTGCAGCATGCGTATAATGCAATGTGTCGGCCAAAACCAAGAAATAGCGTAGGGATCTTAATTCTAATTGATTAGTATTTCTTATCATTTAACACTAAATAACAATTGTTTCTAATTAAAAGTACGACTAATTTTGTCAAAAATTACGCTATTATGATAACAAATGATTTTTCCCCCTTGGCCCGTGTATTGGATACCCTGTTCACTCCTTATAAGACCAGAGTACCTGACGTGGAAAAGGTAACTGCTGCCATGATTGCACGTGGCATCATCAATAATGAAAATGAAATTGTAAATGACCATATTGCATTCCGGACTTTGGGGGTCCCAAATTTGGGGATTGCCTCTTTCGAGAAAATTTTTCTCCATTACGGATACGAGAAAAAGGATTACTATTTTTTTGAAGGCAAAAAACTAAATGCGTATTGGTATGCGCCTCCTTCAGATGCGTATCCGCGTATCTTTCTGAGTGAATTGCGGGTACAGGATCTTTCCCAAAAATCTCGAAATATCATTCATGAATATACAAAGCACATTACATCGGACCCAGTGGATGCCCTGGATCTAAATGATGTCCAGGCTGTTGGTGATTTTTTTTATAGGCCCTTGTGGCAACTCCCTACCATATCCGATTACAATAGTTTGGCAGAAGAAAGTGAATACGCGGCATGGGTTATCCATAACAGATATTACCTGAACCACTATACGATAAGTGTCCATGAATTTTCCGAGGAATTCAACACCGTTGAAAAGTTCAATATATTCTTGGAATCTGAAGGGATTTCCTTGAATACCTCGGGAGGGAAAATCAAGACCAGTCCCGATGGCCTGCTTAAACAAAGCAGCACCATAGCAAAAATGGTGGAAGCAGCGTTTTTTGGCGGTCAAAAAATGGAAATAGCAGGGAGTTATGTGGAATTTGCCGAAAGATTGGTCCTGCCAGAATTTAGGCATTTGGAACCATCTTCCATAGAACGCAAACATAGACGGGATGGTTTTGAATCTGCCAATGCGGACAAGATATTTGAAAGCACGTATTCCGAGCAGACTAAAGGAGGTAAATAAATCCAAGGCCCCTCCCTTCCTCTTATTCCTATACGCTGGCTTTATCCATCTTGGATAATACAAAAAAATCGAAGAGTCCATAAACTATTTGTACATGGGCTCTTTTATTTTTGCTGGACGCAGTTCTAAGGTACTTTCGAAAACCGCGGTAAGACCTATAAATTAAGTACAAGTGACAAAACAGAGGGATAGCCCGAGTTATATCATCTGCTTCCTTTGTCAAAAAATTAGGACAATTCTGTAATTCTATTCCAGAATTAGATATTCTAAATTAAATGAAATCATTACATTAGAGTACGAAAAGAGATCAAAACCAACCATTTGAAATATTGATTTAATACTTGGAAGTTCAAAAAAATGGCTGTAATTCGCATTAAAGCGTGGATTGTCCCTAAAAGGTGTATTCAATCAAGGAGATAGAATGGTTTTATATTTCTTAAATAAACCTTTACCATGAAGATAAATAACAGCTTATCCGGGTCCTACCTCAAATACCTACAGATACTGTTATTCTCTATTATAATCCTTTATTTTGGCCAAGCTCTGTTTATCCCCTTGTCCTTCGCGCTTTTAATAGCACTTATTCTTTATCCATTTTGTAAAACCCTTGAAAAGAAAAAATGGCCCAAAAGTTTGGCGATCACGGTTTCTATGGCACTTGTTTTCCTTTTGTTCCTCGGTATTTTTTGGATCTTGATATGGCAATTGAATTATTTAAAAAATGATATTCCGCTACTAATTGAAAAATTGGAAGAAAGTTTACAAGGGTGGTTGCATGAACAATTTGATATAGATTTTAATTTGGAAACCTATTGGATAGAAAATTTAACCGCCAATTCCGGAAATGGAGTCGGGACTTTTTTACAGTCCCTATTTAAAGATATTGGAAATTTTATATTTGCCCTGTTCATGATCCCTGTTTTTGCCGTATTGTTCCTTTATCATCGTGGACAATTTGTAAAGGTATTACTGTCCATGATATCTGAACAATACCACTCCCGCCTGTACTACATCCTCAATGAGGTCTCCCATTCCTACTATAAATATATTGTGGGCCTTATCAAGGTATATGCCATTGTTGGTATACTCAACAGTATTGGCCTGCTCATTTTAGGTGTGGAACATGCCATTCTGTTTGGTATGCTAAGTGCCATAATGACCATTGTGCCTTATGTTGGTATAATAATTAGCGCACTATTGCCCATTTCGGTGGTTTATTTAACTACAGGCTCATGGCTTTATCCCTTGGGGGTAGTAGTCGTTTTTTCCATTGTCCAATATTTGGAGAGCAGTATTATATTTCCAAAAGTTGTAGGGGAACAGATGAATGTTAGTACCTGGGCCATTCTGGTGGCCCTTATAGGAGGTGGAATTATGTGGGGTGTATCAGGAATGGTATTGTTTATCCCCTTTGTGGCAATTCTCAAAATCGTAAGTGGGCATATTGAAGCATGGAAACCACTCAACATATTACTTAGTCGGGAAGAAGATTCTGAATCCAAAAAGGAGGAGGTTCATCCTTAATCCTTATACCGAAACACAATACGAAACCACCATTCATTGATGGCAAGATCAAAAAAAACCGCCATGACTTGCGGCACAGCGGTTTGAGTTCAATATTCAGCTTATTTTATTGTGGCATTACCACGGTATCTATGGCATGGATTACGCCATTGGAAGCGGCAACATCTGCCATAACCACTGTTGCTGTTCCTCCTTTTGCATCGGTCAATAGTACCTTACCATCTTTCAGGCTTAAATCTATCGTAGCTCCCTGAACGGTAGTCACCGTAAATTTTCCATTGTTCTTGTTGATTGCATCGATCACAGCTGCAGCTTCAAATTTGCCCGCTACCACATGGTAGGTGAGTACCGCAGTCAATGTTCCTTTGCTTTCAGGCTTCAGTAGTCCATCTACCGTACCTTCCGGTAATTTCGCAAAAGCATCATTGGTTGGTGCGAAAACAGTGAATGGTCCTTCACTACTCAATGTTTCAACCAAGTCTGCGGCCTTAACTGCGGCCACTAGGGTCGTGAAATTGTCATTTCCAGCGGCAACACCTACAATGTTTGGGGTCTCAACAGTTTCCTGTACAACTTCCATAGCTTCCGTAGATGCCTCATCCATAGTATCCGCTGCTTCTTTTTTAGTTTGCCCACAAGAAGTAGATATTACTCCGATAATTGCAAAGGCACTGATAATTTTCAATAGGTTCATAGTCTTAATGTTTTTAGTTTTTGGTAAAGGTAAACGATGAACAAGGTATTTATTCTTAATTTTTGTTTAAAGTTTTTACTTTATTGTTAAACATTTAAGAAATTATATTGAAATTACCCTCATTGTTGATCAAATTGTAAATCCAACAGGTACATTTCCGCAAGAGCACTTTTCTACAAGATTCAATTATTGACTACTTTTAGGTCAATTCCTTTGTCTTTGGAGTAACTTTAGCTAGAATTTAGTGCCATGAAGAATACCATATCACATAGGGTAGCCGATTTTTTAAAGAACTATCCTCCCTTTAGTCTGTTGCCCCAAAAGGAAATTGAAACGCTATCGGAGCACATATCTATAATTTATAAGGAAAAAGATTCCCTTATTTTTATGGAAAATGAGGAACCCCATCCGCATTTTTACGTGGTGCACAAGGGAGCGGTAGCTTTGCGTAAAAGCCCCAATAATGATATTGTTGATCTTTGTGATGAGGGTGATATTTTTGGATTAAGGCCTCTGATTGCCCTTGAAAACTATAAGATGGAGGCCAAAACCCATGAAGAGAGCATTCTTTATGCCATACCTATTTCTATCTTCAAACCCCATGCACTAGAAAACAAAGCAGTTGGCAACTTCCTCATCGAAAGTTTTGCGTCAAACACCAGAAATCCATATTCCATTAGCCACAGAGGTAACCTATATGGTGAAACCGAATTTCTGGAGGATACCCTTACCATCCAAAAGCTACACGATCTTCAGTCCGTTAAATATTCAAAAAAAATTGTTTCTTGTTCCCCGAGGACTACAATAAAGAAGGTGGCTGAGACCATGACCAAAAAAAATATTGGAGCCATGTTGGTTGTCAAGGACCAACTGCCCATTGGTATCATTACGGATAAAGATTTGAGGAACAAAATTGTGACGGGTGCATTTCCTATCACAACCACAGCATCCAAGATAATGACCTCCCCCGTTATCACATATCGCAGAAATCTTACCATTACCCAGGCCCAAATGGCCATGATGAAGAGCAATATAAGCTACCTGTGCCTGACCAAGGACGGGACTACCAATACCAAGGCCTGTGGCATACTTTCCAAGCACGATTTAATGGTTGCCCTAGGAAATAATCCCGCGGTACTGATCAAAGAAATCAAAAGAACCAGCAGGTTCAAAGAAATCAAACCCATAAGAGCCAGTATTATGCAATTGCTGCAAGGGTATCTCTCCCAAAACATCCCGATGACCTTGACCTCAAAAATAATTGCCGAATTAAATGACGCCTGTATTAAACAAGTTGTTAAAATTGCCCTGACCAAGATGAAAGATCAACCGCCGGTGAAGTTTGCTTGGTTGGCCATGGGCAGTCAAGGGAGAAGCGAACAATTATTGCATACGGATCAGGACAATGCCCTGGTCTTTGAAGATGTGGAAGAAGGTCTGCTTGAGGAGACCAAATCCTATTTCTTACATTTGGCATCGACCGTCAACAAAGGTCTCAACGTGATAGGATATGATTATTGTCCGGCTGAAATGATGGCCTCTAACCCTAAATGGTGCCAAAGTCTCGGAGAATGGAAACAAACGGTCTCACATTGGATCACCAATCCTGGCAATGACGAAGTACTGTTGTCCTCTATCTTCTTTGACTATAGCTTGGCCTACGGGGACAGTCAAATGGTCAATGAACTTTCGGACCATATTTTTAAAAGCGTAAGCAGCTATCCAATCTTTTATGTGCATTTGGCCAGTGGTGCACTTCAAAATCCATCTCCGACCGGTTTTTTCAGACAATTCCTGGTAGAGCAGGACGGTGCCCACAAAGATTTCTTCGATATCAAAAGACGGGCTTTAATGCCACTGACAGATGCCGCCAGGGTACTTATACTTTCGCATTCTGTAAAATCAATCAACAACACATCAGAAAGATTTGAAAAGTTGGCACAGTTGGAACCTAATAACGAAGAACTGTATTTGGCCTGTTCCTATGCTTCCAAAGCCTTATTGAAATTCAGGACCAAACAAGGTTTGCGCCACAACGATTCAGGAAGGTATATTGCCTTGGAATCACTTTCCAAAGAGGAAAAAATAAAGCTTAAAAGAACCTTCAAAACCATTTCGGAACTTCAGGATCTCATTGCCTTACGATTTAAAGTAGCCAGTATAGTAGGATGATAAACTTTTTCAAAAAGCGCCATAAGGATCTGCCCGAATTTTGGAACTCTTACGAAAAGACATTCGATAAGAAAATCCCCAATGAATTAAAATCGGTCCGCTTTGTGGTCCTGGATACCGAGACCACTGGATTCGACTATACCAATGATCGCATCCTGTGCATTGGGGCCATTGGCCTTCAAAACAACACCATTACCATTAAGGACAGTTTGGAAATCTTTGTTCAACAAGAGCACTATAACATTGAAAGTGCAGAAATACATTGTATACTTAAAAAGGGTAAGATAGATCGCGTTTCGGAATTAGAGGCTTTGCAACAGTTACTGACCTACTTGGGTAATTCTGTAATTATTGCACATCACACCAAATTTGACATCACCATGATCAACAGGGCACTAGAAAGACATGGACTTCCCAAACTCAAAAACAAGACTTTGGATACTGACGTCCTTTACCGAAAATCCTTATTGTGGACGCCCCTTTTGGACAAGAAAGATCACTATACCTTGGATGATCTTGCCGATAAATTTAATATTTCAAAAGAGGACAGACATACGGCTGTTGGAGACGCCTATATAACGGCCATTGCGTTTCAAAAGATTTTGAACAGAATGAAATACAGAAAAGAACCCACTCTAAAGGACTTGTTCAAATAAAAAGCTCCAAGACAGAAATAATTCATCTTGGAGCTTCATCAAAAATGGCATGAAGCTTACGCCTTTAGGTATTCCAGCACATTTTTTTCAATACGGGACTGAATATCTGAAATATCTGCCTTGACAAAGGCCTCCCCTGTAATATTCTCATAAAGTTCAATATACCGCTCGGATACACTGTCAATGTATTCATCGGTCATAACGGGAACTTTTTGTCCTTTCAGACCTTGGAACCCTTCACTGATCAACCATTGTCTTACAAACTCTTTGGAAAGCTGTTTTTGCGGCTCTCCTTTTTCTTGTCTTTCCGCATATCCTTCCGCGTAAAAATAACGGGAGGAATCTGGAGTATGAATTTCGTCGATCAACACTATTTTGCCGTCCTTGGTCTTCCCAAATTCATATTTCGTATCCACCAGGATCAACCCTCTTTGTGCGGCAATTTCAGTACCTCTTTGAAAAAGATCACGTGTATACTTTTCCAAAATAAGATAATCCTCCTCCGATACGATGCCTCTTTTTAAAATATCTTCCCTAGAAATGTCCTCATCATGATCTCCCATTTCGGCTTTCGTGGCTGGAGTAATAAGCGGCTGGGGAAACTGGTCGTTTTCCTTCATACCTTCAGGCATAGAAACCCCACATAAGGACCTCTTTCCCAATTTGTATTCTCTGGCGGCGTGGCCCGACATATATCCCCGAATAACCATTTCTACCTTGAACGGCTCACAGGCATACCCTACGGCCACATTTGGATCTGGTGTTGCCATTAGCCAGTTGGGAACTATATCTGCCGTATCGGCCATCATTTTGGTAGCGATCTGGTTCAATATTTGCCCTTTATATGGAATACCTTTGGGCATGACCACATCAAAGGCAGAAAGCCGATCTGTGGCAACCATCACCAAGATATCATGGTCCAAATGGTATACTTCCCTAACTTTCCCTTTGTAAACGCTTTTTTGCCCTGGGAATTCAAAATTTGTGCTTGTAATGGTATTGCTCATCTATGCTTAATTTTGATGCTCTATATCTTTGTATGCATCAATTACTTTTTTAACCAAACGGTGACGGATCACGTCTTTATCGTCCAGATATATTATTCCAATTCCTTCTATGTTCTTCAGCACCAAAAGGGCTTCTTTTAAACCAGAGATAATTCTCCTGGGCAAGTCTATTTGTCCTGGATCTCCTGTAATGATGAACTTGGCATTTTTTCCCATCCTGGTCAGGAACATTTTCATTTGGGCATGGGTGGTATTTTGTGCCTCATCCAAGATTACGAATGCATTGTCCAATGTTCTCCCTCTCATAAAGGCCAAAGGTGCTATTTGTATGGTGCCGTTTTCTATAAAATGCGCTAGTTTTTCGGGAGGAATCATATCTCTTAACGCATCGTACAGCGGTTGCATATAAGGATCCAACTTTTCTTTTAAATCCCCAGGAAGGAATCCTAGGTTTTCACCAGCTTCTACTGCCGGTCTTGTCAAGATGATTCTTTTGACCTGCTTTTCCTTTAGGGCTTTTACCGCCAATGCCACACCGGTGTAGGTCTTACCTGTTCCGGCCGGTCCCACAGCGAAGACCATATCATTTTTTTTGGAGGAATCCACCAATTTTTGTTGGTTCAAGGTCTGGGCCTTGATCAACCTTCCACTAACACCGTGTAAAAGTACATCCGTACTGATTTGGGAAGTTTCCATGTCCTCTTGGCCATTACTGGCAAGAATCCGCTCAATGACATTTTCGTCCAATTTGTTGTACTTCGCAAAATGTGCGGTCATCTTCTCAAAACGCCTATCGAACTCTTCTAAAAGATCCTCGTCCCCATATACCTTTACTTTGCTGCCCCTAGCTACAATCTTTAATTTGGGAAAGTATTTTTTTAGTAAATCAATGTTCTCATTTTGTTGTCCAAAAAATTCTCTTGGACTAATTTCCGTAAGTTCAATTATAAGTTCGTTCAAAGAATATGGATTTAAAAGTTCATGTCAGTAAAGAAAATTTCCGTTGGCTATTTTTTTGTGTAATTTTGTTTAACAAACTTAAGTAAAAAATCAGTTTGCATTCCTAAAAACATATCAACAGTCCTACATGGCAATCATTACATTAACAACTGATTTTGGATACAAAGATCATTTTATTGGGGCTATCAAGGGCACCATATACAGTGAGTTGGATGATGCCAGAATAGTTGATATTTCACATGCCATAAGTCCGTTCAACATTCAGGAATGTGCCTATATTCTTAAAAATTCCTACAAGACCTTTCCCAAAGGAACCATCCATATAGTTGGTATAGATTCCGAGAAAACCCCAGAAAACCAGCACCTGGCCGTGCTTGTGGACGGGCATTACTTTATTGTGGCCAACAATGGGGTGCTCGGTCTGATACTTACAGAAGTGCAACCCGACAATATTGTGGAAATCAATCTACCGGACACCGGCCAGACACCATTTCCGGTCATGGATGTCTTTGTAAAGGTGGCCTGTCATATTGCCCGAGGCGGTAGACTGGAGGTTGTTGGTAAATCTTTTGACCAACTCCGGGACCTTAAGGAATTTGCACCTATTGTCTCTGATAATTTCAAGACCATCACCGGTCATGTCATTTATATTGACAATTATGGCAATGTCGTTTCCAATATTCAGAAAAGCCTTTTTGAAGCCTATAGGAATGGGCGGAAATTTGAGCTGAAAGCCAGGAACAAAAGACTGACGGAAATACATAAAAAATTTAGTGACATCATTAATTTTGACCTGGACAAAAACCAGAGAAAAGGCCCCGGGGATTTATTGGCACTTTTCAATTCTTCCGATTATATAGAATTGGCCATTTATAAAAGTGACCTCAACACCGTTGGAGGAGCCTCTACCCTGCTTGGCTTAGATTATAGGGATACCATTACCATAAACTTTCTTTAAATGTTCGTACGAATCGTAAAATTGACTTTTAAAAAAGAAAATATCGCTAGTTTTGAACAAATTTTTGAAACATCGAAACACGTGATAAGAAAAGTAGAAGGATGTTCCTTTTTAGAACTTTTACAGGACAAGGATAATCCGAACATTTTTTTTACCTACAGCTTTTGGCAAACCGAGCAAGATTTGGAAAACTATAGAAATTCCGACCTGTTCAAAAATATTTGGGGCAAAACCAAAATATTGTTCGCCGAGAAGGCCGAAGCGTGGAGTGTTGACAAAAAAGTAACTTTAAATTGATCATTGCAACATGTTAGCCATTTACAAAAGGGAAATACAAGCATTCTTTACCTCGCCTATTGGCTATCTGGTCATTGGACTTTTTTTGGTATTGACGGGCCTTTTCCTTTGGGTCTTTAAAGGCCAGTACAATATTTTTGAATATGGGTTTGCCGATTTGGACAAATTCTTCCTTCTCGCGCCATGGGTTTTTCTTTTTTTGGTCCCGGCAATAACCATGAGGAGCTTTTCGGAGGAAATAAAGTTGGGCACTTTGGAACTGCTTTTTATAAAACCCATCCCAATTTCACATACTGTCATAGGTAAATTCTTGGGAACCCTTACCTTGGCCACTATTGCGATTATACCTACTTTCCTCTATGTGTATGCCGTTTCACAATTGGGAACCACTGTTGGAAATTTGGACATGGGCATTGTTTTTGGTTCTTATGCTGGACTTTTATTTTTGATATGCAGCTATATTTCTGTGGGTCTCTTTACCTCTACCCTAACCGAGAATCAAATTGTGGCTTTTATATTGGGAATTGTGCTCTGCTTCTTTCTCTTCTACGGTTTTGAGGGCATAGGCGGTATAATACCCAATGGTGAGATCGCCCTGTTTCTGGAAAATTTAGGTATGAAAGCCCATTTTGCGAATATCTCCAAAGGTGTTTTGGATACCAGGGATTTTATATACTTCCTAAGCATATGCCTATTTTTCCTTTATCTAACCGTAGTACAACTAAAAAACCGAAATAGATAATGAAGCAGTCTCTTTTATCTATAGGCAAGGCAATTTTGGTTTTGGTAATCGTCAATGTGGCAGGTCATTACGTTTATACCCGTTTTGATTTGACCGAGGACAAAAGGTATACCCTGTCCCAACCAGCTCTTAACTCCGTTCAGGAATTTCAGAAACCCGTAATCATAGATGTGTTGTTGGATGGTAATCTACCTCCAGAATTCATAAAACTCAAAGGGGAGACCCAACAACTTCTGGAAGAGTTTGCCGCAGAAAACAAGAATATAAAATTTAATTTTGTCAATCCCCTGGAAGAGGAAGAGGGATCGGAAAATATTATCGCGGAATTGAGGCAATTGGGGTTGACCCCTGCCAATGTTACTATAGAGGAGAACGGAAAGGTTTCACAGGAAATAGTATTCCCATGGGCATTGGTGAACTATAACAATACTACCGTTAAAATCCCCCTTTTAAAAAATAAGTTAGGCGCCAATACGGAGGAACGTGTCAACAATTCCGTCCAACATTTGGAGTATGCTTTTGCAAATGCCTTTGTAAAAATCAACCTCAAGGATAAGAAAAGGGTTGCTGTGATCAAAGGCAACGGTGAATTGGAGGATATCTATATTGCGGATTACCTTACCACCATCCGTGATTATTATAACCTTGGGGCCATCACCCTGGATTCTGTTGCCACAAACCCACAAAAGGTACTGGATCAATTAAAGGGGTTCGATTTGGCGATTATTGCCAAACCTACCCAGGCGTTTACCGATGCTGAAAAATACGTTATGGATCAGTTTGTCGTCAATGGCGGCAAAACCATATGGTTAATTGATGAAGTGGCCATGGAGTTGGACAGTCTTTTCAATGAAAATGGCAGCGCTTTCGCACTACAGCGCGATTTGAACCTCAACGATTTTTTCTTCAAATACGGAGTGCGTGTCAATCCTGTGTTGGTCAACGACCTGTATTTTACCCAGATCGTATTGGCCACTGGAGAAGGCAACGACTCAGAGTACAACCCCGTGCCCTGGTATTACAACCCTATGGTTTTTTCAAGGGACAACCACCCCATTAACAACAATTTGGAGGCGGTTAGATTCCAGTTCGCCAACAGTATAGATACATTGCCAAACTCCTATAAAAAGACCATTTTATATTGGAGTTCCCCCCTATCAAAGGTAGAGGGCACCCCAAGGGAAATAACCCTAAGTACCATAAACACCCCACCGGTCAAGGAAAGTTACAACAATGGGAACCAGCCATTGGCTGTTTTGATAGAAGGAGAATTTAATTCTGCCTTCTTGAATAGAGTAAAGCCTATTCCTCTAAAGGGAACAAGGGAAAAAGGTGAGGCCAACAAAATGCTGGTCATTGCCGATGGGGATTTGATCAAGAACCAAGTTAGAAATGGGAGACCATTGGAATTGGGCTATGACAAATGGACCAATAACTTCTTTGGAAATAAAGAATTCTTGGTGAACAGTATCAATTATCTATTGGATGACAATGGACTTATAAACATTAGAAACAAAAAGGTTGCCATTCCCTTTTTGGACGAGAAAAAAATTGTAGACCAGAAAAGTAAGTGGCAGTATATAAACATTGGGCTTCCCGTGGCTTTAATACTACTTTTTGGATGGCTTTTCAATGCCTACAGAAAGAAAAAATACGGCGCTTAAGTGTTAATAAGTTTGTTTTCTTTAAAGGCGCATTTAAAATACCTTTGTTTAAAGTATTTTTGAACCCAAAATTCTGGATTGGTAGCTGTATTTTGCCCAAAAATGTATATTTTCGGGGGCATCTAATCAAGATGGAGTTTCGACATTAAAATAATATAACTAATGAAATTTATAGTATCCAGTACTTATTTACTAAAACAATTACAGGTTTTGGGAGGGGTTATCAATAACAGCAATACACTTCCCATATTGGATAATTTCTTGTTCGATCTTGATCAAAATAAACTTACTGTTTCTGCCTCCGATCTGGAAACAACAATGAGTTCTGTTTTGAGCGTGGACTCTGATAGCGTTGGAACCATAGCGGTCCCTGCGAAGCTATTGTTGGAAACCTTAAAAACCTTTCCAGAACAGCCATTGACTTTTGTGGTTGAGGACAACAACACCGTTGAGATCAGCTCCAATCACGGTAAATATGCATTGGCCTATGCTGATGGTGCTGAATTTCCAAAGGCGGTAGAACTTTCCAATCCAAGTTCTACCACCATTATTGGTGATATTTTGGCCACTGCCATCAACAAGACTATTTTTGCTGCAGGAAATGATGATTTACGACCCGTGATGAGCGGGGTATTTTTTCAATTTTCCCCAGAAAACCTAACCTTCGTTGCTACGGATGCCCATAAATTGGTAAAGTATCAGCGTGCAGATGTTACCGCTTCCCAAGTAGCGGAATTCATTATGCCAAAAAAACCCTTGAACCTCTTAAAAGGAATTTTGGCGGGCTCGGAAACCGATGTTACTATTGAATACAATGATAGCAATGCCAAATTTTCCTTTGACCAAACTGAGCTGATCTGTAGGCTAATTGACGGGAAGTATCCTAATTATGATGCAGTGATCCCAAAGGAAAACCCAAACAAACTGAGCATCTCCAGAAATCAATTTTTGAGCTCTGTAAGAAGGGTTTCCATTTTCTCCAATAAAACTACTCATCAGATACGTTTGAAGATCGCTGGAGCGGAATTAAATATATCTGCAGAGGATATAGATTATAGCAATAAGGCGGAAGAACGCTTGACCTGTTCTTATGCAGGGGACGATATGCAGATTGGATTCAACTCACGTTTCTTGGTAGAAATGCTCAATAATTTGACATCTGATGATGTTTCCCTCGAAATGAGCCTACCAAACAGAGCGGGAATTTTGACCCCTGTGGATGGTCTGGATGAAGGAGAACATGTTACCATGTTGGTGATGCCTGTTATGTTGAACAGTTAGATCCTGAAGTTATATAATTTAAAAAGCCGCATTTTTCAATGCGGCTTTTTTATTCTAATATGGTCCTAGACAAATTTAAAGCTTAAAGGATAGGAAGGGGCCTCTCCATTGTTGGCCCTGACCGCATTGACAATTGGAAAAACAAATCCAATAATCCCGACCACAATAAAGCCCAAAAGACCAAGCCCAAATAACAATATGAGAGGAATACTGATGAGAACGTAGATAAATAGACTTATTTGAAAATTAATAATCGCCTTTCCATGCTCATCCATATCCATAATTTTATCCTTTTGGGTTAGCCATAAAATTAAAGGAACTATAAAGCCCCCAAAGCCGGTGACCAAATCCAATAGTTGGCTCAAATGGGTTATTACCAAAAGTTGTTTGTTTTCTGCTTGCATGATTTGATTTTTTTGATTCATGTATTTATATGACGCATCTTAATATCAAATGTTACAAAGAATCCGCAAAACGTTGTCGATCTCTTGCTCCTTAAAGTTTCTTCCGTAATTTTTGGAGCTTCTCCTTGTCCTTATCAATATCCAACTTCAACTTTTGAATTTTATCCTTTATCTTCTTTATATCATTCGGAGACAAGTTGCCCTTTCGTTCCCCCTTGTATAATTTTTCTTCCAGCTTCGCGATCTTGGTTTCATCGTTTGTAATGGACTTTTCGGTAGAGGATATACTTTTTTGCAAATTTTCAAGTTTCTTTTTCTCCTTCTCGGCCTTCTTTTTCTCTTTTTCAGCCTTTTTTTTCTCCTTTTCTGCTTTTTTCCTTTCCTTTTCTGCCTTGGCGGCTTCTTTCTCTGCTTGCTCCACTTTCTTTCTCACAGCTTCCATTTCCTTGGCCTGCTGTTCCATTTTAGCAACGCTATCCATGGGCATTTTGGTTTCCTGCCCATAGCCATGGGAACTGAATGCTATTAAAGTGATCAATAACATATAAATAATTGGTTTCATGGGTTTTACTTTTTAGAGTTAGTGTATATTTAAGTTACAAAATATTAACCATTTCCGTTTGAATATCATGGAATTTATTTGGGTTTGATGAATCAGTTACAATCTCATCAAGAAACCCTATATAGTCCCTATTTTCCGTATTTTTGCAGTAAAATATGGGTTTATGATTCCAAATGACAACATAATAGCATTGGCAACAGCCTCAGGTGCGGGAGCCATAGCGGTCATCCGGATATCCGGGAAAGATGCTATAAGAATTTCCGCTCCATTGTTCCGTTCCATAAGGGGCAAGGAATTGGCAAAACAAAAAAGTCATACGGTACATTTGGGTCATATTATGGATGGGGAACGCACCATAGATGAAGTATTGTTGACCCTCTTTAAAGGTCCCAATTCCTATACGGGAGAAGATGTTATTGAAATTTCCTGTCATGGCTCTCCCTATATACAACAACAAATCATCCAATTGTTTCTTAGAAAAGGCTGTAGAACGGCCAATGCCGGGGAATTTACGCTCCGTGCATTTCTCAATGGGAAATTGGATTTGAGTCAGGCTGAAGCAGTAGCTGACCTTATTGCCTCTGACAATGAGGCCAGCCATCAAATTGCCATGCAACAAATGCGTGGTGGTTTTAGCAACGAAATCAAAAGACTGAGGGATGAACTCCTTAACTTTGCCTCTCTGATAGAATTGGAGCTCGATTTTGCGGAAGAAGATGTGGAATTTGCAGATAGGGATCAATTCAGAAGCTTGGTAGATCGTATCCGCAACGTACTCAAAAGACTTATTGATAGTTTTGCGGTGGGGAACGTGATCAAAAATGGAATTCCCGTTGCCATTGTCGGGGAACCGAATGTGGGGAAGTCTACCTTGCTAAATGCCCTTTTGAACGAGGAGCGGGCCATTGTCAGTGAAATTGCGGGAACCACCAGGGATACTATCGAAGACGAAATTTCCATTGGCGGCATCGGATTCCGCTTTATTGATACCGCAGGAATACGGGAAACCATAGATGTGGTGGAAAGCATCGGCATCAAAAAGACCTTTGAAAAGATTGAACAGGCTCAAGTAGTCATCTATTTGGTAGATGGACTTCAACTGATCAGTGATGACAAAAGGTTGACGCTCATTAAAACCGAGCTTGAAAAAATCCGAAATAAGCACCCTCAAAAACCATTATTGTTCATTATAAACAAAGCGGATCAGATTACAGAACAACAGCAATCCAGCATTGCCTCAGAGCTGCCCACGGCCCTATTTCTATCTGCCAAAACCGGAGAAGGAATAGAAAAATTGACTTCCGAGCTTCTAAATTTTGTCAATACAGGAGCCTTAAAAAACAATGAGACCATTGTTACCAATACCAGGCACTACAACTCCCTGTTAAAAGCCTTAGAAGATATTGAACGGGTCCAGGAAGGATTGGATCTGGGGATTTCCGGAGATCTTATGGCCATAGATATCCGTGAGGCCCTACATCATTTTGGCGAGATTACCGGTGAAATTACCTCTGACGATCTATTGGGGAATATATTTGCCAATTTCTGTATCGGAAAGTAATCTATTTTGCAGACCATTTAGATTCTAACCACAGGTACCCCATTCCTGTTATAAAAATAAAAAAGAACCAAAATTGATTTATGGGCACCCAGATCTTTGATCCTGCCCGACTTTCAATTGTTCCATCAAAATGGCGCTGATTCTCCTCCAAAGTTTTGCGTGCGGTTATTGATTTCCATTTCGTAGTATCCATGACAAAATAATCATAGGTCGACAGCGAATCGTTTTTTAAAGACAACTGCTGCCATCCAAGGGTACTCGGAAAAGTGGTGCCGTACCACTTATTGACCATTTCAACATCTTGCCGTAGTGGAATTTGTAACTTTTCCTTATTTGAAACCTCAGGATTTTCTATGGCAGTTCTTATATTAAATTCAAAGGGTTCATCCATGAACACAAATCCCGAACTAGTGGACCATTCCGTTGGCTCAAAATTTCGTTTTGCCAAAACAGTAACCACATCAGACCAAAATTGCTCATAAGCCTCTTCATGACCATTGAGAAGCAACTGATAGGTATTTTGCACTACGGTGGTACCAAAGCGGCCATTTACCATTCTTTGGTAGGCTGTTAAAATCTGGTTATCAAACTCGTGTATTATTTCTAACCCAAACGCGCTTTCAAAGTTATAGGAGAATTTGTCTACACTTAATTTAGGAAAAAAAGGTAAACTCGTCTTTACTGTTTTATCTGTCGCAAATGAAAATCCAGATCTACCAGAAGCTAACGCAAAATATGTTGCTGATGGTTGAATAAACAAACCTAGGCCGTTAATTTTCAAATTATGATGAAGGGCTGAAAGATCAGTTTTAGATAGATTCACATAAGATTCAAAATCCATAAAAAGCAAGTCGTACCCTTCTAATTGTTTTGTGGTGAAATTATAAAATGGCTGTTGTTCGGTATTAAAATATTCATATTTATACCTGTTTGTGGTCAATTGGGTTCGGATCGTAACTTGATGTCCCTTTTCCGCTAAATAGTTTTTAAGGTATTTGGTCTCAAAGGTGGGAAAATTATTGATCATCAATATTTTCAATGACTTCCGCTCTCTTACATCCAATGGCAACGGCTCACTTGAAATTATAGTTGCTAGTGAATCTTTCTCTACCAAAGTATACTTGAATTTTCCAACTACGATGGGATCCATAGTCAGTTTAAAATTTTCCTGTACCAGGCCACTCAATATTATGGAATCCATACCTACTCCTCTTGGATTTGAAAGTACCAACCGATTTCCTTTTTTCCCTTCTGAATAGCTTCCTTTTACAACGACCTCCTCACCAACAGTTCCATTTATCGCGTATTTTAATTTTGTGATGCCTCGCGGTTTAAAGCCCTTAATAATTTTTGCAGGCACTTTTTCCAGTTGCCAAAAATCAAAAGATGCCAATCCCCCACCCAATATATAGACTGAACCGACCGAATCTATGGCTTTCCCCATAGGCTGGTTTATTTTATAAGGTATAATTTTTAAATCCTCATGGACGCTCTGGAGACTATCCAATTGCTCTTGATCTGAACCTGGGGTCAGTACTACTCCTATGTTTGATGCAACACTTTTTTGAATACTTGGTTTTAAAGCAATCATAATTAGAGCGACTACTACAAGTAACCCAACCAAAGAATTAATGTAAAATCGGGATTTGAAAGGATATGACCATTCTTTCCAGACGAATACCAGCCATAGCAACAAACCGCCAAATACTATCGGCCAAAAATAATCCTGATTTAAAAAATTAATTTGATCCATCATTCAATTCCAGTTCTTGTAGCAGCAATTCGTTTATTTCGCTAGGGTATTTGTTTGATTTTCTTGGGGCTGGTTTCGACTTAGGGATCACTGCCAATAATGCTCGTTGTAATTTTTCTAACTGTAATTTTGAGGTTTCACTGCGCTCTGAAATCCATTTTAACTGTTGTAGTGTCCCAAGATATTTTCCCGGTTCTTGAATAGCCAATATGGAGAGTTCATTTCCTGCTTTTTCAAACAAACCCCTATCGCCAACTTTTAGTTTAGCACCACTTATAATTAACCTTTCCAAGCGCTCTACCGCTTTTTTTATGAAGGGCAACTCTTCAGGTTGGGCAATATCCTCCATTTTGCTATAATTGATTACCTCATCAATAGTTCCAGACAAACGTTTGTCTTCCTTTATTGGTGGAGGGTCAAAACCAATTCGATGAACATAAATTCTTGCGCTATTCTTGATATCCTGAATTAGCTTCAATGCCCGATATTGATAAGGCAATGATTTTTCAGGGGTATACAATCGCAAATAAAGTTCTGCATTCCACATTTCGTCCATGGCCAGACGAAGCTTACTTTTTATTGATGCCGTAAATAATGTGGATTCTTCAGGATCATCATGGTTATGAAGATAACTTTCCAAAGGGTTTTCCTCTTTTTCCTCTTCCCCTTCATGGTGATCGTGATCAACAAGATTATGTTCATTGCCTCCATCATGGTCATGTGTGTACTCTTTTAAGAGATCGGAATTTGTCGCTTTCCTATCACCTTTGGCTTCTTCTGTTGCCGGATTCTCGCCAACAACCTCATCACCCATAAATTCTCCATATTTTATTCTCAGGGCTTTTTGATCATAACCGAGCTCGTTACTGGTAAAATTGAACTTCTCTTTTGTAATCTTATTTTGATCCGCAAGCAACTTTTCTGTATCTATGATCAACTGACGCTGACTTCTAAAATAATCGGGCATCAAATCTGCTCCCATCGTCCCTTCCACGGCAAATGGGTTTGTAACGGTGTCTTTTATTACCGCAAAGAAAGTTTCACTTCTCGATATATTTGCTTTTGGTCTTTTAGTGTCCATTGCGACCATATAAAAGTATAGCTCATCGCCAGGCTCCATGTTCAATAGGTCCAAATCTATCTTTTTTGAAAGCACTTGTTTTTTTGTGCCTGCTGATAATTTATCGTCAAAAGTCAGGCGTTCTTCCCTAAATTTCACTGATTCTCCTTCGCCCTTGCTTACCGTGGCAATTACATAAGCATCTTCAACCCCAAAATCATCTGTAAGTTCTACCTCAAAATGAAGTACTTTATGTTGTGAAAGATCAAAGGAAGTAAACTGTTGCAATCCCTGAATTTCTATAACTGGACTTTCATCTTTTAACACTTCCATTGCATATAAATCAGACACATAGATTGCCCCATCGGTATCCTTAAATTTAAAATTATAAAAGCCATTATCGGTATGGATTATTTGTTTTAAATATCCATCACCTACCTTGTCCATTGGGTAGGCGTTCTCCAAGATTTCTATAGAAGCCCCTTGTATTACCGTATCAAATTGAACCTCCCAAACAAGTTTTGAACCTTCCAAGGCCTTAATATTCATATTCGAAGTCACAGTTTGACCTAGTTTTGTATAGGATGGGTGATAAATGGTCAGTTTTTGGGACTTTAGTGAAGGCGGTGTATCTTTACGAAGTGTACTATCCAAAGGCTGGAATTTAACCATTTGTTGGTTTTCCATTTTACCCGTTGCTTTTTTAAAGTATTCCTGGAATGAAAACTGATAGGATATAAAGGATAGCAAAACAAATAATAATAAGATAACCAACGGCTTTTTTATAGGTACCTCAGGTTTGATGGTGTTCCTATTTTCTTTTAATACTTCACCTATTTTATACCGCTGGAGCATTGCCATATTTGCAAGTTCATCCATAGGCTTTAGCAACAACCCTGTACTGAACTCTACGCCATCATATTTCTGATCTATATGGCTACTTACTTTTCCTAAAGTCAAGCGCCATGGTTTTTTATATAGGGCAATGGCAGTAGCAATTGCCAGAAAAAGAAACAATCCAAGCGCAAAGTCCGATTTCAAAATGTAGCTTAAAATTGCAGGGCCCAGTGCGTACAGCACAATGGCAAGAACTTCCAGTAACTGCCACCGTTTTTTAAAGTTTAGTAAGAAAAGTTTTCCCGAATCTATCATTGTCCTCTGTATTTTGATAAAATTCGTTCAACAACCAATAGGATACTTAACAATACCCATGTCCATAAAGAAAGATCATGATGTTCAGCATATTTCCGGTTGCCCTTTTGGCTTAATTTTACGGTTTGCAATTCCTGGGCATCTACAGTTCGTTGATCATATGAATAAACTTTTTCTTGTAACCCATCATGAAGGGAAAGTAATTCCAACAGTTTTTCAGGGAGATGCTCCTTAATGGTGTTCTCGCTATTTAGAGGGTGTGTCAAGAAGAAGGTGTTTCTTGTGTCACCGGGAACAATTAATTCGTTTGCCAAAGAATCTGGTCGATATAGTAATGATGTAATGGGGTGATTTTTCGACTTATTTTCACTTAACCATACCAAAGTGGCATAGGCTTCCAGATCCAATGTGTCAATTTTAGTAACCCTTTTCATTTCGATAGGTTGATCCAAGAATTTTCCAACCGCCCGATAGGCAGCCCTTAGATATTTCAATTCATTGACGAGGCCATCATCAGCCACAATTAATATCTTTAATGGTGGATTGGGTTTTACCCCTATTCGATTGCCATTAATTTGAATACTATCTTCCGTATCATTAAATCTTATTTTCTCACTATTTTTGGCAATATTAGATTTGGTAAATGATAAGCTTTTACGATCACTTGCCATAGAAAGCAATTCAATACTGTCTTTATCCACCATAGCTTCCAATAAAGCAGTTGTTTTTTCATCAGTATCCAATACAATCCAGTTGATACCTACAGAGGTTGCGGGTCTCATTCCATGTATTCCAGAAACTAGGCCTTTTGCAAATACAATAATACTATCAGTTTCCAGATGTTGCATCTCTTGGGCCATTTGCCAGTAATTTGGCACATCAAACTTGTTAGTTTCAACATCATAGTCTTCCGCTAATGGAAAACCGCTTACCATGATACGGAGGGCCTGAGAAGGGAGACTATCAATTAGCTGCTCCATACTTTTTAAATGGAGCAATTCAGGGTCTACAACATAAACAAGGTTTTCTTTTTGTTTTGTTTTATTGATAATAGGCCCTGCAAGGATGAAACCGAACAGGGTAATCATCAATATTCTCAGCACAAGTAACCACCACTCATTTGGGCGGATACTGCTTGTACGTTTAGGCTCTGATGCAGTTAGCATTTTAATACTTCCCACCTTAATGGTCAAGACCTTTTTTCTGTTCCACAAATGAATTGCTATAGGGATAAGAATCCCCAACAAAGACCATAGATATGTAGGATTAAGAAAACTCATTTTACATTAAATGGCTTCGTTGCTTTAAAAATAGCTGTAAAGCCTCTCCCAAAGGCTCATCCAGCATAAATAGTTGATATCCTATATTATTGGACAATAACATATCTTTAGTGGTAGTCATCATCGTATTAAGTGCGCTCAAATATTTACTTTTTGCCTCTTTGGCATCTACTTTTACCTTAGCTCCTGTTTCCAAATCTTCAAAAACCACATGACCTTTATAGTTGAACTGAAATTCATTTTTACCCAGAATTTGTAAAACAACAACTTCGTTTCTTTTGGTTTTTAAGCTTTTGATTACAGTAGTCAGTTCTGCATCATATTCATACATATCGGTAATAAAAAACACCAACTCTTTTCTGCTTTTATCATGAAGTTTATCAAAATTATAAGTATTTGATGGCCATTCCCCTTCACCTTTTATTTGGATGAGTTCGTGTAAAAATCGTTTATACTGCTGTTTTTGAACTATGGGTTGAAGACTTGTAATATTCTTATTATTTAGGGCATAGAGTCCGATGGCATCTCCTTGCTCTTGGGCCAAGTGTGCCAAAGACGCTACCATAACTTTGACAAAATCTATTTTTGATATTCCACCCTCTGAATACACCATTGATTTACTGGTATCTACAATAAATTTTACAGATATATGGGTATCTATTTCAGATTGTTTGATATAATGTCTGCCCGAACGCGCTAACATTTTCCAATCCAATAGGCGTAAATCGTCACCAGGTTCATAACCTCTATATTGACTGAATTCCAATCCCACCCCTACTCTACGACTCTTATTGAGACCTGCTAGATAGCCATCAACAATGACCCTAGCAATCAGAGAAAGTCCAGAGATACTATTGATAATATGGGGCTGGAATAATTGTCTGTAGTCTCGATCCACTTAGCGCTCTACTTTTGAAGGAAATTCAGTATGTGTGAGTAAATGACCTGTGACCAGGTCTGAGGTTATTCCTTCCGCTTCTGCTCTGAAATTAATAATTATTCGATGTCTTAACACGGGAAGTGCCACCTGTTTTAAATCATCCAAAGTTACCGACATACGTCCATACTGCAATGCTCTTGCTTTTGCCGTAAGGATCATAGCCTGCCCGGCACGCGGCCCGGCACCCCAACTTACCCATTCCTTTACATAGGCATTGGTTGTTATTTCGGGTCTGGTAGCGCGCACTATACTACTTACAAATTCAATAAGCTCATCACTGATATAAACTTCGCGTACCAACTCTTGTAATCGTTGAATTTCGGCCCCTGAAATTACCTTCTTGACATGCTCTTTTTTTACTCCTGTGGTACTTTTTAAAATACCTTTTTCTTCCAAGGCTGTGGGATATCCTATCTTAATGTAAAGCAAAAAACGGTCTTGCTGTGCTTCAGGTAAAGGAAAGGTGCCCGACTGCTCAATCGGATTTTGTGTGGCAAGCATAAAAAAAGGTCTTTCCAAGGCATAGGTCTTTCCGGAGTAGGTAACTTCAAATTCCTGCATGGCTTCCAATAATGCGGCCTGTGTTTTTGGTGGAGTTCTATTAATTTCGTCCGCCAAAATAATATTGGCGAAGATTGGCCCTTTGTTGAATTGAAATATTTTTCTTCCTGTAGTATGGTCTTCTTCCAGAATTTCCGTGCCGATGATATCCGAGGGCATGAGATCTGGAGTGAACTGAATACGTTTAAATTTTAAATCAATCGCCTGTGATAAGGTTTTGATCATCAAAGTTTTGGCTAGACCCGGGACCCCTTCCAATAGCGCATGGCCTCCCGCTAAAAAAGTGATCAATAATTGCTCAACAGTTTCTTCCTGACCAATGATTATTTTACCGATTTCCCTTTTTACTTCTGTAAGTTTTGCGGTCAATCCTTCCAACTCATTTTTTATTTCTACTAAATGCTTCTCCATCAAATTTCTTGTTTACGACGTAAGTGCATACATCACTATATTTACCCCAAAACGAGTATTATCTATTTTATACCAGCGTTTGTTTCTAAAATCATAATCCCATTCACAACCATAATCTTTATTACTGTAGAGTACCCCAATTCTGCCATTTATTTCAATGGCCTTTAAATATTCGTGAACCAAATCATCTCCCCACCCGTTTAATTCCTGAGAAGTGGTTGGAGGTCCATCCTCGAATTCAAAAAATATGTTATAGATTTCGTGGGTATTAGGAATTTTTTTAAGTGTGTCAATACCAAAAATTTCATCCATCTGGCGTTCAAAAGATTTTGCGAAAAGTCCGTCTATATCGTGGTTACAATCATCTACGAATACAAAGCCACCATTATTGATATACTTTTTAAAATTCTCTTTTTCTTTTTTGGTAAACTGAACCAATTTATGCCCAGAAAGATAGCAAAAGGGACATTTGAAAATATCATCACTTGCGAGAGAAATTATATTTTCTTTGGTGTCAACAGCAAGGGTAGTATACTCTACCAGTGAATTTAGTAAATTGGAGGGCATTCTTTGATCTACATCCCAATCCCCGGATTCATACTGTAATCTCGTAAAAAAAAATGCGTTTCCCACTATCTATATTTAAACATGCATTATACCTACATTTTTACCATGTAGGGCGGTGTAGTATAAGAAAAGGTTGTTTTGAAATGCTCAAAACAACCTATTATACAACTATTCTATACTCCTAAACAGCATCAGATAAGCTGGTAAAAGTGAAATCTCTAATTTTCATATAGGGAATCAAATTACCCTCAACGCGAACTTGCTTACCAAGCGTTTCTAGATTGTTGAGCATGATGATTGGACTTTCATTAAATCTGAAATTCTTTACAGGATATTTAATGGCTCCATTCTCAATATAAAATGTTCCATCACGCGTTAATCCTGTATAGAGAAGTGTTTGAGGGTCAACGGATCGAATATACCATAAGCGAGTTACTAAAATCCCTTTTTTGGTACTCTTGATGAGATCTTCCAAAGAAGCATCTCCACCACCCATAATTATGTTACTGGGATAGGGAACTGGCTCAACACCCTTTTTTTCTGCCCAAAAACGACTGTAAGCGAGATTCTTCACTACGCCATTTTTGATCCACTCTGTTTTCTTCAAAGGCTGTCCTTCCCCATTCCAAGTTGCTACCGGAACTTCTGGATTTAATGGGTCTGACCATAGGTTTACCCGTTCGTCTACTATTTTAACCCCCATTTTTGTGCCACCGTCTTTGGACATAAAACTACGCCCTTCATCGGCTTGCCTTGCGTCAATCGATCTTCCTAAACCACTTAACAATCCTAGGCCTGCCGAAGGTTCTAATATGACGGTATATTTTCCAGGTTCAATAGCCTTTGCTTCACGGGACATTACCGATTTTGATATCGCCACGCGAGAAGCCTCTGCAGCATCAAATTTGGCCACATCATTAAAATCTCTGGTCACCCACCCAGATCCGGTACCATCATTTGTTCTCATGGTAACCGTAAACTCTATATTCGTGGACTTGTTATAGGCGAAAAGTCCTTTGGAATTTAGGATGGCCGAAAACCCTGCAGAATCATCCAAAAAACCAGCAGCAGTAACATCACTTGCCACAGCGGGCTCAATACTGCTATTGGCCACATTTGCTCTATATTCTGGTGTTATGTTAGCGGTTGCCTCAACATAGTTAATTGCCTTATCATAAACTTGAGGCCCTAAAGGATCCATAAATTCCGGGTTTTCTGGAGATAGTTTTGCCAACTCCTCGGCTCTGGCCACAACCCTTTGTAAAGAGGCGTCATCAAATTCATCGATGCTAGCCGTACCTGACCTTTTGCCGAAATTAGACTGAACGACCAAGGTTTGATTGGAGCGATGTCCTGAGGTGGAAACGGAATTTCTTGCATACCTAATGTTTCCGCTTTCACTGCCCTGTAAATTAATTGTGCAAGCATCTGCCGTGGAAAAGCTCAACGCTTTTTCCATAATCTTTCTTGCTTCTTCTTCTTTATATATTGCCATTGTCTTGAATATTATAGTGAAACTAAGATTAAACGGTTCTACCTGTATTAATGACATTGATATTATTGAACCTTGAGGTTGAACTGCCATGGGAGACAGCACTCACTTGGGAGGGCTGACCTTTTCCGTCAAAGAATGAACCGAACATTCGGTAATCATCCTTATCACAAATCTTAGCACAAGAATTCCAAAATTCCTGGGTATTGGATTGATAGGCCACATCGTTCAACATTCCTACAATTTTACCTTCCTTTATTTCATAGAAGACCGTACCTCCAAATTGAAAATTATACCTTTGTTGATCAATGGAGTAAGAACCCCTGCCCGCAATATAAATTCCCTTCTCCACATCTTTGATCATCTCACTGACCGAATACGGTTCTTTACCAGCTTCGAGTGAAATATTTGGCATTCTTTGAAACTGTACGTCGTTCCAACTTTGGGCATAGCAGCAACCATGGGATTCATTCTGATCAATCATTTTTACTTGATCCCGGGTAGCCTGATAATTCACCAATACTCCGTTTCTTATAATATCCCATTCTTTACATTTAACTCCTTCATCGTCATATCCCACGGCACCTAGGGATCCCACTTGGGTTTTATCCGCTACTATATTTACAATATCGCTACCGTACTTGAAATTGCCCGATTTCCATTTATCTATAGTAGCGAAACTCGTACCTGCATAATTAGCTTCATAACCCAATACACGATCCAGTTCTGTGGGGTGCCCAACAGATTCATGAATGGTAAGACCCAAATGGTTCGGTTCCAAAACCAAATCATATTTGCCTGGATCTACAGACTTTGCAGTCAGCATTTCTTTCGCCTGTTTTGCAGCAGCTGTGGCATCTTCTATCATGTCATAGCTATTGCGGTAAAGCGTTAACCCTGCTCCCCCTACCAGTTTTTCTGATGCCAGACCGTCCATATATTCGTAGCCCATACCCATAGGACTGCTTAGTGCATCTCTTGTCTTAAATTTTCCAGCGGCCTGATCCACTGCCGTAACTCCAAAAGTTGGCCATATTCTGTGCACATCCTGATCAATGTATGAACCTTCTGTAGAAGCAAAATATTTCTGTTCATTGACCATAAATAGTGCTGAATTTACAAAGTTGGCTCCATTGTTCAGGGCGGCGGCATTTGCCGAAAGCAAAAGATCTACTTTTTCGGAAATGGGAACCTCTTTAAAATCTTTTTTTATGGGAGTTTTCCAAGAAACATCTCCATACCCGGCTTCTGGTGCAAGTATTACAGGTTCTTTTTGGAATTTAGAATTGGCCTTTGCAATAGCAACGGCTTGCTGCGTAGCTTTTTTAATGCCGTCTTCCGTAACGTTGTTGGTTGATGCGAACCCCCAGGTACCATTGGTTATCACCCTAATACCAATTCCGAAAGACTCTGTATTCACCACATTTTGAACCTTATCCTCGCGTGTAAAGACATATTGGTTAAGGTATCTTCCAATTCTGGCATCGGCATAGGTAGCACCTAAAGACCTCGCCGTATTCAAGGCTACATCAGCCATTCTCTTTTTTACGATCGTATCCATACCTGGCTCTAAAAGTGCCTCGGCAAGAATATTGTTCCCCATCATTAAATTAGGAACCAAAAGTGCTCCTGCCCCCAGTCCGGACAGCTGCACAAAATTTCTTCTTTTCATGTCGTGTTTTTTTGGTTATTTTGGTCATGCATGTAACAGGTATAAACAGATTTTAGAGATTAATGAATAATTAGTTTTATGCACAGACTCCTATGGTACAAGATAAGTAAATGAATTAATTTTTAAGAAGTGTGAATTAATTCAAGGGAAAAATTACATAAACTTTAACAGTTGGTTTCATGTTAGAATGCATTATTTGTAGGATCAAAAAGAACAGATAAGTTTTGCAGTTTAATCTTGAAATACACAAAAATATCAAACTACTTCACTCAGTTTCAACATACTTAAATACACCATAAGAATTCCATTGGAAGCAGTTATGTGCATATAAATAAAACCAAAAGGTAGTAGTAGTAGTAGTAGTAGTATTGTAAAGCTAAATTCTCTTCGCAATGTGTTTTAAGAGCTAATTTTGGAAGTTATTCTATCGGAAACTAAAAAACACAAACGAGTAGGGACCAATTGCTCCTATTTTCCATAAGGCTTTTACCGGTTCTGTTTATTCCTGTACTACTGGGATACAAATTCGGAAATTGGTTCCCTTTCCCTGTGCACTGGTTACCGTAATTACCCCATTGTGATTTTCAACAATTTTTTTAACGATGGACAAACCTATTCCAGTGCCCATGTACGTTTCTTTTGGATGCAAACGTTGGAAAACCTCGAAGATGCGGTCTGCATACTTTTGATCGAATCCTATCCCGTTGTCCGAAACATCCAAACAACAATAGTCCCTCTTCTTATCAATTTTAATGTTCTTAATGTCACTTCCAGGCAACATCTGACCATGTATTTGGATCTTTGGCAATGTATTGTTTTCTACAAATTTTAGAGAATTGGAAATCAGGTTAAACAACAATTGTTCAAACTGGAAGGGCACTACAGATGCAGATGGCAACTCTCCGATCTTTACTACTGCTTCCCGAACTTCCAGTTCTTCCTGTAAGCTTGCAACTACATTCCCGGCCAATTCGTTCAGGTTCGTAAATTCAAAAGACCGATCTCCTGAATTAGTCCGCGAATAGGCCAAAAGGTCTCTAATCAAAGATTGCATCCGCTGGGCGGCCAACTGCATCCGCTTAAATTTGTCCTTGCTTCTCTCGCTAAGATTATCGAAATCATTTGACAGTATCTGCGAACTAAAGATCTGTATTTTTCGAAGGGGCTCCTGAAGATCATGGCTAGAGACATAGGCAAATGACTCCAGTTCCTTGTTCATTTCTTCGAGCTCCTTATTGGAGTTTGCAAGATCCTTGGTACGAGCTGCCACCTTTTTCTCCAATTCCTGCGTAAATGCCTTTTGTTCATCAATGTTTACCGCAGTTCCTATAAAGCCTACCAAATTATCTTCTTCATATTTTGGCATAGCCCAAACCTTGAACCAATAGTATTGTCCGGTTGCAGCTTCTTTTATCCTATGTTCATAATAGAATGATTCCCGGTACTTACGTGCTTCCGCAAAAGTCTGATAGACCTTTGGGATATCTTCCGGATGCATGACCTCTTCCCAAACCTTGCCAACAAACTCACTCTTATCCTTTAAACCAAGGAAATGGAGCATTTGGTGGTTAACGTATTGCACATTGAGATCTTGGTCTGCCAGCCAGACCCAAATAGGTGATTGTTCGGCGAGCAATCGGAACCGTAGTTCACTTTCCTTAATGAGGTTTTCAGCCTTTTTACGTTCCGATATATCCCGGGCAATGGCAAGCATATATTCCTTTCCGCCAAGGGTAATACCACTGACAGTTACCTCCACTGGGTATACTTCCCCTTTTTTGTTCTTATGCTGTGTTTCAATTAGAGGAATGGTAGATTGCTGGGCTTTCTCAAATAGTTCGCCAAACCTCTTGAGGTCAAATATGGTATCTACATCTGGTACTTTTAAGGTTTGGGCCTCTTCTTTTGTATATCCCCATTTCTCCAAGGCTGCAGGATTGAGATACTCAAACGAACTATCCCTGCGCATTAATATGAAAGGGTCAATTGCATTTTCTGCAGTGATCCTAAACAGCTCTGCACTTTGTTCCACTTTTTTTCTTTCGGTGATATCTGTAAAAATACCAATATAACCGGCAAACCTGCCATCAGGATAAAATCGCGGGGTGGCATTGGCCAATAGCCATCGAAAATTCCCTTCTTTGGCCCTTGCCCGTACCTCTCCCGTAAACGGGGCCCTTTTCTCCAAGGAGCCAAAGTATAGTTTTGAAAAATGGTCCAAATCCTCCGGATGAACAAAACCTGTCCATCCGAATCCGGTAAGTTGATCCATTTCAGCACCGGTAAGCCGTGTCCATGCCGGGTTAAAATAAGTAGCATTACCGGTTTCATCCCCTGTAACGATATACAGGTCCGTATCTTCGGCCATACTCCGGAAACGCAGCTCACTGTTACGAAGATTCTGTTGTCGCTGCACCAACTTTGTTGTCTCATTACAGACGGTCAGGACCCCTGTTATATCACCATGCTCATTACGAACAGGACTATAACTGAATGTCCAATAAATATCTTCGATCAACCCATTTCTATAAAAGGGTATCAATTGATTTTCACGATAGACAGTACCCTTTCCGCTACTAACCTGACTCAACAAAGGTTCTATCTCTGACCAAATCTCTTCCCAAGCCACTATCCCTTTCATACCGAGGATTGAAGGGTGTTTTCCGCTGATACCCAAGCTTGGACGATAGGCATCATTATAGAAACAAACATAATCGGAACCCCAGAAAAGGAACATTGGGAATTTGGAATGGAACAGAATGTCCAAGGTTACCTTAAGCTCATTGGGCCATTGATCGGGGGGGCCAAGCTTCGTACTTTCCCAGTCAAAAGATCTGGTCAATCCAACCATCTCACCATCACCAGTTAAAAAATAAGGGGTATTGGTTGTTTGGGACATAGAACTTTATTTGGGGGTTATGATAAAACTATTAATCGAGTCTGGTTTTTTGGATTCCAATTTGATTAGGTCCAACACTTTTTTGACTACTTTTTTAAGACCTTCGTAGTCCGATGGTTTCTGAATGTAATAATCGGCCCCATTCCTATAAAGTAGCTCCACCGTATCCTTGTTCAAGGAAGTAGAATAAATTATTATGATCAGTTTATCAAAAAACCGGTCAGCCCTGATCTCACTCAAACATTCCACTCCATTTTTTAGTGGCATATTTAAGTCTAGGAAGAGAATTTCCGGCATGGACTCTTCATCACCGGTTAATATCCCCATAAGTTCAACACCATTTTTGGCAAGTGTCAGTAAGGTAGGATATCCTATATCTTCAAGAGCATCTTCAAAAAACAACCGATCGTCCTCATCATCATCAGCCAGTAAGATCCTAAATTCAGCCATTGATAAATTATTATAGTTAAATAGACTCTTAAGATATAGTCTAATTTAGTATATAAAGATAAAACACTGGGAACATATAGCCTTTAAAAAAGTTCAAATAAAAATATCATACCTAATATTTCGAATCAGGCTTTACCATAATTTCAGCCTTTCTTTTCTTAAAGATTTATTCCGTGGACCATTCTTCATAAGTTGGCAAAAGGATGGTGAATAAGGTACCACCTCCTTGGCAAGGTTTCATCACTATCCTACCATGGTGCAGTTCCACAATCTTCTTGCAATAGGCCAGTCCCAAGCCTGTTCCGCTATTTGCATGAAATTTTTGCAACAATCTAAAAATCTTATCTTCAGAATTAGGGGGGAATCCTATTCCATTGTCTTGGAAACGGATCTGAATAAAATCGGTATACCGATAAGCATTCTCAACGGCCCAGTAATAATTTTCCTTGACCAGATCCGAAGATATTGTGATGGATGACAATCTGTTCAAGCATCGGAACTTATATGAGTTTTCCAATAATTCCCTAAAGACCCTGGTGAGCCTGGGGATATCCCCGTATACTTCTTTTGCTTTCAACCGACTGAGATCGGGTTTGATTTTTTTGTTATTTATCCGCTCTAGTGCGTTTTCAATCATCACTTCAAGATCACCCTTGGTATTTTTGTTCATACGGTCCTCCAGGGAATGGAAATTCTGAAGCTTGATCAATAGACTACGGGCTTTTTCCGAAATGTCAGATAATTTACAGAGGTAAGAATTTAATTGGGAATCGAGCTCATTATTTTGATATTTGGCTTCCAAAAGGCCTGCAAAAAGGACTATTTTCCTCAAGGGCTCCTGCATATCATGGGAAAGAACTTTGCTAAATTCCAAATGTTCAAAATTGATACGTTTCAGATTTCGCAACTGTCTTTCCAAATTTTCCTGGTTGCGTTCCAATCGAGCGCGCATCTCTAATAACAATTCATTTTCCATTAAAGCCTTCTCCGCAGCCTCCTTGGCTTCGATAATACCCTTCTCAAACTTATTGCGTTTTGCAATATGCAATCCAACCGCCTGTATTTGCTGGTCCTCTCCTTCATTGTTTAGTTCAAGGTTCATCAGGACAGGAAACTCATCTCCCGATTTGGATTTGAAGGTAAGGAACATTTCCTCTACACGTTCCTGCATCATCAACATCGGGAGAAAATGTGTCTTATAAAAAATTTTACTGCCCGCAGTCAGGAGATCCTCCATGCGCATTTCACCTAGGACATCAGCATGGGTATACCCAAGTTGTTGAAGAAATCTATTATTGATGTGGGAAATAGGCCCATCCACTGAAAAAGCAAATACGTAACAAGGGGGATCTTTATGCAATGTAATGCTATTCAAGGATAAGATTATTAAGGTTTATCAATTGTTGACAGATACCGCTGCATACTGTCTATCGTTTCCTGCGGATGGCTCATATGTGGACAGTGGCCCGTAGCTTTCATATAATATATTTCACTACGCTCTAAAGCATGGTGTACAAACTCGCCTACTTGCTCCGAGGCAATATCATCTTCCTGACACTGAAGAATAAGGCTTGGGACCTTCACTTTCGAAAGATCTTCACGGTTATCAGAGAAAAAAGTCACTTTTGCAAAATTTCTTGTAATCTCTTTATCCATGGAACAGAAACTTTCTTCCAGTTCTTGGATTAATTCCGGTCTTTCTTGGTTTTTCATCACTACGGGGGCAAGGAAATTGGCCCACCCCACATAATTGTTCTCCATTACTTCCATTAAACCATGAAGGTCCTTTTCTTCGAAACCACCATAGTACCCATTCTTGTTGACATAGCACGCAGACGGACAAACCAGGATCAAGGCACGGAACAGATCAGGGTCTTGAATGGAAGCCAACATGCCGATCATGGAACTAACAGAATGTCCAATTAGGATTACATCCTTCAATTCCAATTCATGGCAAATTTCAAGAACGTCCAGGGCATAACCATATAAAGAGTCATACCGGTCTTCCCGATATTGGCTGATATCCGATTTTCCACAACCCACATAATCAAAAAGAACAATCTTGTATTGCTTCTCAAAAGCTGGTGTGACAAAACGCCACATACTTTGGTCACAACCAAAACCATGGGCAAACATTAGTACCTGTGTCCCTTGGCCGATAATATTGACATTGTTTCTCTTTAAAACGCCCATCCTTTATACTATATATTAAAGATAAAAAAATGAATCAATCTCTGGTTGTCCATATCATAAATACTTAAACATTTTATATAAAATTTTTAACTATCGAATCAATGAAATCCATGGTCAAAACCTCTTGAACATCAGCAAATAATGGTATTACATCAAATTATAATATACGTTGAGCTACAATAGAATAGTATAATATTTAAACAAAGTAAGCTTTTTGTTTAATTACTTTAATAAAAATCAGGTAATTATTACAAGGCATATGGCTAAAATCCTACCTAGGGCCATACATTACTTTGCAACCCTAAAAAAAATTAAAATCAATATCCTCAATTAGTGACTATAGGCAGGCAGAAACGGGGCAAAATATCTACCGTTCAATTTCCTAATTGTAGGTTCTGATCAGGTAATGTTTTTTGATCCTACCGAATAATTCAAAATAGATATAAAGTCTCTGATGTTCGGAGTTTAGTTTCTTTTTAAACTTAATGGAGGATTTATTGAAATATTCAGTAATACTATATTTCGTATCCCTGCCCATCCCATTCAACATCTCATAACTTTTGTATCTCAGAAAAGGGGCCAAGTTTCTTCCCCTAAAATTATGAAAAGTCCACATATTAAACAGATAGGCCTCATTTTCTTTTATTTCGATTTTTTTGTGATTAAATACAAAACTGTTGAGTCCTATACAGGTGTATGCCGCAATTTCCCTATTTTTTTCCAAACCTAGGCATATATCACAGTTTTCAAAATCCTTGATCAGGTCGTCAAGAATAAAATTGTCAATATCCTTGCAGATAAGTATGAGTTCTTCAAGGCTCAGGTGTCTAAGTTTATATTCCGAAACATCTCCTTTTATTGAGGGCTCTTCACATTTATGAACCTCCTCTTTTACCCAATAATATGGCATGATATTTATTCCTATTCGAGCCAATCGATTTCTTAACCCATGAAAGAACAACCCATTTCTTATTACATTCCAGAATCTTCTTGGGGTTGAAATAGTACTGCTCTTAACAATATCCATAGTTATATCTTCTTAAAGGTCCCGCCCGTATTTTCCGTTCCCAGGCTCTAGATTCATCAGTTCCCTAAATTCCTGTGGAGACATTATTTCCCGATCATTTGCTTGTGCAAGTTGATGTATTCGCTTGAGCAGTTCCATATTGGAGGCCAATTGGGTTTTCTCCGTGTCGTACCAAATATTGTCCTCCAATCCTACCCTTACCCCTCCTCCAATAGCGATGGAAAGCGAGTTCATTTTTAATTGGTCACCTCCTAATCCGGCCAGACTCCAAACGGAATTTTCCGGTAGGTCATTGATCATCATTCCGGTATGCAACAAGTTGGCTTGGGAGCCTGCTATATTTCCCAACAATAGGTTGAAATAATACGGTGGGGCAATCAAATTTTTCTTGATCAAATACTTTGAATAGTTGACCATGCCGTTGTCGAACGCTTCCAGTTCTGGTACAATACCTTTCTCTTTCATGAGTGCCGCAAGGTCCTGAACCATTTTAGGGGAATTTTGACTTGCAGAATTGTTAAAATTCAAAGAACTCAGTGTCAAGCTTCCCATGTCTGGTTTAAGATTACCCTCTAAATTCAATGGATCTGCCCTCAACTCCAATTCACTGACATTTCTACCACTCAATGAAACGCATATGACCAGTTGAGGCGCATATTTACGAATTCCCTCAATAATTTCCCCATATACCTCCTTTTTATGTGTTGGCTCCCCAGTTTGGGCGTCCCTGGCATGCAAGTGCACCAAGGTGATGCCCAACTCTGTGGCCTGATGTACATCTTCAATAATCTCAGATACACTTACCGGTACATGAGGGGTCATTTTTTTGGTAGGAATCATGCCCGTAGGCGTGAAGTTTATTACTACTTTATCGAGCATGTTAGGAGTATTCTATGATTTCCTAAATATAAATAAGGGGTGGTAATGTGACTAATTATTCATTTCTTATTCGTCAGTCAGCTAATTAATCCCGATAATCTGTGACTCATCAACCGGGGATCAAATGAGCAAATTGACTATTGGGTTTAAGACAAAATGTTCAATAAAAATCAAAATTCAAAAGCCCATGGTTTATGGATGATCCTATCTGCAGATTGGCCCCCTAACAATGATAGAAGCATTGCATTAAATAGACCCATAAGTTCCTTACGTTTATCCAAGAGTTAAAATTGGATAGAGCCTTAAAGTACCAAGTACCCAACACATTCCGATGACCACGGTAAATAGATGCTCCAAATATCTTGGAACCAACAAGTTTCCTTTTTACCCAACTCCTCTAAAGTATGTAAATGTTTCATCCTCATTTTCAAATATCCACTGCTATTTATGAAACCGAAAAAAGAATATCACCCAAGAAAAATTACACCATCCTACCTATTGTAAAAAAATGATAGGTGACCGTATATCGAAAAATTAAAATAAAAAGAAGTATCCATCGTTAATAATTCGATATAAACTTACACTTAAACGGAGAAATATACCTTTTTGTCGATGATTTAGCTATGATAAGCAACACAAAAGAATTGCCTACAACAATTTTGTGCTACCCAAGTATGTCTTTATCGATGAAAGTTAAAAACCAATGGGTAATGCCATTTAAAACAATAACCTACCATGCACATACATAAGTCCCAATTCTTATTTGTACTGCTTTTCTTTTTTGCTATTGCCGGATATACCCAAGTAACGGTGACGGCATCTGCTGGAAATCCAGCTGGAAGTTACAGCACCTTAAAAGCTACATTTGATAAGATCAACGATGGCACGCATCAAGGAGATGTTGTCATTTCAATAACCGGAAACATTATCGAAACCACGACGGCTGTATTGAACGAAAGTGGATCTGGTAGTGCAAATTATACGACCATCACCATCTCCCCTTCTGGAGGCATGGAACGAGTTGTTAGTGGCAATATCGGATCAAATGGACTTGTCTATTTGAACGGAGCTGACCATGTTACAATAGATGGCCTCAATACTTTAGGGAATGCCCTTACCTTTCAAAATGAAAATAATAATGCTCCTACTTTAAAACTATCTGGCAACACTGGTACGACCGATAACAACGATGTAAAAAATTGCACCATTCTGGGTTCCAATCTTAATGCTTATGGAGGAGTTATTCATTTGCAATGGGCCAATAATAATTCGATAGTATCCAATACCGTGGGCCCTTACAACGGCAACCGTCCCTCGAACCTTATTTACGCAGGTTATTATTGGAAAGGAGACAGTAACTATAATACGATCTCAGATAATAATCTGTTTGATTATGGGCATACCAATTCAACAGCAGCTGCCGCCATTTCAGCGGACAATGTAACGCATTGGACCATTGAAAACAATCGGATCTATCAAACTGGTACCATCACCTTCAATAATTCCAGTTTTAACAGGTATTATGGTATTTATATAAGGAATGGGTCTGGCCATTTGGTGAAAAACAACAGAATAGGGTACTCATCAGCCAATGGTACGGGTCTTACCAACATCATTTTGGGAACTACAAGTTCAAATATTGATCTATATCCCATATTTCTAACCTCTGATGGTACTGCAACTTCAGTAATAGAAAACAATTCAATATCCAGCTTTAATATTGATGGCGGTTCCAGATATCTTGGGTTTTATCCTATTTTTTATGAAGGAACCTATGGTTCTTCATCCTCAATTTTAAGAAAGGCTTTTATTAGCAACAACCTTATAGGATCAGAATCGGATCCTAATTCCCTGCAATTAACTACAACGGGGCAGATTCGATTTAGAGCCATAAACGTAGGAAATCCAAGCAGTTCCCTGAATTATTTATATGACCTTACGGCAAATAATAATTCCATTGGGGGTATCCAAATACCCACAACCTCAAGTTCTCTGGTTTATTTTAATGGAATGGTAACACAGGCCCTTAGTGGTGCAAATGTTAAATTTGTTGAAAATACCATTGGCTTTCCAAACGCTCCCATCCGCATTGGGGACTTACCTACCGCAAATCAATTTTCGTATGATGGGATTTATGTGGCCTACGGGGGGTATGAAAAAATAGTGCTAGACAAAAACATCATCCAACATATTGGTTCTGCTTCCACAGTCCATGCTTCCTATGGCATAGAACTCTCTAAATACAACCCTTCCAATGTTTATACCATCACAAATAATACAGTGCGCAATTTGGAAGCACAGGCAGATTTAACAGGAATTAAATCCGTTTACACCCCATCTGGCAGCCTATATTCTGGTAATACAATATATAATTTAACCTCTGCCAAAAATTGCCATGGATTGGCGTTGGGAGAAAAAAATTCTATTGTGGAGAATAATTTAATCTATGGCTTGAGCACTTCCCTTGAAACTGGTTTGGTAGCTGGAATCTACATGAGTTCTTTTTCATCTCCCTTAAACACAATAAAAAACAATATAGTAAGTCTAGGTAAGGATAAAAATAATCAGGATATAGCGAATGTAAGGATTTATAGTGCTTATGACCAGACCTACGGCGCCAGCAGTGACTACATTCACAATACATTTGTTGTCACAGGAACCGGTAATTCCGGAGTACAAAATTCTGCTGCTTTTTATAGGGAATCCAACAATTACAATTCCAAAATTCAGAATAATATTCTCGCAAATTACAGATCCAACAACGGTGGAACGGGGAAACATTATACCATTAGGCTTCGTAATAACTCTGCGTTGACAATACAAAACAACCAGTACTTTACTTCCGGGCCCGATGGTGTTTTGGGTAGCTTCAACGCTTCAGATAAAGCAACTTTAAGCGATTGGCAAAATGCGACCCTTCAAGATAGCAACAGCATATTTACCGATCCTGTGTTCCATGATCCAACAAGTAGTGAACCAGCCGATTTCTTTCCATCCAATGGACAAATTGGACCTTCACTTGCCAACCTTGAAACAGATTTCTTTGGAGCTCCAAGAGGAAATTCTCCCCTAATTGGAGCCATTCAGAGCCTGTTCAGTCTTAATTCCATAATTTTCTCGTCGGAAACGGCCCTTGTGGCGGACGCAAACAGCTCTTCTAATATCACCGTAGAATTATTCGATATCCATGGAAACCCTTTAACCAGTGGTGGTCACAATATAGAGATAACATCCACCCTAGGGACTATAGGCAACATACTGGATAATGGAAATGGTACTTATAGCGCTGTGCTTACGAGTGGAACATTAGCAGGAAACGCTATTGTTGGTTTTAGTATAAATGGGAATCCGGCAATAGCCACCACATCAGTTCAAATTAATGCTGGCAACAGCCAAGTGACTACGTCTTCAATCGTTTCGGATCTTACCGATATTATTGCAGATGGCAACAGCATGGCACATATTTCCGTACAGTTAAGGGATATTCATGGAAACCCTTTACAACATGGTGGAGAAACGATAGTTATGAACACCTCATTGGGTAGTATAGGTAATGTTACGGATAATGGGGATGGGACCTATAGTGCCATCTTAACTTCGGGAACCATCACCGGAACGGCAACTATTGGGTTTAGCATCAACGGGGAGACTGCTATTCAAACCATAGAAATTGGTTTTCTTTCTGGTGTAGCAGATGTAACTACTTCTTCAATTTCCTCAGATCTGACCGAGCTAGTTGCCGATGCAAACAGTACTACGATTGTTACTGTGCAGTTGAAGGATTTATATGGCAATGAAATACGTACAGGAGGAGACACCATTTCATTCACCACTACATTGGGAACTTTGTCCAGCGTAACAAATCATGGCAACGGGACCTACAGTTCCATTTTAACCACAGGTACGACAACAGGTACTGCTACCGTCGCTTTCAGTATCAACGGGGAAACAGGAACACAGACCGCAAATGTTGGTTTCATGCCTGGAAATGCCGATTCCAGCTTTTCCACGATTACTTCGGATTTTGCCGAACTTTTAGCGAATGGAACAAACAGTGCCACAATTACCGTTCAACTTTTGGATAGTAACAACAATCCATTGAATCAAGGAGGTGAAAATATAGCATTCACAACTACTTTGGGAACTTTGTCCGGCGTTACAGATCATGGGGACGGATCCTACAGTGCCATTTTAACTACCGGCACTATATCAGGTACTGCTACGGTTGCGTTTAGTATCAATGGAGAAACAGGAACAAACGCTGTACATGTTGATCTGATGCCCGGGAATGCCGATACCATCAGTTCCACCATTATTTCGGATGTTTCCGAACTTATAGCGGACGGCAATAATGTGGCCAACATTACCATACAACTTATGGATGCCAACGGTAATTCTTTGGATCAGGGAGGAGATAATATAGTAATCACGACTACCTTGGGAACTTTGTCCAACGTCACAGATCTTGGAAACGGTACCTACAGTGCCATACTTACTTCTGGTACTATCACAGGTACCGCGTCCGTTGGATTTAGCATCAATGGGAAAGTGGGGACAAAGACTGTGGCCATTGATTTTCTTCCTGGAAATGTAGATAACACCACCTCTACCATCAGCTCCGATGTCGATGAACTTTTGGCAGATGGTACTAGCTATGGCGTTATTACCATAGTACTTGTGGACAGCAACGGCAATCCTTTGGACCAAGGAGGCGAAAATGTAGAGGTCGTCACTTCTTTGGGAACACTGTCCACTGTGACCGACCAAGGGGACGGTACCTATAGTGCCACCCTTACTTCTGGGACCGTCACAGGAACCGCAACCGTTGGCTTTAGCATCAATGGGATATCGGGAACAAAGACCGTGGCCATTGAATTCATTCCTGGAAATGTAGATATTACCAACTCCACCATCAGCTCCGATAACAATGAACTTTTGGCTGATGGGACTAGCAGTGCCATTATTACCATACAACTTAAGGATGCAAATGGTAATTCTTTGGATCAAGGAGGAGATAATATAGTAATCACAACTACCTTGGGAACTTTGTCCAGCGTCACAGATCACGGAAACGGCACCTACAGTGGCATCCTTACTTCTGGTACCGTCACAGGAACCGCAACGGTTGGATTTAGCATCAATGGGATAGCTGGAACAAAGACCTTAGCCTTTGATTTTCTTTCTGGAAAAGCCGATAGCACCAACTCCATGATCAGCGCTGATGTCTATGAACTGCTAGCTGACAACAGCAGTGCCGCTATGATTATTGTACAACTTATGGACGCCCATGGAAATCTATTGCACTATGGTGGAGATCTTGTTGAAATAAATACTGACTTGGGGACTGTTGGTAATGTAACGGATAATGGCGATGGTAGCTATGGTGCCATTTTCACTGCAAGTACCGTCACAGGCACTGCAACCGTAGGATTTAGCATTAATGGGATAGCTGGGAATGCTACCATTTCCATAAGATTGATAGCTTTTGATAGTGATCAGGATGGTGTTCCAGATGAGGTCGATAATTGTCCTACAGCCTTTAATCCAGACCAATTGGATTTTGATGGGGATGGTATTGGAGATGTATGTGACGATGATAAGGATGGGGATGGTATCATGAATGATAAAGATCAATGTCCAAATTCTCCATTAGGGACCTTGGTAGACGCACTTGGTTGTAAAAAATTTGATCTGCCCCTCAACAATTTTAATGTGTCCCTACAAAGCCCCACGTGTACCTTGATAGGGGAAGGATCCATTGCTATAGGTGTTAATGATTCCAATTACAACTATTATGTTTCCATAACTGGAAGAACACCAATAAAATTAGGAGCCAATGCATCCAATTCCACCATCATTACAGGGTTAATCTCCGGGACTTATGAAGTTTGCTTTACCGTTGCCAATATTTCGGATTATCAGCAATGTTTTGAGGTGATTGTGGAAGAACGAAAAGAAATTTCTGCAGTAACCAATATTGATAAGGATTCTAGAGAATTGACCATTAAAATGGAAGGTGCTGAAAAGTATTATGTAATGATCAATGATGAAACTGTAGAAGTATTTGGTAACGAGTACAAAACCATTCTTCCCGTTGGGCTAAACAAAGTATCTGTAACCACAGAATGGGATTGCCAAGGAGCATTTAGAAAACAAATCTTTGTTCCTGAAAGGGTATCGGGCTATCCAAACCCTACCCAAGGTCCTACCAACCTTTATATCCCAGGAATGGACCAAGAGGTGACCGTTTTTGTATTAAGTCCCGATGGAAGCACCCTATTTAAGCAAAAACACACTATTGGATCATCACGGTATATCCCCATAGATTTAAGTGTTTTGGCACAGGGCACATACATTCTAAATGTACAGGGAAGTACCATAAGGCAGAACTTTAAGATTATAAAACGGTAAAGAGTTTTAAACAATCTCCTTCCCCTTTTTTATCAGGCTAAGTGATCAATACACAGAACACCCTATATCAATGAAATTGGTATAGGGTGTTTTGGAAATAGTGGAAACCTATGAACCCTATTCTATCCCTGCCTCTGCAACCAGGATCAACAATGCCAATTTAATCGATTCTGGTCCGGTTTCATCATTGAGCCACCATTCTCCCAAGGAATGCGCACCCCCTGCCTTTCCGCCTCTTCCAATGGTGACCGCAGGAATGCCCAAAGAAATCGGGATATTGGAATCTGTTGATCCCCTGGTAAGAAAGGGTTCCGTCTTAAATGCCTTTGTGACTGCCATGGCCCGCTGAATAAGGGGCAATTCAGGTGATAGTTCCCCTGATGGTCTGTCTCCTATCTTTTCTATTGCTACTGTTAATTTTGGTCCCTTATCCACCATGTTGTTATAATCCTCCAGGGCCTTATTGGTTTGGGAAATCAATATTTCTTCAATTTCGTTTAATCGTGTTGGACTGACCGACCTCATATCCACCTCCATCCACGACTCAAAGGGAATGGAATTGATGGAAGTACCACCTCCGATTCTGCCAATATTATAACTGGTCTTAGGTCCGGAAGCGGTATATGTCCTTGCCGCATCATCAAAATACGCCACTGCCCTACCCGCTGCATGATGGGGATTGGCCAAACCAAAGGCTCCCCATGAATGGCCTCCTGGCCCCTTGAAGGTTATCTTATAGCGATAGGAACCCAATGCCTGATTATTGATCCTCCCCAGTTCGCCGCCATCTATGGCAATCCAAGAATCTATTTTAGGTTCATTTTTTTTGAAAAGATGCTTTACCCCTCTTAAATCACCCAATCCTTCTTCTCCCACTGTTCCTACCAACAATACGTCTGAAGTGGTTTTAATTTTGGCGCTGTTCATGGCCTTTAATACGGTTAGAACCATTGCCAACCCGCGGGTATCATCACCTACTCCTGGGGCATAAAGGGTGTCGCCGACCATTTTTACAACAACATCTGTTTCTTCAGGAAAAACGGTATCCAGATGGGCATCCAAGGCAACGGTTTTATTACTGTCCTTACCTTTTCTCAACGCCAAGACGTTACCCACCTCATCGATCCATACCGTATCTGCACCGGCTTCTCGTAACATTTCACTAAACCTTTCCGCTCGCTTATGTTCCATAAATGGAGGCGCCGGTATTTCCGTCAATTCCACTAAGTTTTTATGGGTAACCGGTTCCAATTCATCAATGATCGAAAAGGCTTGCTGTATATTTTTCTTTTTGATCAATTTATCAATTGCATTTTGGTAAGGAGGTTGAACCTTAGTAGCGCTTTCCTCTTGTCCTATTAGCAAGTTTACTGAGAGCAAGAATATCAATAATGGCAGTAACTGTTTTTTCATAAGTCGTATAAATTAAAGTCAAAAGATACATAAATATCTTGTTTCACATTACAAAGGTCATAGTATTGGGCGAATCACATCGAAGGGACCGGATCAACGTAGAAAGTATGCATATCTAAGATAGCCTATCATTTTAGGATCAGCTCTTTTCTTGACATATTTCCGATTTCGCTTCCTGCTCTATTTTTTGAAAAAGCTTATACAACAATTGCTTCTCTTTAAGACTAAAGGCCTTGGCTTCAAACCAATCGTATGCCGCTATTTTTTCTTCTTCCTCTTTGGCATCTTGAATCGCCTTTTCTGAAGTCAAATGCCAATACGTCCAATAATCCCTATATACCGAATAACAAATATCTTCGCTGATCCATGAGGTTTTGGGTTGGTTTGTTAGGCGAACTCCATTTTCCAATACGGCCAGTGTTTTGGTCAATCGTACGACTTCCGAAAAGGTATAACGTTGGAAATCGTTAAAGCCATCCCTATGTATATTATAAACTTTATCCCCTACTTCTAGCTTCTTCATGTAATTAAAAGTGGATAAAAATATCATCCTTGTCCAAATTAGAAAAGCTGAATGCCCAGAACTTATCCACAATTGAACATAATTTAATATTACTATGACCTCTTGAGTGCCTTCCAATCATTTGAAGTACTTTTACTTTCTAAAACAACTACAATGAGCTTAGAAAGAGATTTGCATAAACGAAGTGGTTCCAAGTGTGAACTATGTTCCAATACAGAAAACCTTACCGTTTATGAAGTCGCACCACAGAAAAATGGAGGATTGGAAGAGAGGGTTTTGGTTTGTGGCACGTGCCTTGAACAAATTGAAAACCCGGATGCCATGGATGCCAATCATTGGCGTTGTCTAAACGATAGCATGTGGAGCGAACAAATCCCAGTACAAGTCGTTGCTTGGCGCATGCTTTCCAGGTTAAGAGGTTTGGGGTGGCCACAGGATCTTTTGGATATGCTATATCTGGAGGAAGAAGTTCTGGAATGGGCCAAGGCAACTGGCGAAGGTGCTCCCGCAGAGGACCAAATTATACATAGGGACAGTAATGGTGTCGTAATTGAAGCGGGAGATAGTGTGGTTCTTATAAAGGATTTACCCGTGAAAGGTTCCAGTATGGTCGCCAAAAGGGGAACCGCGGTCAGAAGGGTATCCTTGGACCATGAAAATGCCGAGTACATCGAAGGAAAAGTAGACGGGCAACAAATAGTGATCCTCACCAAATACGTGAAGAAGTTATAGTAAGGAATCAAAAAAAAGGGGATACTGACCGTAGCCCCTTTTTAAATATATGTGCTACTATTGCTTGATTTCAGGTTCATAAACACATAACCATTCCATATTTTCTTTGTCCTCACTCGCTGCAATGGTTTCAAATCCGTTCTTCTGATAAAACTTTTTCAGGCCTTCATCCTCTATGGTCAGCCAGAATCCCTGTTTTTGATCCTGATTTTTCAATAGTGTAAGCCATTTGGAGCCCAGTTGTTCGTTTCTGCGATTTTCGGCAACCCATAAAAATCCAATGTAACCAAAACCGCGATCAAAATACGCTTGGCCAATCTTCAGCTCAAATTCGGTCATTTCAGGTAGTCTTTCCCTAAATACAATGCCACCTGCTATAATTGTACCCTCTTCTACAATGCCATATAGTGTTGATGTATCCTTTACAGCATTCCAAGCTGGCGCAATAATCTCCTCCCAATCTGAAGGAAGCATTCTGAAAAAATCTTTTTGCCTGTGATTTATTACCTCAAATCTCATCATCGCTACCCCCTATTTTTACAGTAAGCCCCAGGACCATAATTTATCGGAATCCTCCAACCACCTATCTCCAATATCTGTTCTGTAATACACATTGTTGATGATGATATTGCTGATTCTGTTCTGCATCATACGTTGTGCGTCCCTCATGGTCAGGGCCGTACCCGTTACCAGCAGTGCGATACCCGTATTACCGGTGATAAGCCATTCTTCGTTTATATTTTTCAAATGCATAGGATGTATGCCTTCTTTGATATCTTTTTTAAAGACGATGACAGAATCTTTGGAAAAAAGCTCAAAGGTCTTTTTGTCCTCGTAAGGAAATGGAGGTACTACCATAAAGGCACCTACTTGAAAACCTTTTTTTACTTGGATCTTAAATTTATGACCAGACGCTATTTTATAGAACATATGTCCCAAAGGTTCTGTAATACCGGCCCTTTGAATGAATATCTGTGGATAACCAAATCGGGAAGTGAACTCCAAGGGGTAAATTCCATTTCCATTCACGATACAGTTGATGTCTATATGTCCTACAAACTTTTGTTTGGCCAAAGTGGCCTCAAATTTCCGAAGGGTAGCCTCAAATATTGGTGAATCTTTGGTCCAAAACATACTGGAGCCCATTTCCCCTGTGGAAACTCCAAGCTCCTTGGGAAATAATTTTTTGTGCTCAAAGGTAATATTTATGGGTTCCAAGAATTCCTTCCCATTGAAAAAGGCAGAGGCAGATACTTCTACACCTTTTACCTTCTTCTGCAATTGAAAATTACCAAAATCGTTGCCCCATGATTTTTCATAAGCCTTTAAAACCCTGATCACATCCAGACCTTCATCATCGCTACCTACAAACAGCAATTGCTTGTACTCCGATGTTTCGCCCATGGGCTTGATGACATAGGCATTGGGGTGCAATTTCACATAGTCCACTGCATCTTGGAAACTGAAAAATTCCTTAAAAGGCAACACTTTGATTTTATGCCGCTTCAATTCGTCCTGTCCAAAATTACGGTCGAGCTCCAGTTTATCCGTATATTCCGTTCCACCAATAACCAACTTACCTGCCGCTCTTAGTTCCGAACATACTTTCCCGTAACCGGTATAATCGAAGATGATGACATCCGCCCAATCTATATGCTTTTGCCAATCCTTGACTTTTTGAACAAAACCATAACCAATTTCACGGGAGGACTTGTCCTCGATAAACATTTTGACCGTGTGGCCTTCCATGGAGATGGCATAGGCAATATCCAATGATTCGCCCCAACGGGATACAACAAGGAACTTCCTTTTTATCTTGTCTTCTTTAATTTTTTCCTCTTTTTTTTGTGATTTCAACGTGATATGAGATAATTATCTTAGTAATTAAGTGAGCAAAGGAACCAAAAAGTGGGATCTTTTCAAGATTATTATAATGGACTGATCCGAGTATCAAATTATATGATAAATCGTTTTACCTTGAAAGTATTCCAAACTAAAGGCCTCCAAAATTTGTCTTGTTTTAGCCCCAATCATTGGTCAACAGTGAACAAATGTACCATAAAAAAAGATTCAATTACATGGGTTCAATCTTTATTATATCAGTTTAACTTATCGAAATAGAAACACTATTTTTGCAACGAAAATTTCATTGGATGTTTGAATTTTTTAGTAAGAAAAAATTTCTGGTAGATTATTTGGAGAATTTTGTGGACATGCACAACCACATTCTTCCAGGTATTGATGATGGTGCCAAAACAGTGGAAGAATCTATTGCACTAATCAGGTCATTTTCCGAATTTGGGGTGAAAAATTTCATTGCAACTCCCCATATCATGGACAATTATTATCCTAATACTTCCCAATCGATACATGCTGCTTTAGATGAGCTAAAAAAGGGATTGTATGACCATGACCTTAAGCATGTGTTGTTCGATGTTTCTGCGGAGCACATGATAGACGCCAATTTTGAGACCTTATTGGATAGCGCGGAGATGATGCCGCTACGGAAAAATTATCTTTTGGTAGAAATGTCATATTTACAGCCATCCATTAATTTTGACGAAGCGATCCAAAAAATCGCATCCAAACGATTTTTCCCCATTTTGGCCCATCCAGAAAGATACAATTTCCTGCACCTGAAGTCTTCGAAATTCAAAAAATATAAAAAAAAGGGCATCCTTTTCCAGATGAACCTTTTATCGTTAAGTGAGTTTTATGGGAAGGAAGTACAAAAAAAAGCCCTTCACCTATTGGATGAAGGACTCATAGATTTTGTGGCCTCTGACGTACATAACCAGAATCAAATACAAAGTTTAAAAGAAATTAAACTGACCAATGCACTATTGGAACTGGTCCTTCCACTGATAGATAGAACTATCCATACATTCTACTAAATATTATTTACGGACTACCAACTTATAGCTCATTACGGTGGCTGAACCATTAACTAGGCTAACCAGGTAAATCCCATTTTCTAGACCTGACACATTAAATTCATAGATTCCTTCTCCTTTTTTAATTTTCGCGGCATCGTACCGGGCAATCAATCGACCACTGATATCTCGGATATAAATGTCCTTTACGATTATCTGCGGATCGGAAATTGCAATCTCCGTATTTACTGAAGAAGGGTTGGGATAATGTCTAAGGGTGTGATTTTCCCTTCCCTGACTTTCATCACCCAGCCCCGTGATACCGTCTTTAGTATTTCCCTTGGCCGAACTAACTATCGAAAAAGATTGGGACAGTGTTCCAAGGTTGTTTCCACCAAGATTGGACCCGCTATAGGCTGTTGCGGTTATCGTATAATTGCCCAATGGAAATAACACTCCCGAATAATTGCCACTACTGTCTCCGAATAAGGCATAAGGGGCCACATTCTCGGTTCGGGCATTGCTCACAGGCCCTGTTAAGGTAAGCCTTACACTTCCAACAGCGGCGGGATTTGTATTGGCCCTGATGTTAATTGTTTTTCCAGAGGTAATGGACTCATTGATCTGTTGGTTGTTTACAAGATTCAATAAATCTACATCTTGGTCAGCATCTACCAATGAAAAGCTTATTACCCCGTTTTGCGTTGTACTATTAACATTTATAGTTATTGTGGCAGTGTCCTGAAAACCGTCATCATCCGTTACAGTGAGTACCGCATTATAAGTCCCAGAATTGACATACACATGGGAAGGATTTCTTTGGGAAGAAGTAGGTGTACCATCTCCAAAATTCCATTGATAACCAACTATACCCGAATTATCCGTAGAATTGCTTCCGGTAAAATTAACCGTTAAAGGCGCCACTCCATTCATAGGATTGGCAGTGGCAATGGCGTTGGGAGGCTGATTAATATTGGCCCAAACAATCCAATCGAATTGAACTGAAGACGAATTTGAAGTAATATCATCGTCCATAACAGTAATTTCCACATTATAGGGACTATTTTCTGATGCACCAACAGTCCCATTGGGTGATTCTGCAAAAGCCGTGAGTTGGGCATTGGTATATGAAGGCCCATCTACCTTGTACAGTGCTATTTTGTCAATCGCATGGCCCGCAGAACGCTCAGAAATCTCCATGGTATAGGTACCGGGATTTACAAACCATACATAAATATTGTGAGCATCATTATCACTGGTCCTCGCTTGCCAGTCATAAACTCCTGAACTACCGCTGCTTCGCCATATTTTAAAGTAACCATTACTTGAAGAACCTTCGGGTGTAGTTGTTGCAGATACTCTGGAACTACCAACTGGAAACACAATATTTGTTTGACTGCCTTGTAAGTTTGAAATTAAACTTGCTTCACTGCTTGGAGCGCCTTTAAATCCAAAGAACCAAACATCATTGTTATTGGGGAATCTTAGCCAATTGTCATTTTCATCAGATGAAATGCTTCCACTAAAAAAACTTCTCCAGTTAAAACGGTATACCCCTGGAGTTGAAATATTGACAACATAGGACAAGGTTCCTCCATTCTGTGAATTAAAATGATTAGATCCGGCGATTATTCCTGTTGCTCCACTTTGCGCTGTTAAACTCCATGTTGGAACCAATGTAGCCGATTCACTTTCGATAACCACCAGTCCATTGCTTTCCAAAAATCCTCCTCCCCCACTTCCGGATGAAATAGTTCCACTTATCAAACCTGTATTTTGATCTATTGAAAGGGTTGGTGGTAAACCAGTTGCACTATAGGTCAGGTTTGTACTTTCATCCGTAGCCTCTATTTGTAAAGCAATAACATCCCCTTCTATATTATTCTGAGTTAAGGGATTGGTAATATTTGGTGGATTACCGAAGTTTATTTGAATGCTTGTTGTCCCTGTTTCAAGATCGTCATCTGTAACTGTTAGCGTTACATTATATGTGCCCGATGAAGCATAGGTGTAGGATGGATTCTCTTCGGTTGATGTACCGATTCCATCACCAAAATCCCACGCATAACTTACAATATTGCCATCCGAATCACCTGAACCTGCGCTAGAAAAATCAATCTGGAGTGGTGTCGTATTATTGGGGATTCCATTGGCAACTGCTACGGGCGGTAAGTTACCACCACCCTGGCTGACTACCGAAAATGATCGGGTTAGGGTCCCAAGATTTGTTCCACTTTGGTTTGAACCACTGTATGCCGTTGCACTTACGGTATAGTTCCCTAAAGGAAAAGGAACTGCAAAATAGTTCGATCCATTATTGCCAAAAAGAGCATATACGGCAACATTCTCTACACGTGTATTGGTAACAGGTCCCGTAATGGAAAGAAAAACACTGCCCACAACGGCAGGATTGGTATTGGCCCTGATATTCAATCCTAGGCCTTGAACAGTAGCCTGATTTATCTGCATATTCGGGGTCAGACCAAATAAATCCGTATCAGCATCGGCATTTACCAATGTCATGCTTACAACCCCATTCTGATTAGGGTCACTGGCCTCCACTTGTATACTGGTTGATCCAGTATCTCCATCATTATCGGTAACCACTAGGGTAACAGTGAAGAACCCCGCAGCAGCATAGGTATAGGTTGGATTTTCTTCCGATGAAGTTCCGACGCCATCACCAAAATCCCACGCATATCCCACCACATTTCCATCAGGATCATCCGATCCCGTACTGGAAAAATCAATTTGAAATGGCGTTGTTCCATTTGGTGTCCCAGTGGCCACTGCCGTAGGTGATTGATTAACCAAGGGATCATTAACTGTGATACTCAAGGAAGATAGATTGGTAAGTCCGCCACCATCTGTTACAACCAAATCTACATTGAAGATTCCAATACCATTGAATGTATGTGTAGGATTACTTTCTGTTGAGGTATTGCCATCACCAAAAGTCCATGAGTAATTCAATGTGCCTGTCCCATCAAAATTATCATCGGTTGAGTTACTCCCCGTAAAATTAACTGTTAAAGGGGCATCGCCTGATATAGTAGAAGCGCCAATTACCGCCAAAGGAGGTTGATTTGTTGCCGGTTCCAACTGTAGCCATCTCGTTGTATTGGACGGACAACAAATACCGTTTACTCCACCATTTGCAACAACAAGCCGATCATCAAAAATCTTGGCTGCCGGAGCCAACAATGGTTCTGGCAATTTACAAAGCTCTGTCCATTGGTTTAACTGTGGATCATATTTTGTAACATCATCAAAAATAAATTCACCCTGTCTACCGCCAACAATGATAATATTTCCGTTATGAGTTGCTATTCCTGGTTCAAAATGAGATCTGGCTACCGGTAAATCTGCCATTTGCGTCCATATATCGGTGATAGGATTATAAGCATGTACATATTTTTGGTCCGCAACACCATTATCGTGACCAAACTGCCCACCAATGGCATAAATTATTCCGTTGATGGTTGCAGAACCTAAATGATTTCTAGGGTTTGGTAGTGGTGCAGCTGGGGTCCATCCGTTATTTAAGTTGTCCAAATCCAAAACATAATGTTCTCCCACATCTGTATTCCTATCTGGTAAAAGCCCACCAAAAAAATGAATCTTCCTTCCGTTCAAGGCAGCGGTACCTGATCCTCTTAGGGCCGGTAAATCAGGTCCATAGGACCAACTATTGGTAATGGTATTATATATTTGGACTTTATCGGTTGCTGTACCGGGATGATCCCCTAAAAAACCACCAATTACCCAAATGTCATTCGTTACGGCAACTACGCCCATATGTGTCGCCGGTAAGGGCATGGGGGCACCTGTGCTCCACGTATCATTAGTTGAATCATAAATTTCCGTTGCACCAGTCACAAGCAGATTTTCAATAAAGCCTCCAAAGACATAAAGCTTATCGTTGACTTTGGCACTTGGTGCTTCCAAACGACTTTCCCCAGCATTGGCCAAATCACCCCAACACGAATTAGCTTGGTTTACTATGGAAAATTGATACGTAAGGGATCCTAAATTATTTCCTGTCTGTCCAGACCCACTATATGCTGTAGCGCTTATGGTGTAATCACCTAACGGTAACGGTACAGCCGTATAATCGGGTCCAATATTCCCAAAAAGCGCATAGACCGCTACATTTTCAACTCTTGTGTTATTTACGGGCCCTGAAATGGATAAGAAAACACTGCCTACGGTAACTGGACTTGTATTGGCGCGTATATTTAAGCCTATACCCTGGGTATTATTTTGGTCTATCTGTATTCCCTCCGAAAGGTTCAGCAGATCTAAGTCCGTGTCGGCATTGACCAAGGTAAAACCTATAACACCACTTTGGGGTGGTGCTGCGCCACTTTGTAAATTAATCTGTTTTACGAGGTTGGCTCCATAATTTATGGTAAGAATTGCGGATTGCCCTTCGGTAGATCCGGTAAATTCCAGTTCTAAGGGATGCGTACTGTTCGGTTTTAGTAAGCTGTTCGTAAGCTTCCCGGAACTAATATTAAATTCAGCTGCATTGGGTCCGGACAAGGACATAGATTTAATGATCACACCATTATTGCCACCGGTTATATCCAAAGAAACGATGCTAATGTTACCCACTTCAATTTGTACGTTGCTGGGAACAGATAATATGCTTGCAACACTGGCAACTCCACTTGGATTATCAGCTCCCAAGACTTCCATATTCTTTTGGTTGCCACCACCACGGGTTGGAGAACCGGCGGTTATAAAAATCCCAGTACCAGAAACAATAGCTTGGGTTCCATGACGTTGATTATTAAGATCGGGCAATTGCGACCATGTTCCAGTACTGGGATCGAACTGCTCTGTTGTCTTAAGCGCATTGGTATTATTTCCATTTTCTCCTCCAATCACGATCAATTTGTTGTTCAAATTTACCGCAGCTGCTCCCGCCCTTTGTGTTGGTATATTTTGGTTTGATGGTAGCGTACTCCATGAATTGTTGGTAAAATCATAAACATCCACCTCTGAAATTGTCTGATTAAATACATTGTCAGGGTAATCTGTGAGTCGCCCACCTGCCGCATAAAGTTTGTCCCCTATCACTACGGCATGAAAATGATCCCTTGCCCGTGGGGCATTGGTTAATGTAGTCCATGTATTGGTTGCCGGATCATATTCATCAAACCATGGAACAAATCCCCCATCATGACCGATGGAGTTGCCACCAACTACATAAAATTTATCGTTATAAACCACTAACCCGGAAGAACCACGTTTTCTGCCTGCAGGTATTTCAGCACCTTGAATCCAAGTTTGTGTTGCTGGGTCAAATGCCCAAATATGATCAGCGGATAACTCATTTGGATAGGCGTTGGTTTTAAAGGCACCAATAACCCAAATAAGGCCTTGATATTCTGTCGCCTGAAAATGGTTGAAATCTTGAGGTGCTGAATTAGATAGGGAAGTCCAACTATTGCTCTTATAATCATAGATATCCAAGGTTTTGGGGTTTTCCCGTCCCCCCATCAGATAAAACTTATCCCCTGCCTGTACAAAGGAACATTCGTGCCTTGCGGTATAGTTGCCATTATTGGTTTTGTTTGCCCAACTGATCCCAATTGTCCAGTTAAATCCTATGGTCACTGTCGTTGATCCAGGTTTGGCCACGGTAACCGATACCGAATATACTCCATTACTACCCGTAGCTAAGGTTCCATATATCTGACCATTGGTAGGTTCAATGTTAATTCCCGTAGGCTGACCCGAAATACTATAAGAAAAATTAGCTTGTGGGTTTCCACCGGTAGCGGAAACACTAAGATTTGAAATATCCCCCTCTTCATTTATCTGGTCGCCAATGGGACTTACAACAATTGGTGGATATTGTGTATTATTTTCAATGATTTCCAAAGCAGACAATTTAGGCTGGTCGATTCCCCCAACACCTGCCAAGGCAGAAAAGTTTATATTTAGTGAGCCATCCTGAAGATCCACATCAAATGATTTGGTGACCACTGTTTCTGCACCCACATCCGCATAGATATCGTAATTATCCATTACTAGATTCCCCTCTATATTCACATCGAATACACGTTTCCCTATTCCACCTGTTCCGCCCCCTGTGGCCCCCCAATAAATTTCAGCAAAATGAAGGATTACCGTGTAATTACCATTTGCAAGAGGTATATTGTATTGAAAGGTTTTGGTTGGAGAACTTCGTTCTGTTTTGTACATTTCAGGTACCTGCGCATTTGCATTACTATACGATTGGCCTCCTACGAAATTTCCATCCGCTGAAAAATCCAACCCACTATGAGTAATGGCCGGGCCTCCTGCATTGAAACGCAGTTCGCTTACTGAACTATCAGGAAGGACATTGATAAAATCCCAGGTGGCCGCAAATTCCGGAGCAACTCCTGTTGAAGTTGAAATAATGCCAACTGCCATCCCCTTGTTATCATTCGGATCTAAGAAACTAGATGGTAAATTGATAGGTCCACCGATAATATTCAACGTGGTTCCACCATCCATTGAATAATAAGGTTGTGCAGTTCCTAAAGACGGATTTACTGCTATGAACAAATCTATTGATGACCCGATTGCCGTAAGGTCAAAAAAATCATAGGACGTACTATTGATATTCCCATTGGTCTCCAATGCCACTTCTATACCTGAAATAGTACCCCCAGAGGCCAACCCCTTACTAACTACAACTTTCAAATAATTATCCTGATCCCCTGTACCAATATAAATTCCCTGTGATGCAAAATCCAAGGGGTTGACGCTTGGGTTTCCAAAAAATGGCCCTAGTAATTTTGAATGTACTGTGAATGATGGTGAGGTGTTGTCTACGTTAATACCAAACTGAAAAGCATTTTCTTGATTGTTAACTCCTTGATATGCGTCCCCTGAAGTTACTCTTTCCAAAGTTGCGGCTCCCCCAGCACCACCAAATGCTAGGTCCTGCGGATCATAGGTTTCCAAATAGTCAGTTTGCCCATTGGTCATCCAACCCGTAAAACCAAGGCCAGCATAACCCGTGCCAGGATCATTGTTCCAAAAAGGATAACCTATAGGCATGTTCGTTGTGGTGCCATTATTGGCATCCCATTGAAATGCATCCAACAGATCTGCTATACCATCATTATCATCATCATCGTCATTCAAGTCTGAAATGAAGTCCCCATCATTGTCTTTTGGCTTGTCTCCCCCATTACAAGGGTTTGTACCATTCTCTACTTCATCTTGGTTTGTATAACCATCATTATCAGAGTCTGCTGATCCCACAAAATTTGGATCATTGGGATCCGATATACAATCGTTGTTAAAATCGGCAGGTTCGAAAATAGTAATGTTATTGGCCCCGTAGGTTGCTGCCCATACGGTTCCCGGAAATGGATCGTTATCTCCTTGCGCAATTACATCCAACGGTTCTGAACCAAAACCACTGAATAAGGAAGTATTTTGGTTGGTAAAACCGTCCCCTGCTGCATTTAAATTATATCTATTAATAGTTCCGTTAAATGAAGCCGTTAAAATATTTCCGAGCATAGCCCCACCAAAATTTGAAGCAGTATACTCGCATATTCCATTGGTAGATGAATTGATCACATCCAATATTTTAACTTTACTGGAGTTTTCATTTCCTGACAGATACTCCCCTTGACGGTTATCATCAGGAAAATCATTAATTGAAAACGATTGTTTAAAATAACCGCGAACCCCAGTCAAAAGGTCTGCAAGATTATATCCCGCAGATGGTACCGATGACCAAGTGCTCCCATTTTTTTCGTATTTGCGGACCTTTGCCCGGGAAGGGAATGCACGTATGGGTACTGGATGACCTCCATAATAATTATTATTGGCATCATTGATAGTTCCTACCAAATGCAAGGCATCACCTATAACACCACTCCCATTCTCGTTGAAATCATTGGTAATATAATCTGTAGAGGATGGGTTTAGTATACCGTTGGTTGTTTTGACAGTTCCATTACTATTAAAAATTACCGGTACCCCTCCCCAATTGGTATTTGGCCCGTTATCACTGGTGTATATTTTATTATTCTGTGTCACCACCACATCGTAGGCATTTCTATACCCCGGCGAGAATATCTGGACAGGCCCTCCCTCTTCTGTAAAGGCCTGGTTCAAGCTATTATTTCCTCCGAAAGGATCACCAGAATCTATAGTCGCGTTGTACATTGGATGCCCTAGCTGATACGGAAAATTAGAATTAGTATTTGTAATATTGGTTCTTGAGGGATCATCAAGAGTTGGTAAATCATATACATATTTTGTCCCTGAACGAGGGTCTGTATATTCGGGCATGCCCTCAAGCTGCGTAAGATTAATGATCAAAATGGAACTCGATAAAAATGTTTCCGAAGTACCAGAGAAATTGTTGGACGGAGCCCCTTTGTTGGTGTTACCTCCTTGCTGCAACAAAAGATACGTATTGCCGTTTTTTGTAAAAATATCCATCCCATTGGTCGAATGGTTTTCCTCACAACGGGGCAGGCCCCTTACCAGATCAACTTTTATCCAAGAACTGCCGTTCCATGTCAATTTGGAAAGAACACCGGAATTGGTATCGAGACCAGAATCAACTCCAACAGAAATCCGCCAATCAGAGGAAGAGACATACAATATGGGATTGGTAGCAGTACCTGCCACATAAATTCCTGTTACTTGCCTTTGTTGTATAGTATTATTTGAGCCATCATCATTGTGATTGGGAACATTATTTTTTATTGAGTTGATGGTGCTCGTGGATGTGACGGTATAACTTCCATTTCCGGGGGATGCATTGTCTCGACTTACGGTATATTGAAGAATTTTACCATCTTGCTGGGATACATATAATTTCCCATCTGGGCCAAATGCGAGGGAAGTGGGGTTATTGAGGTTCTCTCCGTTTAAACCGGTAACATTAAAATTAATCTGACCATAAAGAACAGCATTCAGGGAGAGCATTGCCATGATAATCAATGACCAACTATGAGAAAAGTATTTTTTTTTCATTGGATTAGAATCTAAGACGTATTAAAAACAATATTGATATAAACTACTGATAATCAGACTTTAATATTTCTGATATCCAGAACAAAAAAGGGGGGAGTGATTTTGTAGACCTTAAATTATTGAGAATAAAAGGTGTATAAAAACATTCCAGAAGTATTCCGATTAAAAGCGGTAGTTCATCGATGAAATACAAGGTCTCATGCCCATATTTTTAAATAAAAATTAGGCACAAAAAAAAGGGCAAACCAGATCGGTTTGCCCTTACAAATTTAAAATTATCAAAATTAATTTTTCACCATGATCTTTAATCCAAGGGAATCGCCTTTTTCTGTCAATAAGGTCACATAATAAATCCCCGTTCTTAATCCGTAGGTAGGTATCTTATAGTTTCCTGCATCATAAATTGTTTGGGCCACATGACCACTGATATACCTTCCGCTGGCATCGTGCAAATAAACCAAGGTGATGAAATCGTCTATTGGCTCAGTTACCATAATGATGTTCGCAGTACCATCCACCACTGGATTAGGTGCTACAATGACCTCAAAATTACCAACCTCACTGGGTATATTTTCTGTCACGACAATGGTCAACGTATCTGTATCGGTAAATTCTCCATCTGAAACTGTAAGCACTACATTATACTCTCCCGCCGCATCGTAGATATGGATAGGGTCGGCTTCGGCAGACGTTGACCCGTCCCCAAAATCCCAGTTATAAGATAGAATACCAATATCATCAGTAGATGAGGATCCATTAAAGGTTACTTCCAATGGAGCACTTCCTTGCATCGGTGTCGCTGTTGCAATCGCATTAGGTGCCGCATTGGTATCTGATACAGTTATTGTTATTGTTGCCGTCCCAGTTAATCCTTCCTCGTCGGTTACTGTCAAAACAACAATATAAATTCCTGCTTGGGCAAATGTGTGGCTAAATGCAGCACTATTGGTCCTAACTGTTGAAGTTGTTCCGTCATTAAAGTCCCATTCATAGCGGACAATACCTTTATCATCTGTCGCATCTTCCGCACTAAAGAGTACTGGTAAAGGTGCAATACCATTGATAGGATTGGCTGTAATTGCAGCTACCGGAGCTTCATTGTTGGGATCAACAGGATCATTCACTGTAATCTCCAATGTGGCCATGTCGGTAAGCCCATCATTATCTGTAACCGTCAACGTAACTGTATATACTCCCGCTTCCGTGAATACAAAACTAGGATTAGCTTCTGTAGATGTACTACCAGCCGCATCTCCAAATTGCCATAAATAACTTTCTATGCCAACATCGTCGGTAGAGTTGCTTCCCGTAAATGCCACGGTCAATGGCGCATCACCATTGGACACATCCGAAGTAGCAACAGCCACAGGTGCACCATTGGGAGCATTGACGATGATTTCCAAGGTGGCAGTACCTGTAAGCCCTTCTTCATCTGTGACGGTCAAAGAAACGGTATAAGTGCCTGCCTCAGTAAATGTAAAGCTAGGGTCTGCCTCGCTGGACGTACTTCCTGCGGCATCGCCGAAATCCCATAGATAACTCGTTATATCAACATCATCCGTTGAGTTGCTCCCCGTAAAGGCCACGATCAAGGGCGCATCACCACTCGTTACATCCGAAGTGGCTATGGCCACGGGTGCCTCATTAGGTGCGTTCACCGTGATCTCCAAGGTGGTAGAACTGGTCAAGCCCTCTTCATCGGTAACGGTCAATGTAACTGTAAATACTCCAGCTTCGGTAAATACGAAACTCGGGTCTGCATCCATCGATGTACTTCCAGCAGCATCGCCAAAATCCCATAGATAACTTACAACCCCTACATCATCAGTAGAGTTGCTTCCCGTAAAGGCCACGGTCAATGGAGCATCACCATTGGACACATCCGAAGTAGCCACTGCCACTGGTGCTTCATTGGGAACATTGACGGTGATTTCCAAAGTGGTACTATTTGTAAGCCCTTCGCCATCTGTTACAGTCAAGGTAATGGTATAGGTGTTTGCCTCGGTAAAGACAAAGCTTGGATCTGCCTCTGTGGAAGTACTTCCAGCGGCGTCGCCAAAATCCCATAGATAGCTCGTAACACCCACATCGTCCGTGGAGTTGCTTCCTGTAAATGCCACGGTCAATGGCGCATCACCATTGGACACATCCGAAGTTGCTACGGCCACAGGTGCCTCATTAGCCGGGTCGTTGACTTGAATCGTTATTGTTGTAGATCCAGTATTACCATCACCATCTGTAACCGTCAAAGTCACATCATATGTCCCTGCAGAAGTAAATATGTGCAATGGATCTGCTTCAGTCGATGTATTACCATCCTTGAAATCCCAAGCATAACTTACAATCCCCACATCATCTGTAGAATCGCTTCCTGTAAAACTAACTTCCAAGGGTACATCTCCACTTAATGGAATGGCACTGGCTACAGCCAAAGGATTTCCTGCCTCCCCTATTATCCATTGAAAGTCGATCGTTGAAGATCCTGCTGGATTCGCATCGTCCTCCACAACTACTTGCACATTGTATGGGCTATTGTCAGCGGCTCCATTAGTGCCTTGAGATATCGGTGATTCTGGTGCTGCTGTTAATTGAGCATTAGAATAGGCTGTTCCATCGAGCTTGTACAATGCCATTTTATCTATAGCGTGTCCAGCAGAACGCTCGGATACTTCCATTTGATAAGTTCCTGGGTTGACAAAATATACGTAAATGTTATGCGCATCATTATCACTTGTATACGCTTGCCAACTATAAACTTGTGAGGCGCCACCACTTCTATATATTTTTAAATATCCATTACTTGAGCTTCCTTCGGGCGTAGTTGCAGGTGTAACTCTAGAGCTACCTCCAGGGAATACGATATTCGTTTGACTTCCTTGCAAGTTTGATATTACACTTGCTTCACTGCCAGGTGTGCCCTTAAATCCAAAGAACCATACATCATCATTGTTTGGAAAACGAAGCCAATTGTCGTTTTCATCTGTTGGGCTTCCACCACTGTAGAAACTTCTCCAATTAAATCGGTAAACCCCTGGCGTAGTAATATTTATATCATAGGTCAGAGTCCCTCCATTTTGATTACTAAAATGATTAGAACCTGCGATGATTCCCGTTGCTCCACCTAAAGTTGTTATACTCCAGGTAGGGTCTAATGTTGCAGATTCCGCTTCTATCACAACCAAACCATTCTCTTCCTGAAAAGCTCCATTCCCTGTACCTCCTTCTGAAACCGTTCCTGAAATAAGCCCTGTTATTGGATCGATAGTAAGGGTCGGTGGCAGGCCTGTGGCACTATAGCTCAGGTTGCTACTAGCATCATTGGCAACGATCTGTAAAGCAACGGAATCCCCTTCATTATTATATTGAGTACCAGGATTGGTAACCACAGGTGCCGTATTATCGGTTGTCAATTGAATTTCTAAGGTTGAGGTAGTTCCATAATTTATGGTAAGGGTTGCACTTCTACCAGTTCCTGTTCCGGTCAGTCCAACAGTGATCGTATGTTGACCTTGTGCAGCGATTAAAAAGTTTGTCAAATTCCCCGCATCAATACTGAAATCGGCAGCATCCGGTCCAGAAAGTTCCATGGAACGTATAAAAACACCAATATTACCATCTTCAGCATTTAATATGATATCCCTTTGTGACCCTTCAGAAATATCGATTAGGGATGGGGCAACCAATTCACTGGCAATACTGGCAACTCCCGTAGCATTATCTGCTCCCAGATACTCCATATTTTTCTGATTGCCGCCAGCAAGGTTAGGTGAACCACCTAATATATAGACTCCATTACCAGAAACGATGGCTTGGGTCCCGTGCCTTTCGTTATTAAGATCAGCCAAACGGGTCCAAGTACCATTTACCGGATTGTACTGTTCGGTAATCTTTAATGCATCCGTTGTTTGGACTCCATATACATCCTGATTCTGAACTTCCCCTCCAATGACAAGCAATTTATCATTGATATTGGCTACAGCAGCACCACCACGAGGTGTTGGCAAGTTTTGGCCTGAAGGTAGGGTGCTCCATGTTCCACTAGCAAAATCATATACATCAACCTCCGCAATGGTTTGGTTAAACACATTATTTGGAAATGCCGATAAGCGTCCTCCGGCGATATAAAGCTTATTGTCAATTACAGAAGCATGGAAATGATCTCTTGCTCTTGGCGCATCACCTAAAGGCGTCCAAACTCCCGTTGCAGGATCGTATTCATCAAACCAAGGAATATATCCCGGGTTGTGTCCATTAGTGTTTCCAGCAATGATGTAGAATTTATTATTGTGTACCACCAAACCAGTTGAACCGCGTTTTCTTCCTGCAGGTATTTCGGGTCCCTGAATCCATTCATTCGTAGAAGGGTCAAAAGCCCATATGAAATCTGCAGGTACTTCATTCGGGTAGTTATTACTTTTAAATGCTCCAATAACCCAAATCAATCCTTGATACTCTGTTGCCTGGAAGTGATTAAATTCAAAAGGCGCAGAATCCTGTAGAGAGGTCCAAGTATTGGTAGTATAATCATAGATATCAATGGTTTTGGCATTTTCACGACCTCCCATTAAGTAGAATTTATTCCCAGCCTGAACAAAAGAATTCTCATGTCTAGCGGTATAATTCTCATCCTCATCTTTGTTTATCCATTGATACCCTACTGTCCAATTAAAGCTTACACTTACTGCCTGAGAACCAGGTTTGGTCACCACAACAGTAACCAGATGAATTCCATCTCCATTGGGCCCACCTTCAGAGGCATCGGCATTAATTGTTCCAAATATTTGACCATTGGTAGGTTCAATATTTATTCCAACTGGTTGTCCACTAATGCTATAGGTAAAATTAGCATTGGGATCACCTCCACTAGCACCTACGGAAATTGTGCTGGATTCTCCGACTTGATTATCCTGATCGGCTATAGGATCTATAAAAATAGGAGGATACTGTGAATTATCAACTCGTATTTCAATGGCATTCACCAAAGGGTTTTCCACTTCATGTAAAAATCGAATATTGAGATTTCCATCTTGCACAGAAACTGGAAAAGAGAGCATTCCTCCTGCCTGATGTCCAAACTCTGAAATCAAATCCAAATTATCACGTACCATAGTACCTTCTATTTCAATATCAAAAATTCGATCTCCCACTGTATTTGTTCCAGCAAAACTATTGCCTAAATAAATATTCACTTCATAATTTCCATTGAGCAATGGTATCACAAATTCCATCTCCTCCCCGCTTGGAGTGTCGTAGCGTTCTTGGGCGAATAAGGCGTTAAATGTAGATTGGTCTATATAAGCAGGAATACTAGCATCCCTATTAGCATATTGCAAGTTCGCATTTAAAATAACACCTGTATTTACACTGTAATTTTGGCTGGTAAAAGCTCCTGATGTGTCATTGGCTTCCCAGTCGGTATCGCCATCTGATGCTACTACCAAGGCACCTGCAGCATTTATCCTATAAGTAGTAAAGCTGGATACAGTCCAAATAAACTGTGTCTGTACATCTTGAGAACCTGTTTTACTCGCACTTACTGTAACATTGTATATTCCATCACCATTAGGTCCTTCTAAAGCAGCTGTTGCTGGTAACGTCCCTGTAATTAATCCGGTAGCCGTATTTATACTTATTCCTTGTGGTTGACCTGTTATAGCATACGACACACTTTCATTGGGATCTCCTCCGGTAGTACTTGTAGAAACCGAAACTGTTTGGCCCACAACATTGGATTGATCTGCTATCGGTATAATTTCAAAGTCAACTACCTCTCCCGTAGAACTTAAAATCTCTATCGCATTGATCAGAGGATTTTCTACTACGTGTCCAAATCCTATATTTAAAACACCATCTGTCAGGGTGACTTCGAAACTGAGCATCCCTCCTGCCAAATGTCCAAATTCGGCAATAAGATCCAAATTATCCTTAACTACGGTATTTTCTATTAGCACATCAAAAACTCGTTGGCCAATTTGACTTGTTCCAGAAAAACTATTTCCTAAATAAAGGTTTACAGTATAATTTCCGTTGGACAACGGAATCTGATACTCCATTTCTGGACCACTAGCTACATCATATCGTTCTTGTGAAAAAAGGGCATTAAATACAGATTGAGAAATATATGTAGGTATAGAGGCGTGTCTATTTGTATATTGAAGCCCCGAATTGGTAATTATTCCTGTATTCACAGAGTAGTTTTCGGAGGAAGAAGCCCCAGAAACATTATTGGACTCCCAATTGGTTTCTCCATCGGTGGCAATCACCAGATTACCTCCCGAATTTATTCTATAACTTGAGAAAGGAGTAACAGTCCACGTAAATTGGGTCTGCACATCAGAGGATCCATTTTTACTTGCAGTAACTGTTACCGTATGAATCCCATCACCATTAGGCCCGCCAGTAATTCCGCTTGCATCTGCTATTCCAGATATTATTCCAGTAGCGCTATCTATTGACAAGCCTGAGGGTTGACCAGATATACTATAAACCACTGGCTCATTTGAATCACCTCCGTAAGCATTGACCTCTACAGCAACTGATTTTCCGGCAACAGTTAATTGATCCTCTACGGGGAAAATCCCAAATGCGATGTCTTTATTGGACACATCCAAAATTTCAATGGCATTGATTAAAGGATTGTTTTTATTCAACTGGTGTAAAAATTCAATATTCAATGTCCCATCAGAAACAGGCACAATAAAGGAAAGCACACCCCCTACTTGGTGTCCAAATTCACTGATTAAGTCAATATCTTCCTGTACGGCTACACCCTCCAAATGGACATCAAAAACGCGTTGTCCTACAGCACTGGTACCTGAAAAACTATTTCCCATAAAGAGATTTACCTGATAAAGCCCATTTCCTATTGGAAAATTGAACAACATTTCCGGATCAGCAGCTTCATCAAATCTTTCATTGAGAAATAAGGCATCAAAGGTAGTTTCGGAAATATAAGGAGGAATTGAAGCGTCCCTATTGGCATATACCAAATTCCCCGTGGTAATGGAGCCGGTATTTACATTGTAAGTAGTACCTGTATAGGCACCTGTAGCCCCATTGAACTCCCAATCCAAATTTCCATCATTTGCCGTAACGCCATTCCCTCCGGCATTAACCCTTGCGACAACAACAATGTCGGTCAAAATAGCCGTTAGAGGCACGGTCAGTGGGGAATTCACCCCAGTGTGGGTAATAACAATATTGGCTGATTTGCTTCCAGCATTGGAATCTGGAAAAAAACTGATTGGCAATGTTTTTGTTCCCCCGGCACCAACTATAATTGGCAGGGTTGAGTTATTGGAGAACAAAGCTGCATCTGAACCTGTGAATGATATGTCTGTAACCTGGATACTGCCCGTTGCCGGTCCACCCCCATTTCTCACTTCAGCTATCAATTGTGCCTCTCCTGAGTTTGTGGCCAAGGTGCCAAAATCTAAAGGATTTGGTTCAAAAGTTAAATTGGGAGGGCCATTTTCGGTTATATTTATAAAATCCCAAGTTGCTGTAAATTCATCTCCAGGTCCGGCCGAAGTACCAATGATTCCGACTGCCATTCCAAACGAATCGTTGGGATCCAAGAAGCTAGCAGGCAAATTAATAGGACTGCCCAACACCATAATTGTTTCCCCTCCATCAATAGAGTAATATGGTTGTGCCGTATTCAAGGATGGATCAATACTTATATAAATATCGGCAGACGACGCCTGTATAAGACCGGGGACGTCAAAAGTATTTTGTGAGGTTACTACACCCCCATTTTCAAGTATTACTTCAAAACCATCAATACCATCACCATTGGTGGTTCCATCCATTAGGGCAACTTTTAAATAGTTGTCTTGATCCCCGTTCCCGATATATATCCCATAAGATTGAAAATCCGTTGGTGGGTTACCAGAAAAAGGAGTTTCTATTTTTGCATGGACAGTAAAGGGTGCCGAATTTGTATCCACATTGACCCCAAACTGGAATGCATTGTTCTGTGTATTGGCCCCTTCAAGGGCATTCCCCTCATCTACGGCATCAATAGTGGCCTTCCCACCAGCTCCACCAAAGGAAAGATTTTCAGGATCATATTGATTGAGATAATCGGTAGCACCAGTAGGATCTAACATTAATCCGGTAAATCCAAGCCCAAAAAATCCTGTTCCAGGGTCATTGTTCCAGAAGGGATACTGCACCGGTAAATTTAAAGACGTACCATTAGTTGCATCAATTGCAAAGGCATCAGATACATCCAAAATTCCGTCATTGTCATCATCGGGGTCGTTAAGGTCAGAAACGAAGTCACCATCGTTATCGGTTGGTTTGCTCCCTCCCGAACAGATATTGGTTCCATTGTCTATTTCATCTTGGTTCGTATAGCCGTCAGAATCGTTATCTGCCAAAGGATCGTAGCCTGCATCTCCAGGTTGGGGACAGGCCCCAAAATCTGTTGGTTCAAAAATGGTTATATTATCTGCACCATAAGTTGCCGCCCATATGGTACCGGGAAAAGGATCCTCATCACCTTGGGCTATAATATCCAATGGTGTGGAACCAAAGCCGTCTAAGAATGAATTATTTTTTGCCAAAAGCGCATCTCCAGCTGCATTTAGCTCATACCTATTAATTTTTCCATTAAAAGATGCCGTTAATAGATCTCCAAACATAGCACCTCCAAAATTACTCGCTGTATATTCACACATCCCATTGGTGGAAGAATTTACAATGTCCAGTATATTAACCTTCGGGCTGGCAATAGCAGCAGCCAAGTTTTCACCTTGTCTTGGATCATCGGGAAAGTCGGTGATGGAAAAACTTGTATTAAAGTATCCTGTTACTCCTCCAAGAAGGTTCTCGAAATTAAATGAATTATCTACAACCCAAGCTGAGCCATTATATTCATGGGTTACAACACCAGCCCTGGAAGGAAACGCCCTAATAGGTGCGGTATGTCCTCCATAATAGGTACCGTTGGCATCATTGATTGTTCCAACAAAATGCAAAGCATCCCCATGTCCTGTACTTCCAGATTCATTAAATTCATTGGTGACATAATCTCCATTTGCCGGATCATAGGTTGTAGTGGACTGGTTCCCTTTCTTATTGCCGGCACTGGTATATATTACAGGTAGTCCACCCCAAGTTGTGTTTGGACCATTGTCTCCAGAATAAATCCTACCATCTGCAGTAATTACAACATCATAAGCATTACGATACCCAGGGGAAAATATCTGTACTGGTCCACCTTGCTCAACAAAAGCCTGATTAAGCCCATCATTTCCTCCAAAAGGATCTCCAATGTCAATTGTTGCGTTATATAATGGATGACCTGCCGAATAAGGGAAGTTTGGGCTGGCATTTGTAATATCTGCCCTAGTAGGATCATTCAAGGTTGGAAGATCATAAATATACTTGGTAGAACCCTGTCTGGTATCAACATATGGACCACCATTGGCAGCTTCCATTTGTTCCAATTGGGTCAGATTGATAATTAATAGTGCTCCCGATAAATAGGTTTCCGAGGTACCTGCAAAATTATTACTAGGCGCCCCTCTATTTGTGTTACCTCCCTGTTGCAGCAACAAAAAGGTATTACCATTTAATTGGAACATATCCATTCCGTTCGTAGAATGATTTTCCTCACAACGCGGCAAACCACGTACCAGATCTACCTTATCCCAAGTACTACCGTTCCATGTCAATCGAGAAAGAACACCAGAATTGGTATCCAAATTTGTATCTCCCGTAGAAGGGCCGCCCCCTATACGAGAATCGGAAGAACTCACATAAAGTACGGGTTGGGAAGCAGTACCTGCTGTCATTATTCCAGTAACCTGTCTTGTATTTGCTGTATTTACAGTACCGTCATCATTATGATTGGGAACTCCTGTCTTGATAATATTTATTGTTGCAGAACTGCTTACACTATAGGCACCACTTCCCGCAGGGGCGTTATCCCTTGCTACAGTATATTCCAATAAAGTTCCATCTTGCTGGGTAACATAAAGTTTACCATTGGGTCCAAAATCCAAAGAGGTTGGGTTGGCTAAGTTTTCCCCAATAAGACCGGAGGCATTAAAGCTTTGACTAATTCCGTAAAAAGAAAAAGTCAAAAACAAACATAATAATAACCTTCTTTTAGCAATAGCGTAGTTTTTCATCATAATTATTTGATCTATAGCGATTCCATTTTTGCAAATGAAAAAAATCTCACTAAATGCAAAGATATTTGAATACCATGAAAGAAGCCATTACCATGAGCAATACTCGTTTAACTAGTAAGGATTCTCGATAAAATACTTAATGAGAAACCCTTTCGAAATATAGCTTAAAATCTACATGTCGAAAGGGTTAATTTTATTTTTGATAGGGTCAAAAGGATTCGTTGGAATGGGGAATTTTAATACTTCCAACACTAAAAATTATGCTCACCTCTTAAAACCTCCACCACTTTTTAAGACTCTTGCCGTAGCCATAGCCATATTTACCGCCATAGCCCAAGTTGGAAGCCTTAACATCATTTACAACAAAGCAAAGTCCTTTAATTTTACCTTCCTCTTGAAGTTTTATAGGAAATTCTATAGCCTTTTCCTCGGTAACACCTGCTCTGGTAACGTAAATCAAGTGATTGGCATATTCACTGATCAACATGGTATCAGAGACAACCATCAATGGAGCAGTATCCACGATTACGTAATCATAGTCATCAGAAATTTTTGAAAAAAGATCTTTTAGACGCTTACTCATCAATAGCTCCGAAGGGTTCGGCGGTATCTTACCCGAATAAATGACATCAATCGTATTTTGGTACACTTTCATTGGATTGATGATATCTGATACCGTTACCGATTCATCGAATAAAAATTCGGTCAGACCCAAATCCCTACTTTTAGGATTCTTTGGGTTTAAATTATCCGAATCGTTTGATGTGAAAAAGGAATACAATTTAGGATTACGTATATCCGCGCCTACCAACAATACTTTTTTATTGGTACTGGCCAATATCATAGTTAGGTTGGAGGAAAGGAATGTCTTTCCCTCACCAGGTACGCTGGAAGTTACATAAATGATATTGTTATTTCCAGATTGGGCTCTTTTTGTCTTAATCAGATAATCCAAATTGGTTCTAATTATACGCAAAGACTCTGCTAAAATTGATCGATCCTCCTTAATAACAAGTTTTTGATCTTTCTTGGATAATTTAGGAAGCTCCCCAAGAACAGGAATTTCCTTGGCCTTTTTTTCCAAACTATGCATATTATGCACTTTATTATCCAATAGATCCCTCGCATAGATGATAGAGAAGGGAATCAAAAAACCTAGAAAAAATGATGCTAAGTAGACAATGTTTTTTTTAGGTGAAACAGGATACTCACTCGAGTTATATGCAAAATCGACAACTTTGGATTTAGGAGCAGATGAGGCAACCGCAATTTGTGATTCTTCCCTCTTTTGCAATAGATACAAATATAAGGATTCCGTGGTCTGTTGTTTACGGGTAATATCCCTTAAGGCCCTTTCATTCTTAGGGGCGGAGTAAATTTTTGAATTAAAAATAGCTTGTTGACCACTTAGGGTATTCACCTGCATGCCCAGATTATTGACCGTGCTACTTAAGCTGGACTTCATGCTGCTTTTCAAACCTTTGATCTGTTGGTCCAAGTTTACAATGACCGGGTTCTTTTCATTGGAGCTTTTCAATAGCCTGTTTCTTTCCAAGACAAGCTCATTATACTTGGCCGTTGTACTATTTACTGTAGCATCCGATAATCCTACATTTGTTGGTAGAACCTCGTAACTATCTTGTTTCTCGACAATATCCATCATGGAAGCCGCTATATTTAACTGGGTCCTTGCATTGGCCAACTCTTGTTGGTTTACCACTCCAACATTTAAATTGATATTGGATTCTGCAGCTATATCGGTAACTCCCCTATCTGTTTTAAAATCTTGGGCCGACTGGTCTACACTGGATAAATTTGTGGAAATATCTGCGATTCTATCATTAATAAATTCTGAGGTTCTATCGGCAATAATCTTTTTATCCTCTATATCATTCTTATTATATATTCTAATTAAAGCATCAATAATATCCCGAGCCTTTTCTTGGATAGGATCCTCCAGGGAAATATTTAAAATATTGGAAAATTCATCCGCAACCATTACATTAGTTTTTTTTCGAAAACTATTTGCCACTAAAAAAATGGGGTTAACTGTAACCCTCATTCTTTTATTCGTAAACCCTTCAAACTTTTCACCATTTGGGGTTATGACCATATCGCCGACAGGTGAAGGTATGTTCTTCCCAAAACCAAATACTCTTTCCGGTTCATCTTCTTCCAAACTATAACCAAAAGTAGTTGGAGATGTTATTGTAATATAGAAGCTAAAATTTGAATTATAAAACGTTGAATCTGGAATAATAAAATTCAATTTTATAGGTGGATTATTATATAACTCTGAGTTTCTAATATTACCCAAAAGCTCCACTTTTGTGTTTAAACCCAATTCCTTCACCACTTCAATAAAATTGGACCTAGAATTTAAAAGTTCAATTTCATCCTTTACATTATTCTTACCTCCTGAGAATATATCCAATTCCTGGAACAAATCAATTCCAGAGCCTGAATTCTTATCCTCAAGAATTTGGATTTTAGCTACAGCCTCATACTGCGGAACTTGATACCTTAAATAAACATAAGCAAATGCAATGGCAAATATTATAGATAGAACAAACCATTTCCAATGTTTGGTATAGGTCTGTAAAATTTCATTCAAATCATATTTTTCCATACTATAATGTCGGGACGTAAAGGTTGTTAGGGATATAAATTAATTTCTTGTAATAAATAATATAGTAGAGGTAATGATCAAAGAAGCCAATGAAATAGCTATTGTCGCTCTATTATCCAAACTAGACGCTGTTACGGCAGATTGATTAGGCTCTACATAAACAACATCATTTTGAGTCAAATAATAAACTGGAGAACTCAAAGCCTCTTTCTTTGTTAAATCTATTCTTGTATATACTTTGGTGCCATCAAAATCTCTAATTACCAAAACATTGTCCCGCATTCCCTTAATCGTAAGATCTGATGCAAGCCCCAATGCTTCCAAGATAGTGATTCGTTCTCCATTTACTGGATAGGTGCCTGGTCTTGAAACCTCCCCTAAAATGGTAACCGTGAAATTTCGCAAACGAATATTAATAATGGGATCTTTAAGATAATCAGACAGTTTGCTTCTTAAATATACCCTCACCTCCTCTGGAGATAATCCAGCAATTTTTAGTTTCCCAATGACAGGAAAATCAATTTCTCCATTTTGATCTATTAGATAATCTACTTGCTCAGGCCTGATTCCCCCTTCAGATGCTCCTCTAAAAAGATTGAAAGGCACACTGGCCTCATTATCCAAGGTTGAAATATGAATACTGACCAAATCATCTACTTTAAACTTTGGACTAAAATCGTTCTTGTTGACCAGGGTTTCAAAACTGCTTGCATTTTGAAAATACACCACTTCCTTTTTAGAGGCACAAGATGAGATTATAAAAACAAGAAGCACTAATGAAATAATTGTAAATCTAGAATGGTTTTTCATGGATATAGTGGTGATTAAGAAATAAAAGTAAAGTGAAAAATTAGGACTGCAAAATTTTCCTTGATCCTTCACCTCCTTTTTTATGGTCTTTTTTAGAATCAAGTTTACAAAGCTCTGAGTTGTTAGATACAAATTCAGGAACTATTTCCTTCATTAATGGTACCGTATTGGCATTGAAGAACATATTGGTAACACACAGCTCCTCAATTTTGGATCTGATTTTAGTGTAATCCAATTCCCTCACTTTTCCAATCATTATCTTTTTGTGATATGTTGGAAGCGTATTTTCACCATTGGCCAATAATTCCTCGTACAACTTTTCACCTGGGCGTAAACCTGTTATTTTGATGTCTATATCATCTGGGTATTTAAGTCCTGACAATTTGATCATATTCTTGGCGAGATCGAATATTTTTACGGACTCTCCCATATCAAATATAAATATCTCTCCACCAGTACCCATGGCTGCCGCTTCCAATACCAACTGTGATGCTTCTGGGATGGTCATAAAAAACCTAGTAACTTCCTTGTGCGTTACAGTTAACGGACCTCCTTTTTCAATTTGCTTTTTGAACAATGGAATAACTGATCCGTTTGAGCCAAGAACATTGCCAAATCTGGTAGTAATGAATTTGGTTTTATTTTCCTGCTGCATACAACTGATGTACATTTCAGCAATACGTTTGGTAGCCCCCATTACATTGGTTGGGTTCACGGCTTTATCTGTAGAAACAAAGACAAACTTATCTACATTGTGGTTCATGGATAGGTCCACAATATTCTTGGTTCCCGCAACATTAATTTTTATGGCCTCATAGGAATTATACTCCATTAACGGAACGTGCTTGTAGGCCGCAGCATGAAACACCATGGTAGGCTTAAATTCCTGGAAATATTCATTCATCCTATTTTTATCCCTTATATCACCAACGATAGGGACAAAATTATGAAAACCGTTTTGTTTCAATTCTTGTTGCAGATCGTACAGGGCAGATTCCGCCTGATCTATAATGATTAAAGATTTATACTCATAATGGGCAATTTGCCTGGCAATTTCACTACCAATAGAGCCAGCACCTCCAGTTACCAAAATCACCTGATCTTTCAGTTCATCCGATACTTTGGACTTTTTAATATCTATAGGCACTCTATTCAATAAATCTTCAATTTGAACCTGTTTTATTTGGGAGACATTCAATTCCCCATTGATCCAGTCTTCCACAGGTGGTACAATCTTCACCTGCACAGGAAGGTCCACCAAGCTTTGAACAAGCTCTCTTAGTTTGTTGTTCGAAATATTGTGTATGGAAAAGATAATTTCAGAGATATCCTTTTTATCCACAAAGAATTCGGTTAAATCTTCAGGACCATAAACCGCAATTCCATTGATACTTTTCCCAATTTTTTTAGCATCTTCGTCTACATAACCCACTACTCTTGCCCTACTACTGGTAGAGGCAGAAAGGGCATTATACGTAAGTATTCCAGATTCACCAGCCCCGAATATCAATACGTTTTTGGTGACTTTAAACTTCTTTACCAAATTGTCATAGCTTGTTTTAAATACATAACGAGAAGCTACCAATAAGATAAAACCAATAAGACTATGAATGATGATAATGGATAATGGGATAGTAAATCCTTCCAATAAATCATATTGCCTGTTCAGAATCACCAAAAATATAGTTATGATACTGGAGAGACAGATAGCGTTAAAGATATTGTACACGTCCCGCACACCAGTATGTCTTACCACCCCTTTATAGGAACCTATAACCAAAAAGGCGATAGTGGAAATAATGGTGACCACTGGGAATTGCATGATCAGTTTCTCGATATCAAATTCGAATGTCAAATTAAATCGAATAAAATAGGACATAACAAATGCTACCGATATCAAAAAAACATCAATAGCCAATACCAACCATTTGGATGCGTATCTATGTGCGTTGCTAACCAAGTAATTTTTTATCATTTCGCTAGTTTTTGTATTATCAAAGAAACTATACGTTCCAAATCGCTTTTTTCCAAATTGGATCCACTTGGCAAACACAATCCTCTTTCAAATAAATCCTCTGAGGTACCATCACTAAAGTGCAGGGCTTTCTCAAATACAGGTTGCAAGTGCATAGGCTTCCATAAAGGTCTGGATTCTATATCCTCCTCCAATAAAGCCATACGGATCATTTCCCTGATTTCAAATGAAGGCGTCAAAATACATGTCAGCCAACGGTTCGAGTAAAATCCTTCAGGTTCTTCCAAAAATTCAATTTCTTTTACATGTCCCAATCTGGATTTGTAAAACTCATAGTTTGCTCTGCGTGCCTCAACCCTGTCGGACAACACTTCCATTTGCCCCCGCCCTATTCCGGCAAGCACATTGCTCATTCTATAATTGTAACCAATATTCGAATGTTGGTAATGCGGAGCATTATCCCGAGCCTGGGTTGCCAAAAACACAGCCCGTTTCTTGGTATCAAGGTTTTTCGCCGTCAAGGCACCACCACCTGAGGTCGTAATGATTTTGTTGCCATTAAAAGAAAGTATCCCAATATCACCAAAAGAGCTACAATTTTCACCTTTATACCTACTTCCCAACGCCTCCGCGCTATCTTCCACTATAGGGATGCCATAGGAATCCGCTACTTTTCTAATTTCCGTTACCTTGTAGGGCATACCGTATAAGTGTACCGCAACAATTGCTTTGGGTTTAATACCATTATCCAATCGATCCAGAATAGCCTTTTCCAATAAAATGGGAGACATATTCCATGTATCCCTTTCGCTATCCACAAAAACAGGATTGGCCCCTAAATATTTTATTGGATTTGCCGATGCTGAAAAAGTAAAGCTCTGGCAAATCACCTCATCCCCTTTTGTAACACCCAAGATCTCCAATGCCAAGTGAATGGCAGCGGTTCCAGAGCTCAACGCCGCAACATGGATATTGTTATCCACGTAATCCTGAATTGCTGCTTCGAACAGATCCACGTTAGGGCCTAAAGGAGCTACCCAATTGGTATCGAACGCTTCTTGCACATAACGTTGTTCGTTCACACCCATGTGAGGGGAAGAAAGCCATATTTTTGTCTGGGTCATCAAAGTCCTTTTCTAATTTTAGTAATATTTGGTACTCCAAAAATAACCAATGCCCACAGTTAAGGTCAAAAATGGCAGTTTAATTCGTTCAAGCATTAAAATAATCGGTCAACGGACAGATACAGTAAAATATCGCAAAAAGAATGACAAACGTTGTTTCCGGACTAATTCCCAAATCCTATAAATATGCCTTTTAACGACAATATTCACCTCTAAAGAATTATATTTGTCATCTTTGATCCCTTCTTAGAAAAGCACGTAAGTAAAATGAAAAATACTACAAAAATATGTTGCATTGGAGCCGGATATGTTGGCGGTCCAACCATGTCCGTGATTGCCAATCAGTGCCCAGAAATTCAGGTCACTGTAGTGGATATAAATGAAAACAGGATAAACCAATGGAACGATGAGGATCTGGACAATTTACCAGTCTATGAACCAGGTTTAAAAGAAATCATTGCCACTACCAGAAACAAGAACCTTTTCTTTTCAACGGAAGTTGACAAAGCCATAGAAGAGGCAGATATTATTTTCATATCGGTAAATACGCCTACCAAGACCTATGGAAAGGGAAAAGGACAGGCTGCCGATCTTAAGTATATTGAGCTTTGTGCCCGTAACATAGCCAAAGTTGCCAAAACAGATAAGATTGTTGTTGAAAAATCGACACTTCCCGTTAGAACCGCCGGTGCAATAAAAAGTATACTGGAAAATACCGGTAATGGCGTAAATTTCGAAATCCTTTCCAATCCGGAATTTTTGGCGGAAGGAACTGCTGTTGACGATTTGATGAATGCAGATCGCGTATTGATTGGAGGTGACGATACTCCGTCTGGCCAAAGGGCAAAGGATACCCTAAGTGCCATTTACGAACATTGGTTGCCCAAAGAACGTATCTTACAGACCAATGTGTGGTCTTCAGAACTTTCCAAATTGGTAGCGAATGCCTTTTTGGCGCAAAGAGTCTCTTCAATCAACTCTATCTCTGCCTTGTGCGAGCGTACAGACGCCAATGTGGCCGAGGTTTCTAGAGCCATAGGATATGACAGTAGGATTGGATCCAAATTTTTAAACTCATCCGTAGGATTTGGAGGGTCTTGTTTCCAGAAAGATATTCTAAACCTGGTGTATATTGCCAGGAGTTTTGGTCTTCAGGAAGTTGCCGATTATTGGGAACAGGTCATCATCATGAATGATTACCAAAAAAGACGTTTTGCCGAAAATATTATTTCCACGCTTTACAATACCGTTTCCGGCAAAAAAATTGTATTCTATGGCTGGGCCTTTAAAAAGGACACCAATGACACAAGGGAATCGGCTGCAATCTATGTTGCGGATGCCTTATTGGAGGAAAGAGCTGAAATTGTTGTCTACGATCCAAAAGTTTCCGAAAAAACAATTTATGCCGATCTGGATTATTTGAACACCAGATCTCCAGAAGAAAACAGAAGGCTCTTGAAAGTGGTCAAAGAACCGATTAAGGCAACAGAAGATGCACATGCCATTGCCATATTAACGGAATGGGATGAATTTAAAACCTATGACTGGGACAAAATACACAACAATATGTTGAAACCCGCCTTCGTTTTTGACGGACGAAGAATTTTGGATTCAGAAACCATGAAGGCCAAAGGATTTGAATTTTATAAAATTGGACAATCTTGAAAATATTAGTAACCGGAGCAGCCGGATTCATAGGCTACCATCTTTGCGAATCCCTTTTAAACAAGGGATTTACAGTTATTGGTATTGACAACATTAATGACTATTACGATCAAGGCCTTAAATATGGGCGGTTAAAAGAGTTGGGCATTGACAAGGAAGGGGCTGAGATCGATTTAAATAGTTGCCAAGGCAAAAAGCATGGCGAAAAATTTACTTTTGTTCGTTTAAGCTTGGAAGATAAGGAGAATCTATCAAAACTCTTCGAAAAAGAAAAATTCAATGTCGTTTGTAATCTTGCTGCACAGGCCGGGGTTCGTTACAGTCTTGAGAACCCGTCTGCCTATGTTGATAGCAATATTGTAGGCTTTGTAAACCTATTGGAATGCTGCAGGCACCATCAAATTGAACATTTGGTCTATGCCAGCAGCAGTAGTGTTTATGGATTGAATAAAAAAGTTCCTTTTTCCACAACAGACAATGTAGACCACCCTATTAGCTTATATGCCGCCAGTAAAAAGAGTAATGAACTGATGGCACATACATACAGTCATTTGTTTGGAATACCAACCACAGGACTGCGGTTCTTTACGGTATATGGGCCATGGGGAAGACCGGACATGGCTTTGTTTCTTTTTACCGATGCTATCATCAAAAACAAGCCTATAGATGTTTTCAACCATGGGAACATGGAGCGGGATTTTACCTATATCGACGATATTGTTGAGGGAATTGAACGAATATTAATTGAATCCATCGACAAAAGGAAAGAAAGGCCCCTCTATAAAATCTATAACATAGGGAACAATAATACCGTAAAACTGACCGATTTTATAGAATCCATAGAAGAAAAAATTGGTGTTGAGGCCCAAAAAAATATGCTCCCAATGCAACCTGGGGATGTATCAAGAACGTGGGCCAATGTGGATGATCTGATCCAAGATTATAACTATAGTCCCGATACCTCTATAAAAGAAGGCGTTTCAGAATTTATTGATTGGTATAAAGGCTATTACAATATTTGACAACCATTTGATCATGACCGAAAAGATTTAAAATCGTTTAGTTATCTAACTTAAGTTAAAAAAAAAATAATTTTACACCCCAAAATTATTTATCAAATCCTAAAAAATTATAAATGTCGATAATGGATATAAATTTAGACCCGAATAAATCTATACTTATTACAGGTGGTGCAGGTTTTATTGGCTCCAACCTTTGTGAAGCACTTTTAAAAAATGGCAATGTTGTAACTTGTTTGGATAATTTTGCTACCGGGAAACGAGAGAATATTGCCCATTTACTGCCTAATTCGAAGTTTAAATTAATAGAAGGCGATATAAGAATCCTGGAGGATTGCCAAAAAGCCTGTGAAGGAGTGGATTTTATATTGCACCAGGCGGCTTTGGGATCCGTACCCAGGTCGATCAACGACCCTATTACCTCCAATGCGGTAAATGTTTCCGGATTTTTAAACATGCTGGTAGCTGCGCGGGATGCCAAGGTTAAACGCTTTGTATATGCCGCAAGCTCCTCTACATATGGGGATAGCAAAGGCCTTCCCAAGGTGGAAGACGTAATTGGCAAACCCCTCTCCCCCTACGCTATTACTAAATATGTAAACGAATTATACGCCGAAATTTTCAGTAAGACCTATGGTTTGGAGACTATTGGGTTGCGTTATTTTAATGTTTTTGGACGGAAACAAGATCCCAATGGGGCCTACGCCGCCGTAATACCAAAATTTGTAATGCAACTTATGAACCATGAGTCACCGATTATCAATGGCGATGGAAGTTATTCCAGAGATTTCACATACATAGACAACGTAGTACAAATGAACCTTAGGGCAATCCATACCCCTAACAAAGACGCAATCAATACAGTTTACAATGTGGCCTATGGGGAACGTACAGATTTAAAACAGTTGGTAGGCCTTTTAAAAGAATACCTAAGCGAATTTGACCCTAAAATCGCACAAGTAGAGGTGCATTATGGTCCAAACCGCCAAGGAGATGTCCCACACTCCCTTGCCTCCATAGATAAAGCCAAAACCTTATTAGGGTACGATCCCCAATTTAATATTGAAACGGGTCTTAAAGAAGCAGTTAAGTGGTATTGGAAAAATTTAAAGTAATACATATAAATTAAGAAAATGACTAAAAATAAGATTGCAGTAATAGGGTTGGGCTATGTAGGCCTTCCCTTGGCCCGTCTGTTCGCAACCAAATACGCAACCATAGGCTTTGATATTAACCAAAATAGGATTAAAGAACTTAAGACAGGGACAGATAGTACCCTGGAAGTGGAAGACGAAGTGTTACAAGCTGTTTTATGTGAAACGCCACAGATGAAAACCGGTCTGTTTTGTACTGATAACTTAGATGATATAGCGGATTGTAACTATTATATAGTAACCGTCCCCACCCCTGTGGATTCTACCAATAGGCCTGTTCTAACACCGCTGTACAAGGCCAGTGAGACCGTAGGCAAGGTCTTGAAGAAAGGGGACATCGTAGTCTATGAATCTACAGTATACCCTGGAGCTACCGAAGATGAATGCGTACCTGTGCTGGAACGGATAAGTGGGCTTAAATTTAATCAGGATTTTTTTGCTGGTTACTCCCCGGAACGGATCAACCCGGGCGATAAGGAGCATACCGTAGAGAAGATTCTGAAAGTTACCTCCGGCTCCACTCCAGAAATTGGGAAGAAAGTAAACGATTTATACGCCTCCATCATTTCGGCAGGCACCCATTTAGCCCCCAGTATTAAAGTGGCAGAAGCGGCAAAGGTCATTGAAAATTCACAACGTGATATCAACATTGCCTTTGTAAACGAATTGGCCAAGATATTTAACCTTATGGACATTGACACCCATGAAGTATTGGAAGCTGCAGGCACCAAATGGAATTTCCTACCTTTTAAACCAGGCCTTGTAGGCGGACATTGCATTGGAGTAGATCCATATTATCTGGCACAAAAAGCTCAAGAATTCGGATATCATCCAGAGATTATACTGACCGGGAGACGCATGAATGATGGGATGGGCAAATATGTTGCTTCAGAAGTTGTAAAACTAATGGTTCAAAGGGACATTAAAGTGAAAGGATCTAAAATACTGGTGTTGGGCATCACATTTAAGGAAAACTGTCCTGACGTTCGGAACACCAAGGCAGTTGATGTAATAAACAACTTAATGAGTTATGGTGCAGAGGTGACGGTATATGACCCTTGGGCTTCGCCGAAGGAAGTTAAACATGAATATAATTTGGATACTACCAAAGAAACGCCTACAAAAAAATATGATGCAGTTGTTTTAACTGTTGCACATAAGGAATTCCTTAAAATGGAACTTAGGGCCATGCTCTCGGAGAACGGAGTGTTATATGACGTAAAAGGGATTGTAAAAGAGCGGGTGGATGCGCGTTTGTAAGGTCTCCCTAAAATGATAATACACAAATTACCTGCATATAATTTACCAAACGATGATAACGCACACCCTATCGAACAACAATTATTTATAAGACAATCATATGTCTAGATTGGCCAATACCATTAGGAACGCAAAGGTTGGTTTATTTTTCCACGTCCTATTTATTACTTCACAATTCGTCTCCCGAAAAATTTTTCTGGATGGCCTAGGTGATGAATTTATGGGTATCGTTTCTACCTTAGGTAGTTTTCTAACCTTTATAAATCTTGCAGAATTGGGTATTGGCACTGCCATTGGTTATACCTTATACAAACCATTGCACCAAGGGAATCATAGGGAGATTAACCACATTATTAATTTTTTTGGACATATCTATAAGAAAATAGGCTTGTTCATATTGGTCGGCAGCTTCATACTTTCTCTCTTTTTTCCATTGATCTTCCAGGACGTGGAAATAAATTTATGGTTGGTTTACTTGACCTTCTTCGGATTACTATCTGGCTCTTTACTTGGATATTTTTTTAATTACCATATTATTCTCCTACAAGCCGATCAGAAGGATTATATAGTAGCAAAGTATTATCAAACTTTTAATATTTCCAAGATTGTTTTGCAGGCATTCTCTGTATTCTATTTGCAAAGCTTTGTTTTATGGATTTCCTTGGAGGTACTATCCGGGCTTTTGTACACCATACTTATTCGGAAAAAAATATTCACGGAATACCCCTGGCTTTTACTTTCAAAAAAGGTTAGCAAAGATGAGCGCAAGTTTCAGAGTTATACAATGATGGTGAAAAAGATCAAGCAAATAAGTATTCACAAAATAGGGGAATTTTTTGCCAATGGCCTCGATAATATACTTATTTTCTTTTTCTTGAGCGCAGAATTGGTAGCCTATTTTGCCAACTACCAAATGGTATTGGTAAATTTGGGAACCTTGGTTACAAAGGCGTTTGCCGGTTCTAAAGCTAGTGTTGGCAATTTGGTAGCAGAAAATAAGCCTGACAACATTAAACAAGTGTTTTGGGAAATGATGGTCCTACGCTATTTTATTGGAGGATTCGGCGCAATTAATATTTATTATCTGATCAACCCGTTTATTGGCCTGTGGTTGGGCCAAAAATATATTTTATCAGAAAATACGGTGATTGTTTTTGCAGCCATCTTTTACCTTCGACAAGTGGTGCAGCCTACCGAAGTTTTTAAGCAGGCTTATGGTCTTTACGATGACGTCTGGGCACCTATTATAAAAAGTATAATTAATCTAACGCTCTCTATTATACTAGTTCAACAAATAGGTATAGTTGGCCTATTGATCGGTACTTTCTGCAGTGTATTGAGCATAGAAGGATTATGGCGACCTTATTATGTATATAAATGGGGTTTTAAGAGCAGCCACATGACCTATGTATTTGGAGTTTTAAAACTACACCTAACATATGTATTTAGTCTGATAATAACGTATTTTATTTTGTCTTATATAATTACAAAACCCATTAATTACTATCAATGGATTTTGAACGTTCTTTTGATAAGTTTAATTAGCGCGGTTATTTATGGCTTTTTACTTTATGCTAGTAACTCTTATTGCAGGGATCTTGTAAAACGATTAAAATCATCCATTATAAAATAATAACATATGTTTAGCATATTAACCACAACATACAACTCTGCGCATCTTATACATAGGGTATATGATTCCTTAATAGCGCAAACTTATCAAAATTTCGAATGGATCATTTCTGACGATGGTAGTTCGGACGAAACCCAAGAAATTGTTGATGCATGGAAATTAAATTGCAAGTTTGATATCATCTACCATAAAATGTCCAAAAACCAAGGTAAAGCCTATGCCTTAAATGCTGGTATAGACCTGTGCACAAGACCTATTACCATCAATGCCGATGCCGATGACACCTTTGCCCCAAACACCTTACAAGATTTGAAATTAATTTGGGAGACTATTGAAAGAAGTGAAAATTCAGATAAAATTGGTGCTGTATGGACAATAGTGCAAGATGAAGAAGGCAAATTGATCGGAGAGCCTTGGCCAAAAAATTTCTGGCAGGTCGGTTTTAAAGAACGTGTTTTAAAAAGAAAAAAAAATGTAGCCGGGGAAAAGTGGCATAGTTGGCGTACCTCTGTATTGAAAAAATATAAAAAATACACTAATCCGAATTCCAGAGTAAGTCCTAGCGTCAGTTGGAATAGAATTAATAAAGACTATGATTTTTTGTGTGTAAACATCATTCACCGTACTTATTTTTCTAATCCCCATGGACTTACACAGCAAAAAAAATCAAAATTAAAGGTTATGAAACGAATATATTATAGTGCATATTATGAATTGGAACCTTTAAATATATTGCAGATTTTGAGTGCCAATTATTATAGAAATATGGCATTTAGTTATTTCAGGTCGAGATTAACTTATCAAGACAATGGAACTAAGTTATCAGGGTCAAAGTTATTTGTAATATTTTTAATTTTTCTATTTAGCTTGCCGTTAAAATTAATTAAGAAGACCTAATAATTCCTTTTTCTAAATACGTATGTCCAACTTTTCAAATAAGATATGATAATGGGTAAAAAAGGAATAATTCGTTTAGGCATAATTAGTATATTATTGCTTGCGGCCTTATTGTATGGTGTACTTATAGGCAAATACCAAGTATTCCCGTACAGTTTACTCAAAAGCCTGCAAGACAATACAGAAATACAACTTGAAAATGCCCTAGAGAATGTTGCTTATGACAAAAAAGACCTCGAAGCGCTAGTTTCTGTAACAGAGGCTACCAGTGATTCCCTGCGGACAGTATTAAGGGTATTGTTATTCGGTGAACAGAACCTAATGGAACTGAAATATGATACCATTTTAACTGTAAAGGATGATTCTTTTAAGGACCTCGCCAATCTAAATCAAATAGAAAAGTTTCAAATCACTCAAAAATATAATATACAATCCATTGGTTATATCCTTCATCCAAAGGTAGGAAACAACCGATTAGTGTTATATCATCAAGGTCATGACGGGGATTTTCTAATCGGAAAAAAGACCATTGCTTATTTAGTAGACAAAGGCTTCACGGTGTATGCATTTTCTATGCCCTTAAAAGGTAGAAACAATAGGCCAGTAGTAGAGATACCAAAAATCGGGAAAATACAATTATCCAATCATGAGGAGTTTAAGTATTTAGACCACCCACTGCAATACTTTATTGCTCCAGTAATCACTATGCTCAATTATGCTGATGGTAAAAAATTTAAGGATATAACTATGGTAGGTGTAAGCGGCGGAGGCTGGACGACCACTTTGGTTGCGGCCATGGATACGAGGATTAGAGCTAGCTTTCCTGTAGCTGGAACATCACCTATGTTTCTCCGTTACCAAGAACAATCTAGGAACTATGGAGATTTCGAACAAACATTTCCCGAGGTATACACCAAAATAAACTATTTGGATTTATATATTCTTGGAGCTACAGGGGAAAATCGTTCACAAACCCAAATTTTGAATAAATACGACCCTTGTTGTTATGGCGGCGACGGTTATCTACAATACGATACCTTTATATCCAATTTGGTTAAAAAATTCAAAAATGGGAGATTTCAAGTACTTTCTGATACTACACATACGGAGCATAAAATTTCAGAATGGAGTTTAAATCAAATATGGATTGAATTAAAATAAGTGACAAATAAAAACAGCGAAAATATCTTCTTTTTACTGTTTTTGCTTGCTACTGTAATTAACTAAAGTAATAACATTAATCATTGAAAAAGGCAATTTAATCAATACTAGATCCCAAACTCCTTTAAAATAAAGAAATTAATTAATGAACTATCACAATGCAGAGCCAAAGTAGCACTAAAATAATTTGAGCACATTTTCGGTGCAACTCGGTATATTATGTTTGCCCTTGGTTCTTTTAATACTTTTATTACTTCTTCATATTATTATTAGTTGCTCAATATTAAAAATTTATTCCCTTAATCTAATTCCTAAATGCTTGGGCGACACCTTCTTGTAACACCTTTTTTTTTACACATTTAAGTCTAAAATATTCTTCCGTACCAATTAATTCAACAATTCTTTTGCGCATTTACCAATACATTAAAAAATAATATTGTAAGAAAATAGGTGCCATTGCCGTCACATTAGAAGATGTGCTTAAAGAACATAGATATTTATATCAAAAAAAACCGGAAAGTCGCATTGAAGCAATCGTGCTAACTGTTGCCCACATAGAATTTATAACCTTGGATTTGACTTACCATTTGTCAGGAACCGGAATAATTTATGATGTTAAGAGCGCTCACTACTACCCTGTGGAAGGTAAACTTTAGCATTTACCATATTAGGAAGGATCAATTATATTCCCTCTCCCACTTTAGGATTACACCTTAGTATATACGTTTGATCTAAACCCTTGGATTGGTCAAAAACCCGAAGTACAACAAATATTTGTGCAGTTCATCGATTTTTTAGTTAATGAAGTGTTAAAAACCAACTCTCCAAGATCCAATTGGATCTTTATAAACGTAAAACACTCTGTTGGGCAAAAGTTGCTCTATCGATTAAAAAAATACCTTAAATGAAAAAGGTAAAACTATAACCTAAAGAGTGATAAGCAATTACAAAAATTTAAATTCTGTTAAAAAGTTCTGTATTTCGTCGAATATAACTTGCCTTTTAACGATAATTTCAAAATATAAAGTAATATTGTTTCACCCAAATAGTTTTACTCTTAATCCCTTAACCTAGTTTATGATGATGTTCCACCCCACCAAAATCAAGTTATTGATCCTACTTCTTTTTGTCGTTTTCTTTCAAATATCTTGTGAAAAGGACACTGACCTACTTACAGAAGCAATTTTGCTTCCCGAAAATCCAGCTGAGATTGAGGATGCGTCTGGAAAGGACAGTTTGGTTTCCAAAACTATTGAATTATCTCCAATAAATGATGCCTACGTACAAGAAGGAAAAGGATATGATGATCAAATAATACGTATTCAAACCAATATACGCACCAGTTATTTGATGTTCGATCTTAGTTCCATCGACGGGGAGTTGGAAAATATTGAATTAAAACTCACGGTTGATAGTGACGATGGGGATGGCACCCTTAAAATCTTCAAAGGTGCTCACAATGAGTGGTCTGAAAATAAATTATCTTCAACCACCGCACCTTCTAAAGAAATTGAAATTACCACAGTATCAAAAGCATTCAATACAGGTGTAACTGAAACCATTGCTATTAATAAAGACTTAATTTCAAAGGAATTAATTAGCTTTGTATTGGAACAACAAAATGGAAACGACTTTTCCATAACCTCCAAGGAAAATTCCAATAAAATGGGACCCAAATTAGCGGTAACCTACAGAACAACAAAGGGTGAACCTCAGGAAGAAGAAGCAAATCCTAATGATTCCCAAACCTCGTCTACTGAGCCCTTTGCTTATGAATTAAAAGCATTTCCCACTGCCGAAGGTTTTGGAAAGAATGCTACAGGCGGACGCGGTGGTAAAGTCATTCACGTAACAAATCTTAATGACAATGGTCCTGGGAGTCTTAGGGATGCCGTTGAACAAACAGGAAAGAGAACTATTGTTTTTGATGTTGGTGGTGAAATCGTCTTAAATTCAACTATAAGGATAGCATATAATCAAGGTGATGTGACAATAGCAGGACAAACTGCTCCAAGTCCAGGTATTTCAATACGGGATTACCCCCTTGAAGTAAATGGGAGCAATGTAATATTGAGATACCTCACAATTAGGTTAGGCGATGTTTCCTTAAAAGAGCAAGGTTATGAATGGGATGCATTTAGAATAGCTCACCGAAACTCACCTTCAGGCTATAATATTGAAAATGTAATCGTAGACCATTGTTCTTTCAGTTGGGCAACAGATGAAAATGTAAGCTTTGATGGGGATTCAGATACGAAAAAAACTCAAAATATTACTATACAAAATTGCATGATAAATGAACCTGCTGAAAGTTCGTCATATAATATGTTAGTTGGCAACTATGTATATAATTTAAGTATTTACAGAAACTATTTTAGCCATGCAAAAGATAGAAGCCCTTTAATTGGTTATGGTATAGCAAATGAAACCGTTGAAGTTATCGGAAATCTAATTTATGGTTTTAAATATGGGGCAAATATTGCCTGGGGGAATCATGTAGATTTTTTAGGAAATCATTACAGACCGTTCTCAAATATTCTTAATGTTAGCAATGTTGTTGGATATGGTGCAAACAGTACGAACAATCCTGATGCCAAAGAAACCAATGGAGGCATATATGCAGCCAACAATACAACTTCTAATTCTATTCAATATAGTTTTTTAGATCCTAGAATAACGAAATACAACAAATCTTCAAGAATACTCTCAAATTCAACAATTTCATATTGGCCTAAGAACAAAACGGAAAATGAAGATTTTGTTTTTGGCATTAATGTTGGTAATAGTTTGTATAGGGACGCTGTAGATACTAGGCTCTTAAATGATTACAAGAATAATACGGGAAGTTTTAGAAATGGCAATAATCCGTCTACCTATCCAGGTGGATGGCCTATTAAAAAATCAACCAGTAGATCGGACGATTATGATAAAGATAATGATGGTATGGCAGACAGCTGGGAAATTGCAACTTTCGGAGAGCTATCTAAAACAGCAGCAGGAAAAGATTTGAATACCGATTATACCAACTTGGAAGTATTTTTACATTCTCTTCTGCAGTAAATTGACATAGAGCCTTATGAGACTACCTCATGAAGTGCGTACATAGGACAATTGCGGGGGTATGACCTCCGCATTTTTTTTGTTTAATATTATTATTTGCACTTTAGGTAAAAGTGGTTTAATCTGTCGATGATGTCATTAAACAGTTCAAGATCAGTGATGAGCCTACCAGTTTTCTCAAGGAAATCCAAAAGTTCTACATCGAAAAAATGCTCGAAGGTAAACTTGACTAACACTCGATTACGAAAATCAATAGTAGTCCTATGTCGGCAATATTCTCAACGGGACACTCCAAGAAGAAAGGAAGGAACTTTTTTGGGAATACAAGAATACGGTCCCTATGGACAGGGAGGCTACCTATAGCTCAATGATACGTGAAAACTCCAAGGTTATAAACAAAACGGTCCATATCCGCTGGTCTACGCCATGAGTAAAAAAAGGAGGTGCTGGGCAAAGCCATATGAAGCATATAATGCAACGCCCCAAAGCAAGAGGCCACCTAAATGTCCCTGGAAGTTTATGCCTGTAATGATATTGGAATAGGGTCAAACTTTAAAAACTCCAACCACTGTTTAATATATTTTGTTATTGAAAAAATTCCTTTAAAAGGTTTATTTTGCATTATATCTTTTTTGTGCCACAAATTGCCTGACTTATACTTAATTTTGGCCCTTAAATAATAATAAATGAAGACTTGTTGTTAACATTAATCAAATATGCTACGCTTTTTTTAATCATGCTGAACATTCCGGGGTTTGTATTTGCGAATATAAACCCTATCTATTCCAGCATGTTAAGTTATTTATCCTTTGGCTTGATGCTGATGTATTTTTTTTTGACAAAAAAAAGATCTTTAAATCGATGGATGCTATTGATGGGCACTTTGTATTTTTTGATTGGAAGTTTGTCCGGACAAGCCTATATTCCTGAGGATATTATTGATTATCTCTTCGTTATTATAAAATATTTCATTATTGTCATTGGAGGCTATGAAGTGGTGAAGGCGACTTCGAAAAAGGAATTAATTTTGTTCTTGCTAATAGGAGCTTTGACCGTTTTTCTTCAAATGTTTGTCTATTACAATCCTTTGAAAGACGGTGGCCGGTATAGCGGTTTTTATTTAAATCCCAATGCCCTTGGTTTCATTTGTATGATGGGTTATGCCCTTAGCTTTGGGGTAGAAAAAAAATATCGAACCATAGGTCAAATTGCCTTTACCATCATTGGTTTTTTGACCTTTTCCCGAACCTTTATTGTGGTATGGCTTTTCATCAATATACTATCAATTCGGGTATCAATAAAAAATATACGTGTCTTGGCAGCGGGTGTAGGCCTTTTTGTTGGTTTATTGACCTATAACGCATTTTTACCTAAAAAAAATCCGCGTTTGGAAGCTATGAGCAACATCCTGGAAGGCAAATCACAAAACACCAATAAGCTTGAAGAAGATAGTCGCACCCACACATGGGCCATTTACTATCCAGCGTTAATGGACAAACCTATTTTTGGCCATGGCTGGGGTGCATTTGAGGGTGGTGCCATGGTGTCCGTAATGGGACCGCACAACGCCTATATAAAAACAATGGGAGAAGGTGGTATACTAACCTTGCTGATTATGCTAGCACTCTATGGTTTCCTGTTAAAAACGGCTTGGACCAATTTTAAGCAGCATCCACACCTATTTTTAATGCTATTCGCACTTTGTTTGTTTATGGCCACTAATCACAGTTATTGGACCAATGGTTATATTTTGTTCTTTTCTATGTGGTTGCAATATCAAATTTTAACCAAGACAGAGGAAACAGTTCTAGAAAAGGGTACTATAATAGAATAAAGAAAATATTTGACTGAATTATTCTTTTTGAATCTATGAACTACAAAACGAATACGAACTTTCATCATCTCAAATTACACGTGGTACAATTATGAAAATTGCATTTGTTATCTATGGCTTGGGTTCCGGTGGGGCAGAACGTTCCGTCACTGGTTTGGCGAATTATTTTGTAAACCAACATCAAGTCTCAATTATTACATTGGTCAAGACCACACCTTTTTTTGAATTGGATCCCAAGGTACGGCTACATTACTGCTTAGAGCAGCCAAAAGTACGAACGAACCCAATACAATCGATTATACATGGAATGGTGAGAATCCGCAAATTGGTGAAATTATTAAAGTCAGAAGAAGCAGAGGTAGTTGTCAGTTTCATGTACACATCAAATATTTATACGATTTGGGCCGCAAAATGGGTTGGAATTCCCAGCATTGGTTGCGAAAGGTCTAACCATGCCGTTTTTCGATTGCCAAGAATACAAGAACACTTGCGAAAATTTAGCTATCAATATCTTAGCAAATTAGTAGTGCAGACCCAAGGCAATCAAAAGTATTACGAAGACTTTATGCCCGCTAATAAAATCTCGATCATTCCAAATGCGATATCAGAAAGTTTACAACCGCAACGACAGCTGCCGCAAAAATTAGAAGAAAAGATAATTTTAAATGTAGGTAGTTTTAAAAATGGCAAGGCACAGGATCTTTTGATCAGGGCATTTGCGCAAATTAACAATCCGAAATGGCGGTTGGTCTTTGTTGGGCAGGGTCCAAACCTGGAAAAGTTCAAGGTCTTGGCCAATGAATTAGCCGTTGGGGAACAAATTGATTTTTTAGGCACGCAAAAAGATATGGCAACCTATTATAATAAAGCGAGCTTGTTTGTATTTACCTCGGAACATGAAGGCTTCCCAAATGCCCTATTGGAGGCGCTATATTTTGGGCTACCCTGCATATCCACAAATTGCCCACATGGCCCGGCCGATCTAATTGAGGATGGGCTCAATGGATTTTTAGTGCCTGTAGGAAATCAAGAAGCATTACAGGAAAGGATGACACACTTAATGAAGGACAAAAAATTAGGGCATAGCTTTAGTAAAATGGCAGTTGCAAAAAGTACAACTTACGAAATAGAGCAAATTGCCGAACAATGGATGGATGTCCTTAAATCAGTCACAAACTAATGAAATAAATATATTAAATGCTTAGGCATTCCAAATGTATTTGTTACGTTAAAGTGCAATAACGAGTAAATAAGTAATTAACAAAGTCTCTATATAAAAATTTATGTGCGGAATTTACGGAACGACCTTACCTTATAACCAGGAACTGGTACAGCAAAAACTTGAACGTACCCAATTTAGAGGACCAGATCAAATGGGTGTGGCCAGTTATGACACTTCCAAAGGATTAGTGACTTTTGGACACAACCGTTTATCTATAATTGATTTAGACGCAAGATCTAATCAACCTTTTGCCTACCAAAATAAAGTACATCTTGTTTTTAATGGCGAGATTTATAATTTTCGTGAACTAAGGGATAAACTTAAGGAAAAAGGATATGGATTTACCACCAGCAGTGATACAGAGGTGATATGTGCGGCCTATTTGGAATATGGACAAAACTGTGTGGAACATTTTAACGGCATGTTCGCATTTGTGATTTATGATATAAAAAAACAGCTATTGTTTGGGGCAAAGGATCGATTGGGTCAAAAACCATTTTACTATCAGTTAAGTAATAAGGGGATTGAATTTGCCAGTCAAATTTCATCCATACAATTGGGCAATACAAATTTATCCATTAACAAAAATGCCATTGAACAGTATTTATCTTGGAACACCATACCCCACCCATCTTCTATTTTTAACGAGGTAAAGAAACTGGAGGACGGCCATGCCTTCACTTATGACCTCCAGACCCATGATTTTAATCATTGGGCCTATTGGGACATCGCTCACCCTACTGCCCCGGCTTTTGGAGGCACCTATGAAGAGGCCAAGACCGACCTTGAAACGATATTGACCGACGCCGTGGAGCATCGCATGATCGCCGATGTACCTTTAGGAGTCTTTTTATCAGGTGGTGTGGATTCCTCCCTTATTGCCGCGCTTGCGGTTAAAAGTTCGGAGAAGAAGATAAAGACCTTTTCCATAAAATTTAATGAAAAGGGCTTTGATGAAAGCCTCTATGCCCAAAAAGTAGCTGATCATTTGCTAACAGACCACCACGTCATTGAGTGCGATTATAAAGAAGGTTTGGACCTGATTTTGAATTTTAGCCATTATTATGACGAGCCGTTTGCGGATGCCTCGGCGATTCCATCCATGCTTCTGGCCAAACATACAAAACCACAGGTAACGGTAGCTCTTACGGGGGATGGTGCTGATGAATCCTTTTTAGGGTACGGCCGCTATGAGAAGTTGGAGAAAATTGAAAAGGTCATGAAGGTCCCTTATTTTATTAGAAAATTAGGCACATCTCTTTTTGCGTACAGCAAGAGCAAACGCTATCATGCCATAAAGGGCATTCTATCTGCCAAGACCGATGGGGATGCGTATTTGGAAATGATGTCCACAATAAAGGCTCCTTGGATGGCAACAGGTAATCAGACAGATGATTTCGAGGCCCTTAAATATATTAAGCATAAGGGCAAAAACATTTATGAAAGAGCTGGAGATTTTGATCTCAAAACTTATTTGAGTTGGGACATCAATACCAAAGTAGACCGCGCCACCATGGCCTATTCTTTGGAGGCCCGTTCTCCTTTTTTGGATTATCGGGTGGTGGAAATGGCGCAAAGCCTGCCCACGGCTTTCAAATACCAACAGGGCAATCAAAAACGTATTCTAAAGGATATTTTATACAACTATGTTCCCAAAACTTATTTTGATCGCCCCAAATCAGGGTTCACCATGCCATTTGAGGTTTGGTTTAGAAACGATTTAAAGGATTATGTGCTTTCAGAGCTCTCCTTGGAAAACTTAAATAATATTCCTGGAATAAAGCCCATCATAGTGCAACAAATGATACAGGACCATATGAAAGGAACTTGGAATCATTATCCCTTAATTTGGAAGTTATTGATATTAAAACAATGGTTGGATAAAAACGGAAAGGGATATTCCATAGTTTAATTAAGGTGAATAAACTTTTGGGATTTTACTTTGTTAATCCCGTTATACGAAAGTTTCTAAATTATTTGCAATAAAATTCATCGATTATCAATAAAGAATTATGAGAATAAAACTGATTTTTATTACACCAAATTTATCCGCAGGTGGTGCCGAAAAGGTAATGTCTTTCTTAGCACAAAATATTAATCCAACGACATTTAATGTTAAACTATTAGTCTTAGGTTTTGAAAAAGACACAGTTTACAATACTGTAGGAGTAGAAACTATATATTTGAATCACGCCCATGTACGTGAAGCTTTTATTTCTTTAATAAAAATTTTTAGAGCAGAAAAGCCGCAAATTGTCATTGGATCCATTACCCATCTTAACTCAACCCTCGGATTGATATCTTATCTGTTCCCTAAAATAGTTTTTGTAGGTAGACAAGCGGGAATTAGTAAAATTGCATCTGACCACAGTATAAATAAGGCAAACTATATATATAACTTTTTAATGTATATTGGATTAAAAAAACTAAACTATGTCATTTGCCAATCAGCTGATATGCTTCAGGATTGTATGAAAGAATTTGGAATCAAAGAAAAAAAACTTAAAATTATTCGAAATCCGATTACCGATAATTTTAAGGTGAAAACTACAAATAATATTGATACTACTAATATTCATCGATTCATTACTGTAGGAAGACTTGTTCCTATTAAAGGACACGAAAGGATTCTGGAAGTTTTATCAAATTTAAAATTGCCTTTTACCTACACCATCATAGGGGCTGGACCCAAAAAAAATGCCATATTAGAAAAAGTTGATTCCTTGGGCTTAAAAGACAAGGTCACGTTTATCAATTTCACTAGAGAAGTATCTAAATATCTTTCCCAAAGTGATTTTTTTCTTCAGGGATCCTTCTCGGAAGGGTTTCCTAATGCACTTTTAGAAAGCTGTGCCGTCGGAACCCCTGTAATAGCCTTTAATGCTCCAGGGGGGACAGGGGAAATTGTTGAAAATGGCATCAATGGATTTATAGTCAAAGATCAAGAAGAATTTTTGGATCGCTTGAACAATTTGGAATTCTTTGATCCTCAGAAGGTCTCCGAATCGGTATATAAGAAATTTGCCAAGGAAATTATCCTTAATGAATATGAAACCTTTTTTCAAAAAATAGTTGATAAACAATACAATGTACACTAAAAATACCAAAATTGCCCTATTCATTTATTCTATGGCTGGGGGTGGGGCCGAAAGAGTGGTGTCCTATCTCCTGCCCTATATAAAAAACAAAGGTATTGATGTTGTACTTGTTTTAATGAACACCTCCATTGCTTATGACCTTCCAAAAGATATTCCCATTCACTATTTGGAGACCTCAAAAGCCAAGGAACATGGTATACTTAAACTGGTTAAACTACCTCTTCTTGCCTATAAATATGCTCGATTACTTAAAAAACTTGAGATTACCCATTCGTTTAGTCTTTTAACTCGTCCCAATTATATTAATGTAATGTCTAGGTGGTTCACCAATCACAGTTATAAATTAATAATCAGTGAAAGAAATTACATTAGCGAACAATATGGTTATGGAGATCTCCAAAGTCAAATAAACCGGCTACTTGTAAGAAATTTATATCCAAAAGCTGATCAAGTTATTTGTAATGCAAAAGAAAGTGGAAAGGATCTAGTTGAAAATTACAATGTAGATGCCCAAAAAATAAAGATAATTTACAATCCGATTGACAAACTGAAAATTGACGATATCTCTGCCATAAACAATTTTTTTGACTCCAAATATTTCAACATCATATCTGTAGGCAGGTTAGAAACCGTCAAAAATCACAAGATGCTTTTGGAGGTTGTGCAGGATTTTAAAAATGTAAGACTTTATATATTAGGCCAAGGACCATTAGAAGAAGAATTGATAAGCATGATATCTGAGAAAGGACTACAGGATAATGTATTTTTGTTGGGCTTTGACAATAACCCATACAAATATCTCAAAAGTGCTGATTTGTTTATTTTTGGATCAAACCACGAAGGTTTTCCCAATGTACTTTTGGAGGCCATTTGCTGCAACCTTCCAATTTTGAGCACGAACTGTAAATCCGGACCTAGTGAAATGCTTGAACTAGCTCACGAAACGGACCATGATATCATGCTTACCAAAAGCGGTATATTAAGTCCAGTTGGTAATGTACAACTAATGAAAAAAGGATTAAATTACTTTATTCAAAATCCAGAATACTTGAATTCATGTAAAAAGTATTCCATGAAAAGAATTAAAGATTTTGATCTTAATAAAATTCTTTTGAGCTATGAAAAGTCAATATTTGATAGCTAAATTTGGTTCATAAGATTCTATCCCCATATAAGAACGAGAAACTACTGAAATGAAAAAAAAAGTTTTAAGAGTTGCTGCCATACCTGGCTCTTTGGCAGGGTTGCTAAATGGTCAACTGAGATACCTCAATCAATATTATGAGGTGATAGGACTTGCTTCAGAAGGAAAACGACATAAGGACCTTAGGAAGAACGAAAATATTAGGACTATCCCTGTAAATATAAGCAGAAGAATTAGCCCATTCCAGGACCTGGTAAGTCTCTATAAACTGTATATTATTTTCAGGAAAGAAAAACCTTTTTTAGTTCATTCAATTACCCCCAAAGCTGGACTTCTAAGCATGGTTGCTGCATATTTGGCAAGAGTTCCCCACAGAGCCCATACTTTTACCGGACTTATTTTCCCAACAAAAGAAGGCTTCATGAAAAAGATACTTATATTTTTCGATAAAATAATTTGTATTTGCGCAACAAACGTATATCCTGAAGGCCAAGGTGTCAAAAATGATTTAATCAATTATAACATCACAAAAAAATCACTAAAAATAATAGCTAATGGTAATGTGAATGGCGTGGACATTAGACATTTTGACCCATCCCTCTTTCCTCAAAAATCTGTAGTTGAGTTAAGAACAAAATATAATTATACACTTGATGATTTTGTTTTTTTATTTGTAGGCAGGATTGTTAATGATAAGGGAATCATTGAACTTATCAATGCCTTTACGCAATTAGAGGCAATAAAATCCAATATTAAATTGCTATTGGTGGGCACATTTGAAAGCGATCTTGATCCAATTCCTTCGCACATTGAAAATGAAATTCAGAGCAACCCCAATATATTACATGTTGGACATCAAAATGATGTTCGTCCATTCTTTGCCCTATCCAACATATTAGTTTTACCAAGTTATAGGGAAGGGTTCCCCAATGTAATTCTCCAAGCTGGAGCCATGGGTAAATATTGTATAGTAACTGATATTAATGGTTCAAATGAAATTATTAAAAATGGTGAAAATGGTGCTATTATTCCGGTTAAAAACAGTTTTGCTTTAATGGAGCAAATGAAATATTGTTTAGAACACAAAACTAATTATGCCGCTCCTAACGATTCCTATCGCCAAATAATAGTAGATAAGTTTGAACAACAAATTGTTTGGGAAGCGTTGCTTAAAGAGTATAAGTCAATGGAAATAAAGGATATTAAATAGATGTCCATTTATTTGTTTTTTAATAGTAGCCTTTAACTTATTTATTTGCTCTTTATCTATAAATAAAAAGGACATTCTTTTTATAAATTATATTTATCCCAAGAAAAGCAGTATGTACACTAGGATTTTTAAAAGAATATTAGATTTCACCTTGTCACTGGTGGCGTTTCTTATATTTTCTCCTATTTTTATTATTATTACAATATTGCTATTTATAACCAACAATGGCAAACCATTTTTTTACCAATCAAGACCTGGTAAAGATGAAAAAATATTCAAAATTATCAAGTTCAAGTCCATGAACGATAAGAAGGATAAAAATGGGGAGTTATTATCTGACGAAAAACGTCTTACCAAAGTAGGATTATTGGTGCGAAAAACTTCATTGGACGAGATACCCCAATTATTAAATGTACTTAAAGGAGATATGTCCTTGATTGGACCTCGGCCCCTTCTTATTGCCTATCTTCCAAGATATAATAAAGAACAACGTTTACGACACAAAGTAAGACCGGGAATCACTGGATGGGCACAGGTAAATGGCCGAAACGCGATTTCATGGGAGCAAAAATTTGAGTACGATGTTTGGTATGTAAATCATATGTCTTTCGCCCTTGATGTCAAAATAATTTTTATGACCCTTCAAAAAGTATTTAAGGGGGCAGACATCTCAGCAGCGAATCACGCTACCATGGAAGCATTTATGGGAAATGAACGGCACAATCATTGATTTCTTTCATTTGACTTTCATCTCAAACAAATAGGAATCGAAAATGGGATCCAGACCCCTAGCTGTGTTCATTAAAAATAACTAACTTTCGTTGGATAACAATATATGGGGTAATCTTCACGGTGCTATGCGAACATAGGGCATAACCACTGGTTAAATTTGGAAAAGTAACAATAAGAATAATGTGGGGTACGTTATGTTTTATCAATTTAAAAAGTAACAATGAAAACAGTATTAATTTTAGGAGGGACAACGGGGGTTGGTAAAGAAATACTGAAGTCTTGTTTGGATAAAGGTTACAATGTAGCTTTTTGTGGACGAAAAGCTGCGGTGGGTAATGAAATTATAAGATCACTAAAAGCAGATGACCAGCTCTATTTTCATGAACTCGACCTTAATAGTATAGAAGAAATCGAGAATTTTTACCTCGGAACGATTAAAAGATTTAGTAAGATTGATGCTTTGATTATATATGCCGGTATTACTCCTGTAGCCTCAATACTAGATACAGATGAAGCTACATACGACAGCGTATTTAATGTGAACCTCAAGGCGCCATTTTTCTTATTAAAGCATGTTTTAAAAAGTATGATCAACCAGAAATCCGGTTCAGTTATTTTCTTTGGGTCGGCCCATATGGATTATGGAGAATTCGATAGAGCTTCCTATGCGCTTACCAAGAATGCGCTTTACACACTATCAAATCATATTGCTCATCATTATGCAAAGCATGGTATCAGATCCAATTATTTGGTAATGGGCTGGACAAACACTGAAGGGGAAATTGAATTGAGAACAAAAGAGGGAATGAGTGAAACAGAATTGAAAAGCAAAGCCTCTAGCATTATTCCAATGGGCAGGATGCTTAATTGTTTTGATCCTATACCCGCAGTACTCTATTTTATTTCAGATCAATCTGCAATGACCACTGGTTCCCTATTAAGAATCACAGGGGGAGAATATATATAATAAACATTTATGATTCCAACTTTAATATTTCATTCTAATTCCGAACTTTTAGAAGGACCTGTATTTGATAAAGTTAATAATTGCCTCTATTTTGTATCCATCTTAGACTATTTAATTTATTTTTATGATCCTACAACCAAAGAAATTCTAAGTTTAAAACTTGATTCCCCTGTCAGTTGTATTTTTATATTGGAACGAAAGAAAATCTTGGCAGCATCTAAAAATGGTTTTTTTGAAGTTGACTTTAATACATTACAAAAGCAATTTGTTTTTCAAATTGATATAGATAATTCAGTTCGATATAATGATGGAATCAAAGATCCATTAGGAAGATATATTATAGGAACCATGGGATTCCCTGAGATTAAGAAAAATATAGGAAAAGTATTTTCATATCATGAGGGGCAATTTAAAACAATTATTGATCGTACTACTATTTCGAATGGTCTAGCTTTCTCACTAGACTATAAATCACTCTACTTTATTGATACACCAACAAAAAAAGTAGCAAGGTATTCTTATGATTTAAGCACTGGCGATGTGGAATTTGAATTTAACGTAATAGAATTTAAGGGTGAAGGAAGTCCTGATGGAATGTGCATTGATAACGAGGGTATGTTATGGATTGCGGAATGGGGAGGTGGTTGTGTATCTCAATGGAATCCTTTAACTGGTTTCAAATTAAACGAGCTTAAATTACCTTGCAGTAACGTCACCTCGTGTTGTTTTGATAATCATTCGAATTTATATATTACTACGGCTAAGTCCGAATCTAAAAAAGATTGGCACGGTGGTGGGTTGTTTTATATTGAATTAAATAAAATTTAAATCTATGAATACTGTTAAAATTAGTGTAATAGTTCCTATTTTTCGAATAGAAAAGTATTTACCTAAATGTATTGATAGCCTTTTAAACCAGTCTTTTTTAGACTTCGAATTAATTTTAGTAGATGATGGAAGTCCTGATAATTGTCCAAAAATCTGTGATGATTATGCTAAATTAGACGATCGGATAAAAGTTGTTCATAAAAAAAACGGAGGTCTTGTAAGTGCACGGAAAGAAGGTTTAAAAAATGCTCAAGGAAAATATATTTCTTTTGTCGACGGTGATGATTGGGTAGACGAATTTTATTTAGATATTTTATTCAAACTTGCTGAGGCGAATGATGCTGACCTTGTGGTGACCGGTCGTTTTAGGGAATTTAACGGAAAAATTGAAACCGTTAAGCCAAATATGGCAGGAATATACAATGAGAAAGAATTAAAATCTTTGATACTCCCCAATGCCATTTACAATGGCGAATTTTGTGCACATGGGATATCGACCTATGTATGGAATAAACTTTTCAAAAGAGAATTGCTTTGTAAGATTCTTTTTGATGTACCTGATGAAATTGTTATGGGAGAGGATGCGGCAATTACCTACGCCTACCTATCCATTTCAAAAAGTTTGGTTATAAGTAGAATTCCGCTTTATTATTATAGGCAGCGACATGATTCCATTGTAAAATCTATTGAAAATCCGAAAACTGAATATTACAGATTAGGATTACTGATGAATTTTTTAAAATTAAAATTGAGTCAGGTAATAGATGAACACAACTTAAATAAACAGATTACGTATTATTTGTACTCACAAATTTTGGTTCGATCCGGCGGTATGATTTACGATGAAAAAGGGGATATGATTTTTAACCCTTTTTTAAATGTAGCACCCAAATCAAAGGTAGTTGTCTATAGTTCTGGATCTTTTGGGCAACATATACTATCAACAAATATCAAAAGCACTTTTTTTGATATTATAAAATGGATAGATCTAGATTATCATAAGTTGAATATTGGTAAAAATTTTGTCAAACCGATCAGTTCTTTTAATAACTCTGAATTTGACTATTTAATTATAGCAACCATAAACCCCACTTATTATGATTGGATTAAAAAAGAGTTGATTCTAATGGGTGCTGACGAAAAAAAGATTGTGAAAATTAACACAGATGTAAACAAAATCAGCAAACTATTATCTCAATTGGGGTTTGATGCTGACTTTAAATTTCAAAAGAATTAAATTTTATTTAAAACAAATAGGATATAATTCTAAATATAGGCAACATATAGTTGCAATTCTATAAAATATAAATACGGTTTTATTTATGAAAAAACTCATCATTCTAGGTGGAAATCCAGAGACGGCAATTTTGGTGAATACCTCAATTAAAATGGGTATTTACACCATTGTTATTGATCCAAATCCTGATGCTCCCGCCAAAAAAAACGCGTCCGAATCTCACGATATAGATGGTTTTGAAGTCGATAAAATTGTGCAACTGGCCAAGGACCATAAGGTCGATGCTGTCTTAGTGGGAGTTGCAGATATCTTGGTAAAACCCTATAGAGAGATTTGTGAAAAACTAAACATGCCTTGTTATGCTACCCCTGAGGCTGTAGAAGCTTTTTGTAGTAAAGATGGTTTCAAAAGGTATTGCCACGAATATAACATACAAGACATCCCGGGCATCTATCTTGACAAGACATCTAGCATCGAGAAACCAAAAAATATAGCCTATCCTTTAATGATAAAGCCCGTTGATAGCGGTGGTGGTGTTGGCATGAAAATATGTAGAGACGACCAGGATTATCAAGAATCTATAAAAACGGCCTTAAAGTTTTCAAAAATGGGCGTGGTTCTGGTTGAAAAATATATGGATTGCGATGATATGGCCGCCTATTATACCTTTAGAAATGGTATTCCCTATATTTCAGCCATTTCAGATAGAGTCACCACCAAAAAGCAAGGAGATGCTAGTCCGGTTTGTATTGGTGCCATATATCCTTCCAAACATACAGAGTTGTTTGTAAGGGATGTTCATCCAAAATTGTGTAAACTATTCAAAGGGCTTAAGATTAAGAACGGAGTACTCAATATTCAATTCTTTGTTGAGAACAATATTGTTTATGCTTACGATCCGGGATTTAGATTGCAAGGTGAGGCACCTCATATTCATTTAGCCCATATCAACAGGTTTGACCATCGTGAAATGCTTATTAATTATGCATTTACAGGGGTCTTAGGTGACGATAATTTTGCCGAGAAGAACGATTACTTGTTCAAAGGAAAAATTGCCTGTACCATTTGGGTACTTTTAACAGGAGGAAAGATTGATTCGATACAAGGATTAAATGAGATAAAAGCTGACGACACTGTTATCTTTGTTTTAGAACGATTTGATGTTGGTGATATTATAGCGCCTGAAATGTTAGGAACTGAAAAGCAAGTTTTTGCTAGAATTTATCTCGTAGCTCCGTCGATTGAAGCTGTCAACACTAAAATCGATAAATTTAAAAATTTATTAAAAATTGCTGACTCCAATGGAGAAAATATGATTTTAGAATGGTTAAAACCCTTTAATGAAGATGATTATAAACGATAATTTTAGATGATAATTTTAGATGATAATTTTATCTAATTAGAAAAACTTTGGTTTGGCTCCAATTAGTCTGTAGTGTTTTACCGCATAAACCTGACATAAAAACAATTTTATTAGCTGTAATAGAGGTCATTCAATAATTTTAATTGGATTTAAATATTTCAATGTAGACTAAGGTTTAAATATCCAAATTTTTATAGTCTTTGAGCACATTCATGCAACATAGTTTTTCGACAATTATATTCAAAATATAACCTTATAAGTTAACCGAGATGGCAATGAAACTAAGCATACTTATTCCTTTGTATAACAAGGAAAAATATATTGAACGTTGCTTGGAAAGTCTACTGGCTCAAGATCTATCATTAAATGATTATGAAATTATAATTGTTGATGACGGTTCAAAAGATTCCGGCCCACTAATCGTGAAAAACTATACTGAAAAATACGAAAACATTAGGTTGATAGAACAAGAAAACCAGGGGCCAAGTGCTGCCCGAAATAGGTGCCTGGAGGCGGCAAAAGGAGATTATGTGTATTTTTTGGATGCTGATGATTATTTGGTTACTTATGTTTTACATACTATTCTTGAATTAGCTTTGCAAAATGAACTCGATATATTGGAGTTCAATACTAAACAAGTAGTAGAGGGTTCAATACCTGAAAAGTCAACTCAGAATCACCAAGACGTATCCATAAAAATCTTGGACGGTATGTCTTATGTCTCAGAACATGGTTTCAAAAACGAAGCGTGGCGTTATATCATTAAGAAAAAAAAATTAGTGGCTACTGGAATAAGGTTTATGGAAGGCACTTTGTTTGAAGATGCCATTTTTACGGCGAGTATTTTTTTAAAAGCAAATAAACTTGCTAAAGTAAACTTGGATGTTCATAGATATGTGGTGGTTGAAAATTCTATAGTGACCAGCAAGGATCGGGCACATAACCTAAAATTTATCCATGGAATGGTTACTGCGGTAGAACATTTTCATAATTTGATCAAAGGATTAGACGATTCACATGTGAATTATCACAAAGTGGTTAAGCAATTAAAAAGCAGACAGCAAGCTTTTGGTATTGCGCTAATAATCAGGACGATAAAGTACCGTCTTCTGAGTTCTGAAGATTTTAAAAAAATATTGATGAAGTTAACTATGTTTGAAGCATACCCTATTGATTATAGGACAGGATGGGTAGGAAGTGGTAAGAAACGGATTTTCTCCAAAACGATATTCATCCCATTTTTCAACAATAAGACATTTCTATTGTTAGTTCAAAAACTTTTGAGATTGCTACCTGCTTAAATCAGTTATTAGAATTTTACCCCGGTTATTAAAAATATGGAATACTGTTGTAGGACTTCTAAATTTTGTATTAAAAAATATCAAGTTAGATGATCGATATTATTAGAAGTAAAGAAAAATGGGACGCCATTTTAAAAATGGTAGATAGCTACGATTTTTATCACACCTATGATTATCATCATATTATCAAAAATAATTTAGACGAGCCCGTATTGGTAAAATACACAGAAAAGGGCTACATTATTGCCATTCCTTTTTTAATGCGCCCAATTTATGGCACTCCCTATTACGATCTTACTTCCGTATATGGTTATTCTGGACCTATTTCAAAAAACATTGATACACAATTCGAAAACGGCAACTTTATAAAGGATTTCAAAATATTTCTTACTTCTCATAATATTATTTCTATTTTTTCTAGGCTCAATCCATTCATCGCTAACCAACGTTTATGTATTCAGGGTCTGGGAGAAATTTCTAGTTTGAGCAAAGTGGTCAATATAGACCTTACGTTGGAACTTGAAGAGCAGCTAAGAGCCTATCATAAAAGACTAAGAACCCATATAAATAAAGCAAGACGGCTTTGTTCCATTAAAATTGCAGAATCCAATGAAGAGGTGAAGGCCTATATAGACCTTTATTACAAAACAATGGAACGCGTACACGCTAAAAAATATTATTTTTTTGATGAGAAATACTTCTTTGACCTATTAAATTCCAAGGATTATAATACCAGAATATTATTAGCTATTGAAAACGAAACCAATGCTATTGTGTCCGGTGCAATGTTCATAACAACTAACGAAATTGTGCAATATCATTTATCCGGAACCGATGAAGAAAAATTAGACCTATATCCAATTAAACTCTTAATTGATGAGATGAGGATCATCGCTACCAGTGAAAATAGCACCTTTTTTAATCTTGGAGGTGGCGTTGGCAACAAAGAGGATAGCCTGTTTCATTTCAAATCTGGGTTTTCAAAGGATTTCAAGGACTTTAACCTATGGAAGGTTATAGTGAACCAAAAAATCTATGATCAATTGACTTTGGAAAAAAGTGCAGAACAAGAATCCAATTATTTTCCACTATATCGTTCACTAGACCTTAATTAGATTGCTGTGCGCATACTATCCAATCCCTTTACGTCCAACACCTTTTCCGGTATCTGGGTGAAACATTTCAACAACAATTTGCCCTCTTCTACCATAAAAGGTATAATGAATATTGCCTTTGTAAAAAAAGGACTTTCCCCGTTCTACGAAAACGTCGGCAAAACACATACCAAAGGAATATCCTATTCCATAAACCAAAAGGAGCCGTTGGAACTGAACAATAAGGTGTTGTTGATCTATGATGTACCCACATTTTTTGATTTGGACCTACCTGCTTTACAGAGCGACTATAAGTTACACAGAATTAAACAATATCCGGGATTCTTGATCCATTTGGATAAATACAAAGACCTAGGAGACTATATGTCCTCTAGTTTTAGTAAAAGTTCCAGATACAAATTAAACAAATACAAGAAAAGACTTGAGGAATCCTTTGACATCTCCTATAAGATGTACTTTGGAGATATTTCCAGAGCACAATACGATTTTATTTTTGGGAATTTCAAATCTCTATTGGAAAAGCGATTTCTGGACAAGGGAATTACGAATAATAACCTAGACCCTAAAGAATGGGCATTTTATTATGAGGTGGCCTATCCCTTGATCCTCGAAAGAAAAGCAAGCCTTTTTGTTATCTATGAAGGTACCACACCCATAGGGGTTACCCTAAATTATTTTTCGGAAAATATCCTTTTTGATGCCATTACGGTATTTGACATCGATTACGAAAAATTTCATTTGGGCTCTGTTACCATCATGAAGTTAATTGAGTGGAGCTTGGAGAACAATATTAAAATATTTGATTTTTCGAAGGGTTATTTTGATTACAAAAAGCGATGGGCCAATGAAGAATACGACTTTGAGTACCATCTCTATTACGATACAAAATCGATAAGGGCCAAAGTCATTGCCCAAATGATTTTGAAATATTTCTCCTTGAAACAAATACTTCGCGACAAGAAGGTCAACGAAAAACTGCACAAACTCAGTTTTTTTCTTAAAGGGAACAAACAAGAAAATACACCAAAAATTACCTTTGAATTTTCAGATGTTGAACTCGAAGCCGAGAAGTTGGATTTGGTCGATATTGATATCAAAACCCCAGCGTATAAATATTTGACCCCTTTGGTCTTTGAATTTTTGTACCTCAACAATGAAGAATTGAAGGACATCAAAGTACAACAAGTAAATAATCAAAAAGAAGTTTATATCATCAGTGGAAAAACCATTACCCGAAAAGCAACAATCAATTCCATTACACGTTCATAATAAACTTGCTTTCTTGAAGAATATATGTTGAATACCAAGGAAAAATGATACTCAAGCCCGTGATATTCTCCAACATATGGTTAAAAGAGAAACCTTAAAATCAATTGTTCTAATTAATTTTCGTGATGGATTTAAAAGGAAAATTTGAAACTAATTTTTTTATGAACCTCTTTGAAAAAAGAGAAATACCTGATGTTTATCAAAAAATAGCATACGCGGATAATAGCAAAACCCTTTATGAGGTTGATGCCAAGGATCTGCTTGAAGAGGAAAAACACCATATGTATACGGTGGCATTGATCCCTGAATATTTAAATCCTGTCCTTAAAAAAGAAGATCAGTATATCCAGAAAACATATTATCAGAACAATCTTGGGTATGCCATTCGCATGAAGGATGTGATCAATATAGACAGTTACCTAAAATCCCAATTCAAATCCAATCATAAGGTGGTTAAGCGGAGTCTAACCCGACTCGAATCTTGTTTCAACATCAATTATAAAGTATTCTTTGGCAGTATTACCAAAGAGGAGTATGCCTTTTTAATGTCTGCCTTACAAGAAATGCTCGTTAGAAGGTTTGCCCAACGCAATGACGAGCATAAAAAATTGAGAGAATGGAACATTATACTGGATAATACCTTTGATCAAATTAACCGGAAAGAAGCATCATTATTCATAATTTATGATGGCAAGAAGCCCATTGATATTTCTTTAAATTATCATTTTGACAAAATAATTTTTAGTGCCATATCATCCTATGATATCGACTATCATAAGTTTGGGGTTGGCCATGTAGAAATGATCAAGTTGGTAGAATGGTGCCTAAAAGACCAATTTGAGTTGCTAGAGTTGGGATACGGTGATTTGGAATATAAACGAAGGTGGTGCAACTATATCTATCAATTTAAATATCAGGTAGTCTATAACGAACAGTCATTGATCATACCATTATTGGCCAAAATTGAGCTGTATAAATTATCGGTCAAGGAATTTTTAAAAGAAAAAAAGGTCAATCTGGTCTACAATAACTTAAGGGAAAAATTTTCAGCAAATAGTCCTAAACGGAATGAAACCGCAGAACTAACTATTGAAAAAAGGACAATTACCGAACCAGATAATACTGAATATATAGCGAAAATTGATCCCGATTCAGAAAAATACAAGTTCCTGCGTATCGTGATATATGAGTTTTTATATTCCACAGTTGAACATAAGGACAATACCTCAATTTTTATGATTTCTGAAAGTCCGAAATCATTTTTGATCAGAGGAAAAAACAATGCACAACAAATAACTTATAGAAATTAATACTTGTTTCATAACTGCCGCTTGACTTACTTTACGTTTTAAAACTATTCTAGGTACATTATATTCACCACTTGCACTGAAATAAGAATAATGGTCTCAAAATTTATAGCCAAAAGGAATTTTTATTTTTCTTTCTTTGAAAAACAAGTAGTGCCTTCGCCTTACAAAACACTGACTTACAGTGGCCATGCATTGCCCGTTTCCGAATATCGCGACAACTTTAAAAATACTGGTGGTACGCCTGTACTATGTGTTGAACTTTTCCCTTCTTATTTTGATGCAATCATAGAGGTTCCTCCAGGGGTTAAGGTCGAAAAGATTTTTCGGATCAATGGCTTCTGTATCAATATTGGTGATACCCAGGACATCAATAGTTATATCAAAGCCAATATCAAGAGTAATTTGCGGACTGTTCTCAAAAGAAAAACAAAGGGTTTAGAGACCAGTTTTGATATCCGCTATAAACTTTACTATGGGCAAATCAATAAGGAGGACTATGATTTTCTGATGCAGTCACTGCACGGTATGCTTACACGAAGATTTAACCAACGTGATGACCAGCATGAATCTTTAAAGCGTTGGGATTCTTATGTTAGCAGTGTTTTTGATCTCATCCATGAAAAAAAAGCATCACTTTATGTCATTTATGATGATCAGAAGCCCATTCAAATATCCTTGAACTACCACTGTGATAAGATTGTGTTCTTAGCCATCCCTTCCTACGATATTGATTATGCAAAATTTGGTTTGGGAAATATTGCGGTACAGAAAATATTGGAATGGAGCATCAACAACGGATACAAAATTCTCGACATGGGGTATGGGGCGTTTGACTATAAATTAAAATGGTGCAATCATACCTATACCCTTGAGCACCATTTATTTTATCAAAAAGGTTCCTATATCGCTCCAATCATAGTGGGTGTTATTTCTTTAAAGACCCGATTGGTCAATTTCCTGGTGTCTAAAGGGGTAAACAAATTTTATCATAGTTTGAGGTCCAAATTCAGCAAAAAACCAGAAACCGGGGAAATTGAATATTATCTGGACGAAACTTTCAAAGAATTGTCCGATTATACAAATCACAAACGCATCGATTTTATGAACCATGACAGCTACTCCTTTTTAAAAAAACCGGTTTACGATTTTTTGTATACAAATTTAGAACACATTGCAAAAGTGGAGGTATATGAAGTTCAGGAAAACCTATCATATGTCATCAAGGGGCCAAAAAATATTCAGAAAATCGTATTTAAAAGGTAAGATATCCCAAAATCAACCGTATTCCCCTTTCCAGGACAAAAGTCCCTGCAATCTTTGGGAAATGGATAACCATGAAACAATTGTGAGCCCTAGGAATATAATACTGGTCTAAAAAAGAAATGAGTTTGAAAACAACAGGTGTTGCCTCCAAACTCAGATTTTAAATTTCTATTTCCTGAATAGCGAATTCTATTTTTCTATTACATAATTTCCAATACACAGGGCATCCAGGCCGTTGGAATAGAAGCATCTCAGTGCATCAAAAGGCGATTCTACCACAGGCTCACCCTGAATATTAAAACTGGTATTCAAAACCACGGGCACCCCCGTTTTAATACCCAATTTAGTTATAACGTCATGATATAAAGGATGGGTATCCCGATCTACCGTTTGCAATCGGGCACTTCCATCAACGTGAGTAATTGCCGGCAAAATCTGTTGTTTATCCAAGAGTACATTGCATACCTTCAACATAAAAGGATCTTCCACCCTAAGATCAAAATAATCCTTGTACGACTCCAATGTAGAAGAAGGGGCAAAAGGCCTGTATGCCTCCCTAAATTTTATTTGTGCATTTATCTTATCCTTCATCTGGGGAAATGCAGGGTTGGCCAGTATACTCCGACTTCCCAATGCCCTTGGACCAATTTCCATGGTTCCCTGGAACCAACCAATTATCTTTCCCTCTTCCAGAAGCAAGGCAGCTCTTTCTCCAATATCCTCTACAAATTCAGCTTTTAATTTTGCCTTATCAATGGCCGCCTTTATTTCCTCATTGGAATAGCTTGTACTTAAATAAGGATTGTCATGGACGTAGTTCCTCTCGTTCTTCAAAATCCCATTGTATAAATAATAGGCAGCACCTATCGCTGTACCGTTATCGCCAGCTGCAGGCATTACATATACATCCTTGAAGGAACTTTCCCTGATGATTCTTCCGTTCATAACACTATTCAAGGCAACCCCACCTGCAATCACCAAATAATCTGCTTTGGTTTTTTTATACAGGATATCACAGATTTCCAAAACCTTCTCTTCCAATACACGTTGAAAGGCAGCTGCCACATCCATATGGTATTGCTGAAATTCCCCATTGGGCATCCTTGGTTCCCCAAACGTCTCATAAAACTTTTTAGAGCACCTTTTTCCCACGATTTTCTGATAGTTAAAATAACTCAGATCAATTCTTACCTGACCATCTTCTTTTATCTCAACTATTTTTCGGACCTGATCTATAAAAGTCTCTGAATTTCCCATAGGGGCCAGACCCATGGTCTTACCTTCATCGTAATTTGGTTTGAATCCACAGAATTCTGTGACAGCTTCATAGAAGGAACCCAATGAATGTGGAAAGAAACTTTCCCCAAATTTCTTAATGTTATTATCCCTTCCATGTCCGATCCAGGTAGTCGCCCATTCGCCAGAACCATCTATTCCCAATAAGGCCGCCTCTTTGTAAGGAGAAACAAAAAAAGTACCGGCCACATGGGTCAAATGATGTTCAATAAAATGAACTTTTGGACCTTGCTTATGGTCATAATTGTTATTATACCATATCCAAAATCGCCTTTGCTTTGCATAGGCATTTACGACATGATGCCCTGCAAAGGGTAGTATACTCTTAATATTTCTTAAGGCATAAATAGATTTTCTGAACCAGTGCGTCGTTGGTTTGATAGATACCGCAACGTGGTCAACATCAGCGAAAGTCAATCCGGCCAATTTTAAACACCTTTGAATGGCTAGTTCAGGAAAAGCCTGAGTGTGCTTGTCACGGTTCAAACGTTCTTCTTCGATGGCCGCCAAGAGCTTACCATCCTTAATTATGCAAGCGGTTGAATCGTGGAAATAATAATTAAGTCCTAATATGACCATGGCTAAAACAGATAGGGGGGTTAAAGTCTATATACCGCTAAAAATTCTTATTTCAAGTTTTCTAAGGGGTTTTCCAAATATTTCTTTTTAAAAACGGATTACCAAAAATTCAGATCTTCTGTTCAACCTGTGCTGAGCTTCAGAACAACGGGTATTATCATCACACTCGTTCACCAAATTGGTTTCTCCGTACGCTTTGGGCACCAATCTGTCGGAAGATAGACCTTGACCTAACAAATAATCAATAGTATTTTTCACCCGCTGCTCAGATAACCATAGATTGTACTTTGCAGTACCCCTACTATCCGTATAGGAAGATACTTCCAATGTAATTGAGGGAGTTTCCTGCATAAGGTTGACCAACTGCGTCAATGTAGCTTTGGATTCACTGTTTAAAGTGGAAGAATTCAATGCAAAGTATACCTTACCAAGGTTTTTGATATCATTTTCAATCTGGGCCTTTCTTTTATTTTCAGCATCTATCCTTGCTTTTTCAGCAGCGGCAAGTCTGGCAGCCTCTTGTTCTTCTGCAAGGCGTTTTGCCAATTCCGCAGCCCTATCAGCCGCATCTGTAGAATCTTGAACACGCTGTTGCTCTTTTTTCATAGCTTCTATCAAAGCCAGGTGCTCCATTCCTTTTTTGGACAATTCCTTTTCAACTCCAAAGCGATATACTACACTTGCTGCATGTTGGATCTGCTTTGTTGAGCCTTCTTCGATTCCCCATTTTCCCATGGTATTGAAATTTAGACCCCATGTATCGTTGAACCAAGTATTAAAACCAAAACCAACATTACCTGTTGTTCTACCAACATTCCCTATAGAACTATAACCAGCACCGCCTTGTAAAAAAGGATCGAACCAACCGGTTTCACCAAATATTTTATTTAAATCATAGCTAAGCATACCGTCAATGGCGTAATACTCCCTTTCGGCCATATTAATTGCACCATCTATCAGTTTACCTACCTTGTACCTATTGTATGTCCCGACGGCTTTTATACCCATTCCATTACTGAAATTTCTTTGAATACTCAAAGCTGATGGATAAGGAACAGCATTCCATGTTTCTTCAATTCTTAAGAATGTTTCTCCAAAAGGTGTTGCTGTATCCTCTACAATATTGATTCCAAGTCCTAAAACCCAAGAACTTTTGATTATACTGTCCTTTGCTGTCAGTTCCATACTTTCCTGAGCGGACGTTAGAGATGCAACAAGGGAAAGAGCGATAAATAAATGTGTTCGAAAATTTTTCATTACCTTAAAATTTGGGATAATTAGAGGGTGAAATTAGTGCTAAATGGATGTGGTTCAAATAAACTGCTATGAAACGTAATAAAACTCGATGTAGTACAGTCTAAGAAATTTCCTTCAATTAATTGTCTCTTTTCTTAAGGGTAATTTTCTTTTCGGAAACAGGGACCCTATACAGGAAAAAGGGCGTGGATATTGCCATATTAGAGGAATCGACCCCTTCATTTTTTGTTATTTCAATTACCATTTCGCTGTCACTTTTCTTCAAAACGGACAAACTAGGTTCAAGATCACCATGCTGTTCACCTACACAGACCAGTATCAACATGTCCTTTGAAAAATCAATTTCCGGTACAGGAATTCCAGGCTTTCTAGTTTTGTTCACCTCCATTAGAAAACGCTTTAATGTCTTCTCCTCTTTTATGATCTGGACTTGTGTACTATCCATATTGGAATGACTGTCCTTTAATACCAATGTAGTACTGTCCAAGGAAACCGAGTTCTCCATTTCAACAAAGGTTTTCTTTTGACTTTTGCAAGACAAGCAAACAAACAATAAACTTAAAAGCAAAACTCTCATATTAATATGAAGTATTAAAACGGGCCCTATAGGCCTTCTCATAGACCGCTTCATATAAAGGAAGTACATTGGCTATATCAAAAGTCTCTGCCACACGAACTGCGTTCATCTTAAATTTTTCCAGTTCATTATCGTCCCTAAGAATACGAAGTGCATTTTCCGCCATCTCATCAACGTTTCCGATATCGCTCAAGAAACCTGTCACCCCATGCCTGTTCACCTCTGCTATACCTCCTGCATTACTTGAAATGACCGGAACTCTATTGATCATGGCCTCCAAAGCCGCAAGACCAAAACTTTCTGATTCCGAGGGCAATAAAAATAGGTCCGAGAAACAAAGAATCTTGTCGACCTGGTTACTGTTGCCCAAAAATACCACCCTATCCGAAAGGCCCAAACGCTCTACCAATAGTTCCGCACCTTCCTTCTCGGGGCCCTCCCCTACCATAATCAACTTGGCTGGGATTTCCTTTTGGATCTTATCAAAAATGTGGATGATATCCGGAATCCTTTTTACCTTCCTGAAATTACTGATATGGGTTACTATACGCTCGTTGTCCTTGGCCATTAATGAACGTTGACAATCTGTAAATTTGGTGCTGTATTTTTTCTTATCGATGAAATTGGGAATTACCTCAATATCCTGTTTGATATCAAATAAATCCAAGGTGTTCTTCTTTAAACTGGCAGATACCGAGGTCACTACATCCGATTTATTGATACTAAAGGTTACGGCCGGTTTGTAAAAAGGATGTTTCCCTACCAAGGTAATGTCCGTGCCGTGGAGTGTGGTGATCATGGGCAAGTATATGCCATCCTCTTCCAACATTTTCTTTGCCATATAACCGGCATATGCATGTGGGATAGCATAGTGCACATGCAAAAGTTCTATTCCATACAATTTCACGGTATCCACCAACTTGCTGGAAAGAGCCAATTCATAGGGCTGGTAATGAAATAGGGCATATTCCGGAACGTGAACCTCATGAAAATGAATCCTATTGTTCAATAATTCCAACCGTACCGGTTGTTTATAGGTAATAAAATGAATTTCATGACCTCTATTGGCTAGGGCAATGCCCAATTCCGTGGCAACTACACCACTACCTCCAAACGTCGGGTAACAAACAATCGCTATCTTCATTTTATTATCTCGCATTTTTGAGGAAACTTTTCAAATTGAAAAATCTTCCCTGTGTATCTAATATAAGTCGGTTTAACCTCAATAACATTTCAAAACAACCTCTATTTTGTTGAAATTATCAAGATCATCATATCATTCAACTTATAATATATTGATTTTTAAGTTATTATATTACCTACAAAGCTACATTTTAATTCAAAATGGCATCGTAAATGGCCTTTTGGATCCTAGTCCTCAATCCAGATTTAATAAGTAATGTATTTGACGCTGAAGGGAAGGTACGATTGGATAAAAAGACATAGACCAGATCTTCATCTGGATCTGCCCAGGCCAAAGTTCCAGTAAATCCACTATGGCCGAAACTTTTACGGGAAATACCCTTAAAAGTTGCACCTCCATTTTTAGGTTCAGGTTTATCAAAACCCACTCCCCTACGGACATTTTGGTCGCAGAAATAGCAGGTATTAAATTTCCTCACCGTTCTTGCCTCCATAAATCGCTCCCCCCCATAATAGCCGCCTTGAAGGTACATCTGCATAATTTTGGCCACATCGTTGGAGTTACTGAACAATCCCGCATGGCCACCTACTCCACCCTGCATCGCGGCACCCATATCGTGCACGTATCCCTGAACGGTACCATATCTGTAATAATCATCTTCTTCACTAGGGACGATGTTGTTTTTTGAAAATTTTTCCAAGGGATTGTAACTGGTATGATCTGCCCCCAAAGAGCTATATAAAAAGCTATTGGCAATCTTATCCAGTTGATCTTGGTAACTGTCCTCTATATACTTTTTAAAAACATAGTAGGATAGATCACTGTATCGATACCGGTTGGATTTTAAACTTTGACGACCAATCCTACTGTAAATAGAATCTTGATACATGTCCATCAAATATAAATTATCCGTCACCTGGGTGGTGTAACCGGGAACGGGTGAATTTCTGTAAAACTGGGGTGAAGGTTTTCTTTCCTTATCCAAGGTATCCAAATAAAAGGCGATCCATGCCGGCAACCTTCCATAATGGGATAGCGCCTTCAAAACGGTAACATCCTTGAGTTCCGTGTCTGCATAGGATGGTACCAATTTATCAAAAGTATCTATCAGATCCATCTTGCCGTCCTCCTCCATTTTCATCAGGACCGGTAAGGTGGCCAATATCTTGGTCAAGGACGCCAGATCATAAATATTGTCGGTCGTAATTTGCTGGTCCGAGTCGTACGTAGGTTTACCAAATCCTTTATTGTAGATTACTTTTCCTTTCCTGGCCACCAAGACTTGGGCTCCTGGGAACATCAGGGAATCCAAACCGTTGTTTACCAATTTATCCACCAAGCCCAATTTGGTACTGCTCATCCCTACCCTCTCAGGGAAACTATATCCCAGTCTTGAAATATCCCCCAATAGCACCCCTGTATTTACCGGTAATTTTGGATGGGCCGAAACGGGCAATATACCTTTGGCCGGAATTGCCCCAAAGATCAATTGGGCTGCTCTCTGCTGGGCCAAAACACTATTTTGATAACCTACCATGATGGCGTCTATATCATCCACGGATGGTATTTCCAAAAGGGAATAAGGTTTGGCAAAGGTTGCCAGAATTAGATTTGAGGTTCTCAGGGACCCAATTTCTTGCAGCCATGTGATTTCCTTTGAGGAAAATTTATAGGGTTTCCATGGACTTTCATCACTTTTATGAAAACCCACAATAACTACATTATAGGCCTCCAAACTCTTTTTCAAACTACTAAGATCGGTACCATTAACTTCTGTAACGGTGGTGTATTTTTTCAACTCCTCCAAAAAGGCACTTCCATCAGCATCCCCTAGCTTGACATAGGCAATCTTTTTGTTTTCCAAATTTTTTATAGGTAGGATATTGACATCATTTTTGGCAACGGTCAGCGCATTTTCAATAGCTTCTTCATAAACAAGGTCATTCTCCACGCTATTCAAATCCTTGTACAGGTTGTCCAAGGGAATAGGCTTATAATTGTTCAGCCCCACCTTATATTTGGCTCTCAGGATTTTTTTGACAGAGGAGGCCAAGCGCCTTTCGGAAATGATACCATATTCATACGCTTGGATCAACTTTTTCTTTGCCGGTTCCACCTCCTTGGGCATCAACAAAATATCATTTCCCGCCAAAAATGCGGTCAGCTCCACATCCCCTGCCTCCTTGAAGTTGGTTCGCCCCTTTATATCCGCAACACCTTTCATATTAAGGGCATCTGTCAAGATCAGACCTTTGAACTCCAACTCCTCCTTCAATAGATTGGTTATGATCCTATTGGAAAGTGAAGAAGGGTATTCTTTCCTCTTCTCCAAACTGGGTATGCTCAAATGAGCCACCATCACACTACTGAGGCCATTCTTGATCAATTTTTTGAATGGGTACAACTCTATACTATCCAAACGATCTGCAGTAAACTCAATGATCGGTAGTGCTTTATGGGAATCCGTAGCTGTATCCCCATGTCCCGGAAAATGCTTGCCGCTGGCCAGCACTCCTGCCCGCTCCATACCTTTCATAAAGGCTATTCCCTTTGCGGCAACATTGTCCCTATCCTCACCAAAGGATCGGTTTCCTATGATAGGGTTATTGGGATTGATATTAATATCTATATCCGGAGCAAAATTGATATGTACGCCCATGCGCTTGGCGTGTGACCCTATCTGATGTCCGACCTTGGCAACTACCCCTGTATCTTTGATGGCCCCTAGGGTCATATTCCAAGGAAACGCGTAGGTTGAATCAAGTCGCATGGCCAAACCCCACTCGGCATCCATTCCTATTAGCAAAGGAATTTTGGAAGTAGCTTGGAATTCATTGGTAAGTTTTGCCTGTCTTACCGGACCTCCCGTAGAGAAAATAACACCTCCTATCTTATGTTCCTCGATCAGTCTTTTTATTTTATCCGTACCCGATTTAGCCTGGTCTGAGGCAACACTCATCATAAAGAGTTGTCCCATCTTTTCTTCCAAGGTCATGGATTGGTAAACATCGTTGACCCAAACAGCCTGTTCCAGGCTATCCTTGGAAACCAAAGGGTCTTGTTGTGCCCAGGATGCCCTGCTTGCCAACAGCATAATAATGAGAATGTGGAATACCGATTTAAGCCTCATAAAAACATGTATTCTAAGGTACTAACTTAAGTAAAAAGAAAATATTAAACACACTGGTCATCATAAACTTAAGAGACATTTATGATTTGAAATCCAGCAGAAAGGATTACATAAAACGAGCATGCCAGCTTTCTTCGGCAGGCACCTCCCAATGGTTTTCGTACTCCAATTTATTGGTTACCAAATTATTGAAGACGATGGTGTTTTTGGAGACCGATTTATTCTTGGCCATCTTTTTAAAATCGATCAAGGATTTATAGGCCACAAACTCCCCTTGCTTATAGGAAACGTTCATTTTATCCAAAAGATCAATGTCGTACTTCTTTTCCAAGTCCTGTATGAAACGTACTGAAGCATCAATGGAACAACCTGAAGCCGAGGCATTGGTCTGGTCCAGGGCAATTACAATAAACCGATTATAGCGAATCTCATAGCCAGCTGCCAGCTGACTGCCATGGGCTGTCCATGCCTTGATAAATTGTTCCAAACCAGTCCGCACTTCTTCCAACTCCTCTGCACTGAAGCTTCTACTGGCTTGATAGATCCATACCCTTGAAGTATCTGATAACGAATTGAATTCTACTAACATGTGTTCTTTTTTATAAATCTTCGGCAGTGGCAATCAGTTCTGCAATATCCATTACTGCCACAGCACCTTCTTTTTCCTTGTTCTTAACCCCATCCGTCATCATGGTGTTACAAAATGGACAACCTGCTGCAATGATTTCGGGTTGGGTTTCCAAAGCTTGCTCGGTCCTTTCTATATTGACATCCTTATCCCCTTTTTCCGGCTCCTTGAACATCTGGGCCCCTCCTGCACCACAGCACAAGCCCTTCTTTTTGCAGTTCTTCATTTCTACCAGTTCTGCATCGAGTTTTTTGATCAGGTCCCTGGGAGCCTCGTATACATTGTTTGCACGTCCCAAATAGCAGGGATCGTGAAAAGTGATCCGCTTTCCTTTGAACTGCCCCCCTTCCATGGTGATCCTTCCCTCTTCCAATAACTGTTTTAGAAATTGGGTATGGTGCACTACTTCGTAATCCCCACCCAATCCCGGGTATTCATTTTTTATGGTATTAAAGCAATGTGGACATGCGGTAACCACTTTCTTTACGCCATAACCATTGAGCACCTCAATATTGGTTACGGCCTGCATTTGGAACAAAAATTCGTTCCCAGCCCTTTTGGCCGGATCACCGGTACAGCTTTCCTCTGTTCCCAGAACAGCAAAGCTCACCTTTGCTTTGTTCAGGATTTTTACGAATGCCTTGGTAATTTTTTTTGCCCTATCATCAAAACTTCCTGCGCATCCCACCCAAAACAATACTTCTGGCTGCTGACCAGCTGCAAACAGTTCTGCCATGGTTGGCACCTTTAGTTCATTGCCCATATTTTAAGCTGTATTTTTATGATTCCTTTGCCCAATTGAGCCTGTCCATTTGATTGAACGGCCAAGGGGCACCATTATTTTCAATATTACCCATCATATTGTTCAAATCTGAGGGGGCTGCGGATTGCTCCATAACCAGATAACGTCTCATGTCCATGATAATGGACAACGGATCTATACTCACAGGACATGCCTCCACGCAGGCATTACAAGAGGTACAGGCCCACAATTCCTCATGGGAAATATAATCACCCAACAACTCTTTCCCATCCATCTTGAACTCGCCGTTATTGGCATCCATGTTTTTCCCCACTTCTTCCAAACGGTCCCTGGTGTCCATCATGATCTTTCTAGGGGAAAGCTTCTTTCCCGTTTGATTTGCCGGACATTCACTGGTACACCTTCCACATTCTGTACAGGTATATGCATTCAATAGCTGGACCCAATTGAGATCCATAACATCGGAAGCTCCAAATTTTGCAGGAGGCTCCGCTCCTTCCACAGGGGCAGCAAACGGATCTGCTGTGGGATCCATCATCAATTTTACCTCTTTGGTTACTGCTTCCAAATTGTCGAATTGCCCTTTTGGCCTTAGTTTACCGAAATACGTATTCGGAAAAGCCAAAAGGATATGTAGATGTTTGGAGTAGTAGAGATAATTTAAAAAGAACAAAATCCCAACAATATGAAGCCACCAAGCACTTCTTTCCACTAGTACCAATGACGGGATACTCATCCCATCAAAAATTGGCGCCAAGTACTGACTAACGGGAAAGGCTCCAGCTTGGGTATAATGCTCGGCTCCCAATTGCTGTAATTGATAATCGGCACCGTTCATGGTCAGGAACAAGAACATCAAAACCAATTCTATATACAGGATCAGATCGGCATCTTTTTTGGGCCAACCTTTCATTTCAGGTTTGAAAAATCGTTGGATTCGCACCACATTTCGCCTCAACCAAAAAACAACCACCGCCACAATGACCAAAAACGCCAAGATCTCAAAGGAAGCGATCAAAAAATTATAAATACTCCCCAGAGGCGCAAAAATACGATGTGTGCCCAATAGCCCATCGATGATAATTTCGAGGACCTCAATGTTGATTATGATGAATCCAACATAAACAATAATATGCATGATACCGGCAATGGGCCTCACCACCATTTTGGTCTGCCCTAGGGCAATTTTGGCCATATTGCGCCATCGCTGTGGTTTGTTATCACTAACATCCACATCCTTTCCCAATTTGATATTTCGGGAAAGCCTTTTTACATTCTTCGCAAAAAAGGTAATTGCACCAATTAATATAATCGCAAATAAAATATTGGGAAGGTACTCCATATCCTAATTGTTGTTGTTATCTGCCGGATCGTTTTCTGGCAATGTGTATTCCTTTTGTTTTTTACCAAAGACAGACACGTTTACATAACGTTTTGGATTTAACCTGAAATCCTGCAACAGAAGATCTAGCTCTCTTGTAGCACTGGACATATTGTTATAGAGTTCCTCGTTTTCCATCAATTTGCCCAAGGTACCTTCACCCTGTTCCATTTTAGCCAATAGTCCATCCAAATTTTTAATGGTAGACTGCAAGCTTTCCATGGTTTCCGCAATTCCCGAATTGGATATGGAATCTGATAATTTGGAAAAATTTCCTGTGATGTTACTTAGGTCATCAATAGACCCGTCCAATTTATCCTTGTTGCCTACCAATAATTCATTCATGGCCTTGGCACTTCCCTGAAAACTTTGGACCAATGTATTTAACCCGCTTATGCTTTCCCTTAAATCCTTTTTGGTCTTGTCGTCCAGGATCTCATTAAAGTTTACCAAAAGAGAATCCGCATTGGAAACGGCATCCTCTACTTTTAACTGCAAAGGGGTCAGTTTTTGTTGTACCAATTCTGTAAGTCCAGGTCTGGTCTCCGTTTTCAAAGTATCTCCAGATTTGGCCATAGGCGCGTTATCGAAGACCGGTTTTATTTGAATTCCCTTGCCCCCAATGATACCTGTATCATAAAGTTCCGCTGTACTGTTTTTAGAAAACTGAAATTTGTTGTCCACCGAAAAAGTAACCAACAACAATCCAGATTGATCTTTAAACCTTATATCGTTCACCTTGCCCACTGCAAAACCGTTGATGGATACCTGGGTCCCAGGCTGGAGTCCACCAACATGTTTGTATACCGCATAAAAGGTCTTACTGTTGTCAAAAATTGGTGAAGATTTTAAATAACTAAAACCTAAAACAAACAACAGGATACCGCCCAATACGATAATTCCTGTCTTAATTTCCCTAGATATTTTCAAAGAGATCGATTTACTGTTCTTAACAAAATTAGAAATAATTTTTAGAAGAGGGGCTATTATTCAGATACGTATTTCATTGCGTCCTCCAAGGAAATGCGCTTTCCATCCTTATATGCCACAACGTAGGAAGTTGTATATCCTTTGGCATCTGCATTGGACTTCAACAGTTTGGCATCAAAATAGTTCTCGGCATTACCGTACATATATCGGAAAAGATTGCCCACCGGCTCCTTGGAAAGTTTGTTGAGGCCCTTAAAGTTTTCCGATTCCAAGGGAACAACCTTGGAACTGGCAAAAAGTTGCACTTTAAACACCAAATTGCTTTTCTTCTTGAATTCTATGGGATCAACACCTTCCTCTTTCGACTCTGGTTTGGATTCCTTGGTTTTTACCACGGTCTCCTTGGGAGTTTCCTTTTCCTTTGCAGTTGGTGTCACCACCTGTTTTACCCGTACCATTTCCTCCTTGGGCGACTCTTTTTTAACTGCCTCCTTGGCTACTGAGGCCGCACTTGGCGATTCCTTTTTAACATAATCCAACGTCATATTGCCGTTCCTGGAGTTCTTATAATCCAAGATGGCCGAAGCAATGGCAGTTCCCATTTCGGTTTGACCCCTGCTGGAATTTAAATAAGCCCCTTCCGACTTATTGGTCAGAAATCCGGTCTCTACCAAAACACTGGGCATAAAGGTCTGGTGAAGCACAATAAAACCCGCTTGTTTCACTTTTCTGTCCACCCGCTTTAATTTGCCCGTAAAGTTGTCCTGAATCAATTTTGCCAGGGCAATGCTTTGATCGAGGAATTCTTCTTGCATAATGGTCATTCCGATGATGGATTCCGGTGAATTGATATCGTAACCCGCATACCTCGTCTCATAATCATCCTCCAAATAAATTGCCGAGTTCTCCTTTTTGGCTATTTCGAAGTTCTGTTTGTTGGCATGGAGTCCCAGCACAAAAGTTCCTGCCCCATGGGCATCAGAATTATGTGAATCGCAATGAACAGATACAAAGAGATCGGCATCAGCCTTATTGGCTATTTGTCCCCTTACGTATAAATCCACAAAAGTGTCGTCCTTTCTGGTATAAACAACTTTGACATTTGGGTTCTTCTCCAACATCTTGCCCACATTCAGCACGATATTTAAAGCTATATTCTTTTCGAGGTATCCGTTCCCCAAATTGCCCGGGTCATGGCCTCCATGACCTGCATCCAAAACAACCACAAACGTTTTTTCCTTGGGCTTTTTGTCTCCAGGAACACTGAAGGAAGACAATAAAAAAGCCAAGACTATAAAAGCTACTGCACAAAAACGCTTACCCACAATATATTTAACCATAATGCTATTATACAAATTTTGAATTTTTATACATTATTTTTCTCTTTCCTCCAGAATTAGGTGGTATTTTTGGCCACTCCTGATGCAAATAACCCATTGTGCAAATACGCTATTCATATGGTTAAATTTTTGCTATCAGGTACAGGCGGAACAAAAAATATATGTAAGTTTGGTTTCCAAAAATTAAGCCAAACTGTTACAAAAATAGGATTTAAAGTCTTGCAATCAAACAAACATCATTTACTTTTATATTTCCTGTTATTGCTGACGGCATCCTCTTTGTTTGCACAGGATATTCCTGTTTCCCCAGTTCCCATAAAAGCCGAGCAGGATACTGTCACCATCTCTCCCATACCCAAATTCATCGTACAGGACACCATTAAACAAGACACCCTTATAAAGGATACCGTGCCCAAAAAAGCACCTCTTTTATTGGACAAAATAAAATACAAGGCCAAGGACTACGCAAAACTCAGTCAGAAAGACCATAAGATCTATCTGTACAATGAGGCTGAAATCTACTACCAGGATACCGAACTAAAGGCCGGTGTCATTATCATGGATTACGAGAAAAATGAGGTCTATGCCGGAAGAATCAAAGACTCTACGGGTACCTATTCCCAAATCCCCTATTTTAAACAAGGGACCAATGAGGTGAGGCCCGACTCCATCCGCTTTAATTTTGACACCCAAAAAGCACTGATCTACAATTCCCGATCCGAGCAACAGGCAGATGTAGGGGCACTGGGAAGCGATGCCATGAAAGTATATGCACAGATCACCAAAAAAGAGAACGATTCTGTTTATTTCCTATACGAAGGTAAACTTACCACCTCCAAGGATACGGTAGATCCGGATTATTACATTAGGGTGAGAAAGGCCAAGTTTGTACCGAAGAAGAAAATTATTGCCGGCTATAGCAATATGTATATTGCCGATGTCCCTACTCCCATTGCATTGCCCTTTGCTTATTTTCCATTGACAACCGGTCGAGTTGCAGGATTGTTGTTTCCAACCATAGGAAACGATCCTACGAGGGGATATTTTTTACAGAATGGTGGGTATTACCTTCCCATCAATGACTATGTGGATCTGAGTGTAACCGGAGATGTTTATACCAATGGCAGTTATGGTTTTAGAGGGGAGTCGCAATACATACAGCGTTATAAATTCAGAGGCAATGTGAATGTCAGGTATGAAAACATCATCAACAGCCAAAAAGGCTTCGATGATTATTCCAGATCTTCCAATTACAACATTCAATGGTCCCATACACAAGACACCAAAGCAAGTCCCAATTCCAGGTTTTCGGCCTCGGTAAACTTTGGTAGTAGCCAATACTATAGAAACTCTTTAAATCAGTTTAACGTTCCCAACACACAGAACAACAACCTGTCGTCGTCTATCTCCTATTCCAAGACGTTTCCCGAATATCCTTCGGTAAACATGAGTATAACGGCCACGCACAATCAGAACACCAATACCGAAGCGGTAAATCTGACCTTGCCCACGCTGACTACCAGTATGGAGCGAATTTTTCCTTTTGCCAAACGTGATGGGATCAAGAAAGGGCTTATCCAAAATATCAACTTACAGTATAACCTAAGGGCAGAAAATAGAATTGCCACCACAGATTCCCTGTTCTTCACTTCCAAAATGTTCGAAGGCGCCAAGGTGGGAGCAATACATACCATCCCCATCAGTACCAACTTTAAGGTAGCCAAGCATTTTAGCGTCACCGTGGGAGCGAACTACAATGACGTATGGACCCTGCAAACCTATGATAGGGAATATGATGAAGATGCTAGACGTGGCGTGGTCACTGATACAGTCTCCGAGTTTGCGAGATATGGTGAATACAACTTGACCGCCAGCCTTGGAACCACCCTCTACGGGACCTTTAACTTTGGGGAGGACAAAAAGATTCAAGCCCTTAGACACACCATGAGACCCTCCATGAGCTATGGCTACACCCCAGCCTTTGATCAATATTACCAAGACTATTTGGATGAAAATGGGGATCAGATTCTCAATGCCAATGGAGACATCCAACGGTATAGTAAATTTGAAAACACCTTGAACGGAGCTCCCGGACTGAACAAAACGAGCGCCATGAGCTTCAATTTGGCCAACACCTTGGAGGCCAAAGTGAGGGACAGGGATTCCACGGCCACAGAACCCAAAAAAGTTTCACTGCTCAACAGCTTTAACTTATCAACGGCCTATAATTTTGAAGCGGATTCCTTAAAACTGAGCCCCCTGAGTATAACCGGAGGAACCACCCTTCTAAACAATAAGATGTCCATCAACTTTTCATCCAGCTTGGACCCATACGCCATTGACAATAACGGAACCCGAATAGATACCTGGAACAAGGATAATGGAGGTAGCCTTTTTAGATTGACCAGAGCCAATGCCAATGTAAGCTATAGAATCAGCAGCACTAGTTTTGGGAAGAACAAAAAGGACGATGAAGAGGAGCCTACGGACGACTATGTTGCTGCCAGTGGTGGACGGACAGATGATCTTTTTGGAAGGGCAGATGACTTTGGCAATCAACGAAGTTTTAGAGAAGATGACAATAAAGAGCCTGAGGAAACGACGAGCTATGGCAACAAACTTCCATGGAGCCTGAATCTCGCCTATGCCGTAACATACAACAATAACAACAGGCAGAGTGAAATTACCAACAACTCCCTAATGTTTTCGGGGGACATCTCCCTAACCCCTATGTGGAACGTTGGGGTATCCTCGGGATACGACTTTGCAAACAAGGGCTTCACCTTAACCTCTTTTAGATTTGAAAGGGATTTAGAGAGTTTTAGATTGAATTTCAACTGGACGCCATTTGGAACCTATGAGCGTTGGTACTTCTTTATTGGGATAAAGAGCTCCCTACTCAAGGATATCAAATGGGAAAATAGAAGTCAGAGAAGATAAAAAAGAAAACTAACAAAAAATACAACCCGAGATGAAAAAAGTAATCACAACCGCTAATGCACCAGCTCCCATAGGTCCCTACAACCAAGCTATTTTAACTGGGAATACACTTTATATCTCTGGACAAATCCCAATGGATCCAGCTACGGGAGAACTGATAGAAGGGGACATTAAAGCAGAGACCAAGCAATCCATGGAAAATTTAAAGGCCATTCTTACCGAAGCAGGAATGACCTTTGAAAACGTAGTTAAATCTTCCATTTTCGTGAAAGACATGCATCAATTTGCTGCCATCAACGAGGTTTATGGCGCTTACTTCAATGCAGATACAGCACCTGCAAGAGAAACCGTGGAAGTTGCCAATTTACCGAAATTCGTAAATGTGGAAATTTCCATGATCGCCATTAAATAGTATCCCTATGGAACTCCATGAGGCCTTCAATGGGCCTTTGCCGTATGACCCCGAGAATCAAATCGTTGCGATCCAAAATGGTTGCCAGTTCATCCCTTAGGTAATAAGCTATACTGCCCACAAAATTTACCGGGACCTTGGTAGCCAATTCGAACTGCATGATGTAGTTGTTCACAAACTGCTGCAATCCTTTGTCTATCACCCCACGACAATAAGGATGATCCTTATTCTCTATGATAAACCTGGCAAATTTTGCCAAATAGGTGTTTGGGTTGGGCTGCTTATACAAGTTCTCCTTGATCACATCCGCATCCAAATCATATTCCTTGGCAAACTTAATGCCCAATGCCTGCGGCATTTTATGAAAATAATAATCCCTGAGCAGCTTTCTTCCGAAGAAGTTGCCACTACCATCATCCATTAGGATATACCCCAATGATGTTACTTTTTGTATGAGCTGGTGACCGTCGTAATAACTACAGTTGGAACCTGTTCCCAAAATACACACGATACCTTGGTGTCCTATTTTAGTAGTTGCATAAATTGCCGCATAGGTATCTTCCTTCACTTCAATTTTTGCATTGGGAAAGAAATCCTTGAATATACCCCTCAAAAACAATTTCATACGGTCTGTACCACAACCTGCCCCATAAAAATAAAGCGCACTTACGTTGTCCTTATTTTTGGAGATCTCAAAGTTGTTGGCCAAACGATCCTCAATGACCTGCCTGGTCAATACTTCTGGGCTCAAACCCAAGGTTTGGGTCAAAAACAGTTGCTCTCCCTTTTCATCAAGGGCTATCCAATCCGATTTTGTGGCGCCACTATCAACAATTAATATCATAGACCTATATTTAAAAAGAAACCTGAAAACGGACTAAAAGTCCACCTTCAGGAATTCTTTGTATAATAAATTATTCTTAAAGGCTAGAAACGTACTCTGCCAAGTCTACCAATTTGTTGGAATATCCTGTTTCGTTGTCATACCAAGAAACTACCTTCACAAATTTGGAGCTCAAAGCGATTCCTGCATCAGCATCAAAGATACTGGTTCGTGTATCACCAATAAAATCTTGGGAAACCACTGCTTCTTCCGTATAGCCCAATATACCTTTCAATGGTCCTTCTGAAGCGGCCTTCATTACCTTTTTGATCTCCTCGTAAGAAGTTTCTTTTTGCAATCTAACCGTCAAATCAACTACGGAAACATCTGCTGTTGGAACTCTGAATGCCATACCGGTCAATTTACCGTTCAATTCAGGAATAACCTTCCCTACTGCTTTGGCAGCACCTGTAGAAGATGGAATAATGTTCAACAAGGCACTTCTACCACCTCTCCAGTCTTTTTTGGAAGGACCGTCAACTGTCATTTGTGTTGCTGTTGTAGCATGAACAGTAGTCATCAATCCTTCTTCGATACCAAAGTTATCGTTCAATACCTTGGCCAATGGAGCCAAACAGTTGGTCGTACAAGATGCGTTGGATACAATTTTATCAGAAGCTTTTGCCTCCTTATGGTTAACACCCATTACAAACATAGGAGCATCTGCGGATGGAGCGGAAATTACTACTTTCTTGGCACCTCCGTCAATGTGGTATTGTGCTGTTTCCAAGGTAGTAAAGATACCTGTACATTCTGCAACAACATCAGCACCTACTTCATCCCACTTCAGGTTTTTTGGATCTCTCTCTGCAGTGATGCGTATCGTTTTACCGTTTACGACAAGATTACCATCCTTTACTTCGATAGTTCCATCGAATCTTCCGTGAACAGAATCGTACTCCAACAAATATGCAAGATGTTCCACATCCAACAAATCGTTGATGGCAACTATATCCACATTATCCCTTTTCACAGTGGCCCTGAAGACCAATCTTCCTATTCTTCCGAATCCGTTAATTCCTATTCTTAAATTTGACATTTCTCTAATTTTAAATTTTTATGTAGTCATTATTTCGGATACTCTCATGAGCTCCAAATCTATTTTCGTATGCCCTTTAATAGCCTTGCTAATCGGGGTCATTGTGATCTTATTGTCCTGGATTCCTACCATTAAATTGGTTTTTCCAGCCAATAGCGCCTCCACAGCCGCTACACCCATTCTACTGGCCAAAACCCTATCAAAACAGGAAGGGGAACCCCCTCTCTGCATGTGTCCCAAGACAGAAACCCGTACATCGTAAATAGGAAGATGGGTTTCTACGTATTCTTTGAGTTCGAAGACATTCTTACCGGTCTTGTCACCTTCGGCAACCACCACTATACTGGACGATTTACCTGATGCCTTACTTCTCTTTAGGGATTCCAATAACCTTTCCAATCCCAAATTTTCCTCTGGGATCAATATTTCCTCTGCACCTGCTCCAACACCTGCGTTCAAGGCAATGTGACCTACGTCCCTACCCATTACCTCAACAAAGAACAAACGGTTATGGGAACTGGCCGTATCCCTGATCTTATCTATTACCTCTACCACTGTATTCAGTGCAGTATCATAGCCCAAAGTGTAGGTAGTTCCAAAAATATCGTTGTCTATAGTGCCTGGAATTCCAATGATGGGAAAGTCAAATTCTTGGTTAAAGATCATGGCTCCCGTAAAACTTCCGTCCCCACCTATAACAACCAAAGCATCAATTCCGGCCTCTGTTAACTTATTGTATGCCTGCTGGCGTCCTTCCTTGGTCCTGAATGCCAAGGAACGTGCCGATTTGAGAATGGTTCCTCCTTTATTGATGATGTTGTTCACACTACGTGCATCCATGGCTTTGAAATCGCCCTCAATCATTCCTTCATAGCCTCTGTAAATACCCATGCATTCTATATTCATATAGGCACAGGTACGCACTACCGATCTAATGGCGGCGTTCATTCCCGGAGAGTCTCCACCAGAGGTAAAAACCCCAATTTTCTTAATTTTTGAACTCATTAAAATCTTTAAAAAAGTAAAACTAGGAAACTTATTCCAATAAACTAAAGTTAGGGCGTCTTAATTTACGAACTGACTAAACATCAAACGTTTTCGTTAACAAATTTTAATATTTTGGTTTGATCGGCAACGGGAAAAATAGAATTTTAAGGAATTAATTATCCCCGTTTTTTTCGGAAAATCGGACTAAAGTATCCTTTTCCATAATGGCGGCAGAATTTGGCGAAAGTGCCTTTTTTCGGTTCTTTTTCTTGTCCTTACCAAACAAGCGGCCCAGTAATTGTTCAAAGGTATCAAAATCGACCTCATAAGACAAGCCCACACCTTGTGTATATCCCTGATTGTTAGTCAAAAACTGTTGAATTTCATTCTGCCTATTGAATATTTTTAGACTTAAGGTCCCTTCCTCGTTCAACAATACTTGTACTTCAACATCGCCGGCGACTACCGTCTCGCTGACACCTCCCACAGGCACTCCAAGCCTTCCATTGATCAGAACTTTATCACTTATCTGAGTTGAAACGGTGACCCCAATCCTGTTCTCGGTCTGAATATCCGCGCTTTTGGCCAATTGCCCCTGTTCATAGGAAAGTCCAAAATCAAACTTATCACTATTGCCATCAAAAACCTGGTTCAACAATCCGGACGCTGTCTGGATCAAGTTTCCTGTCACAGCTTGCTGATTGATACCGGATACGTCATTTACGAAAGTTCCCTGCGCAAGTAGGAAAAAGGCATTGCGCTCCATTACCGTTGGGTCCTGAAGACGATATTGCAATTCTGATTTTACCACAGAATTGGTTCCTGGAAATTCAATATTAAAATTGATTTCCGGACTTTGCAATTCCCCATCCAACCTTACCACAACCTCTGTGGGTATCCTCCTGGCGTATCCAGGATCATCCAAAAGGGGAGCTGGATTGGCATTTAATTTATATACGGCCTCCATGTTCAAGGTGGCCGCCAAAGGCTCTCCATCCCAAACAACACTGCCCCCAGGCCTTACCGTAAATCGTTTATCGATAACCCCACCAAACTTATGGTGATATTCCCCTGTAACCACCACAAAATCGCCATACATATTAAATTTCCCCAACGTATTGATCTCAATAAACAAGATCCCTTCTCCCGTACCTTTTAAAGAGCTTCCTGTTTTTTGGTCCGTCACGATTTCTACTTCCGCCTCGGGGGTAACCAACAGGTCGAACTCCAACTCCAGGCCTTCCGTTGTTTTAAGGGTACGTTGCGCCTCAATGGTTTTTTTACTGTTCTTTTCTATAAATGTAATGAACGAAAAATCCCCTACACTGGCCACATCGCTCAATGGTATTTTTAGAGACGTACCCCTAGCCGTAGATCCATCTACCTTAATGGTCAAGGCTTTTGTGGACCCGAAAATCTCTCCAGTTCCGTTTAAGAATCCCGTTCCGTAATACAACTCATCCTCATTGTAAGGCTTGTCCATGATCATAAAACGATCTTGGTTGGTATTCACTTTAAGGTCCAGGTTCCATTCCTTAAAAAATTGATGGGTAATCTTGCCATCGATGGTCGCCTGGGTATTTTGGGACACATCGGTCAATCCTATATTATCGAAGTAAAAGGTTTGGTCATAAAGTCGGACTTGGGAATTGGGCGCAAAAGCATAATCCACGTTCAAATAAGGTATGGCCATCCCAGCATTGTTCAGCAATAACTGCCCGTTGATATTTAAATTGTCCAGATCTCCTGTTATTCTTGCATTCCCCGATATGTCTCCCCGAATGCGATCTATGACTCCTTCCCCCAAGGGACTGAAGGGTTCCAAACTGAAATTATTGAAATTGGCCATGAGATCTGCCTGTGGAATTTCCATTCTATTGGATATCTTCCCAAACACACTCATTTTATCCACACCATTGTCCGACAATTGTGCATTCACCACAAAATCGGTCAAATCTTGATTTCCTACGATTCCTATGGAAAGATCTCCTTGTCGGATATCATTTACCGCAAAATCTGTGATATCCAAATTGGAAGAAGGCAAATAAATACCGTCTTTTTGACGTACATTCAAAACACCATTCACCACTCCTTTCAAATTTAAACTGTCTATGTTCGGTGTGATTTTATCCAAGGATACTATCTTAAACTGAAGTTCCAGATCTTTATAGGTAGAGTCGGCCAATTGCCCCCTTAGTTTGATTTGCTCGTTCTCTTCATTATTCATCACGATTTCTTCTATCGTGATGCTGTCCAGGGTTCTATTTAGGATGACCTTGTTCTGGTTGTTGCCCTCATTGTTAAGAACCCAGGTATTGCCCTTAAAACTAAGGTCTGACCGCTTCAGCCCAATAACGGATTTCTTTTGGTTGTTGAAGGTGTGGTAAAAATTTAGGTTATAGCTGTCGTTGTATTCACTACCGCCCTTAAACTCCGTTCTAAAAAACAAGGTATCATTGATGGTGGTATTGATCAGGTTGAAATCTTTTACATCATAATACTTGGTGGAAACATCGGCAACGGATACGAAGGTGTTAAAGAGGGGATTTTTATTATCCACCTTTACATCTATATTATCAAATACATTTCCAAAAGCGGTAATGTTTGGTGATTTAAAAGTAAGCTTAAAGTCGCCCTCATCGGCCACCACACTACCCTTGATAAAGGTATTGGGGCCAAACTCCACCTCAGGAAAAAAGACCTCCACGATCTTATTGTAGATTTTAAAATTAAAGGCCAGGCGCTGTCCATCCGAAATCTTAAATGGCTTATAGTTGGTGTAGATACTACCAATGGCATTTTGCACCAGTTTGCCCAATTCGTTCACTCTGAAATTCCCTCGGAGATGACCCGTAATAATATCTGGAGAATTTATATCAATTACTCTAACCGTATCCTGCTCAAACGTAGAGGACACCTTAAAATCATCAAAATAATAAATCTCATTCTTGTTCTCATAGCTCGTCTTGGAGAAATTGATATCCCCTATGAAATTGTCCAGATTGTTCCCTGAGACATCCATGGTAATATCGCCTTTGAATATGGAGACACTATCCTTTATGATATTCAATTTCTTAAAGTCTGCATAGGCCACGGAAGCCACAAAATTGAAATTGTTACGCTCCTCTTTTAGATCGGCCAATCCTTTGAACTCGAACTTAAAATTTTCATCGGCGGATACCAACAAACCGTCGAACAATTGATCTTTAAGTACCCCGGAAACATTGATGTTCTGGTAATTATAATTATTGAACTCCAAGGCATACACTTCTCCGGTGACCTTGGTGTCCAAAGTTTCCTGCACAAAGCCTTTGCCCTCCACATTGACATCCAAATTGGTCAGTCCCAATTTTTCGTCGTTCACTATTTCCCCGAGATCAAAATCAATCAAGGAAATAAACCCCTTATAAGAAGCATTGTCTATATCATCTATATCCGTCAGGGTAAGATCGGCATAACTGCTTCCAATTAGGGTATTGATGTTCACCTTGGCCTCAATTACCTTTTGAGTAATTCCCGTGGTCCCCCTAATGGTAAACTGCCCCAGTTTTTCAAATACAGAAGGGATGTTTTCCCCTAGGATGTTGGGCATCAAGGACCTGAGCTCATAATAGCTGGTGGTAAGGTTCCTCATTTGCGCATTGATCACAAAAGGCTCTGATTTGGTAAATAGATTTTTAAAATTAAAATCGCCACGAACGCCGGTATTGTCCGATTGCAAAAAAAGGTCGGTTGTATTTAAATCGTTCAGAACCCCATTTACCGAAGCCGAAAAATAGGCTTCCTTGCCCCTACCGAACTCACTGTACAATAAGTTCACCTCATCAAAGGATACCGTAGATTCCTGAAAGACCGCAGCTATATTTACCTTGTTCAAAAAGTCTGCAAAATCTTCCCTGTTATAATTAAAAACCAAATTGCCCTTGATATCTGATTTTTGTGTTTTAATACGAAGGGCATCAAAACGCATCTGCTGCTTAGAGTACTTGAAAGAGGTCTGCATATTCTCCACTTTTAGTCCCCTCTGGCTGGAAAACGACAAGTTGTTTATTTCTGCGGTTACTTCCGGCCCCAAAATCAAAAAATCATTTGCATTGATATTCAGATTTTTAAAATCGAGGACATCGGCAGTTTCCCTATTCTCATCAATAAGCTTGAACTTACCGTTGGATATGCTTATATCATTGGAAGAAAAATAAAAGGGGGGAGTTCCGGGATCCCTTGGTTTCTTGTCATCCAATTTATCAATAAAAACCTCCAGATTGCTAGCACTCTCACCTTTGTACGTCCGCAGTTTAAAATTGAGTTGTTCTACCTCGATGTCCCCAAATTCCAGCTTGCCATTAACCAGGTTCCTAACGTTCAGAATTGAGGTTGAAAGCCTATCAATATAAAACAAGGTATCCTTTTGATAATCCTGGACAAAGACCCCCCTCATGGAGGTATCCCAAGAGATCAGGGAAAGCTTAAGACGGTCTATATGGATATTGGTGCCAAATTCGGAGTTAATGGTATCGGTGGCAAATTTGGCAAAACGAGTCTGGACAATGGGCAATGATAATATAGCCGTACCCAGAACAGATATGAGCAAGATCACCAAAAGGATCCTAAGAAGTATTTTTCTTAATTTTTTGATAGGGCTATATTGTTTTACCTTTGTTGCTTTCAAATTTTATTCCAAACCAAGTGGAACATAAAAATATATATATTCTTGCCATAGAGTCTTCGTGCGATGACACGTCCGCTGCTGTTTTACAGAACAATAAGAAACTGAGCAATATTGTGGCAACACAGAAAATTCACGAGGAGTACGGGGGTGTCGTCCCTGAACTTGCCTCCAGGGCACACCAACAAAATATTGTTCCGGTGGTCCATCAAGCATTGGCCAAAGCAAATATCGATAAAAAACAGTTATCCGCCATAGCTTTTACAAGAGGTCCTGGACTTATGGGATCTTTATTGGTAGGCACCTCTTTTGCGAAGTCCCTTGCCTTAGGTCTGGACATCCCATTAATAGAGGTAAATCACATGCAAGCGCATATTTTGGCACATTTCATTGATGAGGAAAATAATCAAAAACCAGAGTTCCCTTTCTTGGCATTGACCATTAGTGGCGGGCATACCCAGATTGTTTTGGTCAAAGATTATTTTGACCTGGAAATTTTGGGAGAAACGCTAGACGATGCTGTGGGCGAAGCTTTTGACAAAAGTGCAAAAATTTTAGGTTTACCTTACCCCGGCGGACCCTTGGTAGACAAATACGCACAATTGGGCAACCCAAAGGCCTTTCCTTTTCCCAAACCTAAGGTGAAAGATCTCAATTTTAGCTTTAGTGGCCTAAAAACCAGTATCCTATACTTTATTCAGAACCAAGTAAAGGAAAATCCCAATTTTATTGAAGAGAACCTCAACGATATCTGCGCCTCCATCCAATATACCATCATAGATATACTCATGAGCAAACTTAAGAAGGCGGCCAAGCAAACAGGCATAAAACAAATTGCCATTGGCGGGGGTGTATCGGCAAATTCTGGGATCAGGAAGGCATTAAAAGATGCGGAAACCAAGTATGGCTGGAACACCTATGTTCCCAAATTTGAATATTGTACGGACAATGCCGCGATGATAGGCATAGTGGGATACTTAAAATATCTGGAAGGCAACTTTAGTGACCAAAGTATTACCGCCAAGGCACGGTATGTAATATAAAAACCTCGGCATGGCCTTTAATGATGACTTGGCAAATAGAATAAGGGAAACTTTAAAATTGTTTCCGGAAGAGTTTACCGAAAAGAAAATGTTCGGGGGACTTTCCTTTCTCTACCAGGGAAAAATGACGATTGGTGTTGTAAAGGACGAGCTAGCTGTAAGGGTCATGGATGATAAAATGAAAATGATTTTAGAAAATCGACATGCCCGACCCATGGATTTCACAAACCGGCCCATGAAAGAATTTGTATTCGTCAAAAAGGAGGCTGTTCAGACTGAAGAAGAGCTTTTTAGCTGGATAGAATTGGGGTTGGAGCATGCAAAGCACAGAATTCAGAGAGGGTAAAACTAATTCCGTGGTAAGTTATATTACCAAAAGGCGCAACTACCTATTATCCAGATTTGCCAAAAAAAATAAGCCGTTAGATTCTAAAATCCAACGGCCTATCTAAATAAATCATTACTTAACCAATCTGATCGTTTTAATCGTATTGGAACTATCTATAATTTTAACAATGTATAATCCTTTTGGCAATGAGGATATATCCATTTCACCTTCAACTCCATCCATTTTCTTGGTCATCAACACTTTACCACTTAAATTATAGATTTGCGCTATTTTTGCATTTTTTAAATCTCCAAAAGTAACCTTAACAACATCTTTGGCCGGATTGGGATAGATCATGAAATTGATATTCGTGTCCTGCACAATACTAATATCACCTTCACCAGGAAGGGTGGAAGCAGTCACTGACTTGGCAGAAGCACCTGAACAGGTAACAACATTTTTGGCAGCATCATAGGGTAAAGGTGCATAAACCACATTATCTACACAAAGGTTGACCACAACACCCCCTTTAGAACTGGCTTCAGTCTTTAGTACAGCTATACCTTCATTATTGGTTACCGCACTTACCTGTTCATTGAACGTACCGGAAAAAGTTCCTGTTACGTTGGCATTTAAAATAGCACCTCCTTGATCGTCCAAAATAGTGATCGTAGCTGATCCGGACTTACTGCCTTTTCCCATATCCACGGTTCCCGTTGTAATCGAGGCAACATGAACGCTAACAGGATCACCCGTACTTTGCCCGGTTACACCAACACTCAAAGAGGTAGTGGTGGCCTGCTCGTTATCTGTAGCTACTGCAGTAATTGTTGAATTACCCGCAACTACCTGCCAGTTGATACTATAAGGTTGTGTTGCATCGACTCCAATGGAATTTCCATTTATATAAAATTCAACCTGAGCAATGGAACCATCTGCATCTGAAGCATCGGCAGTTATGGAAATAGTCTCACCCTGTGATAACATTGCTCCATCAGTTGGGTTAGTAACGCTTATTACTGGAGCTAGATTGCCACCTCCACCGTTATCCACATTATAACTATCCAAATTATCAAAATAATAGGTGTCGGAGGTAAAGCTATTTGAAGCGAACAACACGATCATCTTACCTACATCTGTTGATGAGGCAGTGCCGTCTGGTTTGTCCAACAATGTAAAAACCAAACGTTGCCAGGTATTGGTCTCTTCAATGGTGGCTATATAGCGACTATGACGTCCACTGGGGTAATTGGAAGGTGTTGCTGCTGAAGTTTCCAATTGTAAGATAATATCCGTTCCTATGGGAGCAGATGTATATACATCCATATAAAATTTCTTTTCCTTGGATACATACTGGGACGCATCTGTAATGTTGTTCACATCATATACCAAAATATCATATTGCTCTTGGGCATTACGATCATATTTTCCGCTAAGAGCACTTCCATTAAGGGCATTGGGCGCAGGATTGGCAACCTCTGACAATATTCCTGTAGCTGAAGAATAGCTCGCAGAAGAGGGTTCATCAAAATTTTCAAAAGAAAAAGCTTTCATATAGGGTTGCTCCACTTCTACATAAAGGTTCAAAAGTTGGGCTCCACATCCATCGTTGAACGATGCTGATACCGCCCCACTTTCAGCTCCGAAATCCACGATAACAGAACTTGTGCCTTGGCCCGAAACGATGGTAGCCCCTTGAGGCACTGACCATGACACATTTGTGTTAGCCGGAACATTGGCCAAACTGTAGGCAACCCCTTGAGCCTGATTCACAACAACCCTTTCTCCATTCACAAAGGGTTTGAAACCATCATAAACCCGAACATAGTCCACCTCCATGGTGGCCGGCAGCATATTTTCATTCACAGCTCCCCCAAGATTACCTCCAACAGCCACATTCAGCAGAAAATGAAAATCCTGGTCAAAAGGCCAAAAAAATGGATCAACATCTGAGGTCTTTTTTACCGAATACAACGTTCCGTCCATAAACCATCTTATTTCACCTGGTTCCCATTCAATTGCAAATTCGTGAAATGCATCTGGAAAAACTCCATTTTGAAGGGTATACGTATTGCCCTGGGATTGATTGTTGGGATATAGATCGCCATAATGTATATACCCCAATATTCTGGAGGGATCTGAGGCCACAAACTCCATGATATCTATTTCCCCACTCTGAGGCCATCCTCCATATACCTCATTGGTTGACAACATCCAAAAGGCCGGCCAAAGTCCATCTCCCAACGGCAACTTAATTGACGCCTCGAATCTCCCATAGGTAAAATCTCCCTTTGCTTTGGAATTGATCCTTCCGGAGGTATACTTGGATCCACGGGTCCTTTCCTTTTTGGCAGTGATCTTTAAAGTACCGTTGCTCACGGCAACATTACCTTCTTGGTAGGATTGGAGTTCAGAATTTCCCCATCCACATATACCTTCTGCGCACCCATCCCCGGTCTGATAATTCCATTTGGTAACATCCAAGGTAGTTCCAGAAAACTCATCGGCCCAGACTACTGTTGGACATTGTGAAAAAACCAACGGTAGATTCGAAAGAAGACCTATGAGAAATAGATAATTCCTAAGCCTTTTAATTGTAAAATTCATCATAATTTGGTGGTTAAATTGTTAATCTCTTACAAAATAGCCCTACAATTTATTTCTCACAATTATTTCACCTATACATGACCACAACATGCGACTTAAAATTAGAAAACATGACTATTTTAGGACTTCATATGCTGAAGTTTGACTTTGTTAGTCAAAAAAAAATTATATTTAGCTCTTTTTGAGGGTACTTCTGATATCACAATTAATTGGCCCGCTTTATAATATTTAAGATAATTCATGCAACTCTTTTACAATCCTGAGATCAATTTAGAAACCCAACAGTTTACCTTTCCAACAGATGAAAGCAAGCATATTGTTAAAGTATTGCGTAAAAAAACGGGCGACACCCTTCAGATATCCAACGGTCAAGGAGATATGTTCGTAGCGGAAATACTATTCCCAGATCATAAGAAATGTACCGCTAAGGTCATCGAAAAGACCCATTACGATCCAAAACCATATACATTGCATATGGCGGTTGCGCCCACTAAGCTCAACGACCGTTTTGAATGGTTCTTGGAAAAGGCTACAGAAATTGGGATCACAGAAATCACCCCGATAATTTGCGACCATTCGGAAAGAAAAGTCATCAAAAAGGATCGGATGGATAAGGTGATACAGTCCGCAATGAAACAATCCCTACAAGCCTATTTGCCCCTATTGAATGAGGCTATTACCCTTAAAGAATTCCTGAGCAATTCCATGGAAGGCGATCTTTTTATAGCACATTGTGAGGAAAAGGAGAAGACAGAACTCAATATGAGGGCAAGACCAAAGTCGAACACCACTATACTGATAGGCCCTGAGGGCGACTTTTCTACCAATGAAATTGCAATGGCCCTAGAAAAAGGGTTTTTACCGGTTGCCCTGGGTCAAACCAGATTACGAACAGAAACCGCGGCCATCGTGGCCTGCACCACCCTGGCTTTAAAAAATCAATAAAAAAATTCCGCACTTCCAATTATAAATAATTAGAAATGCGGAATCACAATAAACACTTACTAAATTATCCGGTGCGATAAACACTGAATAATACTTTCAAACAAAAGCCATAATTGGCATTTCACTTATACTATGTGGATTGAAGTACATTATCCTTATCAATAATGGCCATCAACTACTTTTTACCTTGTCAACTTTATGAATCACCCCCTACTTTAAAAGTATTGGGAAATAATGATTTATTAGACACTCTTTATTAGTAAATTTGAAGTAGACAAAGGTACATAACTTGATGAAAGAACTTGGTTTTTTGACCGTTATTTTAACTTTTTTTGTGAGTTTTAACGTTGAGGCTCAGGAAATTGCAGTTTTAAAATACAATGGTGGGGGAGATTGGTACGCAAACCCTACGGCCTTACCCAATCTGATAAATTTTTGTAACGCAAACATAGGAACGCAGATCAATTCCAAAGCGCAAACCGTGGAAGTGGGAGATGTCAATATTTTTCAATACCCTTTTTTGCACATGACCGGACATGGGAATGTGTTTTTCTCACCGGAAGAGGCAGACAACTTGAGAACCTATTTACTTTCTGGTGGGTTTTTGCACATTGATGATAATTTTGGAATGGAGCCCTATTTACGAAAAGAGCTGATCAAAGTATTTCCAGATAAGGAATTGGAAGAACTGGGAAAAGATCATCCCATTTTTCAAAATCAGTTCAAGTTTCAGGAAGGATTGCCCAAGATCCATGAACACAATGGTAAACGCCCGCAAGCCTTAGGAATATTCCATGAAGGCCGCTTGGTGCTCTTGTTCACTTTTGAAAGCGACCTTAGTGATGGCTGGGAGGATGAGGCGGTCCATAATGACCCAAAAGAAGTTAGGCTAAAAGCACTGCAAATGGGAGCTAACATAATAACATACGTCTTTAAAAGTTAAAAGCATGACTTCAAAAACAATCGCCTTTGGTATCCTAAGGGCTGTAGGAATCATAGTGGGCATACTACTGCTACTCTACTTTCTGTACACCATTCAATCTGTCATCGCCTATCTAGCCATTGCAGCGGTGGTGGCCCTTATTGGCCGGCCCATTGTCATTTTTCTAAGAAGGAGATTGAAACTGCCCAATACCATTGCGGTCATCGTGACCATGGTGTTCATGGTTTCCATGTTTGCGGGGGTGGTAGCACTTTTTGTACCATTGATCACCGAGCAGAGCAAAAACCTTTCGCTATTGGATATTGACAACCTACAGAAAACCCTTGATTCCCTTTATTTGGAGGCCGTGGACTATTTTGGTGCCTCGCCATCAGTGGTCAATGAAATGATCCAGGAAGCAGATCTCGAAAAAAATATTCTGAAAGATTTGAACATGGGATTCATTCCCAACTTCTTAAACTCATTTGTTGATGTATTGAGTACAGTGAGCATAGGCCTATTTTCCGTACTGTTCATTTCGTTCTTCTTTTTAAAAGACAGCAAATTATTCCAAAAAGGATTATTGGTCTTTGTTCCGAACAACAAAGAAGCGGGCATGATCAATTCCATAGAAAAAATAAAGGGACTTCTGTCCAGATACTTTGTTGGACTACTGCTTCAAATCTTCATTCTCTTTGTCATTTACACCACCGTATTACTTCTAGTCGGAATTGAAAACGCAGTGGTAATCGCCTTCCTTTGCGCCCTGTTCAACATCATCCCATATTTAGGTCCGATCATAGGAGGAACCATTATGGTCCTATTGACCATGACGAGCAATTTGGGAGCCGATTTTAGCGATGTTATTTTACCCAAAACAGGATGGGTCTTACTAGGTCTTGCCATAGGTCAGCTGGTAGATAATTTCTTTTCCCAGCCCTTTATTTTTTCCAATAGTGTGAAGTCGCACCCCCTAGAAATTTTCTTGGTCATCATCATAGCCGGACTACTGTTTGGGGTAGTTGGAATGATCATTGCCGTTCCCGGATATACCGCCCTAAAGGTCATATTAAAGGAATTTTTAGCCGACAATAAGATTGTAAAATCATTGACAAAAAATTTATAGTATCACTTTGAATAAAAACATATTAAATACTGGTGTACAGCATTTTATAAATAATAATCTGAATACTGACATCGTGTCAGTATTGCTCAAAAAGATCACTTTTGAGGGGGTGGGCACCAAAGAACTGGTGCAACAGATGGAAGCTAAAAAAAAATGCAGTTCAAAGTTGCCTACATGGTTCGAAACCGAAGGTATTTTTTATCCGGACAAGCTGAATATAGAACAGACCTCCTCTGAAACCACGGCTCAATATAAGGCTAATTTAGTAAATGGTAAATCACTGGTAGACCTGACCGGAGGGTATGGAGTGGACAGCTACTTTTTCAGCATGAAAGTCGGTCAGGTTTACCACTGCGAAATCAATAATGATCTCTCTGAAATTGCCGCTTACAATTATGAGGTTTTAGGGGTAACAAATATTGAATGCTTACCCTACGATGGACTAGAATTTTTAGCTGGTACAGACCAGTTGTTTGATTGGATCTACATAGACCCATCCAGAAGAAATGATGCCAAGGGAAAAGTTTTTATGCTTTCGGATTGCCTACCCGATGTTCCAAATAATTTATCCCTTCTTTTCGAAAAAGCACCACAGATCTTAATCAAGACCTCTCCCCTTTTAGATTTCACCATAGGAATAAACGAGCTACAATTTGTAAAAGAAATCCATGTGGTTGCCGTTAAAAACGAAGTCAAGGAATTGCTTTGGGTTTTAAAAAAGGACCATCAAGGGGATATCGATATAAAAACCATCAATTTTAATACGGAAATTGAGGAGACCTTTGAATTTGCATGGGCAGATGAAAAAAGAAATATCTCACAATTCGGGATGCCCCAATCCTATCTTTATGAGCCGAATGCCGCGATATTGAAATCGGGCGCATTCCGATCTATCGGAAACACTTTCGGACTAAAGAAACTCCACGAACACTCCCACTTGTACACCTCCGAAACCCTGGTGGATTTCCCAGGGAGGTTATTTCAAATCATCAATGCAGTGCCCTACAACAAAAAAGCCCTTCAACAGCTTGGCATTCGGAAGGCCAATGTTACCACAAGGAACTTTCCAGAAAGTGTGGAACGTATTCGCAAGAAGCATAAGCTTCAGGACGGCGGGGATATTTACCTATTCTTCACAACCATCCATGACGGAAATTATATGGTACTCCAATGTTCAAAAACCACTTGAACTATTCTGTGCAATCCCATTCAAAATTGGCTACTTTATCATTGGATGCGGCTGTAAGATTATAATGCCACCATTCTGTTCTTATGGACCAAAACCCATGGGCCTCCATTGTTTCTTTCAGTAATTTTCTATTTTCCAATACCTCCTTTGGAAGATCAAAATTATCGTGATAGGCCCTTTTACCAAAGAAGTCAAAATCTGTGCCCATATCCAGTTCTTCACCAGCCAACGTAGCTAGTGTAATATCCACGGCACCTCCTTTATTGTGGATAGACCCTTTGACGGGATTGGCCACGTATTGGGGATTGGGAACAATCTCCCACATCTTGTACTGAACAGAATTTGGCCGGTAGCAATCAAAAAATTTAATTTTATAGCCTTTTTCCATGAGTTCTGCATTGGCCTTAAGTAACGCCTTCGCAGTCTTGACCCTGGTATAACATTCCGGACAATCATAGACCTTGGACTTCAAAAAATTGTTTGTAGTGGCATACCGCAGATCATATATGAAATTTTCACTATAGTCGGCCAAACGCACAAAAGAGGTATCTGCCAAGTGTTCTAAGGGAGTTACCTTCTCAATGAATTTTGACACCTCTACGGTGTCTACCACTTCAATTTCCTGCTTTGGCTCTACAACTTCATCTTTTTTGGGATTTTCACCCTTACATCCTATTAAAAATAGCACTCCCAACACCCAGATTATTCTGAAATAACTTAACTTGTCCATAGCATTCTTAGTAAAACAATCAGTAGACAAAATACGCAATCATTTGTTTACCTAACATATTTAACCATACTATAATTATGAAACACCTAAAAAGAACTTCCTTTATCCTGCTGATCTGTACAACACTTTTTCTCACATCGGCAAATGCCCAAGATAAGTGGATGTTGGGATTTGAGAAACCAGCACAAAATCCGATCATGAAGGCCGATTCCAGTTTTGTATTCGATTGCCCCATGGAAAAGAAAATGGTGCTGTGGCAAAAGGCGGACGTATTCAATCCCGCAGCGATAGTGAGAAACGACACTGTTTTTGTCCTATTTAGGGCGGAGGACAATCCTGCTGCAGCTTTGGGAGGTAGAACCTCCAGAGTTGGTTTGGCCTACAGCACTGACGGGATTGAATTCACCAAATACCCCGAGCCTGTGCTGTATCCCTCCAATGACGATAATTTAAAATATGAATTTCCCGGAGGTTGCGAAGATCCTAGAATAGTTGAAAAGGAAGACGGAACCTACGTAATTCTTTACACCAGCTGGAACAAGGATGTTGCGAGGCTCTCCAGTGCTTCCTCAAAAGATCTAAAAACATGGACCAAACATGGGCCGGCCTTTGAAGATGCCCATGAGGGTAAATTTCTCAATGTATGGAGCAAATCCGGATCTATAGTCACTGAATTAAAGGATGGAAGGATCATTGCCAAAAAAGTAAACGGAAAATATTTGATGTACTGGGGTGAGCTTTTTGTAAACCTGGCCCAATCTGACAATCTAGTAGATTGGGAACCGATGGTGGATGACCAAGGAGAACTTATCAAGGTTTTTGAACCCACCCTTGGCGAATTTGACAGTCACCTTACCGAACCAGGACCTCCAGCCCTATATACCGAGAATGGCATCCTATTGTTGTACAATGGCAAAAACCTACAGGGAGAAGGAGCTAGCACCAAGGTGGCACCAAGCACGTACTGTGGCGGACAGGTCTTATTTGACAAGAATGACCCGCGTAAAATGATCGATCGTTTGGAAACGCCTTTTATCTGTCCAGACCTTCCTCATGAAGTTTCAGGTCAATATGCGGCTGGAACCACCTTTATTGAAGGGTTGGTCTATTATAAAGGGAAATGGTTCCTTTATTATGGAACTGCTGATTCTATGGTTGGTCTGGCCATCAAAGAGGAATAACCTAAATAAGATTAAGTTATATCAGTAAAAAAGGGCTTCCGTGGAAGCCCTTTTTTTATACCGTGCTGTGTTAAAGCGATTTAAGATATGTCAAACTTTGGGGTACTTGATCCGTAACCCGCGAAGATTCGTCCTCAATAAACAAATACTTTATGCCTATTTTTTTGGCTTCGGCAACCAGGGCCCCAATATTTACTTCCCCTGTGCCCAAAACAACATTCGCCTCTACATCGGCATGGCCTGTATTATCCTTGGGTGTGCCTTTTGCCATATCCTTTAAATGCATCAACACAAATTTCTCAGGATACTTCTTTAGTAATTGCAGAGGGTCTTCTCCTGCATGTTGTACCCAGAATACATCCATCTCAAAACTAAAATATTGGGCTTTATCGGCCAAATGATCAAAAAGGATTCCATTTCTATAGGGGCGAAATTCATAACCATGGGCATGATAGGCCAATTCCAATCCATACTCCCTAAATATTTTCCCAGCACGGTTAAAAACGGACAGGGCCATTTGGGTTTCCTTTATCCCAAAAGTATTGCCGGTATGGGGAATCCAGGCGCACATGACATAGGAAGCCCCATAGGTTTTGGCACGCTCTACGACTTTTCGAGGATTATCCTTCAATTCTTCAAAGGTAGCCCCAACACTCACCACCTGAATCTTATGTTTGTTCAACAATTCTTTAAATTCTTCAACTGGCAAACCGTAGGAATCACCTCCCTCAACAAATGTAATCCCCCAGTCGCTGATTAACTTTAGGGTTCCGGGAACATCTGTCTTGAATTGCTCCCTAAGACTATATAACTGCAATCCTATCTCTTGTGCCTCCAATAGTGAGGTATGTAGAAATATAATTGCAGCATAAAGAAATGTGGAAAGGAAAGTCACTGCCTTCTTCATAATTTGATGATGTAAATTTGGTCAGGTCAATAAATTACCATTTTCATCCCATTCGGCAATTTCCCCCCTTTTGCTCTGATCCACACACTTTGCCAACCAGGCTTCATCATAGGCAACCCCATGTTGTTCCAGCACATGGGCGGGTACCCCATCCCAAACATTGGGCATGTTACCTTGATATCCCAAATCTTCGATACCCATTTTTGAGGTGTAATAGGCTGTAAGGCTTAAATTGCGCATCAGTATAAAGAACTGTATTTCCAATGGCTGCTGAATGTCGGGAATAGTAATGTCCGGATAGGCTATGGTATCCAATATTTGGTTTTGTTGGGCAGGTGCGCAGGCGACGAATTCTTTGTTGAATTCCGTATTGCACTTATGATCGAGCCACATGAGCCCACCCCTTATTGGCAATTGGAATGGGGGATAATCTTTGCACATGAACTCGATAAATTCCGGTGCACCGGCATCTGTGGCACTTCCAAACTTGTCATTGGCCGGCAAAATCACTGCACAGAGCACTTTAATGGTTGCCATTTCATGCTCATTTAAAAATTGCTCGGCATTCAATTCGTCAATTAGCTCCTTCTCTTCCGGCGTACGTCCAAAATATTTTTCTGCAGATTGTGCAATAGCCTCTTCCGCTTCCCCTTCGCTGCCTGGCTGGCATCCTGTGAGCGCCAAACCTCCAGCGACCGAACCAAGAATGATTGATTTTATGCTTTTTCTCCTATCCATAATCTTAGATATTTTGCTTTTTCAATTGTTCTACAATAAAATCCGACGTTCGCCATGATAACGCCAAAATGGTCCAAGTAGGATTTTTATCGGCCTGGGAAACAAAAGGTCCGCCATCCACAATAAATACATTGTCCGTATCATGCAATTGTTGGAAACTATTCACTACTGATGTTTTTGGATCATTCCCCATACGGGTGGTACCCACTTCATGGATAATCCTCCCTGGTGTCAACAATCCATAATCTTGTTCTTTTGAAGGTCTGGGCTGTAAAGGCTCAGCTCCCATGTTATGAAACAACTCTTCAAAAGTTTCGTTCATATGTTTCGTCTGTTTGCGCTCAAAATCGGACCATTTATAATGGAATCTTAGAACGGGAATCCCAAATTCATCAACTGTGGTAGGGTCAATTTCGCAGTAATTGTCCTTCATTGGTATCGATTCACCTCGGCCTCCGAAACCTACTACAGACCCGTAATATTTTTGAACATCTGCACGAAGGCTATTTCCATATCCCCCTACACTTTGATTAAAGAACCTGTTAAAATCATTCGGATTAAACCCAAATCCATAGCTTGGCATTCCCATTCCACCCCATACTTCTATGTGGTACCCTCGAGGGAAATCGAGCTTCTTATTATCGAGCCACCAAGGAGTATACACATGCATCCCACCTACGCCGTCTTCGTTGTATTGTTTTCGGTTCATAAGGCCGGGAACAAATGCCGACCTACTGGCGCCAGTAGAATCGTGGAGGTATTTGCCGACGATATCCCCGCTATTCCCCAAACCATTGGGATGTTGGCTGCTTTTGGAGTTTAATAGAATCCTGGCACTGCTGCATGCAGAAGCGGCAAGTACTACGATTTTACCTTTTAACTTATATTCTTTTCGGTCTTCCTTATTGATATAGGAAACTCCCGTTGCCTTTCCTTCTTCATTGGTGGTCACTTCCCGGACCATACTATTTACAAACAGATCAATTTGCCCTCCATTTTTTTGGGCCGGAAAAATCAAACAGGTACCCGCAGAAAAATCGGCATACACGGAGCATCCTCTTGAACATTGTCCGCAATAAAAGCAGACCCCTCTTTCTTTATTGATTTTTTTTGTGAGCATGGACATCCTAGATGGAATTACAGGAATGTTCGATTTTTTCGCACCATTGATATAAAACAGCTCGTGCAATCTGGGCTTCGGTGGAGGCAGAAAAAATCCGTCCGGTTCATTGGGGATATTTTCTTTGGTGCCAAAAACACCTATCAACTTGTCTACTCTATCGTAATAGGGCTTTACATCCTCATAGCCAATAGGCCAATCATCCCCTAGGCCATCATAACTTTTATGTTTAAAATCCCGTTCTCCAAAACGTAAGGAAATCCTTCCCCAGTGGTTGGTACGCCCTCCCAGCATATGTGACCGGAACCAATCGAATTTAGTTCCATCTTTACGGGTATAGGGCTCCCCCTCTATCTCCCATCCCCCATAGGCGGAATCAAAATCTCCGAATGGTCTTACGGTATTCGCACCCCTTCGAGGAGATTCATAGGGCCATTTCAATTGGGTCTGTTGCTCTGGTGCTGCCGGGTCAAAATATGGTCCGGCTTCCACCACGGCAACTTTTAGTCCGGCTTCAGATAATACTTTGGTAGCCATGCCCCCTCCGGCGCCGGAGCCTACAATGATCACATCGTATACGGTTGTAGATTCTTTAATTTGCATTAGAAAAGTTTAGTTGGTTGATTACTGGAATAACACCAATAAGTTACTCTTTTTTATTGTAAGAAGCCCCAACTAAAACAAAATCAATTAGACATGAATTCAATTATAATACAAAGATTATGGGAAAAGTACCGGCAAAAAATTGAATAGTAAAGCCTCCTGTGTCTTGAGAACAAGAAGGAAAACCACATACCTTTTAGAGAAGAAACAAAGCATAAGGAGGACTTCCCCGTTATAGGCTAGAAAAATAATAGGAGAAAGCTTAAACTACTTACGACTCTGCTCTACAAACCAATCGTAAAGTTCTGGGGTGTTATATGCTCTTGTCCAAGAGTTGTGACCAACCCCTTTGTATCTGGTAAACTTAACATCATATCCCATTTCCCTGAGCCTTTCCACCATTTGCACGGACTCCGAAAACGGAATGGACTTGTCTTCTTCCCCATGAAATACCCATATAGGCATTTTTTTATCGATCCATGCAGCATAGGGTACGGGAGTCATTCCACAAACCACAGCCATGGCCGCAAATTTTTCCGGGTATTGAACCGCCAATTGCCATGCAGCGCCTCCGCCCCTACTCAATCCAGTAAGGTATATCCTTTTGGTATCCACATTGTTGTTGGCCACAATGGTGTCCAATAACTGAACCACTGCTTTGGTATTCCACCATTCCTTTTTATGTGGGTTTTGGGGAGCCAAAATCAAAAATGGAAAATCTTTACCATCCGCAATAAGTTTTGGAGGGCCACTGGATTTTACACGAGCAATGCTATCCCCCGAATCTCCACCTCCATGCAAAAACAAAAGTAACGGAAACTTTTCTGAACTTGCCTCCTCATATCCTGGTGGGTAATATAAATAATATTTAAGGTTTTCAATGGTAATGGTTTGCTGCTCGTCTTCCAAAAGCTGCGATTGGGCACTACAGCCATGTAACAAGGACATTACCAGTAGCAAGGTCAGCAATAAAATTGGGCGTAAACTCATTGATTATTAGTTCTCTAAAATTTCGACAAAAGTATAAAATAGAAGCTTCCGTTTTAATTAAAAATCATAGTTCAAAAAACTATTTTCATGTCGCAAAAACGATCGCTATTATTTCATACCGAATTATCATTCAACATATTACCACTGCAATTGTGCAAACCGTCATGAAGGTGCCATTTTAAGACTCTTCGTTTTAAAGGCACACTCGATGCCGCCATTGCAAATTTTAACTGTATTGCCATAAATACGTTACATTTGACCCTTTGGTTTATCCACTATTGTCAACTCGTAAAAATTAGTTTCGTGCTTTTTAAAAAAATCAAGTTTAATGGCTTTATCCTGGCCTTATTGATCGCTATTCCCATTGCCTATATTTTTCCCAATGGATCTCGTTGGCTCCATTTAAATACAGTTACGGATATTGGGATTGGACTTATTTTCTTTTTCTACGGTTTAAAGCTATCTAAGGACACGTTTAGAAGTGGTGTTCGCAATTATAAATTGCACCTATTGATACATCTTAGCACATTTGTACTATTCCCCTTATTGGTGCTGCCCTTTAGACCGATGATGAATGGTGAAACTGCCGACCTTTTATGGGTGGGCATGTTCTTTTTGGCTGTTTTGCCTTCTACTGTATCGTCCTCTGTGGTAATGGTTTCCATTGCAAAGGGAAATATTCCTGCGGCCATTTTCAATGCCAGTTTATCAGGGCTGATCGGGGTGGTCCTCACTCCATTGTGGCTCGGCTTGGTGGTGGAAGACGCCCAAGGCGTTTCTGTTGTTACCGTGATCACCAAATTACTTTTACAAATTGTCATTCCCCTGACATTGGGAATCATGCTCCATCATAAGATTGGTCATTTTGCAGTAAAGAAAAGTACTTTGATTGGTTATTTTGACAAAACAATCATCGTTCTGATCGTATATTCCAGTTTTTGCTTGTCCTTTAATGCCCATTTGTTTTCAGGTATGCGCCTTGAGGTTCTCCTACTTTTGTTTGCGGCAATTCTTGCACTCTTTCTCCTGGTGATGTTCGTGGTCAATACAGTTTCCAAAAAGCTTGGGTTTTCCACGGAAGATCGCGTTACGGCCCTATTCTGTGGTTCCAAAAAATCCTTGGTCCATGGGTCCGTAATGGCCAAAATTATGTTTGGGCACAGTATAAACGCAAGTATCTATATTTTACCGGTGATGATCTATCATATCTCACAGCTATTGATCGTAGCATTTATAGCGGAAAAATTCAACAAGAGAGCAACGGCATCAAATTGAAACGTCATTATATCGAAGAAGATTTCCGGTTAGAGCACTAGTTTCTTTTATGGGAAAAGAGCCAGGATAAGAAATTAGGCTCACCAAAAGCTGGATCCCAACTATTATGGTTGGCCGTATCGTACAATGAAAATTTTGGTGTCCCGCCCTGCTCTATAATTTCTTCAATCATTTTTATAGTAAAAAGGGGCGATACAACATCATCCTTGGCCCCATGAAATGCCCAAATAGGTATGTTTGTGGCATATTCGGATACACTTTTGGGATTACCACCTCCACAGATTGGCATGGCTGCAGCAAAAAGATCAGGTCTTCTAGAGAGTATCTCAAAAGTACCCATTCCCCCCATGGAAAGTCCTGCCACATATAATTGATCTTTTTTTACAAAGGGTTTGTCCATCATTCCATCCATAAATTCCAATAATGTACCCATGGCCTTGGTGGGTGTTCCTTGGTCCTTAAACTTGAATTTTTTTATTCCGGTCCTACTCCTATCCACTTTTACATTGGACCAATAATCGTCTTTTGGGCATTGAGGAAATATTACAATAGCCGGATAATTTCTTCTATTGTATTCATCAGCAAATATTGAACTACCGTGAACGAGTTGGCTCGTGTTGTCATTTCCCCGCTCCCCAGCCCCGTGAAGAAATAGAACTAAAGGATATTCTTTGGACTCATTGAAATTTTCAGGCCACATAATGCGGTAACGTAAGGTGTCTTGTTTATCTATGAAAATTTCCTTTTCATATAATTCAGACATCTGGGCCACCGCAATTATTGGAGCCATGAGAATTAAAAAAGCAACTAAACTATCTTTGTATTTCATTGATCTATTAATTTTAATGCCAGAATAAACTGACTATTTATTGACCTTCGGCATAAGGGCTGCCGTCACTTCACGAAAATGGTTTCTGTCCTTTCAGAAATACCATTATTGTTAAAAGCTTCGATCTGAAAATAGTAGGAATCTGTTCTATCCATCCCTGTGAAAAAGTAATCGTTTTGGCCGTAAACCATAATACTTCCATATAATTTGTCCTTTTCCTTTCCAAAATATATAACATAGCCGTCTGCCTGCGGATTTTGCTGCCATTTCAACCAGGCACTCCTACGCTCACCGTGCTTATTGGGGTCTGCACGCAATACCATAAACTTTTCAACTGCACCAGGTTTCTGAGAATGCCCTTTACCAAAAATCCGGAAACCACTAATAGCAAATTTACCAGTAGGCATTGCCTTGTTTTCCAATTTAAGATAACGTGCTTCAATAGGTTTTGACAGCTCTATATAATCGTGTGGAACATCAGCTTTATTTTGACGTTTATCCACTAAAACCTTCCAATTTTTACCATCATTTGAAATATAAATTATATACTGGTGAAATTTGCCCATGGTCTTGCCCCTAAATTCCGCATCCTGATCGGCAAAATTGATTTGGATTGCATTGATCGTTGACATTTCACCCAAGTCTGATTGAATCCATTCGCCTTTATTGCCTGATTTCGCAGACCAATAGGTTTTCATATCCTCATCTACACTGTAATTCGGTTGGTATCCTCCCAAGGTCGAGGAAACTTGAATAGGCTTGTTATAATTTAAAAGCATCCAACCGGCAAACATGCCATTGATATGGTCCGCATTGTTATGGGGCAAAAAAGTTGGATAATCCCCATAGGCAGTATTGGAATACATAACATCATCCTTGTCAAAACCAGCGGGCCAAATTCCTATTCTGCGTTCAAAATTATTTTTGACCCCCAAGATCAAAGTTGACGTATGCCACCAATTTCCAAAATTGTCTTGGTACGAAGAACCATGACCTGAACCTCTGGCGAAACCACCGGGCTTATACGAGAATGGATTATGCGACTGATATTTAAAACCATCCAACGGGTTGTCACTCACATAAACGCCATCTGCATAGCCACTGAACTCTGTTGCAGGCGCACCGTATTGCAGGTAATACTTGCCTTTGTGCTTGGTGACTGAGGCCCCTTCCATAAAGGGCTGTAAGAAGGTATTATCATTATACTCACCAAATCTTTCCCAACCATGATCTTCTGGTTTTAGTGTAATCATGGGCTTTACAAAACCATCGGATTGCAGTGTTTTAGTATTCAATTCTGTACCGAGAAGAGGAAATTCATTGCTTGATCCCCAATATAAAAAAAGCCTGTCCAGTTCCTCATCAAAGTAAAAACCCGGATCCCAAGCGCCAACATTTAATGTGTCTACGGCTATACTCCAATCGTCCACCGTTGGATTACCACTTTTCCAGATCGGAAAATCTTTCTCATGGGTAGAACCATGCACATACAAGGTATCCTTCATAACAAAGACTCCAGGAGCATTTAGGTCATGGATATAGGTATCATCCAATAAAAATTTTCGGTACACAAAATTCCAATCCAGCATATTCCCACTCCACCAATAGCCTTCCTGATTGGTGGAAAACAAGAAATACTTTTCCCTGAAATTTACGATTACCGGATCTGCAGTTGCCCGATGCTTACCCTCTTGGGAAAACTTTTCAAAAGGGGTGTATCCGTAATCTATATTAATGGGATTACAATAGGTCTTTTGCTTGTAGTCCTGTGCATTTATGGTATTTGCGAGACAAAATGCCAAGTATAAACATGATATATGTTTCAACATAAAATATTTCTTTTTCATTTAATTCCTTGGTATAAGTTTTATAATACCCCCATTGGACAAGTTATATAACAATACATTAAAAGCCAGAAATAGTTAGATCCTCCAAAAATATGGACCTTGCTTATTACCAGATGTAAAATAGCTGCGAACTATGTGCTATTGTCTATTTGAACAACAACTGAATAAAATTCAGATTGCCAATTGCCCTATTCTTTTAGGGTGTACTACTGAAACCTAATTTTTCCAAACCATTTTGCACCTCTTCATTCTGCATAAAAAGACGCCACAATAGGCCCGATCTATAATTTTCGATCATGATAACAATTGGACCTTGATCTATGGCCAGGTAAGCATCAGCCACCCAATAATTGTCAGTTGGACTGAAAGCGTCATAAAACCCAGCCGGCCCCATCAGTTTATCTTTTTTGCTATAGAAAAATCGCATCGCAGCCAATGATTCTTCAGGGGCGTATGGGATAGAACTAAGCGCCGCCGTAGGAGAGATTATTCCGGTATCGTTAGAAGGACTATGGGCATTATACCCTATTCCCCCATCGTTGTTCCTAGTATAACTTGCTGTCAGTCCCCAACAATCCTTTCCATAGTCCACATAGCCATTTGGATTTGCCACACAATAACTATAGTTGATCATGGTATGGTTCACATTGACATCCCAATAATTGACATATTGGTCTGTTAACCCCTTTGGATTCAATCCCAAATATGAATAATGGGCCCAAAAAAGGGGGCCACCATAATTTTCGCTCCCCGCATGTTTTAACAGCAAGGGATATCCATATTGGACGTTATTGGATTTTATACCCCCATTGGATGCCCATCCATTGGTATAAACTTCTGGCGAAATTGTATAATCTGGAGAGGCAGCAGCCAAAACATAGGGGATCAACGTTTCATTGTAACCTTGTAACTGCATATTGATAGCAAACCCGTTGGATGGACTCCAGTGCCAATACAACGTATTTTCATTCTTGGTGTACCATTGCCAATCTACCCCTTTCCACAGTACATCTGCCTTTTGGGACAACACTTTTTCTTCCGATGACCCAGTTTTAAAATATTCTTTTATACAGATCAATCCTTGGACCAAAAAGGCTGTTTCTACCAGATCCCCCCCATTATCCATATTACTAAAGGGTATCACATTACCATTAGTTCCATTCATCCAGTGCGGCCAAGCGCCGTGGAACCTATCAGCATTTTCCAAAAAGTTTAGAATTTTTGACAACCTTTCTACCGCCTCTGCCCTGGATACATAATTTCTTTCTATGCCAACCAAAATACTCATCAATCCAAAGCCCGTACCCCCTGAGGTAACCAAGGACTTTCCAAGGTTTGGATCACTGGGATGGAATCGTTCCCTTGCTCCACCCGAATCAGCATCAGCATAATCCCAAAAATATTTAAAAGTTTCCCGTTGCACTACATCCATAAGTTCTGTATCTGACAGCACCACAACAGGTTCTTCAGGTTTTTTTGGCAGCTCGGAAACACCAATAGGTGTTGTATCATCCTGCGAACTACAAGAGGCCACCAACCATAGGAATGAAAGTATAAAACAATATCTAATCATTCTTGTTGGTATATGTAAATCCTAATTTTTTCAACCCTTCCAACACCTCTTCGTTCCTCATAAATAGATCCCACAATAGTCCCGTCCTATAATTTTCGATCATCACAGGAATTGGACCTTGATCAATGGCCAAATAACGTGGCAAGGACCAATTTTTTTCCAAACTAAAGGCATCATAAGGACCAAATTTTCCAATCAAGGAATCTTGTTCTTTGTACATGTAGCGTAAAAAATTCAAACTTTGATATGGCGTATACGGCATAGAAGAGAGTGCCGCTGTTGGTGAAATAACCCCTAGATCTTGATCTGGCCTATGTCCGGCGTATCCATTCATTGAATAACTTGATGTCAGGCCCCAACAGTCTTTGCCATAACCTTTAAAATTATTTGGATTTGCGACGGCATGTTTATAATGTATCATGGCGTGGTTCTGGTTGAGCTTCCAATAATCCCCATATTGATCCTTTAGTCCATTCGGGTTCAAGCCCAAATAAGAGTAATGAGCCCAAAACAAAGGACCTACGGGTGCCGCATCATGCTCGTAATGGTCCAATTCCGTATTAAGCCCATAATACACCGTATCCTTTGCGATAGCACCATTTCTGGCCCATCCCTTTTCGTAAACGTCCTTACTAATGGGGTGCGTGGGAGACGATGCTGCCAAAACGTACATGATAAGCGCTTCGTTATAACCGCCTACAGGAAAATTCATATCCCATCCAAATTTTGGGGACCAATGCCAATACAAAACATTTTCACCGCCCTTAGTATACCAATCCCATTCTACTTCCTCCCAGATCCGTTGAATTCTTTCGCTTATATTTTTTCCTTGTGGGTTATCCGTGTACTGATCAAAATACTCTTTGACGGTAAGAAGTCCCTGGATCATAAAAGCAGACTCTACCAAATCCCCACCGTCGTCCATCTTGGAAAAGGGAGCAGTAGACCCGTCCGGGTGCAACCAATGTGGCCAAGCCCCATGAAAACGATCTGCCTTTTCAAGGAAATCCAGTATTCTCAACATACGCTCTGTAAGTTGCTCCTTGGATATAAAGCCACGTTCTACCCCAACCAACAAGGCCATAACCCCAAAACCAGAACCGCCAATGGTGATGACATCTTGGTCATTTGAGGGATAAATACCATCCAAATGGATGCGTTCCCTTGCCAATCCTGAAGTTGGCTCGGCGCCACTCCAAAAATATTCAAACGTCTGTTTCTGGACCGTATCCAAAAGGGCAAGATCGGACAGGTTTCCAAATTTGGAAGATTCCTTGGTCTTTGCCTTTTCGGTTTTGGGTGTATTATTGCCCTTGCACCCAACAAATAATGTTGCTAGGGCCAATATCAATACTTGAAATTTCATAAAAGTTGTGTTTCGTTTTTTAAGAAAATGTATTATTCGTCATTTCTTATGTTCAGTACTTCCTCTGGTGTCAATGCCTTGTTGAACAAGCGGAGCTCATCAATAAAACTTTGATCGGACAAGTGGCCCCATTCCGTAAATCTTGGGGCACCTGATCCAATGGACAAAATGTCGCAACCGGTCCAATCCACTCCAGAGATATTGGCTTCGGCAACCTGCAGCCCGTCAATGTAGACAATAGCTTTCGCTCCAGAAATAGTGAATGCAATATGTTTCCATCCCGCACTAGCCGGATCCAATGAAGCTGCCGCACCGCCATCAATCCAAGTGTCTGCAGTACCATTGCCCACATTCAACTTGAAAATCTGATTTGACGTACTTCCTTCTCTGAAGAATCTAAACCCATTGGTTCTCAAATTCTGAACGGACGGATAGTCTGCCCTTTCTGTATCTGGAGGTCCCATGACCAAAATACCTGCCCTATCGGGAGAAGCATTTACCTTGTACCAGAAACTGGCACTAAATTCTTCGGTTTTAAGGTTATCGGTGGGAAAGGTCAAATATGAATTGGCCGCTCCAGCATAGGCTTCAGAACCACTTATTCCCTCTCCGGCAACGCCCGGCGTTCCCACCACAGCTGCCTCCTGGCCATTGAACAAGTTTTTGTTGTTCCCGTCAAAAGGCAAATAGAACATCTCACCATCATATTTACCGGTGTAAGGGTTGGTCACATTGATCATGTTCTGGATCTCTGCAGCAGTTAAGGCCTTATTGAACACCCTAAGTTCGTCCATGGCACTTCTGTCCGATAAATGGTTCCAGTAACTAAAGGTATCCCCCCCTGCTCCAATAACCATGTTTTCACAACCTGTCCAATCAACAGGAGCGGATAAGGTCGCTGAACGCATTTCGACGCCATTAAAGAAAATGGTGCTTTTCGTGGCAGATATAGCAAAGGCAATATGCACCCATTCTCCTGCAGCCACATCCAATACACCCCCATCATTCCAGCTTTCTCCATTTCCTGTACCCACATTCAATTTAATTGTTTGGGAGGCACCATTTCCTTCTCTGAATAATCTAAAGCCCTGATTGCGATCATCAGGGTTGTCGCCGATCACCAAGAGACCTGCCCTATCCGGACTGGCATTGACCTTATACCAAAATGAGGCAGTAAATTCTGTACCCAACAACCCTGCCGTAGGATAGTTTAAATATGAATCTTCTGCACCTTTATAGGCATTGGCCCCAATGACCGCCTGCCCAGCAAAAGTTGGTGTTCCAGTCTTAGTTGCGGCCTTTAACCCAATTAGATCAACATAATCCCCATCAAAGGGCATGTACAGCACTTCTCCGGCAAACAGCGGGGTATACGCAGGCTCCTTTTCAAATGTCACCGTAGCAACCGTAGTCTTACCCTCAATATCGGTTGCGGCAACTTTAAGGACATGGCTACCATCCCTGACCTCATTGTAAACAAGATCCTTGATCAGTACGCGTCTGTAATCCTTAAATTCATTGAAATTAGCTATAGTGATATCGTCCATCATCACCTCCACATTGGCCACTTCTATATCGTCTGTAACTTCTACTTCAATGGTTACCGAGGCTACTACCTGGGGTACTTTTATCTTGGTGCCTTCCGTGGGGGATACAATCTTAATTGCTGGTGCAGATTCATCTATACCCGGCTCTACTGCTGTTATACCATCAATTCCCTGATCACAAGAGAAAGCAAGAAAGAGCACGACAACACATGTAATAAGTTGTTTTAAATTTTTCATTTGGTTCAAATTAAATCTTTAATTAATTACCTAAAATTGGAAACTGGTCCACTTGCGCCTGAGGATAGGGCAAGAAAGTCTTGGCTTCTGTGAATGTTCTGCCGTCATAGCTCAATTCACTGTATCGCTGCAATCGGATCATATCAAAATATCTCTTTCCCCATTCCATACTGAGCTCTGCAAATTTCTCCTCCAATACCTGGTCCAAAGTGACTCCGGCCAAGGCAGGCATATTGCTTCGGGCCCTTACTTGGTTCACCGCTTGGGTTGCTGTCATTCCGGTTCCACTGGCGCCCTGTGCAAGAGCTTCGGCATACATCAATAAAACTTCTGCATATCTAATAACTGGGAAATTTTTGTTGCTCCCGTATTCAGTTCTTCCAGGAATTAATTGATTGGAAGGCAAATAGTGCTTGCCACTGGCAAACAATGCCCTGGCATAATCTTCTATTTTATCACCATCCCTTGTTGTATTGGATACAAAGTTTGGAAGGTTGGCATAGTTCGGATCGGACTGCAATTCCGCAATACCGCGGTCTGTAAATAACACACTGGTCTCTAAACGAGTAGTCTCTCCCCTGTCCAGCATAAATTTGATAAACTTCATACTTGGCTCAAAGAATCCCCATCCGCTGGAAGCACCTTCGACAGCTGGAGTCCAGTTTTGAGGACCATAAGGCGCATACAGGTGTGCTTCTCTATCCCCTTCACCCTGTCCAAAATCGGAATATTGTAGATCAAGGATGCTTTCATTGCTCAATTTCCCAGGTGTTTTGAACAGCTCATAATAATCAGGATAAAGACTAAATGCCCCGGAGCTGATTATCTTCCCAGCAGCATCGGCCACAGCCTGATAGTTTTTCAACTCTTGGTTTGCCAAAGCCTTAACAGCATAGGCCGTATAAACCGTAACGCCTCCTGGCAGATCTGTTCGCTCGTTGGGCCTCATATTTGGCAAATGAAGGATAGCCTCATCCATTTGATCGGAGATATGCTGCATTACTTCTTGTTGGGTGGGCACACTTGTCAGGGACGTAAGTGCACCGGTATCCGAAGATTCAGTAATGAATACATCTCCCCATACCTGAGAGATCTGTAAAAGCATCATAGCGCGCAACACCTTTGCTTCTGCAATGTATTGATCTCCAAGGGCAACCCCGGCCTCATCTGCGAATTCTTGATATCTTTCTATTTGTTCCATGCCAGTATGGGCAGAAATAACATCAACATAGATATTCTCCCATAGGGAATTGTACATCCAATAATCTTTATTGTAATCAAAGAGATCTGTATTTGCAAAATCTTGCTGATCCCCCAAACCACCGGCATTTACATCGTCACCTCTCACGGAAATAAGCAAAGGCTGCTCCCATCCCCTGGATTGAAATGCCTCGTACACCCCGATTATGGAAAGCTTCATATCCTCCGTCTTGGTGAAATCTGTACCTCCGGCAAAATTGTTGTTCAATTCAGGTTCTTCCAATTTGTCAGTACACCCAACCATGGCAAATCCTGCGGATGCCATTAGGGTTAAAATGATTTTTTTTGTAAACAGTTTCATAGTCGTTTTTTTAAATTTTAATATTAACTCCAAAAGTGTATACTGATGGTATAGGATAAGTCTGATTATCTACTCCGTTGGGTACCTCTGGATTGAATCCATTATAGCTAAACACGGTCAATGGTTTTTCCGCAGTAACATAAAGCCTGATATCGGGCAAGTTTGGATTTGTTTTCTTTTTGTTGATGGTGTAACCAAACGTGATATTTTGAATCCTAAAAAAGTCTCCATCTTCAATAAAATAATCATTTAATCTTTGGTTCCATCCTTTTCTGATTCCTGCTGCTGAAGGATAACTATTGGATGTCCCCTCCCCATGCCAACGATTTATAGCAAAGTCCCTATCTATATTGGTGTCATTGGTAAAGATTACTTCACCTCGTTTTCTGTTCAAAATTTTATTGCCGCCTTGTCCAATTGCACTGGCAGAGAGATCAAAACCTTTATAGGCCACCCCTATATTGAAACCAAAAGAATAGGAAGGCAAAAAGGATCCTAAAACGGTTCTGTCATCATCATTGATTTCACCATTTCCATCCAAATCCTTATACTTAAAATCTCCGGGAGCCAAGTTATTGGCCACGGCTACAGGATCTGCCTGAATTTCAGCGTCATTTTGGTAAACACCGGCTATTTCTCTACCATAGAAGGCAAATATAGATTCACCAATGATAGATCTTTGACGAAACTCTGCAGTTCCCGCATCTATAAATGCTTGCCCCCCCAAATCAAGAACTTCATTTTTCAATGTTGAGAAATTTCCTCCAATACTATATGTAAAATCGTCATTTACCTTTTTGTTCCAATTTAAGGCCAACTCAAATCCGGAGTTTCTAATTTCCCCAACATTTTTTCTTATACTTCCCGGAATCAATGGTCGCTGGACCGGAATGATCGCATCTTTGGTATCCCTCACGTAATAATCTGCCTCAATGGATAATTGATTATTGAATATGGCAGCAGACAACCCAGCATTGATTTCTTCTGTCACCTCCCATTTTAAGGATGTAAAATCGCTACTTGTACTTACGCCGCTAAACATGGTGTCACCAAGAGCCGTCGTTACGACTTGCGAGGTAATGGAACCCTCACTTCCCGGCACATTGTCGTTCCCCAACTGACCCCAACTTCCCCTTAACTTTAGAAAGTCGAACAATCCATTGTCCTCCATAAAAGACTCTTCAGAAAGGACCCATCCTGCACCAATGGTCGGGAAATACCCCCACTTCTCTTGATACTTGTTTGTGCCGTCCGCACGAAACGTTCCGTACAACAAATATTTATTGTCGTAGTTATAGGATACCCTACTAAAATACGACAATCCGTATTCACGTCTACCATCATCACCTACATCCTCATTTACAATGGTTTGCGCCAGATCCAGATAGTATGCCTCTTCTCCCGATAACGGAAAATTCAAGCCTCTCGCCCTCAATTGTTCAAACGATTCGTCTCTGAAAGAACCACCCAATAGGACACTCAAATTATGTTTGCCAAAAGAATCGGTATAGGTCAAGGTATTGTCCCAAATCTGATTGGAATAGGTCTCATTGCCCTTGAACAAGGATGCATCTTCCCTTTGGAAGTTATTTCCAATAAAGAAAGGCAATCGGACTTCCCTTTTTTCCCTAGTTTCAAAGTTATGATTGTAGGCCGTTTTAAAAGTTAGTTTGTCAGGAACCAATTCAAACTGAGCATAAAAATTAGCCAGTACATTCCTAATTTTAGAACGGTTCTCACTGAAATCCAAGGTTGGGAAAGGGTTTTGCCCCCCTCTATAACCCAAATCCTGTGCGTTGGCATAAGCAATTGGAGTTGCATCTGTATTTAATGGGTCCAATACCGGTAAAATCGGCACGGCGAAATAAGCCTGTCTCCAAGCGGAGTCCTCCGCATCATACCGAGTAGCATTACTGATAACCGTATTTCCACCTACCGTCAACCAATCATTGACTTTAAAATCGATTTTACTCCTTAGGTTGAAACGCTCATATTCATTGCGCATTTTCAATATTCCTTCTTGACTAAAGTAGTTGGCTCCAATAGCATAGGTAGCATCCTCACTTCCTCCTGTCACCCCAAAACTGTGGTTTTGGATGGGCGCCGTCCTCATGATCTCATCATACCAATCTGTATTGACATCAGGAACATTTGGATTCACCCTACTACGACCATAACGCTGCATGGCATTTAAGATAAATTGGGCGTCGGGTGCAGATCCAGATTCGAGCGCAATGGTCGTAAACTGCTCCGCATTGGCGACCTTCAGTACATTCTGGGCCACTTGATAACCTGTATAACCATCATAAGTGATTTCAGCTTTCTTGTTGTATGTACCGGATTTTGTTTCAATCAGAACAACACCATTGGCAGCCCGCACCCCATAAATGGCCGCAGCAGAAGCATCCTTTAAAATGGATATGGATGTAATATCAGCTGTGTTCAAAAAATCTATGTTGTCAAAGAACATCCCATCTACCACGTAAAGAGGACCTGATGCTCCAGAATCATAAGACCCAATACCCCTCACCCTAATGGTAGGGGACTGTCCAGGACCTCCACTATTGATGACCTGCAATCCTGCCACTTTGCCCTGTAGGGCCTGCATGGCCTGTCCTGTTGGAGTTGCCGCCAACTCCTCAGATTTAATGGTAGTAATGGCAGAGGTAAGATCTTTGGATTTCATGGATCCATAACCTATAAGGACCACTTCGTCCAATGCCTGGGCATCTGCCTCCAATACAATGCTAAGTGAAGTTTTACCAGCAACGGCCATCTCCTTGGTTATAAAACCAATATAACTAATGACCAATGATGCCGATGGCGATACATTATCCAAGATAAAGTTCCCATCAAAATCAGTTTGTGTCCCTTGTTGTGTTCCCTTCACAACAATACTCGCTCCAGGCAATGGAACACCCTCTGTATCTTCAACACTTCCACGAATGGTAATGTTGTTTTGCGCAAAGGCCGCTGCTTGGAACATAAGAAATGTGAATAATAAAAGTATACCCCGTATTTTCATGATGTTATAATAATTGTATTGGTTTTCTGCTAAATTAACAAAATGACCCCCTTGCAATTATTAATACCATACATAAAAACTACATCATCATGGTTTGAAGTCCATAAATGCCCATGTTTATTGGACTTGCTGTAGTAAAAAATAAAAAATTATGTTAATAATTAATGGTTTGATGTAGTAATGATGTAGTGAGATATTAACTTATTCTGAGATAACAAACCGAATTAAACTAAGGACCTATACCCCTTATTTAAAGGTGATTAGAAAGTTGGAAATGTTTTGGTCAGCATCCAGACCCAATTTTTTCCGCAACCTATAACGATGTATCTCCACCCCTCTTGTTGAGATGCCCATCAGTGGAGCTATTTCCTTTGATGAATGGTTCATTTTTAAATAGGCACATAATTTGAGGTCCTTGGGCGTTAACTCTGGGAAGGATTCAAGCAATCTTTCAAAGAAGTCCTCGTGGAGTTCTTTGAAATTTATTTCAAATCTTTTCCAATCCTCATCATTATTAATAGAGTCATCCAATTTCTTAATGAATGATCTATACTTTTTTTGGTTACCAAATTTATCCTTGTTCAGCAAAAGGATACTTTTTAGTTCCAGGATCAGCTCATTCTTTTTGGTCACATTCAAAATACTCCCTGCCAGTTCTTTTTGTTTCTGCCGTACTTCCTTGGCCAATTTTTCCTTTTCAAGTTCCTGCAACCGCTCTTCTTGCTCTTTATTGATACGCTCCAACAGCTTACCCTGCTCTCTCGCTAATTTTTTGCGGTTATATTTCCTGATTGAAAATAAAAACAAAACAATGACCAGTACATAGGCCACAATACAGATATCGGACCAATACCATGGCGGGGCTATTTCAAAGGAAATTTCCAAGGGAAGGGATTTTTCATTATCGATGTTAACCGTATACACCTCTAGACTATATTTTCCAAAGGGCAGATTTTGGAATCTTAGTGTGCCATTGTCAGTATATTTAGCCTGTTCTTCAGCTCCATTGAGTACGTAATAATAACGGGGTTGGGCAATCAAAGGAGATGCCACTTGAATAGTGAGCTCCCGAGCAGGAACAAACCCAATAGAAATTGGCTTTCCCGTTAATGTATGCAAAGTATCTTGATCTTTGAAGAAGCTCAGTTTGGGGGACGGGATCTTATCATTTTCAAGATTGCTCTTTAATTTTTTAAGATTAAGCTTTCCAAAGCCATCCCCAAGAGTAAAATAATATATGGAGTCATTTTGTTTCATGACATTTTCTGAATCAGGAACCAACCTTCTTACCAATTGATTCCCAGCAATCATCAGATTGTCCTTGTTAAGATCCGTAAATATTATTTCCTTGTTTCCTTCATTGTCAATAAACCAAAAATGGTTCTCATCATAGCTTACCAGATCTTTGTTGGCAAATGGCCCAAACTCATCAAACCTTGTAATTTTCCCCACAATGGGCTCGTATTTAAACCACTGTCCGTCACTGCGAATGACTATTTGGTTTTTAATGTTATACAGTTTAACATTAAAGTTATTTGGAATTTCTCCCTGATCAAAAACTTGGATATCATCCTCTTTTATAAAGCTATAGTCCTTATCAATCTTAACCCTGTACAATCCTTTATATGGATGGGCAACCCATAAGGTATTTGGATTTTCGAAATTCAATTGTTTTATTGGGAAATTCAAACCTACAACCCGCAAGGAACTCCACCTTCCACTATCATCTTTTTCATAATGAACAATACCGTTATAAGTTCCCTGGAGATAAGAATTGCCCTTTTCCGGAATCTTGACCATGGTATATCCTCCGGATAACCCAAATACGGACTCAAATTTATCTTTATCAACCTTAAACGTACCAGAATTGTGGCCACAAAAAAGTTCATCACCAATAACCTGTAAGTCCCATACGTGCCCCTGGGAACCCTTCACAAATTTAAGTTCGTCATCCTTGAAATAATAAACTCCCGTGTTACTGCCCAAAAAAAGTGTCCCTCTGTAAAATGCCATGTCATATACAGTCCCCAGAACACCTGTATGGTCCGTAAAGTAGGTAATTGGCGCATCCAATTGAACTCTGTCTATGCCATTGTCTAGCCCTAACCACAATTGCCCCTTATGCGCTATCATGGAGAGTACGGTATTGTTTTGAAGTCCAGTCTCCCTTTTGATGTTTTCCACCTTTTCCGTATCGCTGTCATATATATACACTCCCCTTTTTATGGTACCAAATGCAAGCTTACCATCAGATAGCTGTATCATCTTGTTCAATTGGTGTTGATTTAAAATGGAAGTCAGACTAGGGCCCCACGGGCTAAGTTCGTCGTCTTTCAATAGGAAACAGCCTTTTTGCTTGGTCCCTAGGAGCAGCCCATCATTGAATGGAATCAGATCTACAATTTGGGCATTGCCAAGTTGACTATTATCGATAATTGGAAGTAGTTGATTTTGAGACAATCTATAGATTCCGCTATCATTATCCACAACGATTATATCTCCATTAAAATCTATTAAATTGGTAACAACTGTATATGGATTGATTACTTGGATACTATCATCTTGATATTTATAGATTCTTGAAAATGATCTGAAGTAAATACCATTGCCACTTGGAACTATCTGCCAAAATTCTTCACTATTGAACTTGTGACCGCTGATCAAATGGGTCAGGGAACTATACTCCAAGGAGCCTTTCCCATTTTTTTCCCAGTATCCAAATTCCTCATAGGAGCCGGTATATATTTTGTCCCCAATAATCACTACGGAACGGACGACTGTCTTGTTGGGAAGTCTATAAAGGTTCCATTGCTCCCCGTTGAAATGTAGCAAACCCTTATTATTTGCCACAAATAACTCCCCATCCTTGTCAACAGACAGCCCCCAATTCTGTCCAGCGGCATTGTATTCAAAAATGGGATAATTATAAATAGGGGGCAACAATTCCTGTCCGCCTAAGAAATTGGACATTCCCAGGGTAAGCAGAAGTAATAATACTCGTAAATTCATATGGCCTAAATATAACTGGTAGCTATTTAAGTAAATGTAAATAAAACAAAATAATTGCCGGTTCCCTAAAACTTGGTTTATATAAGAAAGGTCTAACCTAAAGTACTATTGGAGAATTTCACGATAAGATAAAGGCCCAATGCCGAACTATGCAAACAAAACCACACCATCCTGCGAAATGAACGCATTTTGAGGTAGAAAAGTCTCTAATTTATATTTTGATGTTCCCCCATGGAATGGTGCTCAAAGGAAAAGCCCCAAAAACAAGAAAGGCTTCCAGTTTCCTGAAAGCCTTGATATTCTTGTGATCGCGCCACGATTCGAACGTGGGACCGTCTGCTTAGAAGGCAGATGCTCTATCCAGCTGAGCTACGCGACCATTGTCGGGGTGGCAGGATTCGAACCTGCGGCCTCCTGCTCCCAAAGCAGGCGCGATAACCGGGCTACGCTACACCCCGAAAACCGACAATGTGGATATGTCAATAAGTCAAATCTAAAAGAAAAAAAAGCGGAGAGACAGGGACTCGAACCCTGGCGACAGTTACCCGTCGACAGATTAGCAATCTGCTCCGTTACCACTCCGGCACCTCTCCAATAATCTTTAAGATCGCGCATATAAAAATGCGGTTGCAAATGTACTTTTTCATATCCGAGAACGCAACTATTTTTTGACTTTTTTTATCGGAATATTTTTCGCGACCAAAATCCTATTCAGGGTACTCTACCCTAAGATGGTAGATATTAGTGAGTTTCTGCTTCATAACCTTCTTAATGGTCTCAATTTCCTTGAAGGTAATATTCGCATTCAAGAACTGATTTGCATTCATTTGACCCGAAATGATCCTATTCACAAACTCATCAATGATCAAAAAAGTAGGGTTTTTCAAACTTTTGGATGCCGCCTCTATGGAGTCGGCCATCATTAATATAGCGGTTTCCTTGGAAAAGGGTATTGGCCCCGGATATCTAAAATCGGTTTCATCCGCCCCCTCTTCCATTTCCATTTGCTTCTTGTAAAAATAATATACCAGGGTTGTCCCATGGTGCACCCTAATAAAATCTATCACCCGATCTGGAAGATTGTTCTTCCTTGCAATCTCCACTCCTTCTATAACATGATCAATAATGATCTTTGCACTGTCCTTGGGCAATAGTTCGTCATGGGGGTTTACATTGGTAATCTGATTCTCGGTAAAATACGTTGGGTTGTTCATTTTTCCGATATCATGATACAATGCCCCCACCCTGACCAACATGGCATTGGCCCCTATTTCGTTCGCAGCTGCTTCTGCCAAATTAGCAACCTGTAAGGAATGGTGAAAGGTACCCGGGGCTTTATTGGAAAGCTCCTTTAACAGTTTGCTATTGGTATCCGACAGCTCTAAAAGTGATACATCCGACACCAATCCGAAGATTTTTTCATAGATGTAAATTAAAGGCTGTACAAAGAGGGTGATCATACCATTGAGGAGGAAAAGGCCAAAAACCAACCACTGTATATCATCCAAATTGCCCTCATGGATGATATGGAAGGCAAAATATCCCACCATATAGATCAAGGTGATCTCTGTGACCGAAATAAACAGATTGGCCCTTTTATAAAGTTCGGACACCGTTAAAATGGTAACAATTCCTGCCATGATCTGAAGAAATATATACTCAAAACTGTTCGGGACAACAAACCCCAATATCAACACAGTAAGCACATGGACAAACAAGCCCAAACGAGCATCAAAGAAGGTCTTCACGATCAAAGGAAGAATACACAAAGGAACCACAAAAACATAGGTTTCATCGTACTTGACCACCAAGGTAGTCACAAAAACCATGAGGAGAATGTTGAAGAAGATAAAGGTAACCTTGGTATTGTTCCGAAAGGTTACCGGCCTATATTTTTTGAGGAACAGAAGAAGCATCAGCAACACCAATGCCACCAAAACGATATACCCGAAAAGTATAAAATAATAATTGTTGGCTGCCCAAAGTTCAGATTCATATTCTTCCTTTAAAGAATTGAGAATCTTAAAGTTTTCTGCTTCAACAACTTCCCCCTTTACAATGATAAGTTTGCCCTCATCAATGTTGCCACGGGTAGTAGAGAGTTCAGAAAATTCATTTTCCAGCTCCTTCTGAGATAGGTTCTCATCATAAAAAACATTTGGCTTAATGACTTCAAAGAACAATTCTTGATATTGGGGTGAAAATTTGCCGAGACCTCTTTGGCCCAGTTCCCTATCAACAAGATCGGCAATTTCCTGTAACTTATAAAAATCAGAGTAATTGAGCCTTTTGGCCTCATTGCCCTTCACCAGATAAAGATTGTCCTTCGTATTGATGCCGTTCGACTTAAGAACGCCATGGCCATAGATCTCATCCAATATTTCATATCCTGCCTTTTTAAGGGAGGTAAATTGGCCCATTTTTAGTTTGTACCCGGAAAAAAGGGTGTCAAACTTTCTTTCGAAAGCATAATAGACCTCTTTTTGCAAATCCTCATCATAGTCGTAGTAGTCGATAAGATTGGCTTGGATGGCCAGCTTTTCCTTGGCTATTTCCTCATCGGTTTTTTTGATGGAAAAATCAAACGGGGCATAGAGGTTATCATACTGCCAAGGTTTTCCTTTTTGGAACTCATACTTGAACTTACCTCCTTTGGGAAAAAAGAAAACGACCAAGAAGACGGAAATCGCATATAAAATATACTTGTATATGAGTGATTGATTCTTGTAAAGCCGATCTAAAAATTTCCTCATATAACTTGGTATCTGCACCAAAAATAGAAAAATATATATTTAAAAAAGGCTTTTACCAATAGAACCATGTTCTTTGCGCTTTAATTTATTAATTTCGCAATATCATTTATAAAATTAGACATGAAAGAAGTAGTTATTGTATCTGTTGCCAGAACTCCCATAGGCAGTTTTATGGGGGCATTATCCAGTATTCCAGCTCCAAAATTGGGCGCCATCGCGATCAAAGGGGCCTTGGATAAAATCAATTTGGACCCGAAGTTGGTCGAAGAGGTTTTAATGGGCAATGTGGTGCAGGCTGGAACGGGACAAGCTCCCGCCAGACAAGCAGCTATTTTTGCCGGGATTCCGGACACCGTTCCATGTACCACAGTAAATAAGGTATGTGCTTCCGGAATGAAGACCGTTATGCAGGCCGCTCAAAGTATTGCTCTTGGGGATGCTTCCATCATTGTTGCCGGAGGAATGGAAAACATGAGCTCCATACCTCATTATGTTCATATGAGAAATGGACAGAAATTTGGACCTACCACTTTAATAGATGGGATGCAAAAGGATGGTCTGGTAGATGCCTATGACCAAAATGCCATGGGTACTTGTGCAGATGCCTGCGCTACGGAATATAAATTCTCAAGGGAAGATCAGGATGCCTATGCCGTGCAGTCTTATGAAAGATCTGCCGCTGCCTGGAAGGCCGGAAAATTCAATAATGAGGTGGTCCCCGTAGAGGTACCTCAGCGCAGGGGAGAGCCTGTAATCGTAAATGAAGATGAAGAATACAAGAACGTTCGTTTGGACAAAATACCGACCCTAAGACCTGCGTTCTCAAAAGATGGCACGGTTACGGCCGCCAACGCTTCCACCATAAATGACGGTGCCGCAGCCTTGGTATTGATGAGTGCCGATAAGGCCAAAGAATTAAACTTAACGCCATTGGCCACCATAAAAAGTTATGCAGATGCTGCCCAGGAACCAAAATGGTTCACCACGGCACCATCCAAAGCCCTACCAAAAGCCTTGGCCAAAGCAGGTATTACCAAAGATCAAGTAGATTATTTTGAATTCAATGAAGCCTTTGCCGTTGTAGGTTTGGCCAATATGAAAATCCTTGGATTGACAGATGCCAACGTAAATGTCAATGGAGGCGCTGTGTCCTTGGGTCACCCATTGGGATGCTCCGGAGCCAGGATTATCATAACCCTATTAAGCGTTATGGAACAGAACAACGGTAAGATAGGTGCAGCGGCTATTTGTAATGGTGGTGGTGGTGCTTCAGCAATTGTATTGGAGAAAAAATAATTTATTTCTGTAAAGCAAATTTATGCAATACGGTATTTGCCACCTGAGTATTGTTCCTGTAAGAGCTATCGCCGATGATGTCAGCGAAATGGTCACGCAACTTTTGTACGGAGACCATTTTAAGGTTTTGGAGCAACGAAAATATTGGAGTAAAATCCGTATTGCGTTTGATGCTACCGAGGGGTGGATAAGCAACAATCAGATGGTCTTGATCTCGGAGGAAGATTACCAAACGGCCCATACCAATAGCCCTATAAAAAATACGTCCGATCTCGTTTCCTTTGTAAGCACGGAAAGCGATATGCTGATTCCCATAGTAATTGGATCCACCATACAGAACATAGATTTGGTAGCCCATCAATTCGATGGAAATTATATTGAGGGTGTCAACGACAAAAGCACCCTATTGGACACTGCTCTTTTATACTTGAACACACCATATTTATGGGGCGGTAAAACCCCTTTTGGAATTGATGCCTCTGGCCTTACCCAGATGGTCTATAAAATTAACGGTTACCAGCTGCTCCGTACAGCTTCCCAACAGGCTTCACAAGGAGAGCCTTTAAGTTTTATTGAAGAAAGCGAAGCTGGAGATCTGGCCTTTTTCGACAACAATGAGGGAGTTATTGACCATGTAGGAATCATCATGCCCAACAATTATGTCATCCACGCCCAGGGCAAGGTAAGAATTGACCGCATAGATCACACCGGGATTTTCAATGCGGAAACAAGAAGTTACACCCATCAACTCCGGGTCATCAAAAAAATCATCTAATAAAAAAAGCCTTCGAATTTTCGAAGGCTTTTTCTTTTATTATTGATATCAGGATTATTCTCCCAATAGCTTCTTCATTCTCATAAAGTTTTCATTGTCACCCAAGGCACCGTAGATGTTTTTCAATTGTGTCAATATTCCTTGGTTATCAGGATTCATTTTCAAAGCAGCCTCCAATACAGCGGCTCCTTCTTTGAACAAGCTATCCTTTTTCTCTTTTAACTCATTGTATTTGGCGATATCAGCCTTAGAGTTACCCAACTTGTTCATGTCATCGATTAGACCGTTTCCTTCGTTCACATAGGTAGTGGACAAGTTCAATTGGGCATTTACATACCCAGGGTTGATTTCCAAAGCACGCTTATAAGCAGCCCTTGCCTCTTCCATATTTCCTTGCTCCATATTGATTACTCCAATGTTGTAAAAAAGATCTGGATTATCCGGAGCCACCTCAGTAGCCTCTGCCATCAATGCCTTGAACTTTTCCTTATCCCCTAATTTGAAATACAAATTGGCTTCGTTCAAAATTAGATTTACATCTGTAGGATCATTTGCCCTTGCATCTTTGTAAGCCTCCAAAGCTTTATCGTCCTGTCCCAATTGAGTATAGATCAAAGCAATGTTCTTAACGATCTCAGAGCTCTTAGAAGGTGTTTTTTCATCCTTTGGGTCCTTATAGGTCCCAGATTTTACCATTAGATCTCTTTGATTTTTGGCCATCTCCTCAACTTCTCCCGTCTCAATATTAACGGCAGAATATTTCATTTCGCTACCATTATAACCCAAGTCCTTCAACTCATTGTAGTAGGTAAGGGCCTGCTCGTAGTGACCTCCGTTAACAGCACTGCTCGCTGCATAATAAAGATAAATGGTGTCCTTCTTACTTAAGTTATAGCTCATGTACAACTTTTCACCAGCTTCCTTAAAACGCTTTTCTTGATTGTCCGTTACGGCAGAATTAACCAGATCAGCAGAAATAGCGCTTAATTTTTGCTGTGCTTCTGCAGTGTATTTTTGTTTTCCTGTTTGGGCTTCCAAAGCAATTAGGTCGTTATATCCCTTGATAGCAACATCAAATGCGGCAGCATCTCCCTTCTGGGCCAAATCTTTATAGATATCCCCTCTCAGGAGGTAATACTCTGCCTTCATTTTTTCATCTGCATTTCCAATTAAGGAAGCAGCACTCTCAATAGCCGCTTTTGCCGCTTTGGCGTCACCAGACTTCAATGCTTTTTCAGCAGACTTTATTTCATTTTTTTGCGAAAATCCGACCAAAGAATACGATAAGGCCGCAAGTATTAAAAATTTAGTTTTCATTTTCAATGTATTAATAGTTATTGTGTGTTTAATAATTATTCTTCTGTTTGGGTATCTGTATTATCAAGAGCCGTGCCATTCTCCGTATCAACTTCAATATCCTTAATATCGGTATCTACCACATCCTCTTCTTCTTTCATGACCTTGGCCACTGCAGCAATGGAATCGTTTCCTTTGATATTGATCAGTCTCACCCCTTGGGTGGCCCTTCCCATTACCCTAAGATCTTCCACACTCATTCGGATGGCTATCCCCGATTTATTGATGATCATAAGATCATCTGAATCAGAAACGTTCTTAATGGCAACCAGTCCACCGGTCTTATCGGTTATGGATATGGTCTTTACCCCTTTTCCTCCCCTATTGGTAATCCTATAGTCATCTATACTGGAACGCTTGCCATAACCATTTTCAGAAACCACAAGAATTTCTTCGTCGAAGTCATGGACTGAAACCATTCCGATCACCTCATCGTTGTCATCTGCCAAAGTAACCCCTCTTACTCCGGAGGCATTTCTTCCCATAGGTCTGGTTTTGCTCTCTTCGAAACGGATCGCCTTTCCGGATTTCAATCCAAGGAAGATCTGACTGGTACCCGTGGTCAATTTGGCTTCTAGCAACTCATCACCTTCCCTCACTCCAATGGCATTGATACCATTCTGTCTCGGTCTGGAATATTGCTCCAAGGAGGTCTTTTTCACAATCCCTTTCTTGGTTGCCATAATGACATAATGATTGTTCACGTACTCTTCATCTTTCAGGTCTTGGGTACAAATAAAGGCCTTTACCATATCATCTTGCTCAATATTGATCAAGTTTTGAATGGCGCGCCCTTTGGAGGTCCTACTGCCTTCTGGAATCTCATAAACCCTCATCCAGAAACACTTACCTTTCTGGGTAAAGAACAACATGTACTGATGGTTGGTTCCTACAAATAAATACTCCAAGAAGTCTTCATTCCTTGTAGAAGATGCCTTTTGACCAACACCACCCCTATTTTGGGTCTTATATTCCGACAAGGATGTTCTTTTGATGTAACCCGCATGTGAAATGGTAATGACCACCTGCTCATCTGGGATCATATCCTCCATACTTAGATCTCCACCAGCAAAATTGATCTCGGAACGTCTTGGATCACCATATTTCTCTTTCATCTCCAAAAGCTCTTCTTTGATGATGTCCATTCTGCGCTCTTTCCTTGCCAAGATATCTTTCAAGTCTTCAATCGTCGCCAAAACTTCCTCGTATTCTGAACGCAATTTGTCCTGCTCCAGACCGGTAAGCTGACGAAGACGCATTTCAACAATGGCCTTGGCCTGAATCTCCGATAATTTAAATCGCTCGATCAAATTATCCCGAGCCTCATCAGCATTTGAAGACGCCCTGATTATTGCAATTACCTCGTCTATATTGTCCGAAGCAATGATAAGCCCCTCTAGGATATGAGCCCTATCCTCTGCCTTTTTCAGGTCAAATTCTGTTCTTCTCACCACTACCTCGTGACGGTGCTCCACAAAATAATGGATCATTTCCTTCACATTCAACAATTGTGGCCTGCCCTTGACCAATGCAATGTTGTTGACACTGAAGGACGATTGCAGAGCGGTGTATTTATATAAGGTATTCAAAACGATATTGGGTATGGCATCCCTTTTTAGGATGTACACAATACGCATACCGTTCCTATCCGATTCATCTCGGATGCTGGATATACCTTCTATCTTTTTTTCATTGACAAGATCGGCCGTCTTTTTGATCATGTCCGCCTTATTTACCTGGTAAGGTATTTCGGTAACGATGATACATTCCTTGCCCTGCACCTCCTCTATATTGGCCTTGGCTCGCATCACAACCCTACCACGACCAGTTTTGAAAGCTTCCACGACACCGTCATAGCCATAGATAATCCCTCCTGTTGGAAAATCTGGAGCTTTAATGTGCTTGATCAGCTCATCGACCTCAATGTCGTTATCATCAATATAGGCAACGGTCCCATCCACAACTTCAGATAAATTGTGGGGCGGCATATTGGTTGCCATACCCACGGCAATACCCGATGCTCCATTCACCAATAAGTTTGGTATTTTGGTTGGCAGTACTGTAGGCTCTTTAAGGGAGTCATCAAAGTTTAGTTGATGGTCTACCGTATCCTTTTCTATATCAGCCAACATTTCGTCGGCAATTTTACGCATACGGGCCTCCGTATATCGCATCGCTGCCGGACTATCACCATCAATGGAACCAAAGTTACCCTGTCCGTCTACCAACATGTAGCGCAAACTCCATTCCTGCGCCATACGCACCATGGAATCATATACAGAGGTATCCCCATGCGGGTGATACTTACCCAAAACCTCACCGACAATCCTCGCAGATTTCTTGTGAGCACTATTTGATCTAACACCTAACTCGTGCATCCCGTACAAAACCCTGCGGTGAACCGGCTTTAGACCGTCCCTAACATCAGGTAGGGCACGTGACACAATGACCGACATTGAATAATCAATGTAGGCAGATTTCATTTCATCCTCAATGTTAATCGGAATTAATTTTTCCCCTTCCGCCATATTAAAAAATCGTATATACTAAATTGGTTAAAAAATCATGCCAATATACGGAAAATCAAAGCGTACACGGCATATTAATGACACTTTATCCAATATTTTATTAACACTTTCACTACTTGATTTAGTTGATAATTTGAATGTTAATTTTTTTGTAAATAACCCTTTTTTTCGTCAATTAGACGGAGATTATAAAAATATGGGTACAGTATTTGCCTTAGATAGTATTAGATTTACTATTTTTAATGAAGAAAGGAATAATTTATGGATGATAATTTTTCGCCAAGGGTAAAAGATGTAATTGCCTATAGTAAAGAGGAAGCGTTGAGGCTGGGCCATGATTTCATTGGTACAGAGCATCTTATGCTAGGGCTTTTGCGCGATGGAAATGGCAAGGCAATCAGTATTTTGGATGCATTGGATGTAGATTTGGACCACTTAAGAAGAAAAGTTGAGATATTGAGTCCCGCCAATCCCAACCCGGGCAACATACAAAAAGATAAAAAGAACCTACATTTGACTAGGCAAGCTGAGCGCGCCCTAAAAACTACGTTTCTGGAAGCAAAATTGTTCCAGAGCTCTTCTATTAATACAGCCCATCTCTTACTTTGTATACTGAGAAATGAGAACGACCCTACAACAAAGTTGCTCCACAAGCTCAAGGTAGATTATGATGGCGTCAAAGAACAATTCAAATCAATGATTACCAGTGATGATGATTATATAGACACTCCAAGAGCTGAATCTTTTCCCAATGACTCCGATGAGAGCAATGAGGGCAAGGAAAGTACTTTCGGAGGATCTTCCAGCGCACAGAAAGGAAGCAAAAAATCCAAAACCCCGGTATTGGACAACTTCGGCAGGGACTTGACCCAAATGGCAGAGGAAAACAAATTGGATCCCGTTGTTGGAAGAGAAAAAGAAATCGAAAGGGTCTCACAGATCCTAAGCAGAAGAAAAAAGAACAATCCGCTATTGATAGGAGAACCAGGCGTTGGTAAGAGTGCCATTGCCGAAGGTTTGGCCCTGCGGATCATCAATAAAAAAGTATCGCGCATCCTGTACAACAAAAGGGTGGTCACCCTAGACCTGGCGTCTTTGGTCGCTGGCACAAAATATCGTGGGCAGTTCGAGGAACGCATGAAAGCGGTCATGAACGAATTGGAAAAAAATGATGACATTATTTTGTTCATCGATGAAATCCATACCATTGTTGGTGCCGGTGGGGCCACAGGAAGTCTTGACGCCTCCAATATGTTCAAACCTGCTTTGGCAAGGGGCGAAATCCAATGTATAGGTGCCACCACTTTGGACGAATACAGACAGTATATCGAAAAGGACGGCGCACTGGAACGTCGTTTTCAGAAGGTAATCGTAGAGCCCACTTCGGTAGAGGAAACCATAGAAATCCTTAAAAATATCAAGGGAAAATATGAGGACCACCACAATGTGATCTATACCGATGAAGCGATCATTGCCTGCGTAAAACTGACCAACCGCTACATGACCGATAGGTTTTTACCGGACAAGGCCATTGATGCCCTTGATGAAGCTGGATCCCGAGTACACATTATAAACATGGATGTACCCAAGCAGATCTTGGAGCTGGAAAAACAATTGGAAGATGTGCGCGACCTGAAAAACAGCGTTGTTAAAAAACAGCGTTACGAAGAGGCCGCAAAACTCAGGGACGATGAGAAGCGATTGGAAAAAGACCTGGCCATAGCCCAAGAAAAATGGGAAGAGGACAGCAAATTGCACAGAGAAACAGTTTCCGAGGACAATGTGGCAGACGTGGTATCCATGATGAGTGGAATTCCAGTGAACAGAATCGCTCAAACGGAAAGCAATAAGCTCGCAGAATTGCCGGCATTGATCAAATCCAACGTAATTGGACAGGATGAAGCCGTAGCAAAAGTAGCTAAAGCCATACAGCGAAATAGGGCCGGACTAAAAGATCCGGACAAACCTATCGGCTCCTTTATCTTCCTAGGTCAAACTGGGGTAGGAAAAACACAATTGGCCAAGGTATTGGCAAAGGAACTGTTCGACTCCGAAGATGCGTTGATCCGTATCGACATGAGTGAGTACATGGAAAAATTCGCGATATCCAGATTGGTAGGAGCACCTCCAGGATATGTGGGCTATGAAGAAGGTGGACAGTTGACCGAAAAGGTAAGACGCAAACCATATTCCGTAATACTTCTTGACGAAGTGGAAAAAGCCCATCCCGATGTCTTTAATATGCTTTTACAAGTCTTGGATGATGGCTTCTTGACAGACAGTCTTGGTAGAAAAATTGATTTCAGGAATACCATCATCATCATGACCTCCAATATCGGAGCCAGACAATTGAAAGATTTTGGGCAGGGTGTTGGATTTGGAACAGCGGCCATGAAGGCACAGACAGACTCCCATCAAAAAGGGGTCATAGAGAATGCCCTAAAGAAGGCGTTTGCCCCAGAATTCCTGAATAGGATAGATGATGTGGTCGTGTTCAACCCACTGGAAAGAGAAGACATCCATAAGATCATTGATATTGAGCTTCGCAAATTGTTCGCCAGAATCAAGGACATTGGATATATCCTGAACCTAACAGACAAGGCCAAGGATTATATTGCCGAAAAAGGTTTCGACAAACAGTACGGCGCAAGGCCATTGAAAAGAGCCATTCAGAAATATATTGAGGATGCACTCGCTGAAGAAATTGTCAATTCCAAATTGAATGAAGGCGATAGTATCTTTATGGACCTAGATGAGAAAAAAGAAGAACTTACCATAGAAATAAAAAAGGCCGAGGAATCTTCCAAGACCTAAATTTTGTAAGAATTTAAACAAGAAGGAGTCGAATAAATCGACTCCTTTTTTTTGTTAAAAAACATAGGATGTAGGAATAAATGGACAACTTATCCGCTTACAGTACACAACAAACGATATTTGAGCTCTTAATCTAATATTTTTCCCTAAAATTAGCTCTTCAACTACTTTCGTATTCGAGGAACACTATAAACAATACGAAATGAAAGTCGGGCACACCAAGAAGACTATTATCGTAAGGGAATATCAATTAGAAACAGGAGTAGTACAAGTATTTGATAACTATATGGTAGCCATTTTTGAAGAAGGCGTTACCATGACCCTTGAAAGGGCATTTCAAATTATTGGGATTTCTGAAATTCACTTTAGAGAGAAGGAATTTGGCTATATCAGCCTCCGTAAAAACTCCTATGCCATTGACCCTACGGTTTACAATTATCTTAGAGAAATGGAAAATCTTAAAGCTTTCGCCATTGTTTCCGTAAAGGAAATTGATATGCACAATTTTAAGATTGAAAAAATGTTCTATAAAAAACCTATGAAATTCTTTATAGAATATGACAACGCCCTAGCTTGGGTAAAAAAGCGCGTAGGAACCAAATAGATTTTATTCCATTTCATCCTGCGAATCGGATGCCTGATGGACATTGAAGAGGTCCAAAAAAGCATCACCTATAAAATCTATGATTTCAGAGGCCGTCAAAGCCTGATACCCACATTGCTCCACAGCAAGATCCCCCGATCTTCCATGTAAATAAATCGCAAACACCGTAGCTCTCAAGGAATCATATCCTTGGGCTATCAGACCTGTGATCATCCCTGTAAGGACATCACCACTACCGGCCGTGGCCATTCCAGGGTTTCCCGTGCTATTGATATATCCTTTTCCGTTGAATAGGGTGATTGTATGGGCTCCCTTGATGACCAATATCAGGTCGTTTTGTTTGGAAAAGTCCTTTGCTTTTTCCAATTTTTCAAAATCGTCCTGCCAACTGCCAATAAGCCGCTCCAATTCTTTGGGGTGTGGGGTAAGTACAGATTGATCCGGAATCAGCTCCAACATATCCTTGTGTTTGGATATTATATTGATTGCATCTGCATCAATGACCAAAGGTGTCTTATTGGTTTTTAGGAATTTCTTCAATGCCCCAACCGTAATTTCATCCTGACCAATGCCTATGCCCAAACCAATCACAGTGGGATCCACATCAAATTGAATATCGGAAACCACTTTATGATCGGTATCCGTGATCACCATCGCTTCTGGCAATGCTGTCTGCAGGGGAATATAGCCACATTGTGGAACAAAGGCAGTCACCAAACCGCTTCCCGTATTCAAACAAGCATCAGCAGCCAAAATTACAGCTCCTATTTTCCCATAACTTCCCCCTATAATCAAGGAATGCCCGTAGGTTCCTTTGTGGGAGAACTTTTCCCGAGGCATATACCAAGGTAAAATCTCATTCTTGCCAATGAGCTCGTATTCATTGTCAACCGCATCCAAATAATCCTTGTCCAACCCAATATCCAATACCTCCCATTGATTGCTATAGATTCCTGTTTCCGGTAAAAGGAAAACCAATTTGGGAGCTTGAAAACTCAATACATGGTTGGCCCGAACAATGCTGTTCTTGTTTTCTGGTGCCTTATCCACAAAAAGACCCGAAGGCACATCTACAGATAGTACAAATGCACCAGAACTGTTCAGGTGCTGAATAATTTTGATCACCCATGGTTCAGGGGTTCTGTTAAGCCCAATGCCAAAAATGGCGTCCACAACGATATCCTCCTTGTTTATTTGGGGAAGTGCATCCTTGGGACCCATAAAACCGGGCCATATTTTTCGTTCCTTTAACCTGTCCAAGTTCAATAAAAAATCATGGGAACGCCTCTCACTGTAGCTGACCACATGTACATGGATAAGATATCCGTGTTCCTGTAAGAGCCGGGCCAATACCAATCCGTCACCCCCATTATTGCCTATGCCACAAAATAAATGGATCTTAACCGGGGCACCCTGAAGCCTTAGATGCAACCAATTGAACAGCTGTGTCGCGGCTCGCTCCATCAGTTCATCACTTGTAATACGCTGATTTGCAATTGTGTTTTTATCAGCTTCGTATATCTGTTGGGAGGTAAAAATCTTCATTCACTAAAAAAATTATACAAAAATTGACGATATTGTAAAAATATTCCCAATCATTTGATTACCTATTCAAAAATACTACATTTGGGACTTTAATAGAACAATGTATCCATACAAAACGGACATATTATCATCATTTTCATGGTATCGCAATAGCAATGTAATTACTATCGCTACAACCACCATCACCCCTTTGGGGTAAACTACTTATATATTCGTCCGTCCTATCCCATTTTTTTATAAAATAAGTTTCATTTTAACATAATACCATAATGAAGGTTCTAAAATTCGGTGGTACTTCAGTAGCCAACGCCAAAAATATATCCCAGGTAAAAAATATTGTTTCTGCTAACCCGAACACTAAAGTATTTGTTGTTGTTTCTGCCCTTGGCGGCGTAACCGACTTACTATTGACCACTGCCAGTTTGGCTTCCGATCAAAACAAGGAGTACCGCACTTACTTAAAAGAAATAGAAGAACGGCATTTGCAGACCATAAAAGAACTCATTGCCGTCCAATTACAAAGCAAGGTGCTCAGCAAGGTGAAAAGTGAACTGAATACCTTGGAAACCCTATTGGAAGGAGCATTTCTGATTGGGGAAATCACCCCCAAATTATCCGATAAAATAGTAAGTTTTGGAGAATTGCTATCCTCCTACATCATCAGCGAATATTTTGCTTCTGAAAAATTGGATGTGGGCCACGTGGACAGCAGAGAACTTATCAAAACGAACGATAATCACGGGAAAGCTGCGGTCAATTTTGAGCTGACCAATGCCAATTGCCAGGCATTTGCAAACAAAACACCCCATGCCATTACCGTTTGTGCGGGATTTATTGCCTCTTCTGTCAATGGAAATTCGACCACATTGGGACGTGGAGGTTCCGACTTCACTGCCGCAATAATCGCCGGTGCCCTGCATGCGGAGGTTTTGGAAATATGGACCGATGTCAGTGGAATGTTCACTGCGAACCCCAAAATAGTAAAACAGGCCATGGCCATACCCCATATTTCATACGAAGAGGCTATGGAACTCTCCCATTTTGGAGCCAAGGTGCTTTATCCGCCGACCATACAGCCCGTATTGTCGAAGGGGATTTCCATAGTCATTAAAAACACCTTTGAACCAGAGGCTCCGGGAACGCTGATCACCAAAAGCCAAAATGATAAAGGCAAAACGGTAAGGGGAATAAGCCATGTGGAAAGCATTGCGCTACTCTCATTGGAGGGACCTGGTATGGTAGGGATTCCTGGAATCTCAAAACGTTTTTTTGAGGTTTTGTCCAATGCAGGCATCAGCGTGGTACTTATTACCCAGGCTTCCTCTGAACATTCCATTTGCGTGGGTATTGCTTCCAGTGATGCAAAAACAGCTGTCGCCATCGTCAATGAAGCCTTTGAATATGAAATTTCATTAGGAAAAATAAAGCCGGTTATCTTGGAGGAGGACCTTGCCATTATTGCCCTTGTAGGGGATAATATGAAAAGTCACCAAGGCCTTAGCGGTAAAATGTTCAGCACCCTCGGAAAAAACAATGTAAACATCAGGGTCATTGCCCAAGGCGCCTCCGAAAGAAACATCTCTGCCGTTATTAGTAAGGGCGATGTGAAAAAGGCACTGAATGCACTGCATGAAGAATTCTTCGAAGAAAACATCAAGCAATTGAACCTCTATGTCATGGGAGTAGGGAATGTAGGTGCCAAATTCTTAAAACAGATACAACAACAAAAAAAGTACCTCAAAGAGTACTTAAAGCTCAATATTCGGGTCATTGGAATCAGTAATTCAAGGACCATGGCCTTTGATGAAAATGGTATCTCCCTTAAAAATTGGGAAGCTGTTTTGGCCGATGGCGAAAAGGCGGATCGAAATAAATTTTTTGAAACCATAAACTCCCTGAACCTTCGCAACAGCATTTTTGTGGATAATACAGCAAGTTCCGAGGTTTCCGATAGTTATGCGACCTACCTAAGAAACAGTATTTCTGTGGTTACCTGTAATAAGATTGCATGTTCTTCGGATTATACCAAGTACTTGGAGTTAAAACAAATGGCACGCAAATACAATGCCCCCTTCTTGTTTGAGACCAATGTTGGTGCCGGACTGCCTATTATAGATACACTTAAGAACTTGATTGCCTCTGGTGACAAAGTAAAAAAGATACAGGCCGTACTTTCCGGTAGTTTAAATTTTGTCTTCAATAATTTTGATGACCAAACTACTTTCCACGATGTGGTGCTACAAGCACAAAAGGAAGGATATACAGAGCCTGATCCAAAGATTGACCTTAGCGGTATCGATGTGATGCGAAAGATATTGATCTTGGCAAGGGAAAGTGGATACCAATTGGATATTGAGGATATTGAAAATCAATCCTTCCTGCCAGAAGAAAGTTTGGCCACTTCAAACAATAAGGACTTTTTTGCTTCCCTTGTGAAGCATGAGGAATCGTTTCAAAAAATATTCAAGGAAGCCAATAGTAAGGACTGTAAACTTAAATATGTGGCCCAATTTGAAAATGGAAAGGCAAGCGTTGGCCTCCAACATATTCCCAAAGGTCATGATTTTTACAATTTGGAGGGCAGTGACAATATCGTACTCTTTTTTACAGAACGCTATCCCAACCAACCTATGATCATCAAAGGTGCCGGGGCCGGGGCAGATGTGACTGCCTCCGGAATATTTGCAGATATTATACGAATTGGAAACTTTTAATTATGGAGGCTATTAAAGTATTTTGCCCGGCCACAATTGCCAATGTTTCCTGTGGTTTTGATGTTTTGGGATTGGCGTTGGATGCTGTAGGCGATGAAATGGTTGTTCGAAAATCAGCAGAAAAGGGTATAAAGATTACCAAATTAACGGGGCAGGACCTGCCCATGGAAACCCATCAGAATGTAGCCGGAGTAGCAGGCTTGGCCTTATTGGCCGAGAGTGAATATGATGGCGGATTTGAAATTGAGATCTACAAAAAAATTAAGGCGGGCAGTGGTATTGGAAGCAGCGCGGCGAGCTCAACGGGGGCCGTTTGGGCCATGAACCAACTTCTTGGTAAACCCTTTGGCCCATTGGAATTGGTGAAGTTTGCCATGGAAGGGGAGCGTTTGGCCAGTGGGGTGGCCCACGCCGATAATGTAGCCCCGGCTATTTATGGGGGCTTTACCCTGGTACGCAGCTACACCCCTTTGGATATTGTCAGGATCAATAGTCCAAGCCAGTTGTATGCCACGGTCATACATCCTCAGATTGAAATAAAGACCTCAGATTCAAGGAAAATACTTAAGACCACCATTTCTTTGGAAGACGGCATAAAACAATGGGGGAATCTGGGCGGCCTGATTGCCGGCCTCTATACCGAAGATTACGGACTCATAGGTAGGTCCTTGGAAGATTACATTGTAGAACCCATCAGATCTATTCTAATCCCAGGTTTCGACAAGGTGAAATCAGAATCCCTGACTGCCGGAGCCTTAGGATGTGGCATATCAGGTTCTGGTCCGTCTATTTTTGCATTGAGCCAAGGAGAGGAAACTGCCAAAAAAGTAGCCGAAGCCATGCGCCTTGTCTATCAAAAAATTGGTATTGATTACGACATCCATGTTTCAAAGATCAACACCGAGGGTATTAAAATACTTCAATAAAAAAACACCAATAACCACATAGCCATATTCAATGAACTTCTATAGTCTTAACCAACAAGCCCCAACTGTTTCCTTTAAAGATGCGGTAATCCAAGGTATAGCACCCGATAGAGGGTTGTATTTTCCGGAGCACATTACCCCTTTACCTACCTCCTTTTTTGAAAATATAGAAGATCTATCCAATCACGAGATTGCCTTTTTGGCCATACGTCAGTTCGTCGGAGATGAGATTCCCGAAGCTAAATTAAAAGAGATTATAGCGGAGGTGCTCGACTTTGATTTTCCGGTAGTGGAATTGGATGAAAATGTGGCAACCTTGGAGTTGTTCCATGGACCTACCTTGGCGTTCAAAGATGTAGGGGCACGCTTTATGGCCCGTTGTCTTGGAGAGTTTTCTGCCAAGGAAACCAATGAGGTGACCGTATTGGTAGCCACTTCGGGAGACACCGGGGGTGCCGTGGCAAATGGATTTTTAGGGGTGAGAGGTGTAAAAGTAGTAATCTTGTATCCGAGTGGCAAGGTCAGTGACATACAGGAAAAACAACTGACCACCTTGGGAAAAAATATCGGTGCCCTAGAGGTTGATGGCACTTTTGATGATTGCCAACGCATGGTAAAAACAGCTTTCTTGGACGAGGAACTCTTACATAAAATGCAATTGACCTCCGCCAATTCCATCAATGTGGCACGATGGCTTCCGCAATTGTTTTACTTCCTCTTTGCCTATAAGCAGGTAAAATCTAAAGGAAAGGAAATTGTATTTTCCATTCCAAGTGGCAATTTTGGAAATATCTGTGCAGGTATCATGGCCCAAAAATTGGGTATGCCATGCCATCATTTTATTGCTGCTACGAATGTCAATAATATTGTCCCCAATTTCATGAAAACGGGCAAATACGAACCGAAACCGTCCATAGCAACCATTTCCAATGCCATGGACGTTGGAGACCCAAGTAATTTTATTAGGATTCGCCACTTGTACCAAGACGACTTTGAGACCTTGTCCAAAAATATTTCCTCCTATTCCTTTACCGATGAACAGACAAAAGAAGCCATGGTGGAGATCTATAATGATTGTTCATATGTAGCAGATCCACACGGGGCAGTGGGTTATTTGGGACTGAAGAAATATCAGGAAAACCATCCTAACACCTACGGCATTTTCTTGGAAACTGCCCATCCGGTAAAGTTTTTGGATATCGTGGAGGATACCATAAGAGAAAATATTGATCTTCCTGAAAAGATTGCAAAAATCATGGACAAGAAGAAAAAGGCAACTTCCATTTCAAGCTACGAAGAGCTTAAAAAATATTTGTTGTCAAATTAATCCGCAACCAAGACCTCCTTATTTAATCCAGACTCGGTAAGGTAAAGTTATCCAAAACACTGGGCATGGCCATGGTCTTCTCTATGGCCTCTGTTGTCCTCGGCGCCATTTCTGATAAATTTATGGGGCCATCCTTGGTGATCAAAATATCGTCCTCGATTCGGACAGCAATCCCCCACCATTTTTTGTCGCAATCACTGCCTTCCGGGATATAGATACCTGGCTCCACGGTGATTACCGTGTTCTCCTGAAAAGCACCATAAGTACCCTTGTCATGAACATCCAATCCGAGATAATGGGATGTTCCATGAGGAAAATAGGTCTTTACCTCGCCAGGGGACGCAATGATTCCCAGTTCTATCAGCCCTTCGGTAACCACTTTGGCAGCCGCCGCTCCTGGAGCTTGAAACGGAGCACCAACAACACTGGCCTTTATTCCTGCCTCTTGTGCGTTATAGACAATGTCATAAATCAACTTTTGTTCCTTTGTGAATTTTCCATTGGCTGGAATGGTCCTTGTAACATCGGCCGTATACCCGTGATATTCGGCTCCCAAATCCATCAATACCAGGTCATTGCCCACTTTTTGCTTGTTATTCTCTATGTAATGCAAAATACAACCGTTATTGCCACCCCCTACAATAGAAGGATAGCCCTCATACTCTGCCCCATATTTTTTGTAGACATACTCATGAATGCCCTGGATTTCGGTTTCACTCATATTGGGGTGCATGGCCTTCATGACCTCTATTTGCCCTACCGCTGATATTTCAATGGCCTTTTTCAACAAGACCATTTCCTCTCTTGTTTTGGTCTCCCGGAGGGTATTCATGATCTCTTCCAACATATAAGAATTCAGGTTATTGGATTTCAGTTCCAGCTTAACCTTTTCCTGTATTTCCTTGCGCTTCCCATTGTCCTGGGCATTTACATAACCCGTTAATAATGCATCAGATTTTAGAGCTTCCTCATAGTTTAAATACCTCCCCAAGGTTTGGGCCACATTGGCGCTATTTTCAACATCCGTGGAGGTAATCATATTATAGATCTGCTGCTTTGTGGCATTGTAGTCCGACGGATAATTCGTTTTTACCTTGAATGTCTTTATCAGATCGAAGAGGTCTGCTTTGCCTCCTAGATCCCGGTAATCAGTTTTGAAATCGAAGAACAAAACATGTTCATAATTCTTAAAATCGATATTTGATTTTTCAAATTCGCTCCCATTGAAAGCCATTTGAAAACCCAATTGTATTTGGGTTCCTTCGATCCCTAAACGCTTTCCGTTCCACTGTTCTGCTCTTGCATCCCTTTCCTGGACAAAAATCATTTCATTATAGATTTTACCATCCACCGATGTTTGGTCTTCGGAAAAAATAACCAGCACCGCATTGGGTTCCTTGTATCCCGTTAAATAATAAAAATCCGGATCTTGATGGTAGATATAATCCACGTCATTGGACCTGTTACGTTCCGCATTGGCGAAAAATACGGCCACACTATTGTCAGGCATCAAATTGCGCACTTCTTCCCTCCTTCCCTTATGAAAATCCGCAGATAAAAAATCGGTTGGTGTTTCTTGTGCTGTGATTAGGAAAAGGGAGAAAAATAGAAAAAAGAAGGAAGTTACTTTCATTTGATACTTTTTTGATGGCATGAAAATAAAAATTTTATTCGGTTTATTATCTCCAAAGAACATAAAATAGACTTGTGGTACAGCCAAGACCCGTATTAACAATACTTTATATAAAACATTAAAGATCTCCTCTGCCCCATCGATTAATTTTCAATAAATTTGCACGAATAAACCAAACGCATGAAAAATACAGCACTTACTAAAATACATGAATCATTGGGAGCCAAAATGGTACCTTTTGCAGGTTATAACATGCCCGTATCCTACGAAGGCGTAAACATTGAACACGAAACTGTCCGTAAGGGTGTGGGTGTTTTTGACGTTTCCCATATGGGTGAATTTTTGATCGAAGGACCTAATGCCCTGGCATTAATTCAAAAAGTAAGTTCCAACGATGCCTCCAAATTGGAAATTGGAAAAGCACAGTATAGCTGTATGCCCAATGAAACAGGTGGTATAGTTGATGATTTGATCATTTATAAAATAAAAGAAGATCAGTATTTATTGGTGGTCAATGCATCCAATATTGATAAGGACTGGGCACATATTTCAAAATACAATGCGACCATCAACGCTACTATGAAGAACATCTCAGAAGGATATTCATTATTGGCCATTCAGGGGCCGAAAGCCATTGAGGCCATGCAATCCCTTACCGATGTGGATTTGGCAAAAATTAAATTTTACACTTTTGAAGTGGCTCCGTTTGCAGGTGTGGAACACGTAATTATTTCGGCTACAGGATATACCGGCTCTGGAGGTTTTGAAATTTATTGCAAAAATGAGGATGCCGAACAAGTTTGGAACCGCGTTTTTGAAGCTGGGGAAGCTTTTGGAATTAAACCCATAGGCTTGGCAGCAAGGGATACCTTACGATTGGAAATGGGATATTGCCTATACGGAAATGATATAAATGACACTACTTCCCCTTTGGAAGCTGGCTTGGGCTGGATCACCAAATTCACCAAGGATTTTGTGAACAGTGAGGCCTTGGCTAAACAGAAGGAAGAAGGCGTTACGCGCAAGCTGATCGCTTTTGAATTGAACGAAAGGGGAATCCCTAGGCACGATTATGATATTGTGGATGAGAATGGAACCAAAATAGGCATTGTTACCTCAGGGACCATGTCACCTTCCATGGGAAAAGGAATTGGTTTGGGTTACGTACCAACGGAACTTTCCAAAATAGGAAGTACCATCCATATTCAAATTAGAAAAAACAATGTACCTGCAACCGTGGTAAAACTGCCCTTTTACAAAGTATAATGAGCAACTTTCAGGAAGTATTGGAACATATTGCCCTCAATTTTAAATCGGTGAAAGACCGGGGCACTGTGGCTTCCTACATTCCAGAATTGGCCCATGTGGACCCCAGTAAATTTGGTATGCATCTTATCGATGCAGACGGTATGCATTATGGAACGGGAGATTCTGAGGAAGCTTTTTCCATACAGAGTATCTCCAAGGTACTCTCCCTTTCCCAAGCCTTTGCCATAATGGGGGATAAACTTTGGGAACGGGTGGATGTGGAACCTTCAGGCGATCCCTTCAACCACTTATCACTTTTGGAACTTGAGCATGGAATTCCCAGGAATCCATTGATCAATGCTGGTGCCCTGGTCATCGCCGATGTATTGATTTCACATTTGAAAAACCCTAAGGCCGATTTTCTTGCCTACGTGCGCAACATGGCCAATGATGAAAATATCAATTACGATACGGATGTGGCCGCATCCGAAAGTAAAACTGGCTATACCAACTATGCGGCAGCAAACCTTTTGAAATCATACGGCAATATTAAGAATGATGTGGATGATGTCCTCGATTTCTATTTTCACCAGTGTTCCCTTAAAATGTCTTGCAGACAGCTCACCGAGGTGTTCTACATCTTTATGAACCGTGGAAAATGCCGTAGAGGGAATGCATTTTTGAATATCAACCAGGTAAAAAGGGTCAATGCCATTATGTTGACCTGCGGTTTTTATGACGAAGCAGGAGAATTTGCCTTTGAAGTGGGCCTCCCAGGAAAAAGTGGTGTTGGCGGGGGTATTGTGGCACTTTTGCCCAATAAATTCTGTATAGCCACATGGTCCCCTGGACTCAATGCCAAGGGGAATTCTAAATTGGGAATGCTTGCCTTGGAGCAGTTTACTACCCAAACCGGGCTATCAATCTTTTAAGAATTGAACACTAAAAAAATTCTCATATTAGGTGGAAGTGGTTTTTTGGGCAATGCCCTTTATAAAGAACTGCACCCCTATTTTGACACCTATGCCACTTTTAATTCCGCCAGGAGGTCATTTGAGGATAACCAGAAATTTTTCAAGTACGATTTGCAGGAGGATGATATCGTTTCCCTATTGCAAAAAATAAGGCCACAATTGATCATTTCTGCATTGCGGGGCGACTTCGCTTCCCAAATACAGGCCCATCAGCATATGATGGAATACATAGAAAAGAACGATTGTAAGATTTATTTTATCTCTTCGGCCAACGTATTTGACGCCTATAGCAAATATCCATCCTACGAATATGACAAAACACTCTCCATGAGTGTTTTCGGAAGATTGAAAATTAAAATTGAGAATATGTTGTTGCGATTGCCCAAGGACAAGATGGGCATCATCAGGGTACCTATGGTCTTTGGCAACAATTCCCCAAGAATAAAGGAAATAAAGCATGCCTTAGCCAACAATGAACCTATTGAGGTTTTCCCTAACCTTATCATCAATGTCACCAACGATGATAAACTGACCCAACAGATCCACTATCTTATCAATCAAAACAAAAGTGGTATTTATCATTTGGGAAGTATTGATTTAGTGCACCATGAAGATTTCATCAAAGATGTGGTAAAAAAATTGGGGTTGTACAACCCCATATTTAAAAGGGTGTATACGACCAATGAGGATCGGTTCCTGGCCGTTTTGCCAAAAACGAACAAGCTGCCAAAGAACCTACAGATTAGTTATCAGGATATCATCGACCACCATATATTTAGTTGAGCAAAAAAGGTATAGCAAATACTGTTGGCTAGCCTTTGTAATGCCTAACTTAGTAAACCAAAAATAAAGTATCATGAAAAAAATGACAACACAGGAAATAGAAGAGCGCTTGGACCAATTGGACGGATGGGATTATACTGACAATGGGATACAGACCACTTTTGAGTTTGCCAATTTCAAAGAAACCTTTTCCATTATGACGAGAATTGCTTTTGAATGCGAAGCACAAAACCATCATCCGGAATGGAGCAATGTTTACAAAACTTTGACCATTAGATTAAGTACACACGATGCTGGCGGGGTTACAGAAAAAGATTTTAAACTGGCCGCTACCATTGAAAATATCATAGAAAGCGAATAAGCTTGCATCTTGCAGCACATATAAAAATTATTAAATTTGCCAACAGCATTATAATCGATTAAAGAAATGGGAAGAGCTTTTGAGTTTAGAAAGGCACGTAAAATGAAGCGTTGGTCTGCCATGTCCAAGGCATTTACAAGAATAGGCAAGGATATTGTAATGGCCGTTAAGGAAGGTGGTCCGGATCCGGATGCCAACTCTAGACTGCGAGCGGTCATCCAGAACGCCAAAGCTGTAAACATGCCCAAGGACAATGTGGAACGCGCCATTAAAAGGGCCAGTGACAAAAGCCTTGGAGATTATAAAGAAGTATTGTTTGAGGGTTATGCCCCGCATGGTATTGCCATTTTGGTGGAAACGGCCACGGATAACAATACCAGGACCGTAGCCAATATCAGAAGTTATTTCAATAAATGTAACGGGAGCTTGGGAACATCGGGTTCTGTGGAATTTATGTTTGACCATACCTTTAATTTTAGGATCCCTGCCGAAGGGATAGACCCAGAAGAACTGGAATTGGAAATGATCGACTTTGGGGCGGAAGAAGTATTCGCCGATGAGGATGGTATCCTTATCTATGGACCGTTCGAGAGTTTCGGTTCCATCCAGAAAGAATTGGAATCTAGAGGCATAGAAATCCTATCGTCAGGATTTGAGCGTATCCCGCAAATCACGAAGGAGCTCACCGAAGAACAAGCTGCCGATGTGGAAAAACTATTGGAAAAAATAGAAGAGGATGACGATGTACAGAATGTTTATCATTCCATGAAGGAGTAAACAGTCTGCTTCATAAAAAATTAGAAAAGGGCTATTGCAAATGCAATGGCCCTTTTCAACTAAACAACCTAAAATAAAACCAAATTGTGTTTACCTGTCAAAAGGAGTTAAAGCCCCAACTTTGTAGCTCCTTTTCCTTACCTACGGAAAACAATCCTCAAGGGTTTTAAAAAAGTGATTTTATTATTTAGATCCCGTACTGCATCAAACATCATTAGAAGGTTTCCATATAAAAATATTTATCCTTCCCGGTAATTGATTCTTGACAACCAGAATTAGTCATGGGTGGTCATGATATACATCATTTCAAACAGGTATAATGTTCTTTACCTTGTGAATGGACCATAATAGTCCATTACATGCTCACTAAAACATGATATCATGAAAAAACTTAAAAACATACTTCTACTGGGCACCTTATTTTCTTTTTTCTTTATTTCCTGTTCCAGTTCCGATGAGGATGAACTGACCAAGGCTGGTCCGGATTTTGCCATAAGTGAATTGCAGGGGACATGGGAAGCAACTTCAGCGGTTTTTGCATATTCCGGTTCAGGAGCATCTTATGACCCTGTCCGAATAGTTGCAGATGGAGGCACGGTACGCTTGGTAGTCCAATCCAATGGGAGGTTCACCTTAACCATAGATACGGTAGATATGGATGAATTTATTGTCACCGGGGAAATGTTCTTTGAGAACAACGAGTTTTTTGCCATCAGATTTGATGACGAACCCAATGATTATGAATACTTTGGAGCTACATTGACATCAAATACTTTTGCTTTGAACAGTGGTCCCGATGTTGCCGAATGGGATTTTGATGGCGATGGAAATGAAGAACCAGCCAGTGTTTCTTTTGAATTTATCAGGAAATAAAAACTAAAATAGCACCTAGAAACTATACTCGGGAACTTTCCCTAAAACCCCTTTGTAAAAGGCTTTGTATTCCTTAAGGTCCTGCTCCATATCCCCAGTAGGATAATGGGGCTGGGAGACCTTGATCTGTTTCTTGCCAAAATCAAAAGCCACCATTACTATGGGCACCTGTGCTTCTTTAGCTATAAAATAGAACCCTGTCTTCCATTCCGTCACCTTTTTACGGGTTCCCTCTGGAGCTAGGGCCAACCTAAATTTTTCCCGCTCTTTAAATATGGCGGCCGTTGCCTTTACCGTATCACTTTTTTTACTGCGGTCAATGGGCGCCCCCCCCATCCATCGAAAAAACCATCCGAACGGGGAATCAAAAAGGCTTTTTTTTCCAATATAATTGACCTCTTCATTCCAAACCTTACGTATCAACAGGCCCAAAAAGAAATCTACCCAACTGGTATGTGGCACTACGATAATGACACATTTATCCACATTTGGAAAGGTGCCTACGGTTTTCCACCCCAATAGTTTGTAGTATATGAATTTCGCAAGTGTTTGCAGCATAGTATTTTGGTCAACGCCCGATAAACCACCATATCAATCTATGGCGTCCATTCAAAGCTTTCTAATTTATATTTTTTCGTAAATGGATCTTAGTTTTTGAGGGGTGATGGTTTTGCGCCATTCCTTGCCCAAGGCATTTTCCCATAGCGGTTCCAAACTTAGGGCAACCGTTATCATGGTATCAAAATCCTGATCACTTAGACCTGCACAGATCCCTTTGGGAAGCTCAATTTGATGCTTTTCTTTCATTTCGTGAAAAAGGGCCACCCCCTCGGGATAGAACTCCTCCAGATATTGAAATACCAAACAATTGCCTATCCCATGTCTTACACCCAACAAATAGGAGAGCCCATAGCTCATGGCGTGTGCCACCCCTACCTGGGAATAGGCAATGCTCATGCCCCCATGCCAAGAGGCCATCATCAGCTTATCACGGGATTCAGCGGCCTCCAAAGAATCCAAGTAGACCTCCTTGCACAACTCCAAGGCTTTTTCCCCATAACTCTGGCTGAAAGCATTTAAAAAAGTCCCATTCAGAGATTCCACACAATGGATATAACAGTCCATCCCGGTGTAGAACCACTGTTCCTTGGGAACTCCATGGGTTAGGTCAGGATCCAGTACCACCTGGTCAAAAGGGGTGAAATCTGAATTGATCCCCAATTTCTTCTCTGGCCCCAACAATACCGTTGTTCTAGAAACTTCTGCCCCAGTACCACTAATAGTAGGTATCCCCACATGGTAAATGGCCGGTTTTTTGACCAAATCCCATCCTTGGTACTCCGAGGAGCTCCCAGGATTGGTCAACATGAGCGCCAAGGCCTTGGCCAGATCCAACAAGGTGCCTCCCCCTATTCCGATGATCCCTGAAGGGAGTTCGGTATAGCCGTTTTTTATTTGGGAAACCAAGGCATCCACTTGATGGGTTTTGGGCTCTTCATCTGCCGAAATGAAGATAATCTGATCATTAAAGATCAGGGGGATTCTTTTGGTAATTTCGTGTCCTTCAAAAACGTCATCGACAAGAAAAATAAAAGGTGCTTCCGAGTTCTTCCTTTTGGGCATCAATATCTCTCCCAGTTGTTCAAAACAACCTTGGCCAAAAACCACTCTGGGTACCATGGGAAAATTCCTGTATTTCGTCATACTAGAGATGAAATGTTATTTATTTAGTAGTCGCTGTCCTAACGTTGGGCAGGTACTTTAAAATATCCGTGATATCATTTAAGGTCAAGTGACCATTACCCTGCTGTTCCTTGGGTACTTCCTCGTGTGCCCATGTAGTATGAAAGGGCACATGAACTGCCTGAGCCCCTATATTGATCAAGGGCAGAACATCAGATTTCAAGGAATTGCCAATCATTAAAAACTGGGACACGGGGATTTCCAAATGGTCCAATAAGTGTTGATAGTTATCTTCCTTTTTATCGCTCAGTACCTCTACATGGTGGAAATACTTTGACAGCCCAGATTTTTCGAGTTTCCGTTCCTGGTCCAAAAGATCTCCCTTGGTCAAGACAATCAAACGATAGCGGTCTTCCAATTTTTGCAAGACCTCCTCCACCCCATCCAATAACTCCACTGGATGTGACAACATGCGCTTTCCGATATTTAAGATTTCGGTGATGGTTGACTGGGGAATTTTGTTATTTGAAATTTCCATGGCAGACTCTATCATGGACAACATAAACCCTTTTACACCATAACCATAGAGATCCAAGTTCTTTATTTCCATTTTAAAGAGCTCCTGATCTACTTTATTTTTGGTCTCGTACTTCTCCAATAAATTACAAAATTGGTCTTCTGCCTCCCTAAAATAGGTTTCGTTTACCCATAGGGTATCATCGGCATCAAAACCTATAACCGTAATATTCTTATAGTCTACTTCCATACTTTCTTTGCTCTTTCCAAATCCTCAGGGGTATCAATTTCTATACCCGTTACATGGGTTTCTACCATTTTTATTTTCTTGCCATATTCCAGATATCTAATAGCTTCAATTTTTTCAGTAGCCTCCAAGGTCAGCATGGGCAAACGCTGAAAATCCATTAGGGCACTCTTTCTGAACGCATAGATTCCCTTGTGTTTAAAATAGGGTGCGTTCACCTCTTTTGCCCTTGGGTATGGGATGGGAGATCTGGAAAAATACAGGGCAAAATTGTTTTGGTCCACTATCACCTTCACCGTATTGGGATTACTGATTTCTTCCCAATCGGTAATTTTGGTCATCAGGGAAGCCAAATCTATTTCCTTCTTGGGGTCATGTTGGAATACCTCCAATACGCTGTCCAAACTCTCTTTTTCCGTAAAAGGCTCATCGCCCTGAACATTCACAATAATGTCCACATCCATATCAGCAACGGCCTCGGCTATCCGATCACTACCACACTCGTGTTCTTTGAGGCTCATAATAGCCTTGCCACCTGCTTTTACAATAGTATCGTATATGATATCACTATCCGTTACAATATAGACCTCGTCAAATAGCTTCGTATTTACGGCAGCTTCATAGGTCCTTAAGATAACCGGTTTACCAGCCAGATCCTGCATCAATTTGCCCGGAAATCTAGATGCGGCATAACGGGCCGGAATCATTGCTATTATTTTCATTTACTTTTCAATTAAAAATTACTTCCTAGGTCTCAGCTTCCTATAGATATTGAAGATGACTCCCAATATTACAATGACCAAAACCACCGCTGCAATGGGAGCCAACAAGGACAGTATGGTCACCACCATTGCAGTTCCCGTTTCTATAAAGGACACAATAGGGTTTGCCAACCCACCTGTGGTTGCCGTAGACGCCAATCTACTGGTGGCAGATGCCCCTTTTATGGCGGTAGCCGTCCCCCCACCTGCGATAATGGCCAAGGTCCAAGTGACCAACGGTTCCAAATCGGCCATGGTAGAGACCATAACAGCGGTCCCGGCAATGCCCGCCAACGGAATGGCAAAACTATCCAAAAGATTATCGACCCAAGGTATAAAATATGCAAAAATTTCAAGGATGGTGGCAACCCCAAAAACAACCAAAGCTGAAAGGCTTGACATCCACTCCCAATGGGCATTGAGATCCCATGCTCCTAAAAAGGAAGCCAAACTCAAGGCGAACAAAGGCAAAAAAACCCTAAACCCTACAGAGGCAGCAAGTCCAATCCCCAAAAAAATACTTATGATAGTTTCTGTCGTCATTTTTGGTGTTCTAGCACTAAAAATAGGCTATTCTCAATCAACAAAAAAATCGTTCTTAAAGCCTATCAGGTACAATTGACGCTTAGCCCTTGTAACGGCAGTATATAGCCAACGCAGGTATTCCTTGTCCATCCCATTGGGAAGATAGGGCTGCTCTACAAATACCGTGTCCCATTGTCCCCCTTGCGATTTATGGCAGGTAATGGCATAAGAAAACTTGACCTGCAGTGCATTGAAGAATTTATTGTTTTTTACCCCGAGAAACTTCTTGTATTTTGAAGTTTCATGGGCATAATCCTTCATCACCTCTTGGTACAACCTATTGCCATCTTCATAGGACAATGATGGGGTTACGGCCTGAATGGTATCCAGCAGCAACACGGTTTCAAAAGGTTTTTGGTTGGGATAATCCACCATTTTCACCTTTACCTCGGCGAATTTAAAGGAATATAATTCCTTAATGGCAAAGATTTCCAAAACTTCTATGATATCCCCATTGGCAATAAAACCGGCTTCGGATTGGGGTTCCAACCAAAAGTAATTGTTCTTAACCACCATCATAAAGTCCCCAACCGCAATTTCATTTTCCAGATATAGGATCCTATTTCTGATATTCTCATTATATAGGTTGGCCCTTTTATTGGAACGGACAATAATGGCCGTCTCCTCCTTACCGTTTTGTGAATAAGAGCTATCTATAGCCTCTTGGATCTCATTGCCGTCTATCAAACGGACAATATCCTTATACGGATTGACATCAAATTTAAAATCCTCAAAAAACTCATTCTGCAGCTGTTCCCTCAAATTGGTGGCATTGATCAATATCCCAGAATCCTCAGCCTGTCTGACCACTTCATCCATCTCCAAGGAAATCACTTCCTTATTATAATTCAAGGCCAGTTGGTTTTCTTCCAATGCGGGACTCAAGTCCAAATGCACCGGTGGCAATTGGGCAGTATCCCCAATCAAGATCAATTTACAATTGTGGCCAGAATAGACATACATAATAAGGTCATCCAATAAGGACCCATTTTCAAACAACTTGGAGTCGGCCGCAGTATCGGGTATCATGGAAGCTTCATCCACTATAAATATGGTATTGCGGTGTTTATTGGGAGACAGTACAAACTGTACTCCGCCGCCACTCTGCTTTTTGGGGAAATATATCTTTCTATGAATGGTATACGATTGGGTATTGGCATAATTGGCCATAACCTTGGCAGCTCTTCCCGTGGGGGCCATAAGAACGGCTTTCATACCGGTTCTCCACAGATTGGTGACCAAAACCCCGATCATGGTAGTTTTTCCAGTTCCCGCAAATCCTTTGAGCATAAAAACCACCTCCTTTTCTTTGGACAAAACAAAATCTGCCAATTTTTCCAGGACAACGTTTTGTTTTAAGGTTGGATCGTGGGGGAATTTATCTCGTAATATTTTGGTGAAAGATGAGGCTGTGAGTGCGTTCATAGGACTTCAAAGATAATCAGGATTTTTAAGGGCAAATACTTTTGTGATTAAAAAAAAATTGTAGATTTGTGATAACCACTAAAATTAAATTAACACTTAGAAAATGAAGAGCATAATACAAATTTTACTTTGGATAGCATGTATCGGTTTAGGATATTTGATTTATCAATCCGTAAATGGTCCTATAGAATTCAAAAAAGTAAAAGAGCAGCGTTTTGCAAAAGTAGTTTCCGTACTCAAGGATATTAGGAATTCTCAAGAAGCGTACAAATCTGCCAATGGAAAATACGCCAATGATTTCAATTCCCTTATCAGCTTTGTAGATACAGGAAAATATACCATTCTTCAGCAGAGAGATTCTTCTTATATGGAGTTCAACAAAACCTACGGTATTGACATGCTTAAAGAAGTCAAAATTGTAGATACATTAGGATTTGTTTCTGTTAAGGATTCTTTGTTCAAACAGGACAACCGTTACAAGACTATGATGAATGTTCCTTATGCCACAAGCGGAGAGAAGTTTGAAATGAAAGCTGACATCATTGAAAAAAGCGGCTACAAGGCTCCTGTTTTTGAAGCTAAAGTAAAGAAAAGTGTTATTTTGGGAGACCAGCCAAAAGAACTTTTAGCGAGGGAGAATGTACAGGTAAGTGTTGAAGAAGTAAACGGCAGTGAAATCAAAGTTGGCTCCTTAACGGAAGTTAGCACCAACGGTAACTGGCCTCCAATCTATGACAAAAAAGAAAACAATAAATAATTTAGAGCAATCTAAATCGGATTACCATAAGTTGTCCATTCAAATTAGTTTGAATGGACTTTCTTTTTGTGTCCTTGACACAGTGGACAATACAATTCTGGCTTCCGAGAACGTCGTTTTCGAGCAGGAAGTAAATCCTTTGGAATTGTTAAAAAAGGTAAAGGAGATCTTTGAGAAGTACAAGGTTGCCAAAGTATCCTTTTCCGAAGTGATCGCCATTCACAAAAACCAACTATTCAGCTTGGTTCCCAAACCTCTTTTCGATGAGGACGAAATGGCCAATTACCTAAAATTCAATGCCAAAATCCTCACCAACGATGTCATTGTATACGATGAACTGGAAACCAATGACCTAATGAATGTTTACGTTCCCTTCATGAATGTGAACAATTATATCTATGAGCTTTTTGGAGAGTTTGAATTTAAGCATAGCAGTACGGTAATGGTGGAATCGTTATTGAACAACCCACAACAAGGAAGCGATCCTGTGTGCTATGTACATGTTGGGGAAAAGCAATTGGAAATCACCGTGGTATCCAATAAAAAATTGCTCTTGCACAACAGTTTTAACTACACCACCAAGGAGGATTTCATCTATTACTTGCTCTTCACCTTGGAACAACTGAAATTAGATACGAACACAGTAAAGTTAATGCTCTTTGGAGCTATTGACGAGGATGATGAAAATTATGGTATCTGCTATAATTACATCAAAAACATTTCCATTTTTGTACCCTCCAACATTGCCCATATAGTAGGCAATGAAAAAGAGGACGCCATAGATTTTACGGTACTAAAAACCCTTTAATGCGAATTATATCAGGAAACTACAAAGGCAAAAGAATCATCGCCCCTAAAAAGCTCCCCGTTAGACCTACAACGGATATGGCAAAAGAGGCCTTGTTCAACATCTTGAACAATCAATATTATTTTAACGAAATCAGTGTCCTTGACTTGTTCGCCGGAACAGGAAATATCAGTTATGAATTTGCCTCTCGGGGAACGGAACGCATTGTAAGTGTGGATGCCGATTTTGGTTGCATAAAGTTCATCAACCAAATTGCAAAAGAATTGGACTTCAACATTACTACCATTAAAAGTGATGTGTTCACCTACTTGGAAAAGGTCCATGTAAAGTCCGATATTATCTTTGCCGACCCCCCTTATGACATGTCCTTGGAAGAGTTTTCCAAAATTCCGGAATTGGTTTTTAAAAATGAACTGCTCTTGGAAAATGGGGTCTTGATCATTGAACATTCCAAATACACCGATCTATCACAGCTGCCCTATTTTTCCAATCAAAGAAGGTATGGCGTAAGCGTTTTTAGTTTTTTTGAACCATCTTCTTAAAGTATATGACACGAATAACCAGGAACCTCTTACTTGATTGCAAAGCTATTGTATCGGAACATATCCACCGAACCCCTGTTTTGACTTCCACTTTACTAAATGAACTCTCCGGGGTGGAATTGTTTTTTAAATGTGAAAATTTTCAGCGCTCGGGCTCATTTAAAATGAGGGGAGCCGTTCATTCTATAAGCAAACTCACCAAAGAACAGAAGGCAAAAGGTGTTGTAACACACTCCTCGGGGAACTTTGCACAGGCCCTTTCCTTGGCCGCAAGGTCCATAGGCGTCAAAGCATATATCGTAATGCCGAACAATGCCCCGCAGGTAAAGAAAAATGCGGTTCGGAGTTATGGAGGTGAGGTTATCGAGTGCGAGCCCAATCTAGGGGCCAGAGAAAAGGCTGCGGCCGAGATTGTAAAGAAATACGGCGCTACCTTTCTGCACCCCTCAAACAACTTTAATGTTATTCTGGGACAAGGAACTGCGGCCATGGAATTGCTGGAAGACCATCCGGATTTAAATTATATCATGACTCCTGTGGGTGGAGGCGGACTCATTGCGGGAACGTCATTGGCAGCACATTTTTTCGGCCACAAATGCAATACCATAGGAGGAGAACCTTTCAACGTTGACGACGCCTACCATTCTTTGAAAACAGGTCAAATTGTTCGTAATGAGTCTACCGATACCATTGCAGACGGACTAAGAACAGAACTGGGAGATATCAACTTCCCCATCATCATGGATTATGTGGAAATGATCATCAGAGTGGAAGAAAAAGAAATCATCGATGCCATGCATCTGTTGTGGGAACGTATGAAAATTATTATTGAACCTTCATGTGCCGTGCCATTTGCCGCATTATTGAGAGAAAAGGAATTCTTTAAAGGAAAAAAAATTGGGATAATCCTATCGGGAGGAAATGTAGATCTAGGAAAACTACCATTTTAATAAAAAAAGCAGGTCATAAGCCGGATTCTGTTCATCCTGAATAATCAGGAACCCTCTATCATTTATCTAGACCCTTGGTTACCCAAAGGCTCAAACCGCCTACCCTTCAGCTCGGGCGTGCACCCTCAAACACTGATTTACATGACGTTGCACCGCATAGAGTTTACCTGGTTTCACTACAGCATTACCTGTACTTGCTTTCTGTTGCACTTGTCCTCACCTCTCGATGGACGGGCGTTACCCGCTATACTGCACTATGGTGTCCGGACTTTCCTCCCCCAATTGTTATTGGGAGCGATAGAGCGACCTGCTACATGCAAAGATACTTCAATTGTTAATAAAAAAGTCTTTAAACTATGCTAAAGTAACCGCTTTATGCAATGCTATTTTTATATTTGTAGCTCGCAGCAAAGGGCGGATGCCCATCTGCGCTAAAGATAAGATTCGTGGAACCATTTGTAGTATCAGCCAGAAAATACAGGCCCCAGACATTCAAGGATGTTGTGGGACAACAGGCTATTACAAATACCCTGCTCAATGCTATTGAAAACAATCATTTGGCTCAGGCCCTACTTTTTTGCGGACCTAGAGGGGTAGGAAAAACCACATGTGCCAGAATTTTGGCAAAAAAAATAAATCAGGACGGTACCGAACACACAGATGAAGATTTTGCATTTAACATCTTTGAACTGGATGCGGCCTCAAACAATTCTGTAGACGACATTAGAAATCTTACCGATCAGGTAAGGATTCCTCCCCAAACCGGGAAATACAAGGTCTATATCATTGATGAGGTACACATGTTGTCCCAATCGGCCTTCAATGCTTTCTTAAAGACACTTGAAGAGCCTCCAAAGCACGCCATCTTTATTTTGGCCACGACGGAAAAGCACAAGATCATACCCACCATCCTGTCCCGTTGCCAAATTTTTGATTTTAAACGTATTACCGTTAAGGATGCTGCGGAGTACTTAAAATATATTGCAGAAAACCAGGAAATAGAAGCTGAGGACGACGCCTTGCATATCATTGCCCAAAAGGCAGATGGGGCTATGAGGGACGCCCTTTCCATATTTGATAGGGTAGTAAGTTTTTCCGGAAAAAAATTGACCCGAAAAGCAGTCACTGAAAACCTGAACGTATTGGATTACGATACCTACTTTTCAGCTACAGACCTAATCTTGGCTCATAATATCCCGGCCTTATTGGTATTGTTCAACGAAACCTTATCCAAAGGCTTTGACGGGCACCATTTCATATCTGGTCTGGCCTCCCACTTCAGGGACCTTATGGTATGCCAACATCAGGATACCATAGCGTTATTGGAAGTTGGAGACGAGGCCAAGAAAAATTATTTGGAGCAGTCCAAAAAGGTATCCAACGCCTTTCTAATGCAGGGGATCGATATTGCAAATGATTGTGATCTCAAATACAAGTCCAGCAAAAACCAGCGGCTTCTGGTAGAATTGGCTCTCATGAAACTGGCTTCCATCGACTTCGATGGCCAAAAAAAAAAATCTGAACATTTAGGAAACAGTGACTTTTTAATACCTGCCTCATTTTTCAAAGGGCAAGGAAACGCCATTACGGTCGCAAAACAGCCGGCCGCACCACAAGACAACAGCCCCAATACAATCCTAAAGGCAACTGATGGCACTACCCAAACGAAGACCAATAGCGAAGCCCTGGAACAATTGGAAACTACGGTATTGGTAGCGGAACCCCCAATTGAAAACAGCACTTCCAAAAAAGAACCTTTAGAAAGCAAGGAGACCGTAAAACCCAGCATTAACATTCCATCAAAAAGGGTATCGGGACTTTCCTTATCCAGCCTAAAGGCTAAAAAAGAGCATGAGCTCAATAGAAAAGATGAGACGGTTGATGAGAACAAATTGCCCAAGGATGCATTTACAGAAGAGGAAATGCAGGCTCACTGGGCAGCGTTCGTGGAGATAATCGATAAGGATGGTAGAAAAATCCTGGCTTCCAATCTAAATACCGATATCCCAAAACTCAAAAACCAAACTACCATCTGGATCGAACTTCCCAATGGTACCATGAAAAAAGAGGTGGAGCGCGAGCAATATGACCTCATGGAATATTTAAGGCAAAAGCTGAACAATTATTTTATCAGTCTTACCATTACCGTTAACGAGGAAACTGCCAAAAAATTTGCATTTACCCCACTGGAGAAATATGAAAAATTACGGGAAAAGAACCCGGCTATTGACATTTTGCGGAAAGAGTTTGACCTTGATTTTTAGGCTTTTTTAGCCAAAGCCCTAATCCTCAAACTGTACATCAGCATTACCAGTGCATTGATCAGAAGCCCAAAGGATTCTCTTGCATGCTCAATATTCCCAATTTCTCCGTCATCAATACCAACTCCCTCAAACTCATTGGGCCAAAAAATGAATACTCCTATAAAATACAAGGCGAACAATAACAATGCCACCTTAAAGGACAGCTTTTCCAAAAAAAACATCACGGAAGCTGCGGCCGCACTCCCATAAATAGCATACCACAAAAGGGCATCGGGATCGTTATACTGTACATACGCCGCCCAGAGGAAGAGCACGGTAAAAACTATGGATATTGCTTTAAAAAATGATTTCATAGACCTTAGGTATTAGAAACATGTTTGTACAATAAATGATAAACGTCCGTAGCCTTGATAGATTGTTCCAGCGGTCCGCTTTTTGAATTGGATATAAATATTGGATGATCCTCTGCACTTTCAGGAATCCTGCCATGTGAACCCTTGACCAAAGTTGAATCCAACGGGATTACGTCCATCAGCGTTCTAAAACCGAGCTTTTTCTTTAGCAACTTCCACAGTATTTTCGGAACCACAAAAGGGTCTTTGGGATCTGTAAACATTTCTACAGGATCGTAGCCCGGTTTCTTATGGATATCCACCATTCGGGCAAAATCAGGTGCCTTGGCATCATCCAGCCAAAAGTAGTAGGTAAACCACGAATCGGTATCTGCTACCAATACCAGATCTCCACTCCGCTCATGATTTAAGCGGGCTTGTTCTATTTCTTTGCCCACAAGGACTTTTTCTATACCAGGCTCAGATTCAAACATCTTTTTTATGGTATCGATGTTCGTTTTATCCTTAACATAGATATGGGATATTTGATGGTCCGACACTGCAAATGCACTACTGGCTCCGGCATCCAACAGTTCCAATCCTCTTTCTTCCCTTATATTTAAATAGCCCTTCATTCGTAAAATTCTATTGGGATGAATGGACCGTTGCACATTGGTAATACCATATTCTGACAACAATACAATATTGGCATCCTTTTCTTGATAGTAGGCAACCAATTTTTCCACCAAAGCATCCACATCATTGAGATCCTTTCCAAATTTATTGAAATCGAGACCATATCTCTGGATGTTATAATCCAAATGGGGGATGTAGATCAAGGTCAATGTAGGATCGTACATTTTATCTGTGGAAACGGCGCCATTGGCTATCCATTGACTGGACTTAATAGAGGTCTTTGGGCCCCAAAAATTAAATAGCGGAAAAGTTCCCAATTCATTTTGAAGCTTATCCCTAAGATCCGCAGGAAAAGAATATACATCAGGGATTTTACGCCCATCTGCAAGATAATTTGGACGCGGCGTAAGGCTGTAATCCACATTGGAATACATATTGTACCACCAAAAGTGATTGGCACATGTGAAGTCCTCAAATTCGGATTTTAAAGCATCCCATATTTTATCGGATTGCACCAAGCTGTTGGACTGCCGCCAAAATTTAACCTCATGCTCCTCTTTGAAATACCACCCATTGCCAACAATTCCATGTTCCGATGGCCATTTTCCAGTGAGATAGGTAGACTGTGCGGTACAGGTAACTGCAGGCAAAACTGGCTCAATGGTGGCATGAACCCCCGCATCCAGAAAATTCTTTATAAACGGGGTGTGCTCACCAATCAATCTCTTGGTCAGACCGACGATATTTATTACTACGGTTTTCTTCATGCCATCTGTTTCTTTAACCATTGCAATTCCCTTATGATTGATCGTCCCAAATCTACCTTCAATGTTTCCGGCAATACATCCCAAGTATAGGTCTCAACCTCCATATGCTCGGTCACCGGATATTCCTTCAGATAAGCTAAAGTGCTCAAAATTTGGTCTTGGGTAGCATAGAGATCGTCGAACTTTTCCAAAAATATGGGAACATGAAAATGGGCCCTAAGCTCTTTATGTGCTTTTCGATTTTTTAATACCATAGGCAGATCATTATAAACCCTAACATGACCATCTTGCTGCTCGGTCACCTGGTGTAAATAGGTAGGTTCATTAAAACGTGCCAGGGAATTCCATATTTGTTCTTCATTTCCTTTTTCAAAAAGGATTTTTAGAGCAGCACTTACTTGGATCTTGCCAATGGCGATACCATGCATTTTCATTTCCCCAAAAGTATAGGATGGAGCTTCATATGCGAGTGAATAATGGCAAATATCATAACATAGGGTAATATGCCTTTTGATCAATTGCTCGGCATCCCTTTCATGAAGTCCTTTTTTGGAATTTATCTCTTTAACAGCCGTGGGCATGAGATAGTTTTTATAAAAATCTACAAATTCCGCTGTATTCTCCAACAGTCCGTCTGGTTCTGGCTCAATATCCAGATGCAAATACTTTCCAGTGATAGTTTCCAATTCCTGAAGGTACAACACAACTTCAGCAAGATGCTCTGACCCTAGGTGTAGCGCAGAGGTCAATTCTTCCTCACTGGCATACCAGTGTTTATAACTGATGGGAGAGGTAGAAATACCTCCGGATACGCCCTTGGGCAACAAAAAAGCCAACTGCCGAAATAATCGTTTGGTATATTCCAACCTTTCTTTGGTAGTCCAATCCGGGGCGTGTACTTTATCCTTGACTTCAGTGTTGTGGAAATCTCCATAGGGAAAACCATTCATGGTAAAGACATAACAATCATTTTGGGCCAGCCAAAACTTAAAATCCTCCAAATTATGTCCTTCGTCAAGTTGCAGACTTGCCGCATTGGAAAGTCGCAACCCAATACCAAAAGAGGCACCCTTGGATACTTCCCTTTTTATTCTTGGAATATATTGCTTTAAATTGAGAAATGTAGTTTCCCAATCCTCACCGGGATGGATGTTGGAACAATAGGTTACATGAAATTTATCTTGAATCAACATACAATCGCTTTCAAAAAATTAAACCAAATAGGATATGGCCTCCTTCATTTTTTGCATATCTATTTGGTGGACATCGTGCTTTTTGCCAATTTCGGATATCAAAGTAATGGTAAGCTTTCCTCCCAGATGCTCCCTAAATTCCTCTATCCCTGACAAAAGCTCCTCAATTCTTTCAGGTTTTATGGGCAACTTGAGATCAAAACCAACCTTCCCCATCACATCAAGAATAGCTATTAAGGTTTCTTTGGATATAAGACCGATCAATTGGGCATAGGTAAGGTCTATAGCCATACCAACCGCTACAGCCTCTCCGTGCCTTATTTTATAGTTGGTCATGTGCTCTAGCTTATGCGCAGCCCAATGGCCAAAATCCAGTGGTCTCGAAGAACCTGCCTCGAAAGGATCACCTCCTTGGGCTATGTGTTGCATGTGAAGCTCCGCACATTTGTATATGAGGTACTCCATACTTGCCATATCCCTGGTTGCAAGCTTTTCGGCCGATTTTTCTATTTCCCCGTAAAATTTTTTGTCCTTGATCAAGGCTACTTTTATTGCTTCAGCAATTCCAGAGATCCAGTCCCTTTTTTCCAAGGTTTTTAGAAAATCACTGTCGTTAATAATGGCATAGGGTGGGGCAAAAGTTCCCAAGAAATTCTTCTTTCCAAAGTGGTTAATACTATTCTTCACACCCACAGCCGAATCGTTTTGGGATAGTACGGTAGTTGGAATCCGTAATAATTTAACGCCTCTATGTGCAATTGCCGAAGCATAGCCCACCATATCAATTATAGCACCCCCACCAATGACAACCACAAAGGAGTGTCTACAGATTTTGGCATCATTGATACCTTGTAGCACCTGATTCAAAGAGGTCACCGAATGCTTGACCTGTTCTCCTCCTGGCAGTACTATGGTATCACGGTATTGAATTTGTGGTGCAAAACTTGCGCAATAGTCCTTAATCTGATCCAATAAATTCTGATGTGCTGCAACCACCCCGTCATCAATGACAAATAAGATTTTGACACCTCCCTCATTGGCGTAATCCTTAAATATGTTATTGAACAGGGCATTTTCTTTATGGAACAGGTGCTGCGTAAAGTGTAATTGATAATTATACTCTACTTTGAAAGATTGCTCTATAGATTTTGGGATACTCATGAATGCATAGATTACGTTACTGAAAAACGTTTGGATAATAATAAAGATAAAGGCAACAAGAGGACAATCATGACCCCTACCCACCACGTTGAATTGGCCGATGCCAATGCAGCATCCATCAAAACAAGGGACAATACACCCATCTTGACGGCCTTTTTTATATGCTCCGGAGTATTGACTCTATAGGCTTTTATCAGCGGCCGAAAAATGGACACAACAAATAAAATCAAAAAAGGGATGACCGTAAAAAAACTAGACCTATCCCGTAACATTATTAAAAAGATAGAGGACGCCACCAATGCATATAGGAGACCCGATAGTACAATATTACGTTTGTTGTTTCCATGGACCTCCCCCCTACTAATTAACGTAACTGCACCTATATAAATAATTGGCAGCATTATAAAATACCATTTGGACCACTCCGGAAATCCAAGAAGGCTCATTCCCAACAAAAGATTAAGGCCTCTACAACTTCCCATGACCAAAGGACCAAAAAAAGAATGGTTCTTGGCCAAGGCATCATACAGAAGAATGAATCCGGCCAATACCACAGCCACAATCCCTGCTTCCTTATGGCATAAAAATGATAGAAGAACACCTATCATCAATAACGCACCTCCTAAAATAGCCGCGGTCCGCAAGGATACCACGCCTTGAGGGATTGGCCGCTCCGGTCTTTCCAGAGCATCAATCTTGGCATCAAAAACATCATTTAGCACCACCCCCCCAGCATACAGCAGTATGGAGGCGAGTATGAGAGCCAAAAAATTATAGGACCACAAAATTCCGTCTTGTACAAACACCCCAATAATAGCGCCACCCGTTAATATATCGGCCGCAGCTGTCGGTAAATTTGGAGGGCGCATTAAAATAAGGCACCCCTTGGCAAAAGAATATCTATCAGACAATTTTGTTCCCTTCTATTTTTGGTTCTTGCCCCCTTAATACACTGTTGTCATTGAACAATTCCCGCTGGTCTATATTATTGCTTCCCAACCAATGTTCTTCCTTCATCTTTCCATTCTTGCCAAAGGCCTCCAAAGCATTCTGATAGCAGGTCTTTATGACATCTTCGCGCGCTATACCGTTATGGAGCATTAAGGCAGCTGTCTTTGGCACGGCGAGCGGATCACTCACCCCCCAATCTGCTGAACTGTCCACAATGATGTTGGTACTTCCAAACTTTCGCACCACCTCTACCATTCTTTCGTTCCCCATCTTGGTTTTGGGATAAATCGTAAAAGCTGCTATAAAACCTCTATCCAAAACTTCCTTTACCGTTTCCTCATTATTGTGATCTATGATCACATTGGAAGGGTCCAGGCCATGCTCCAAACAAACTTCCATACTTTTAATTGTTCCGGCTTTTTTATCCCTATGAGGCGTGTGCACCTGAACGGTCATATTCAATTCTCTTGCCATATCGAGTTGCATCCTAAAATACTTATCCTCTGCAGGAGTTTGATCATCATAACCAATTTCACCAATGGCAACCACATTCTCTTTATGAAAATACAAGGGCAATAATTCGATGACCTGTTCCGCCAATGCCTCATTGTTGGCTTCCTTGGAATTCAAACCTATGGTGCAATAGTGTTTGATCCCAAACTGACTTGCCCTAAAGGGTTCCCATCCCACAAGACTACTGTAATAATCCTGAAAAGACCCCACTTGTGTCCTAGGTTGGCCCAACCAAAAGGAAGGTTCTATTATAGCTACTATGCCCGCCGCCGCCATGGCCTCATAGTCATCTGTTGTCCTAGAGGTCATGTGTACGTGGGGGTCTATAAACATTAAATTATCTTTCATATCAATTTATATTATTCCAGGTAATTAAACCTTGGTCTATCTTCTTCTTTATTTGAGGGTAATTGTTAAGTAATTCTTTGGCCTCTGAATGATCTGATATGGAACAGGAAAGGGCCGCAGCCAAATTTTCCTTTTCGTTATCACTTTGGAATAACCTTCTCATATCATCCAATATGGAGTCGTTGATGAAATTGCCGACGGGTCTCCAAAAATAAGGATCTACACTTCGGGAAGCCGCCCATCTCTCATGGGCATAATCTGAAATTATTCTGGTCAGATCCTTGTTGGCCCTGGCATCAATATCCATTATAGCGCTTAGATTCCTTCCCATAAATGCCGCTTTCAAATACATCTGGTTCCATTGCTGATCATTGAAAAAGGCGGCAGGATATGGATTATTTAGTGAAATGGCATCAAAAATGGTCGCAATATTGGTCCTAAGAGCCTCCACAGCAACATTCTTGTAGCTGCCCGAATTGGGCATCAATACCAGAAACTTTAAAAAAGTTTCCAACTCTCCGGTGTCCGAAACCTGAATTATGTTGGCCACCTTGTCAAAAAAGAAATCCTCATCAGCTTCCAGAACATTGATCAAAAGGTACACCCTGCTGATCTGCAAAAGATCTGCCTTTTGGGTCTCCAAATATTGCATTACACTATTCTGGTCTGAAGGCATTTTTACATTTCCTCCAGAGTTGATTTTGGAAGCCATTAAACTATAGGTCATATACAGGTCTTTAGGGGACCTGTTACCAATAACAACATCTTTCTTTTCTTCCAACCATTGCAATAGATCAGCATCCATATTAAGATAAAGGACCTTTCGCAGTTCTTGACTTACATTTTCTAATGACATATACTAATACTAATTTCCGATATAAATTTTAGTATTCAAGGTTTATCTTTTTGCCGAATCCAGACATGTTGACAATGATAACTGGAATCGAAAAAGAAAAGTATCTTCAAAAGGTTAAATTCTCCCCAAATCAAAAAATCGCCAGAGAAAAATTCACTTTATAAAATTCTACTTAATTTTGTTTTCAAATATAATAAAATGCTAGGCCTTAAACTACCTACAGACCCACGTTGGGTAAATATTGTAGAAAAAAATATAGACGAAATTTTGACCGATCATGCCTATTGTGAACAAAAAGCCGCTGCCACGGCAATTTCACTTATTGTAGGTTTCCCGGAGTATACAGATCTTGTACAGGAAATGGTAGCCCTAACCAGGGAAGAAATGGGCCATTTTAAGATGGTCCACGATAGGATTATTGCCAGAGGACAAGTACTTGGAAGAGACCGGAAAGATGCGTATGTACTGGAACTGATCAAGTTTTTCCCCAAAGGCGGCAGCCGCACCACACAATTGGTACATAGGCTGCTCTATGCAGCTTTGATCGAAGCCAGAAGTTGTGAGCGTTTTAGATTACTTTCCGAACAACTGAAGGACAAAGAGTTGGCAGAATTCTACCATAAACTAATGGTCAGCGAGGCCGGACATTATACCATGTTTTTAAAGTTTGCCCGCCAATATGGCGAGCGGGAGGAAGTAGATCAAAAATGGCAGGATTTATTGACCTATGAGGCGCAGATCATGAAGGATCTTGGTACCAAGGAATCTATCCACGGCTAGGAAATCCATTCTAAAAAATTTCTTTCTCCTTTACCCCCTTATTGTTCGGAATAATACAGCGTCTTGATAATACCATCGGACAATCCAATTTTGGGCACATAAATTTTCTTGGCCCCGCACCACTTGGCTGCCGATAAATAGATACGGGAGGCTGGAATAATAACATCGGCCCTATCAGGATTGAGTCCCAATTCTGACACCCTATCTTCATAACTCATACTTTCCAAAAAGTGGTATTGGGCATTGAGCCAGATATACGATAATGGTTCCCCCTCTTTTCTACCGGACATTTTGTGGAGTTTATTGATATTTCCCCCAGAACCTATAATGGTAATTTTACTTAGACCATTAATGTTTTCCTTGATCCACAATTCTATTTTTTTCCAAATTCCTTCTCCTACCAAATTATTGAGAATACGAACCGTTCCTATTTTAAATGATTTGGAAATTTTTATTTTGCCATCGGTAAATAGGGTAAATTCTGTGCTGCCCCCACCAACATCTATATAAAGGTAGGATTGATCGTTTTGGATCAATTGCTTTAAATCCGTGGAAGCAATGATAGCCGCCTCCTTTTTCCCGTCTATCACTTCTATTTTTACTCCAGAATCCTCATAGATCCGTTCTACGATCTCATAACCATTATTTGCCTCTCTAATTGCGGAAGTGGCACATGCCATGTACTTCTCCACGCCATTCACATCCATGATCAATTTAAACGCTTTCATGGCATTCAACATGCGTTCCTCATTGCGTTCCGAAATTTCTCCAACCGTAAAAGAATCCTCCCCCAAACGGACGGGAACCCTGATCAAGGAGCTTTTTCTGAATTGGGTCTTCTTGTCTTTCTCCTCTATCACGTTGTGAATCAACAAGCGGATTGCATTGGAACCAATATCTATAGCTGCAAACTTTCTTATCTTCAAAATATCCGAGGGGTTAAGTGTTTAATTTATTGAGGTAGTAATCATAAATAGCAAATTGGGAACGGACCTTGACCTTATTGTTCTTTCTGTAGGCATTATCCTGATTGGCACAAAAGACCCTAGCCTTGACATTATCCCGCCAAGAAATTTCAAAGGTATCCAGCAACTCCTGTTTTAGATCGGTGTCATAAATTGGACATCCGACCTCTACCCTATAATCCAGGTTCCTTGTCATCCAATCTGCAGAGGATATATATATCTTGGGGTCACCATTATTGGAGAATATAAAGACCCGGGGATGCTCCAAAAATTTATCGACCACACTAATGGCTTCTATATTCTCACTTAGACCTTTTACTCCTGGCACCAAGCAACAGATCCCTCTGATGATCAATTGAATTTTCACCCCGGCCCTACTGGCCTCATAGAGCTTGTCGACCATTTTGTAGGAGGTGAAACTGTTCATTTTTATTTTGATATAGGCTTCCTTGCCGGCTTTGGCATTTTCAATCTCCTTATCTATCAGTTTTTTGAATGTATTCTTGGTATAGTGGGGCGAAACAATTAGATGTTTGTACTTATTGATCTTATAAGTGGTTTCAAAAAAATCAAAAACCATGTTCAATTCCTTCAAAATAGGGTCATGGGCGGTAAACAGGGTGTAGTCTGTATATATCCTAGCTGTCGCTTCGTTAAAGTTTCCTGTGCTTATGAATCCGTAACGTTTAAGAACACCATCTTCCTCCCTTTCAATGAGACATATTTTACTATGGACCTTTAATCCCGGAACCCCAAAAATGAGTTTGACCCCTTCTGCCTGAAGCTGTTCCGCGTATTGGATATTGGCCTGTTCATCAAACCTAGCCTGGAGTTCTATTTGAACGGTTACCTGTTTGCCATTTTTCACAGCATTGATCAAAGAGGCGGTCACCTGTGAATTGTCGGCCAGACGATAGACCGTGATCTTAATGCTTTTTACCTTGGGATCCAAGGCGGCCTCCCTCAAGAACCTTATCACGTATGAAAAGGTATGGTATGGGGTATATTGTAGGTAGTCCTTCTCCGCAATCTGATTGAACAAACTCCCTTCCAAAGCAAATCCTTTTACCGGTAGGGGTTTTATTTTTTCATACATCAAGTCTTCCCTACCCAAACTTGGAAAGCCCATATAGTCCCTTCTATTGTGGTACCTACCTCCAGGGATAACACTATCCGTATCCTCTATGTTCATTTTTTCCTTTAAGAACTCCAAGGTGTCCCTGCCTATATTCTTGTCGTAGACAAAGCGGACAGGGTCACTGATCTTTCGGTGCTCCACACTGGAAGATATCTTTTCTATAAAACTCTTGCTCAGATCATTGTCGATATCCAGTTCTGCATCACGCGTAATCTTGATCATATGAGCGGTTATGGACTCATAATTGAACATGTTAAAAATATTCCCCAACGAGTACCGAATGAGGTCATCCAACATGATAATATAACTCCTCTCCCCTTCTGTCGGTATTACTACAAAACGGTCTATTCCCTTTGGGATCTCGATAAGGGCATAGCGCTTTTCCTTCTTCCCGTCATCTGTAGGGTATTTGTCGTCCTTTTTCAGGATAATTTTCACGGCCAGATATGCCGCTGTGTCCTTAAGGGTTGGGAATTCCGCCAGATCATTCAGGATAATCGTCATTAAAACAGGACTCACCTTTTGGGCAAAATAACTCTTGATAAAATCTGACTGATCTTCGGTAATCTCCGTCTCATTGATCAAAAAAATATTCTTGGTCTCCAATTCCTTTTCGATGTCACCCAATATTTTTAAACTCTTGGTCTGTTGACGAATAACAATTTCCGTGATTTCCTCCAACAAATCTTTGGCTATTTCGCCCCCTAGAACACTTTTTCCAGATCTCCCGGCCTCAACAATCCGTTTTACCGTAGCATAGCGCACTTTAAAAAATTCATCCAAATTATTGGAGAATATCCCAACAAACCTTAGTCGCTCTATCAATGGGACATTCTTGTCTGCGCTTTCCTGTAAAACGCGCTCATTAAATTGCAACCAGCTTATTTCACGGTTGATATATTGGTATTTGGGTTTGATCATTTTTTAAGTTGTTTGGGGAATATTGTCCGCTCGGTAATCCCTTTTGATATGGCCTCCCAACGATCTTCTTTAAAATTTATCTGTACCATGCCCGTCGTAGGAACATTGTCAATGGATTTGTTCCCAAGGGTATTGGCTATATTGGTAAAGGCGTAGTTATGCCCAAAAATTAGTACGGTTTGATACTTGTTATCCAAATTTCTAACAAAGCGCAATACGTCTTCACCGGAGAAATCATATAATTCCGAGGTGATCTCTAGCCTCTTTAAGGGAAATCCCAGTTTTCGCAATACGATCATACAGGTATGTAAGGCCCTATTGGCGGGACTTGAAAATACCGCATCTATTTGAATATGCTTGGATTTTAATTCGGCGCCCACCAGGTGGCCATCATTTATTCCACGCTCTTTCAACGGCCTATCCTGGTCGTTCACTTGATAATCCCAAGATGATTTTCCATGACGTATAAGGATCAATGTTTTCATGTTCTTCGATTTTAAGGTGCCAAACGTTCAATTTTCCAATGGTAATCATCCTGCAAGGAGTACCTCACCCTATCGTGCAATCTATTGGGCCTACCCTGCCAAAATTCCATCGATACTGGTCTCACCATAAATCCACCCCAAAAATCAGGTCGCTTTATTTCTTTTCCCTCGAACTCTCTTTCAAGTGCTTTCAATTTTTCTTCCAATACTTGGCGCGAAGGGATTACACTGCTTTGGTCAGAAACAATCGCCCCAAGCTTACTACCTTCAGGCCTAGATTCGAAATATCCATCGGAAAGGTTTTCGGCCAACTTCTCTGCCCTTCCCTTAATGATGATCTGTCGCTCCATATTGGGCCAAAAAAAAGAAAGGCAAACATTCGGATTGTTCGCTATGGCCTTGCCTTTTTCACTGGTATAATTGGTGTAAAAGATAAATCCTTCATAGGTATACTTTTTAAGGAGCACCACCCTGCTTTTTGGAAAACCGTCCAATCCAATTGTAGAAACGGTCATGGCATTGGGTTCATCCACTCCATCAGAAGCTTCCACCTCATAAAACCACTTTTGGAATAATTCTATGGGATTGTCCGAGATAGTACCCTCTTCCAAGGCACTTTTTTCGTAGCTTTTCCTATAATTGCCTAAATCCTTTTGCATTTAAAATTGAATAATTTATGACCCCGCACTTCTTAACAAAAATGGGGAAAAGAACGCAAAACACGAAAAGTCTAAACGCTTTTTATCAAAATTTTGGCTGTAGCCCACAAAAACACATAAGCGGAGCCTTAAGGCACATTAAATTCTATTTTCATTCCAGGATATCCGAGCCTATCAAAATTCAAAGGACTTGCCATCATCTGCCAATTCTACTCGCCCGAAAACTTCCATAGCCTCTTCTTTGAACAATTCAATAGACGCATAGCGCGTGGAATAATGGCCCAGGATAAGGACACCTACATTGGCAGCCTTTGCAATATTTGCCGCTTCCTTGGCTGTGGCGTGTTTTGTTTTGGGGGCCATATGCTGTTCTGTCTCCAAGAACGTAGATTCATGGTACAGGACATCAACCTCGTGAATCTGAGGCACTATGGCAGGCATATAAGCTGTATCACTACAGAAGGCATAACTTTTGGGTTTGGGAGGATCCATGGTAAGGATACGATTGGGCACTATGGTGCCATCATCCAAAACAATATCCTTTCCATTTTTAATATTCTGATAGTAACAAATATCTATATTGTATTTTTTTACGACCTCGATATTGAGTTTTCGTTCGCTTGGCTTCTCCCGAAACAAAAATCCGTTGGTATACACTCTGTGATCCAAAGGAATGGTGTCCACACTGACCTTTTCATCCTCAAAAATGGCCTGGGGTACTTTTGTATTGAGCTCATGAAATATCAAAGGATAATTGGTCCATGAATCCCCTAGTTTCAATAGTAGGGTCACTGCCTCCTTTATTCCCTTGGGTCCATAGATATGCAATGCAGTTTTACGACCCAGTAAACGAAAAGTAGATATTAATCCCGGCAATCCAAAGAAGTGGTCTCCGTGCAAATGGGAAATAAAAATATGCTGGATACGGGAAAATTTTATTTTGTGTCTCCTTAATTCCACCTGTGTACCCTCCCCACAATCGATCAAGAAAAGATGGTTTTTAATTTCCAGAACCTGTGATGTGGGATTGGTAAGGGTTCTGGGCGTTGCGGCATAACAACCTAAGATGTGTAATTTCATGTACTTATTTTGGTTTCCGCCAATATCACAAAGGAAACTCCCCTCCAATTTCAGTCTACGGACCTATGGCAGTATATCATCTATTCCTCCAAATCCAAATCGCGCTCTATTTCCTCCATTTCAATAACATCCCTTGCTTCCTGAATGGTGGGCACCACAATGATATGATCCGGCACTTCTTCGTAGGTTACTTTATCGGTAACCAACACAAAAGATTTCTTTAATTTCCTATGGGCAACGGATAGCTCATGAAACTCCAGAACATCATTGGCCGTTAATTTTGAAAATGAAAATAGGTTCACGATAATATGATCGTTCTTGATTTTTGGATATCCTGATTTTAAATTTTCCAAAAATACTTTTAAAGAGGTATTTTCCTGTAATACAATGGTAGTTGCGTCTTCTCTGTTGAAAATCATAGGATATTATTTAATTTTTGAAGCCAATAAATATATTACCGCCATGCGGATTGCCACGCCATTTTCTACCTGGTTCAAAATGATGGACTGGTTAGAATCGGCAACATCGCTGGTTATCTCCACGCCTCTGTTAATAGGACCCGGGTGCATGATTACAATTTCTTTGTCCAGGCTGTCCAAGAGGTTCTTGTTCACCCCAAATTGTTGGGTATATTCCCTTGTGGTCGGAAAATAACTAATATCCATGCGTTCGTTCTGTATGCGCAGCATATTAGCAACATCGCACCAATTCAGCGCCTTTCTGAGGTCGGTTTCCACCGTGACCCCCAAAGATTCTATGTATTTAGGTATCAAGGTCTTGGGTCCACAGACCTTCACATTTGCCCCTTGCAATTTAAGTGCAAATATATTGGACAGCGCCACTCTTGAATGAAGAATATCCCCAACAATGACCACGTTCTTTCCAGCCACACTGCCCAATTTTTCCCTAATGGAATAGGAATCCAACAAAGCTTGGGTTGGGTGTTCGTGCGCGCCGTCTCCCGCATTTACTATGGAGGCCTTTACATGTTTGGAAAGGAAAATTCCCGCTCCGGGATTGGGATGTCTCATGACCACCATATCCACTTTCATGGAAAGGATATTGTTAACGGTATCTATCAGGGTTTCACCCTTTTTAACCGAGGATTGTGCCGCAGAAAAATTTACGACATCGGCAGACAATCGTTTTTCTGCCAATTCAAAAGAAAGTCGCGTTCTGGTACTGTTCTCAAAAAAAATATTGGCAATGGTGATATCTCGGAGAGACGGCACCTTTTTAATGGAACGGTTAATTACTTCCTTAAAGTGATCGGCGGTTTCAAAAATGAGCTGAATATCCTTTTCATTTAGATACTTAATCCCTAGCAAGTGCTTTACACTTAATTCGCTCATACTCCTAATTTTCTATTTGTGCTACTGCATCATAATCACCTTTGCAAGGGTTTATAGCGCAATATATCTTTTATTTATTGATCAAATATATGATGTCTTCTCCATCATTCTCTTTCCACATGACCTTCACTTTTTCCTCATTTATGGCATCTACCTGCCGCCCTCTATAATTAGGCTGAATGGGCAAGTGACGACTGAACCTCCTATCAATCAAGGTCAACAATTCTATCTCCAAGGGTCTACCAAAAGACTGAATGGCGGTTAAAGCGGCCCTGATACTGCGACCAGTGTACAATACATCGTCTATGAGCACTACCTTTTTATCATCAACAAGAAAATCCATCTTGGTCTCATTGGCTTCCAAGGGTTTATTGCCCCTTCTAAAATCATCCCTGTAAAAGGTGATATCCAAAAAACCGAGTTCTATTTTTTTTATCCCGTACTCCTCTTTCAAAATTTTGGCCAGGCGTTCGGCCAAAAAAGTTCCTCTGGGCTGTATTCCGATAAGTACCGTATTGCTAAAATCCAAATGATGCTCTAGCAGCTGGCAAGCCAATCGGTGAAGGATGATATGTATTTCTTTTGAGGAAAGTAGTACTTTTTGACTCATACGTTGGGAGACCGATTCTATTGAAGAACAAAAATAGGGATTTCTCTTCAATATCCTAGACGTAAATTATGAGGTATCCGAATCCTTTAAAAACGGATACAAAAAAAAAAGCCCGGACAATTTGTCCGGGCTTTTCAATTATGAATAAACAGATGCTTACTTTTTCTTGGCAGCAGCTTCCATTTTATCTTTCAACGCTTGTAACGCTTCGTTGGCATCACCTAAGGTTGGTTTAGCTTCGTCTGCACTTGCAGCAGCTTTCTTAACTGCAGCCTTTACATTACGTTGCTCTTCTTCCCTGAAGATTGCTGTATGGCTAGCGACAACTCTTTTGAATTCTTTGTTGAACTCAATGATCTTGAATTCTGCCTCTTCACCTTTGGCAAGTTTCTTACCATCTTCTTTCTCCAAGTGACGTGTCGGTACAAATGCAACGATGTCCTCGTTAAAGTTAACGGTAGCTCCTTTGTCAACGATCTCTGCGATAGCACCTTTATGTACGGTATCCAATGCAAATTCGGTTTCGTATTTATCCCATGGGTTAACAGTAGTCTGTTTGTGACCCAAGCTCAATTTACGTCCATCAACATCCAATTCCAATACTTCCACTTCCAAAGTGTCACCAACGGTAACAAATTCTGATGGATGCTTGATTTTCTTAGTCCAAGAAAGATCTGAAATGTAGATCAAACCGTCGATACCTTCTTCCATTTCAACGAATACACCGAAGTTTGTGAAGTTACGAACGATTCCTTTGTGCTTGGAACCTACTGGATATTTAGTTGTGATATCGGTCCATGGATCTGGAGTCAATTGCTTGATACCAAGGGACATTTTTCTGTCCTCTCTATCCAAAGTCAATACTACTGCTTCTACTTCGTCTCCAACATTAACGAAATCCTGTGCAGATCTCAAGTGTGTAGACCATGACATTTCAGAAACGTGGATAAGTCCTTCAACTCCTTCAGCTACTTCAATAAATGCACCGTAATCAGCAATAACAACTACTTTACCTTTTACCTTATCACCAACTTTGATCTCATCGCTCAAGGCATCCCATGGATGTTTCTCCAATTGCTTCAATCCTAGTTGGATTCTAGATTTGTTGTCATCGAAATCCAAGATAACCACGTTCAGTTTCTGGTCTAGTTCAACAACCTCGTTCGGGTGGTTGATTCTGCTCCAAGAAAGATCTGTGATATGGATAAGACCATCAACACCTCCAAGGTCAATAAAGACACCGTAAGAAGTAATGTTTTTAACAACACCTTCCAATACCTGTCCTTTTTCCAATTGACCGATAATCTCTTTTTTCTGCTCTTCGATATCCGCTTCGATCAACGCTTTGTGGGATACAACTACGTTTTTGAACTCATGGTTGATTTTCACAACTTTGAACTCCATAGTCTTTCCTACGTACTGATCGTAGTCACGGATAGGCTTCACATCTATTTGAGAACCTGGCAAGAACGCTTCGATGCCAAAAACATCAACGATCATACCACCTTTAGTTCTACATTTTACAAAACCATTAACGATTTCTTCTTTGTCGTGGGCAGCATTAACTCTATCCCAAGCCATGATAGTTCTGGCTTTTCTGTGAGATAATACCAATTGTCCACTTTTATCCTCACGGATATCTATCAACACCTCAACTTTGTCACCAACCTTCAAATCAGGGTTGTAACGAAATTCATTTAGGGAGATAACTCCTTCAGATTTTGCGTTGATGTCGATGATAGCTTCACGATCTGTAAGGTAAACTACAGTTCCTTCAACTACTTCCTCATCTGCAGTATCCACAAAGTTTTTAGCTACCAATGTTTCGAATTCCTGTAATTTGGAATCGTCAACACGCTCAATACCTTGTTCGTACTTTTCCCAGTTGAAGTTCTCCAAAAATTCTTTTGGATCCTGTACTTGGGTTTCTACTTTTGTTTCTTTGGCGTCTTGCGTAGTTTCATCTACTTGCGCCGTTGTTTTGTCTTCAGCCATTTGCTGATCATTAATTTGTATTCCGCAGCCATCCAAGAGCTAAACAATTACTGCAGAAGGTGTTATTTATAAATTTTCTCTCAAATCCCTTTCCTCTTGACTCTCTGTAAAAAAGGTGTGCAAAAATACAACTAAAAAATGGTTTTACAAACCTTATTTTAAGAAGGTTGCCCCACAAAGAAAAAATTGAGGTGAATTTTTCCAAAATCCCTGAAAATCCGTACCTTAACTAGTACATTTTTAACAATTAAAAATTTAGAACATGAGTGTAAAAGATAAATATCAAGGGGTACTGACCCTAGGGGAGAAACTGGGCATTAAAGACGGTGAGGTTTCCGAAGAAAACGGTATCCTGAAAGTAAAAGGAATGGCAAATACACCCTTTGAAAAGGACCTTCTCTGGGACAAGATCAAAGAATTGGGAGGGCAAAACCCAACGGACATCAAAGCCAATATTACCGTGGCAGATGATTCCGTTTACCATAGACATGTTGTTAAAAGTGGTGAATCGCTCAGTAAAATTGCCAAACACTACTATGGCGACGCCATGAAATATAAAAAGATTTTTGAAGCAAATACCAATATCCTTAAAAATCCGGACATGATCCATCCAGATCAGGTATTGGTCATTCCGAAATAAATGGTTATAGATCATATTGAAAAAGGGCCGTTGAACGGGCCCTTTTTTATTGCTTCTCTATAACTCGCAAGGAGTGGTTATAAATACGTTCAAATTGCTCTTCCATCCCCATATCGCTGTTATCGAACTCTATGGCATCCTCCGCCCTTTTCAGAGGAGAAAACTCCCTATGGGAATCCACATAATCCCTGTTTTGTATATTTTTCAACACCTCTTCATAGGTAACCTTGTCACCTTTATCCAGTAATTCCTTATACCTTCTATAGGCTCTGGTTTCAGGGGATGCTGTCATAAAAATCTTTAATTCAGCATCCGGAAATACAACAGTACCAATATCACGGCCATCCATCACTATTCCCTTCTCTTTGCCCATTTCCTTTTGCATATCCACCAGCTTGTGGCGCACCTCCTCAATGGTAGCTACCCTACTTACCTGGTTGGATACCTCAATGCTCCTGATTTCCTTTTCCACATTTTCCCCATTCAGGTACATTTCTGCAAAACCAAGTTCCTCGTTAAAAACGAACTTTAGTTTCGCCTTGGGCAACAATTTAATCAGTGCATTGATATTTTCCTGCTCCACCCCAACAAATTTATTGCGCATGGCAAATAAGGTAATGGCCCTATACATGGCCCCGGTATCCACATATATATACCCCAACGCTTTGGCAAGCTGTTTGGCTAGGGTGCTCTTTCCGGTTGATGAAAAGCCATCTATGGCTATGGTTATTTTTTGCATTGGCCAAAAATACTCAGAATTCAATAATTTCTTTGCCTAATATGTAGAAAAAAAGGACAATGGCTCCGGTAACCCAGAACCATTGTCCCTATAATTTCCAATTTTAATACAGCTTTTTCTTAAAGACTTTTGGCATTCTTTACCTTTTCATCTGTAATGGCCAAGTTGATCACTTCACTCATATCCGTGACATAGTGGAACTGAAGTCCTTTTAGATACTCGGCCTTTATTTCCAATATATCCTTTCTATTGTCCTCACATAGAATGATATCCTTAATTCTAGCCCTTTTCGCAGCTAAAATCTTCTCCTTGATACCACCTACGGGCAACACTTTGCCCCTTAAGGTAATCTCCCCCGTCATGGCCACGCTCTTTCTTACCTTTTTCTGGGTAAACAATGAAACCAGAGAGGTCAACATGGTAATACCGGCACTTGGACCATCTTTGGGTGTTGCACCTTCTGGAACGTGGATATGAACATTATACTTATCGAATACTTCAGAGTCTATACCAAAAGTATCAGCGTTGGACTTGATATACTCCATGGCAATGGTGGCGGATTCTTTCATCACCTTTCCTAAATTACCGGTAATATTCATAGCCCCTTTTCCCTTGGACAAAATAGATTCGATAAATAGGATATCCCCTCCAACACTGGTCCATGCCAATCCGGTGACTACCCCTGCAACATCATTGCTTTCATATTTGTCCCTTTCCATTCTGGCAGGCCCCAATACGGTTTCGATATCCTCATTGGTGACCTTAAGATTGTACTCGTCCTCCATGGCTATGGATTTGGCCGCATGCCTAACCATTTTTGCCACTTGCTTTTCCAATGAACGCACTCCGGATTCGCGAGTATACCCTTCCACTATTTTTTCCAACTGTGGTTTGGCTATTTTCAAATCCTTATCGGTAAGTCCATGCTCTTCCAATTGTTTCGGCAACAAATGCCTTTTGGCGATCTCTACTTTCTCCTCAATGGTATATCCCGTCACATTGATAATTTCCATACGATCCAAAAGGGCTGGCTGAATGCTCGACAAGTTATTGGCCGTTGCGATAAACATTACCTTGGAAAGGTCATAGCCCATTTCCAAAAAGTTATCGTGGAAATCGTTGTTCTGCTCTGGATCCAAAACCTCCAACATGGCAGAGGATGGATCTCCTTGGTGGCTATTGGATAGTTTATCTATCTCATCCAAGATGAACACAGGATTGGATTTCCCTGCTTTTTTAAGACTTTGGATGATTCGTCCGGGCATGGCACCAATATAGGTTTTTCTATGACCCCTAATCTCCGCCTCGTCCCGAAGTCCACCCAGGGACATACGTACATACTCCCGCCCAATGGCTTTGGCAATGGACTTGCCCAAAGAGGTTTTACCGACCCCCGGAGGTCCATAAAGACATAAAATAGGAGACTTCATATCGTTTCTCAACTTAAGCACCGCCAGGTACTCTATAATCCTTCTTTTTACATCCTCCAGACCATAATGATCCCTGTCCAATATTTTTTGAGCTCTTTTTAGATCAAATTTATCCTTGGAAAATTCATTCCATGGCAGTTCCAAAAACAGTTCCAAGTAATTTCTTTGGATGGAATATTCAGCAACCTGGGGGTTCATGCGCTGCATCTTGGCAAGTTCCTTGTGAAAATGCTCCGATACTTTTTTGCCCCATTTCTTTTCCTTGGCCTTTTGGGCCATCTCATCTATTTCCTCTTCATATGAAATTCCGCCCAATTCCTCTTGGATGGTCTTCATTTGTTGGTGCAGGAAGTATTCCCTTTGCTGCTGGTCCAGATCACTTCGAACTTTGCTCTGAATATCGTTCTTCAGCTCCAATTTTTGAAGTTCCACATTCATGTACTTCAGGGTAGCCAATGCCCTATCCTGGAGATTTGGAATTTCTAAAAGCTCCTGCTTTTCCTTGACCCCTAGATTGAGATTGGAAGAAACAAAATTGATCAAAAACGAATTGCTCTGGATGTTCTTGATGGCAAACGAGGCCTCACTTGGTATATTCGGATTATCCTTGATGATCTTAAGCGCCAATTCTTTGATAGAATCTATGATCGCCAAAAATTCCTGGCTGTCACCCAATGGCCTTTCCTCCTTGGTCTCCCTGACAGTTGCTGTCATATAGGGCTTCTCTGTAAGGATCTCGGCTATTTCGAAACGTTTTTTTCCTTGGATGATAACCGTGGTATTACCATCTGGCATTTGCAACACCCTTAAAATACGGGCCACCGTACCTACGGTATTGATATCTTTTATCCCTGGATTTTCTGTCTCCTCATCCTTTTGGGAAACCACTCCGATGACTTTGGAACCGTTGTTGGCATCCTTTATCAGATTAATGGATTTATCCCTCCCTGCAGTGATGGGAATTACCACGCCTGGAAACAATACCGTATTTCGCAAAGGCAAAATAGGCAACGTTTCCGGCAAAGCTTCGTTATTGATTTCCTCCTCATCTTCAGGCGTCATTAAAGGAATTAATTCAGAATCTTCATCTATTCCCTGCAGTGACATACTGTCAATATTTAAAAATTTTGATTTACTCATAGCGTTATTTCGGTCATTCTGTCATTTATAAACAGAAATCTTATTTAAAATTATATTTCATTGGTCCGTAAAACCCTGAAAACCTTATCATAAGAGCAATGTTAGAACCATTTCCATCTAACTAAAATCAATTGTTATGCCAACAACCTGATAATTTTTCTAAAAAACTGTAACAATCGTTAAATTGAGTCATCTATTAAACAAACGATTCACTTTTTGAGCCACAAAGAAGCACATATTAACGATCTGTTGCTGTTATGTAAAGAAGGTAACCAAGGCGCGCAATTGGAAGTGTACAACCGCTATTATAGAAGCATGTACAATACCTCCCTTAGGATTGTTAAAGATAGTGCAGAGGCAGAGGATATCATGCAGGAATCATTTTTAAGTGCCTTTACCAAATTGCACACCTTTAAAGCAGAGGTAACTTTCGGATCCTGGTTGAAGCGAATAGTGGTAAACAATAGCATTCACCACTATCGTAAACAACTGAAAAAAAATGAGGTTGCGTTGGACAATATTCTGTACAAGGTCAAAGAGGATGATGGCATTGATCCGGATCATGGAGTCACTGAATTGATGGCTCAAAGGGTGATGCAAACCATGAATCTATTACAGGACAATTACAGAATTGCTTTGACCTTATTTTTAATCGAAGGTTATGATTATGAAGAGATAAGTGAGATCATGAAAATTAGTTATGCCAATTGCAGAACTACCATATCCAGGGCAAAGGAAAGCCTTAGAAAAAAGTTAACCCCCGTAATACAATAGCAATGGATAATTTAGATACCATATTCAACGAATTAAAAGGATCATTTGACAGGGAAGAACCGGCCAATGGTCATGAGGCCAGGTTTATCAACAAATTAAACCGCCATAAGGATCGCGCCAAAAAAGGTTGGGGCCATGCGGCCTGGAAACCCTTGCTCATGGCAGCCTCCATAGCCCTGATAATCTGCATGGGAATAGGACTCTATATTGATCAGACCAATACAGAACAGCAAATTGCACAAATATCCCCTGAGGCATCCAAAACGGAATTTTATTTTGCCAACCTGATCAATGAGCAGACAAAGGTACTGAAAAGTGAGAGCTCACCGGAGACCAAAAAAATTGTAGAAGACACCATGCTGCAATTAAAAAAATTGGAAACGGACTATAAAAAAATGGAGCAAGACCTTTTAAATGGTGGTAACAGTAAGTTTATTTTAAGCGCCATGGTCACCAATTTCCAAACAAGGATATCCCTGCTACAAGAGGTCCTAAGACAGATTGAAGAGATCAAATCCATTAATGAAAAAGAAAAAACACAAACATTAATTTAAATAAAACAAAATGAAAAAGTTCATCCCAATCATCGCTACTATCCTATTCCTAGCACTCCCTCTGATATCACAAGCCCATGGAGGCCAGTTAAAAGGAAAGTATACCAAGGAAAAAATGATAAAAAAAGAATTTGAGGTCAATGCCAACGCACTCATGTCCATAGACAACAGTTACGGCAACCTCAACATCACCTCTTGGAACGAAAATAGAATCCTCATTGAGATACGCATAAAGACCAATGGCAACAATGAAGAGAAAGTACAAAAGAAATTGGATGAAATCTCGGTAGATTTTGAATATGACAGGAGCATGGTTTCCGCCAAGACCCTTTTTAACAAGAACAACAACAATTGGAATTGGAACTGGGGCGGGAGCAATAACGTGAACATGCAGATCGACTATTTCATCAAAGTACCGGTAAAGAACAACGTTCACCTGAACAATGACTATGGCAGTATTATTTTGGACCGTATTGACGGCCATGCGAAGATCAGTTGCGATTATGGTAGATTGGAGATCGGGGAATTGAGAGGAAGGAACAACGAACTCAATTTTGACTACACTTCCAAGAGCAGCATAGACTATATCAACAGTGGTAGAATTACCGCAGACTATTCTGGTTTTACTATTGACAAGGCAGGGGATTTGGTCATCAAGGCAGATTATACAAATTCTACCGTCTTAAAAATGGACAACCTACAATATTCCAGTGATTATGGTTCCATAGATATCTCCGAGGCAAACAATGTACAGGGAAATGGGGACTATATCAATGTGAAGTTGGGTACGATCCATGGGAATGTGGATATTTCTGCGGATTACGGGTCCCTCAAGATCAATGAATTGGCCGCAGATGCCGGGAATGTACAGATCAGATCGGACTATATGGGAATAACTATTGGTTACCACCCCCAGTACTATTTTGATTTTGAGATTACTGCTGAATATGCCGGAGTCAGTGGAAAGGACAATTTTGAGGTCAATAAGAGCACAGAAAAGTCTAACCAAAAATACTACAAGGGCTATTATGGCAAGAGCAACAGCGGAAATATGGTTTCCGTTAGCACCGAATACGGTAGCATATCCTTCAAGAAAAACTAAAATAAACCCATTACAACCATGAAAAATATTTTAATTCTCGGGATTTCCATGTTGTGCATGACATTCACCTCTGCACAATGGGGCAAAAAAATTAAAGGAAACGGGAACGTAATTACCGAAAATAGGGATACAGGATCTTACGACGCCATTCATGTAGCAGGGTTCTTTGATGTAGAGCTCATTGATGGCAAGGAAGGCAAACTAACCCTTAAAGGAGAGGAAAATCTTTTGAAACACATCATCACGGAGGTCAAGGATGGCAAATTGGTCATAAAGGTTGAAAAAGGCCTAAACTTAAGTCCGTCTTCTTGGAAACAGGGGGTTTTAATTACGGTGCCTATAGACGTCATCAACGCCGTCACCTTGTCCGGCTCTGGGGACATTGCAGGCAAAAAGACCATAGAATCAGAAAACTTTAGTGCAGATATTTCAGGTTCAGGGGACATAAACCTAACGATAAATGCCAAATCCGTAACGTCTATTATTTCTGGTTCCGGGGAGATAAGCCTCCGAGGGGCAACCACCGATTTTGATGTCAAGGTTTCCGGATCCGGTGACGTGAAGGCCTATGACCTTGCTACCAAAAACGTTACCGCGAATATTTCCGGATCGGCAGATATTGAGGTTACTGCTACCGAAATGATCAAGGCACGTGTTTCTGGCTCCGGAGATATCTCTTACCGTGGCAATCCCAAGAAGATTGACACCAAATCCTCTGGATCAGGCGATATCAGCAAGGTATAATCTGTTATTTCAAAATAATAAAAGGAGTCCCATGATCATGGGACTCCTTTTATTTTCTGGGCACTCTGGTCAATAAAAATGCCCCGATGATAAAAAAAAGGCCCAGAAATATCGTTGCATTTCTCATGCTGCCCGTCAATTGGGCTATAAAGCCATACATAAAGGTTCCTATGACAATTCCTATTTTTTCGGATACATCGTAAAAACTAAAAAAGGAGGTCGTATCCTTTGTTTGGGGTATAAACTTGGAATAGGTAGATCGGGAAAGGGCCTGTATTCCGCCCATGACAATACCCACACATCCGGCAGCAATGTAAAAATCTGTCGGCGTTATCACAAAATAGGCATAGATACAAATGGCAATCCACATGATATTGACCACGATCAAGGTCTTTATATTCCCAAAGGCCCTAGATGCCCTTGCCGTTAAGGTAGCCCCCAAAATAGCAACGATCTGTATCAATAGTATACTGATGATAAGACCCATGGTACGCTCATTATCCGAACCCCAGCCAATTTCCTCCTCTCCAAAATAAGTGGCTATGAGCATGACGGTCTGAACCGCCATACTGTATACGAAAAAGGCGCCCAAATATCTTTTTAGGCGCACTTCCCTGCCCAATTGTTGCCAAACACTTTTCAATTCCTTGAAACCGTTAAGAAACACATGTTCTTTGGGGCCTTCTTTTTTGTTGCCCTTGGGCAAATGATAAAATGTATATTGGCTAAAGACCATCCACCAAATCCCAACGGAAAGAAAAGAGTATTTCATGGCCTTGATCTCTGCGATTTCCCCTCCACTGGATGTGATCCCAAAAAAATCGGGCTTCATTACCATAGTTAGATTGAAAAGCAGTAAAATTACACTTCCCACATATCCCAAGGAAAACCCCTTGGCACTGATCCCATCTTGTTGCTCAGGAAATGCAATGTCCGGGAGATAAGAGTTATTAAAGGCAAAACTGACCCAAAATCCGACCAGACCAAAGAAATAACACAACAGTCCAACATAAATATTTTCCAAGGAAAACCAGTACAGTCCCATACAGGACAATCCTCCCAAATAGCAGAAAAACTTAAGAAAGAATTTTTTGTTCCCCAAATAATCGGCCACGCCCGAAAGGAGGGGGGTTATGATGGCAATAAATAGAAAAGCGGCCGAAGTCACATAACTGATCAAAGGGCCCCTAGCTATTTCCCCTCCAAAAAGGGTAATCCTTTCTATATTGGCCGAGCGAAATAAGGCGCCATAGAATATGGGAAAAATGGCCGAAGCTATCACCAGGCTGTACACTGAATTTGCCCAGTCATAAAATGCCCATGCATTCAACAATTTTTTACTTCCCTTGTCCAATGTGATGCTTCCCATATAAAAAATTAAAGCTGCCCTTGTCAGAGCAGCTTATCAATTTAATAGTTCAAATGTAATGTTGTTTCCTTCATATTCCTATTGAAACGAGGTCACTCCAAATTTTCTTGCTTCGGCCTCTGCCTCCGGTGCCCAAACGGTCAGGTTATTGATCCTGGTATCGTTTGAAGGGTGTGTACTCAAAAACTCTGGTGGTGCCTGTCCCCCACTATTTGCTTTCATTCGCTTCCATAGTTCTGCCGCTTCATATGGATTGTAACCTGCTATGGCCATAATCTGAAGTCCGATTTTATCCGCCTCTGTTTCATGGCTTCTGCTAAAGGGAAGCATTCCCCCCACTGTGGTTCCGATACCATACGCCTGGTTGAAAATGGCCAAGGTGCTTTCATCTTTTATGGCAACATTACCGGCTACGGCTCCCAATTGCTGTAAAGTTCCAGCGCTCATGCGCTGTGCACCGTGATCAGCCAAGGCGTGGGCCACTTCATGACCCATAACCACTGCAATTCCGGTCTCTCCTTGACAAATGGGCAAAATTCCAGTGTAAAAAACGATTTTGCCGCCGGGCATACACCAAGCATTTACAGTTTCATCCTTAACCAGATTATATTCCCATTTATAATCCTTCAAATATCCAGGATAACCATTGGCGGTCAACCAACGCTCCGAAGCCGCCGCAATACGCTGGCCTACTTTGGTGACCATTTTGGCTTCTGCCGTTCCCTCAACCACCTTGTTCTCTTCCAAGAATTGGTCGTACTGCGCAAAAGCTGTTGGAAACACTTGGCTGTTAGGATAAAAATTCAATGTTCGCTGACCGGTAAACGGATTTGTTTTACAAGCCGAGGCAATTAATAAAAGGGCTGCTACCCATACTATCTTTTTCATGATTAATGTTCTTTTTTTCGAGATTGAAATTACAAAAATTTTAAATCCCCGTTAACTCTAAAACAGTAAAATCTTTGCTCAAAACAATCGAATTGCTACCGTTTAACTGCACATCTTCAAATGACACCTCCTCATTATCCAGTTGGATGCTATTGATTTGAAAAGGCAAGCCGTGAAACTTTAATTTGATGGTTTCATAGGAAGTCATAAAGCTTCCGTCCTTGAATTGTTGTATGATCAATTGATCATCTTTCCCCCTCAGTTTAAAGTTCCTAAGACTGTACCTACCTTTTTTATAATCCAAGCCGTCCTGCCCATCTTCATATACTGTGGAATCCTCTGTTCCTTTCTTAAAGTAGACGTCCAGAACCAATTCTGTGATTACCATTTCACCAACATATTGTTGAACCGGGTATTTGGGGATCAACGCCCCTTCCTTGATAAATAAAGGAAGCTTATCAATATCGGCGACCACCCATTTTTCTTTCCCACCTACTACCATCTCATCGGTCCAATAATTATACCATTTCCCCCTGGGCACGTACATTCTTCTTCCTTGGGCGTTTGGTTCCTGAACGGGGCAAACCAAAATCTGCTCCCCAAAAATAAACTCATCTGTTCTAAAATGCGTCTGATGGTCCTCTTGATCAAAATAGACCAAAGACTGAATCATGGGCGTACCTTCCTTAAAGTACTTCCAGTACATGGTATACAAATAAGGTAACAATTGATACCTCAACTCAATAAATTTCCTCACAATATCCGTTACCTCCTTGTCAAATGACCAAGGTTCCTGGTCCCCATGGTCCCCACTGGAATGCACCCTACAAAACGGGTGGAATACTCCCATTTGGATCCACCTAGCAAACAACTCTCCGTTGGGCTGTTCCGCAAAGCCACCAATATCGGAACCAACAACGGACATCCCGCTCATACACATACGCTGAACCTGCACATTGGCAATCCATAAATGTTCCCATGTGGCCACATTATCTCCGGTCCATGTGGAAGTATATCGCTGTGCACCGGAAAAGGCGGACCTCGTAATGACAAATGGCCTTTTTGGATAGGTGAATTTTTTCACACCCTCATAGGTAGCCCTGGCCATTTGCGTCCCATAAACGTTATGAGCCTTCCTGTGGCTGCAAGGATTGCCATCATAATCGTGGCGCACGTCCAAAGGAAATGTCTTGGTTGGGACCTCCATGACAGCTGGTTCGTTCATATCGTTCCAAACGCCTTTGACCCCTATTTCGGCGATCAGTTCCTTGTAGAGTCCGGCCCACCATTCCCGAACCTCAGGATTGGTAAAATCGGGAAAATTACACTCTCCAGGCCATACCTTACCTCGCATGTAGGGACCATCTCCCCTTTTACAGAAATAGTCGTTTTCCATCCCTTGTTGGTATACCCAATAGTCCTTGTCTACCTTGATTCCTGGATCAATGATTGCCACGGTCTTGAATCCTTTGTCGCTCAATTCCTTTACCATCCTTTTTGGTTCGGGAAAATAAGTTTTGTTCCAGGTAAAACAGCGAAAGCCCTCCATGTAATCGATATCCAAATAAATGGCATCACACGGGATTTTCAGGTCCCTGAATTTATTGGCAATTTCCATGACCCTGCTCTCCGGGAAATAGCTCCATTTCGATTGGTGAAATCCCAAGACCCATAAGGGTGGCAGTTCCGGTTTCCCGGTCAGGTCCGTATAGGCCTTCACCACATTAGGGATTTTGGGGCCATAGAAAAAGTAGTAGTTCATTTCCCCTCCATCTGCCCAAAAACTGGTAATGTTTCTTCTTTCATGGGCAAAATCGAAGGTGGTACCAAAAGAATTGTCGAAAAAGACACCGTAGGCCTTATTATTGTGAAGTCCTACATAAAACGGAATGGCCTTATAAAGTGGATCTTGATCCTTGGCAAATGCGTACTGGTCCATGGCCCAGTTGGTGACCCTCTTGCCCTTTAGATTGGAATGGGTTGCTTTATCACCCAAACCGTAAAAACTTTCTGAAGATTGGGTAATCTTGCTCATTTTTACAGTATTTCCACCGTACTCATAATTCTCTTCCCAATGAAAGCCAAGCTCATCCTCATTAATGATATTGCCCTCCAGATCGGAAATTTGAATCCTTACGGTTTGCTTGTCTACCAGAATTTTCAATTTGGCAGTCCTGATCAGGTATTCCGTAGGCGTCTCTTCCAATTCCAGCTCATTGTACCCTATACTGGCATCTTCACTGATGGCATAGGAGAAATCAGGTTCAAAAATATTTTCCGTAGCATATCTAAAACGCAATATACTGTCTCTAAGAACGGTGATTTCCAGAATGACGCCATTTTCGGTAGTGAAATATAGTTTATCTGCTTCCCTTTTAAATTCTGTTATATTGTTGGGGTATAAGTTCCCTTTATATTCGAGTTCGGTATTGGTAATCATAATTAGTTGGTTTGATAAACAAAAAAAACATTAACGATAAATACTAAATTGATAGTATTTATACCTAGACCTTTTTAATCCTCCTCGCGATTCAAGGAGTTATTTAATTATTACTACACCCAAAGGAGGGATATCCATCTCCATGGATTTTTTATAGCCATGCCATGGGATATTTTCCACCTTTAGCGCTTTATTTTTTGTACTGTCACCACCTCCGTATTTCTTGGAATCCGTATTGAATATTTCTTTCAACTTTCCGGTCTTTTCAACCCCAATTCGGTAGTTGAGTCGAAGTATGGGCGTAAAATTACAAGCAATGATCAGATCGTCCTTTTTATTTTTTCCCTTTCGCATAAAGGTAAGTACCGAATTTTCGTGGTCTCCATAATCGATCCATTGAAACCCCTCCTCTGAAAATTGCTTTTCGTATAGTGCTGGATGGTTTTTATATAAGGTATTGAGATCCTTGATCAAATGTTGAACTCCTGCATGTACCTCGTATTGCAACAAATGCCAATCCAAACTGCCTTGAAAATTCCATTCAGAGGATTGTCCAAATTCAGCTCCCATAAACAATAGTTTGGCCCCAGGATGGGTAAACATGTATCCGTAAAGCAAACGCAGGTTGGCAAATCGTTGCCATTCGTCCCCAGGCATACGGTACAATAATGATTGTTTCCCATATACCACCTCATCGTGCGAAAAGGGGAGCATAAAGTTCTCGGTAAAGGCATACGTCATACTAAAGGTAATATCGTTTTGGTGATGCCTTCTGTGGATGGGTTCCCTTTTAAAGAATTCCAAGGTATCATGCATCCACCCCATCATCCATTTCATTCCAAATCCCAATCCACCTATACTTACGGGACGAGAAACCATTGAAAAAGATGTGGATTCTTCTGCTATGGTCTGTACCCCGTTAAAATTTAAATAGACAGCCTCGTTAAGTTCCCTTATAAAGGAAATAGCTTCCAAATTCTCATTATTCCCGTACATATTGGGTTCCCATTCCCCTTCTTCCCTGGAATAATCCAAGTAGAGCATGGAGGCTACAGCATCTACTCTAAGTGCATCTGCGTGGAATTGGTCTAACCAGAATATGGCATTACTGATCAGAAAGGCACGCACCTCATTTCTCCCGTAGTTAAATATAAGACTCTTCCAATCAGGGTGATAACCCCTTCTTCTATCCGGATGCTCAAAAAGATGCGAACCATCGAACATACCCAGACCATGGGCATCTTCTGGAAAATGGGAGGGCACCCAATCCAGGATTACCCCAATTCCATTTTGGTGCAGTTGGTCCACTAAAAATTTAAAGTCCTCAGGACTGCCAAATCTTGATGTAGGAGCAAAATATCCCGTTAGTTGATATCCCCAGGACGGATCATATGGATATTCCATGATGGGCATAAATTCCACGTGGGTAAAATTCATTTCCTTCACGTAAGCCACCAAATCGCTGGCAAGCTCCCTATAGGACAAAAATTCATTATGATTTTTACGTTTCCAAGATCCCAAATGCACCTCATAGACAGAAAATGGACAATCAAGGCCATTCTTGGATTCCCTCTCCTCCATCCAATGGGTATCTTTCCATTGATGCTCGCCTTCCCAAACCACCGAAGCTGTCTTGGGAGGTTGCTCGCAGCACCTGGCAAATGGATCTGCTTTTTCGGTGACGACCCCATGGTTGTTGGAATGTATCTTGTATTTATATAATGTGCCTTTCCCGGTACCCGGAATAAATCCTTCCCAAATACCACTTTCGTCCCAACGCACATTCAATTTGTGTTCCTCTTGCCAAAAATTAAAATCTCCTACCACATACACTGCATGTGCGGAAGGTGCCCATACCGCAAAATAGGTGCCTTCTACACCGTCGACCACTATAGGGTGAGATCCTAATTTCTCATAAAGTCGATAATGTTTTCCCGATTTAAATAAATGAATGTCAAAACTAGAAAATAGACTATGGGCAATTACTGGTGGCATGGTTTGGTTATTTATTGCAATATAAAACAAGTTTGGCCAATTCCTTTGGGCGCTCAAAATTAAGAACAACTTTTATCTTTTTATTACGTTTTTTAAAAAGTGGAACGCTTTTTGAAACGTTGTCTAAAAGAATTCTTAAGCTGGGACACGTCCTTGATAAATATAAAAACTTTAAACCTTACATTATGAAAAAAATCAGTTTAGCATTAGGAACATTTATGGCTTTGTTTATTATGGCATGTGAAGGACCTGCAGGGCCTCCAGGATTTGACGGTTTGGACGGTAGGGATGGCCTGGACGGGGTCAATGTAGTTGGACAGGTCTTGGAGATCGAAGGTGATTTCACGCCGGGGAACAATTATTCTATCTTCTATGAATTTCCCCAGACGGTGGAGGTTTTCGAATCCGATATCGTATTGGTGTTCATTTTATGGGACCAAACTACCGACAGCAATGGTGAGTCCGTTGATATTTGGAGACTCTTGCCACAAACCAGATTATTGAACCAAGGGATTTTACAATACAATTATGACCATACCTTTTTGGATGTAAGTATTTTCTTGGAATCTGATTTTGATCTGGGAACCTTGGCCCCGGGAGATACGGACAACCAAGTTTTTAGAATTGCGATTATGCCTGCAGATTTTGCCAGTGGCAAATTTGACAGAAACAATATAGAATCTGTAATGCAGACCTTGGGCGTTGAAGAAAAGGATATACAGCGCGTACAAATAGATTAGTACCACAAGAATTAACCTACGAAACCCCAAATCCACTTCGGATATTGGGGTTTTTGCTTTTTTATCCCTTCAACTTGGCAAAACCTTAACGCACAAATTGACGTAGGTACTTTAAATTTGAAAGTAAAAAAGAATTTTTTCGTCTAAAAAAACAAAAAAAGCGCTATGATCAAGAATCTAATTTTAATTTTCTGTATTGTCCTGACTGGATGTAACGGAAATTCCCAAGAAAAAAAACAAACCAACAATAGCAGTAAGAGCACTGCCCAAACCTTTAAGGTGGAAAAATCCAACGAAGATTGGAAAAAGGAGCTAACCGATATTCAATATTACGTGCTAAGGCAGGCAGGAACCGAAAGGGCATTTACCAGTGATCTTCTCAAAGAAAAGAGAAAAGGCACCTATGTTTGTGCAGCCTGCAGCACCCCATTATTTAAATCGGAGCACAAATTTGAGTCTGGTACAGGATGGCCCAGTTTTGACAGAGCCATCGAAGGTAATGTTGCCTATGATGTGGATTACAAAATTGGCTACAAACGAACGGAGGAGCACTGTGCTGTATGCGGTGGGCATTTAGGCCATGTATTCGACGATGGCCCAAGGGAAACTACAGGCAAAAGGCACTGTATCAATGGTGCGGCCTTGAAATTTGTTCCTGCTAAGTAATTGATGGTTGACAGTTGATGGTTGATGGTTGATGGTTGATGGCAAGAAATTTAATTCTTGTCGAACATGCTACATTCATGGCCAATGAGAAACTTTTAAATGAATTTATTACGATCCTAAACCAGTAGAAATGGATAAAAAATATAGTATAGAAAAATCCGAAGCTGAATGGAAGGCACAATTATCGGACGAAGAGTATAGAATACTGCGAAAAAAAGGAACAGAGTACCCACATACCGGAAAGTACAACATCCATGCAGAGGATGGTACCTACCATTGTAAAGCTTGTAATGCCAAGCTCTTTGAAAGCCAGAACAAGTTTGACAGTGGTTGTGGTTGGCCATCGTTTGACCAGGCCGTGGAAGGGGCCATTGAATATATCCGTGACCATACGCACGGAATGGTCCGGACGGAAACGGTCTGTGCCAATTGTGGTGGTCATTTGGGACATGTTTTCAATGATGGTCCTCAAGAGACCACAGGCCAGCGCTATTGCATCAATTCCGTGAGTATCGGATTTGATCCCAAAAAATAGATCCAAAGCAATGGACTAATTGCGAACTGTGTTCTTAACACCTAAGACCCACCCCTTCCCCAGCGGAAGCGGTGGGTTTTCTTTTACCATAACATGGTGGATATCCAGCACTAATGGATAGGATTAAAAGGCAATAATTAACGGATAACATGCAATACATTAAATGGTCCACTATTTTTTAAAACCCTGCTATGGGGTTTAGGTTTGGTTTTGTAACTTTGACACTTCAAAAATTAGATATTTTAAAACAGATATAAATGAGCAATTTCGATGTTATTGTTTTGGGTAGTGGTCCAGGTGGTTATGTAACAGCCATTAGAGCTTCTCAATTAGGATTTAAAACCGCTGTAATTGAAAAAGAAAATCTAGGTGGTGTATGTTTGAACTGGGGGTGTATCCCAACCAAGGCATTGTTAAAATCAGCTCAGGTATTTGAATATCTAAAACATGCCGGAGATTATGGACTTACCGTGGACGGTTTCGATAAGGATTTCGAAGCCGTTGTAAAAAGAAGCCGTAGCGTAGCTGACGGGATGAGCAAAGGTGTTCAATTCTTGATGAAAAAGAACAAAATTGAAGTCATAGACGGTTTTGGCAAATTAATGCCGGGCAAGAAAGTTAAGGTGACCGATGCCGATGGTAAGGAAACCGAATACAGTGCAAACAATATCATCATCGCCACTGGTGCGCGAAGTAGGGAACTACCTAGTCTACCACAAGATGGCAAGAAAATCATAGGCTACAGAAAAGCGATGACCTTGGAAAAACAACCTAAAAAAATGGTTGTTGTAGGAAGTGGCGCTATTGGGGTAGAATTCGCCTATTTCTATAACTCCATGGGAACAGAGGTGACCGTAGTAGAGTTTTTGCCAAATGTTGTACCCGTTGAAGATGAGGATATCTCCAAGCAACTGGAACGCAACTTCAAGAAATCGGGTATAAAAATCATGACCTCTTCAGAGGTGACCAAGGTTGACACATCTGGTGAAGGTGTAAAAGTTACAGTAAAAACCAGTAAGGGAGAGGAAGTCATAGAGGCAGACATTGTTCTTTCTGCCGTGGGAATCAAGTCCAACATTGAAAATATCGGATTGGAAGACGTAGGAATAGCCGTAGATCGTGATAAGATCTTGGTGAATGATTACTACCAGACCAATATTCCTGGCTATTATGCCATTGGGGACGTTACTCCGGGACAGGCTTTGGCCCACGTTGCTTCTGCCGAAGGGATCCTTTGTGTGGAGAAACTAGCTGGAATGCATGTAGAGCCATTGGATTATGGCAATATCCCAGGATGTACATACGCCACTCCGGAAATAGCCTCTGTGGGACTTACGGAAAAACAAGCCAAGGAAAAGGGATACGAGCTTAAAATAGGTAAGTTTCCTTTCTCTGCAAGTGGTAAGGCCAAAGCGGCCGGAACCCCAGACGGATTCGTAAAAGTGATTTTTGATGCCAAATATGGGGAATGGTTAGGTTGTCATATGATTGGCGCCGGAGTAACCGATATGATTGCAGAAGCCGTTGTTGCCCGAAAACTGGAAACTACCGGACATGAGATCCTAAAAGCGGTTCACCCACACCCAACCATGAGTGAAGCGGTAATGGAAGCCGTTGCCGATGCCTATGGCGAGGTAATACACCTATAGTATTTAATGCAAAAGGATTACAGTTGGTTATATCGACCAAAACCGCTGTAATCCTTTTTTCTTTTAAAAATTCGCGGAAGTAATGTTGAAAATTTTTAGAATTATTGCCATTCTGGAAGGAATATCCTTCCTCTTATTATTTGGATTGGGAATGCCCTTAAAGTATAAAGGCGGTATTCCTGAACCCAATATATACATTGGTTATGCCCACGGATTTTTATTTATTGGCTATGCGGTACTTGCCCTATTATTGACCATGGAAAAGAAATGGGGCCTAAAGAAATTCATCATCCTTTTTACAGCCTCCCTACTCCCATTCGGCACATTCTATATCGACAAGAAATACTTAAAGCCTTCTGTCTAGGAAACTCTGTATGGCCAGATCATAACCCTGCAGTCCAAAGCCAAGGATGACACCTTTGGCAACCGGTGAGATATAGGAGACATGCCTAAATTCCTCCCGTGCAAACGTATTGCTGATATGGACTTCTATCACCGGGGTTTTAATGCCTTTGATGGCATCCCCGATACCAATGGAGGTGTGCGTATAGGCACCGGCATTTAGGACAATGCCTTCATAGCCTTCAAAACCACAATCGTGCAATTTATTGATGATCTCCCCTTCAATATTGGTTTGAAAATATTCCAGTTGCACCGACTTGTATTTGAACTGCAATTCTGTAAAATAATCCTCAAATGTGGCACTGCCGTAGATTTCGGGTTCCCTTTTCCCCAAAAGATTAAGGTTGGGTCCGTTGATAATGATAATTTTCATAGGCTAAATGTAGCAAATTGTAACCCATAAAAAAAGACCAGAGACTTCAAAATCTCTGGTCCTCAATCAAAAATTAAATATTAGATTATCTTACCAAGCGTATCCTAGGGACAATCCTAATTTTGGAAGTATCCCATCAATGGTCACCCCAGAAATATCTCCACTAGTTTTGGCAGAAACATATTGGGCTCCAAAATTCAGATCCAAAGCAAAACCGCTATCGCCGCCACCAAAAACCCATTGGTAGCCAGCTACTGCACCTCCAGCAACCCAAGATAGTTTTCCTTCACTATTTCCTGAAGTAGCCTTGGCACTGTTGAATCCTACAGTTGGTGCCGCATACCATCCTCTAATACCTTGTTGGGATGAAGAGAAGTAAAATTTGTACTTTCCTTCCGCACCAAAACCAGTTGCCTTGGTTTCATCATTATCTACCGTAGCGCTTACACTGGCGTAGGCCAAAGAAACTTCAAGGGAAGTTGTTTCAGTAATGGCCCGTTCGTAACCAAATTGTGCCGTTCCAAATAACAGACCAAGTGGATTTGCCTTTACGGCATTCTCTTGGGCGTTCACATTTCCGACATAGGCAACAAGGGCCAATACTGCAATACATACTTTTTTCATGTAATAAAATTTTAGGTTGTTTTTAAGTTGGTGCGAACCTAACGCATGATGATTGTTTTCTATAATTTATGTTGTCAAACGGTGTATTGTGGTGGTTAAACGTATTATTTTAGAGGTCTTAATAATTGAGCCTGTTACATGATCCCAAATCATGATGTATCTTTAGCCCATGAATTGGCAACAAGGGCTCAAAGATTATCAAGATTACCTCAAAATAGAGCGGGGACTTTCCAAGAACTCCATTCAGAACTATGGTCTGGATGTTGAAAAACTGATCTTGTTCCTTGAAACCAACAATATCCAAGAAAAACCCCTCACTATCGGCAGGGAAACCGTGCAACAGTTCATTTACGAAATCGCAAAAGCGGTCAATCCAAGATCCCAAGCCAGGATTATATCGGGTTTAAAGAGTTTTTTTAATTTTTTGATCTTTGAGGATTATAGGGTTGATAATCCCATGGATTTAATTGAATCTCCCAAGTTGGGTCGCAAACTTCCGGATACGCTCTCGGAAGATGAGATCAATGATCTTATCGCGGCCATAGATCTCTCCAAAGACGAAGGGGAACGCAATAGGGCCATATTGGAAACCCTTTACGGCTGTGGATTACGGGTATCAGAATTGATCAACCTCCAGATTTCAGATCTGTACTTTGAGGAGGATTTTATTAAGGTGACTGGAAAAGGGGATAAACAGCGTTTTGTACCTATCAGCAATATCAACAAAAAATACATTGATATTTACCGGAAAGAAAAAAGGGTTCACTTAACTATTCAAAAAGGCCATGAAGACATCCTCTTCTTAAACCGTAGGGGAAAACAATTGACCAGAGCTATGGTCTTTACCATCATCAAGCAATTGGCGGAGAAAATAGAGTTGAACAAAACCATAAGCCCGCACACTTTTCGGCATTCCTTTGCATCACATTTATTGGGCAATGGCGCCGATCTTAGGGCCATACAACAGATGTTGGGACACGAGAGCATCACCACCACAGAAATCTACATGCATTTGGACAGGACCAAACTTTCCGAGGTCCTTAATGAGTTCCATCCCAGAAAATAGCCAGACCTCAACTCACAAAAGACCCTAGGCATCCTTTTAATCTTCAAACCTGCTATAATCCTTATTGTAAGGTCTTATGATGAGTCGAGCTTCCCGATCAAAGCGGATGTAATTGTAAACCCAGTTTACAAAGACCACCATCCTGTTCCTAAATCCTATCAGAAAGAAAAGGTGAACGAACATCCAAACAAACCATGCGAAGACGCCTTGGAATTTATAGTTTTTTAGATCTACCACGGCTTTGTTTCTCCCTACGGTAGCCATACTGCCCTTATCCTTGTATTCAAAAGGATCCAGTGGTTTGTTCTCCAATAGTTTGATAAGGTTCTCCCCCAGCTTGGCACCTTGCTGCATTGCTGGTTGTGCCATCATGGGATGGCCTATTGGGTATTCGGGCGTAACCATACATGCTATATCTCCGATGGCAAAAACATCCTCTACCCCTTCCACTTGATTGAACTGATTGACTTTCAGTCGGTTTCCAGGAACGGTCAGTTCCCTAGCATCCATTCCCTTGATCAATGCCCCTTTGACTCCTGCCGCCCAAACTAGGGTTGCGGTTTCAAAAATCAGATCGGTCATGGTTGTGGCAATCTTACCATCATAATTGGTGATACGGGTTTCTTTCCATACCTGAACCCCCAATCCTTCCAAAAACTCTTCAGCTTTTTCGGATGCCTTCTCACTCATCTCCTTTAAAATTCGCGGTCCGGATTGTACCAAATGGATTTGCGCCCTTCGGGTATCCAAGTCGGGATAATCCTTGGGAAGGATCCCCTTTTTTATTTCTGCAAGGGCACCGGCGAGCTCTACACCTGTGGGCCCTCCTCCCACAATCACAAAATTCATCAGGGCATCGCGCTCATGAAGGTCATCGGTCAATAAGGCCTGTTCAAAATTCTCTAGGATCAGACTCCTAAGGTTAAGGGATTGGATGATGGACTTCATCGCCATACTGTGCTTTTCCAGTTCCACATTTCCAAAAAAATTGGTTTCCGAACCTGTGGCCAGCACTAAAAAATCATAATTGATGCTCCCTATATTGGTCATTACATTCTTTGTAGTGGTATCTATCTCCTTGACTTCGGCAAGTCTGAAAATAAAATTGTGATAGTCCTTCAATATCTTACGGATCGGATAAGCAATGGAATCGGGCTCCAGTCCCCCTGTAGACACCTGGTACAACAAAGGCTGGAAGGTGTGGTAATTGTGCTTGTCCAACAGGACGACCTGCACCTCTTTATTGCTCAATTTTTTTGCCAGGGAAACCCCTGCAAAGCCACCGCCAATAATTACAATGCGTGGAAAACTGGTCCTTGATATGTTCATGTCACATTTCATATGCCTAAATTAAACATTCATTGGCTTCTCTCCCCATTCCATTTGTAGTTTTTATTATATTTATCAAAACCAAGAACATATCTTTCCAATTATGAAAAAATTACTATTCAGCCTGGCATTTACAGGCCTTTTCGCCTATGTGGGCCATGCCCAGAAATCTCCCCAGGACATTATTAAGAATTTGGAAAAGAAAAGTGAGGCCTATGGCACCATTGCCCAAAATATCTGGGAATTTGCAGAAATGGGGTATTTGGAAGAAAATAGTTCAGCACTGCTCCAAAAAACTTTAAGTGATGAGGGCTTTTCCATAACTAAAGGAGTAGCCGGAATACCAACCGCTTTTATTGCGGAATATGGCAATGGAGGTCCTGTCATAGCCATTTTAGGCGAATATGACGCCTTGCCCGGACTTTCCCAACAAGCCGTTGCTGAAAAGCTGTCTGCCGGAAAAGCGGCAGGTCATGCATGTGGGCATCATTTGTTTGGCACAGCCTCTACAGCTGCGGCCATTGCCGTAAAAGATTGGATGCAGGCCAATAATATAAATGGAACTATTAGGTTCTATGGTTGCCCTGCTGAAGAGGGAGGTTCTGGAAAGGTCTATATGGTACGGGAAGGTTTGTTCAACGATGTTGATGTTGCCCTTCATTGGCACCCAAGTTCAGAAAATGAGGCAAGCGCGGGAGCTGCACTTGCCAACAAATCGGCCAAATTCAGGTTCCATGGGGTCTCAGCCCATGCGGCAGGAGCTCCGGAAAAAGGCCGTTCGGCTTTGGATGGTGTGGAAGCCATGAACATGATGGTCAATATGATGCGGGAGCATATCCCATCTGAGGCACGTATACACTATGTGATCACCCAAGGAGGAAAAGCCCCGAATGTGGTACCGGATTTCGCAGAAGTATACTATTATGCCAGACATGGACAAAGGGATGTGGTCATTGATATATTCGATAGAATTGTAAAAGCTGCCGAAGGAGCGGCCTTGGGAACTGGAACTACGATGGACTTCGAAATGATTGGGGGTACCCATGAATTATTGCCCAACCTGACCCTTCAAAAATTGATGTACGACAACCTAGTGAAAGTTGGCGGAGTCACCTATACGCCTGAAGAAAAAGCATTTGCCGATAAAATAGCCATAAGCTTGGGGTATGAAAAGGCGAACTTGGAGGTGGCCAAGAACATTGAACCATACAAGACCGAAGCCAAAGCCTATGGGTCCACCGATGTAGGTGATGTAAGCTATACGGTCCCTACGGTTGGTTTGGGTACCGCCACATGGGTACCTGGTACTCCTGCACATAGTTGGCAAGCTGTTGCCGCGGGTGGTACTTCCCTCAGTAAAAAAGGCATGATGGTGGCCGCCAAAACCCTAACCCTGACCGCCATAGATATTCTTAAGAACAAAGATATTGTTGTAAAAGCGCAACAGGAATTGATAGACAGAAGGGGAAAGGACTTTAAGTACATTCCATTATTGGGTGATAGGGCCCCAGCATTGGATTACAGGAAATAAACTAGAACCCATGACATGATCTGAAACCGATACTATTTTTATTGTCGGTTTTTTTCATGTTGTGCTGTAACAAAAATCAACTTCCTTACACCAATAGGTAACCGACCATTAAAAAGTGACGAAGGACCAGGAACATCAATTTGTTAGCGAACTGGAGAACAATCAAAATATTGTTCACAAAGTATGCTCATTGTATACCAATGACCGGGACTCCCATAAAGACCTTTTTCAGGAAATTACCATTCAACTATGGAAGGCTTATCCCAAATTTCGGGGTGAGTCCAAATTTAGCACTTGGATGTACCGCGTTGCCTTGAACACGGCAATAACACTGTACAGGAAGTCAAAAAAAAGCATAAAGACCCAAGACTACGAGTCGGTCATTTTTAAAATTAAGGCCGATGAATACGATGAGACACAGGAGCAACAACTGAAATTGATGTACAATGCCGTCAAAGAATTGGGCGATATAGACAAAGCATTGGTATTCCTGTACCTAGAAGACAAGAACTATACCGAAATAGCGGAGACCTTAGGTATTTCCGAAGTAAATGCAAGGGTTAAAATGAACCGGGTAAAAAATAAATTAAGAACCATACTTAATCCTTAAAATGATGATGGACGAACTGGAGCTATTAAAAAAGGACTGGCAGAAAAAGGAGGAACATCTTCCAAAAGTATCCTATGCGGATATCTATAAGATGATTTGGAAAAAATCCTCTTCCATCGTGAAATGGATATTCTATATCAGCATTTTGGAGTTTGCATTTTGGACGGCCATCAATATATTCTTTACAGATGGTGAGTCGTGGGATCTTATCAAATCATGGCACATCTATGAGTTTACCGTGAGCCTTATGGTCATCAACTATACCATCCTCCTATATTTTATTTATAAATTCTATGTGAATTACAGAAAAATATCCTTCACCGATTCTTCCAAAGATCTTATGAAGGCAATTTTAAAGGTGAAAAGAACCGTGACCCAATATGTCTGGTTCAATTTGATTATTTTTTCCCTCTCTTTGATCTCTGGTATTTATGGAAGCCTCAGGTACGGCCCCGATAGTGATAAAATTATAAATGCAGCCTCCGAGGCAGGGAACGAAACCCTATTTTGGACCATTATAGTAGGTATCTGCATATTGGCAGTCGCCGTCCTGTTGGGCTTAATCTGGTTATTTTACAAATTGCTATATGGCATCCTTTTAAAGAGATTGCGAAAGAACTACAGCGAACTAGAACAATTGGAAGTCTAAACCTTCCATTTTCTTTGTTTGTTCTCCTCTTCGTAGGCCAATAAATCTGCTTTTGAAATTACTTTTAAAAAGGATGGATGTTGCTCAATGGCGTATTCCAATTTTTCAATGATGGATTCAAAGGACTCATTTTCATAGTCAATATCCAATGGCTCCTTGATCACAATGGATTGTAAGATTCCCTTTTTCTTTACACGCAGGCCCTTTTTATCAAAAGAACGTCTAAAGCCATCAATAACTACGGGAACAACAATGGGTTTGTATTTTTTAATGATATGTGCCGTTCCCTTGCGCAAAGGCTTCCATGGGGTGGTGGTCCCTTGTGGGAAAGTAATGACCCAGCCGTCGTTCAATGCAATTCCAATATTGGAAATGTCGCTCATTTTTACCTGTCTATTGACATCTTTACCTTCTGCCCTCCAGGTCCGTTCTATACTAATTGACCCGGCATAGGCGAAAATTTTGGTCAGCAGACTTTTCTTCATGGTCTCCGCAGCAGCGATATAGTACATGTTCAATTTCGGCTGCCAAATATATCCAATATTCTTAATACTATTTTCCCTGCCACTAAGACTGGCATTGAAAACATGGAACATCGCAACCACGTCGGCAAAATAGGTTTGATGATTGCTCACAAAGAGCACGTTCCGGCCCGGAAGGCTTCTGATAATCTCAGAACCTTCAATTTCCAACTTATTGAATTTCTTATACCTCTGATGGGTAATAACCGCCATGATGCGGATTAGCCATTTCTTTAAAAATAAAATATGTCCGAAAGGATTTCTTTTAAAAAAGGTCATAATTAGTGGTTATAGGATTCAAAATTACGAAATATGACATTATAGTACTTGTTTAAATAACTCTTTAACTTCGCTCAGCATCATGGCCGTGGCGCCCCATACGGTATAACCATTTAATTTAAAGGCAGGTACGTCTATATTCTGGGCATAGGAAGTGGTCAATTTTTGATAAATAATGGTTTTATCGTCCATAAATTCATCCAGAGAAACCTCAACCAACGACTCTACTTCGCTTTCCTGAATCTTAAAGGGGGATACCTCGGGATACAAGCCAATATAGGGATGTACCTCAAAATTACTCGGAGGTATATATAGCTCAGTTAACGACCTAATAACATGTACTGCCCGAGGTTCTACCCCAACCTCTTCATGTGTTTCCCTTAAGGCTGTATGCAACAGGTCCTTATCGCCTTTTTCCACCTTACCGCCAGGAAAACCTATTTGATTTGAATGGACGCCCTTGTACGACTTTCTCAATATGAGCAGTAAATTGGTGGCTGCACTTTGATTGGGATAAAAAAGGGCCATCACAGCAGCTTTTTTGGCATTTATCCTTTTTATTTCCATAGCTTGCAAGCTATTGATCCGCTCCATCGGCGCCATTTTATAATGGGATTCCGTTCCCGGAAGTGGGAGATTTTTTATTTTTGATATACGCTTAGAAAAATCCTTAAAATCCATGACACTGAAACCAATCACATTCTATACAATACTAACACTATTTCTGCTGACTTCTTGCAAAGATACGACCAATACAAAAAAAGCACCAGAGCAACCTCAAAAAACCAAAGTAGTGGATACCATTACTGTGGCTGAGGAAAAGAAAGAGAAAGAGAAAGAGAAAGAAGAGTTTGTGCTTACTGAGGAAAACGCCATCGAATTCTTTTTCAATTATAACAAGACCTTAAAGGAGAATACCGTAAAATTGACCACGAATTTTGGGGATATCACTATAGAACTTTTTGACAATGTCCCCTACCATAAGGCAAACTTCATTTACCTGACCAAAAAAGGGTACTTCGACAACACCTTTTTCCATAGGATCGTTAAAAATTTTATCATCCAGGGAGGCAATGCCGATAATGTTGAAACCGGAAGGAAGAGAAGTGAAATAGGAAGGTATTTGCTACCACCGGATACTAGGAAAGGACATAAGCACCACCGGGGCATTGTTTCCATGCCCAGTAGCGAAATAGACAATCCACATATGTTGGCTTCCCCATTCGAGTTTTTTATCGTGGTCACAAAACCTGGGTCCTATCATTTGGACGGGGACTACACCCCTTTTGGCCAGGTGATAGACGGCATGGATGTGGTAGATAAAATAAATAGTCAGCCTGTTGGCCAAGGAGATTGGCCTGTACAGAACATTTATATTTTAAAAGCTGAAGTAGTTAAGTAGTTTTATAGATACTGGGCAATGCTATTTTAAAGCGGACCGCTATCAATCGTATTCCAATGACAATTACAATGCCGGCTATATAGGCATAGGCATCATCAAACGGGAGACGTCTCAACAAAAAATAGCCCAATCCACCCAAGATACAGGCAGTGGCATAAATTTCCTTTCTAAAGATCACCGGAATCTCGTTACAAAGAATATCCCTGATGACCCCTCCGAAACAGGCGGTCATGGTACCCAGTCCTATACACATAATAGAAGAAAGCCCAACAGACAAACCTCTTTCAATACCCACCATGGTATATAGTCCAATCCCAATGGTATCAAATAAAAATAGTGATTTGCGTATGTATTTTAAGCGTGCCCTAAAAATTACGGCAAAGACTACGGCCCCAAAAATAGTATATAGATAAACCGGATCGCGCAACCACAAAACCGGTGTATTCCCGATCAAAAGATCCCTTAAGGTCCCCCCTCCTACCGAGGTCACAAATGCAATGATAAAAACTCCGAAAAGATCGAGCTTTTTATCAATGGCCACCAATACGCCAGAAATGGCAAAGGCGATAGTACCTAAAATATCTATGATGAAATAAAACATGGATTAACGCCTGGTTATCTGGTACATAATTCAATTCTAATTGGAGAGGTGAAATTTTCGTCAAATCCTCTGTACTGACAAAATAAAGAAAAATGGCCGGCATAATGTAAAAGGTGAGTGATTAACTTCCAATTTATTACGATTTGCCCGTGATTTTGCTAAGCTAACCTCCTCTAAAAGTGCAAAATAACATCACAATGTCTTATCTTAGAATGGCTGTAGAACTATTTGAATTGGATATCTTTTTGTTCAGATCGAATGCAAAACACGAAACACCATGTATAGAAAAGTAGAAGAATCCCAAACCTTATTGATAAATACCCAGGCCAAGGCCATGGAATCCCAAAACAAAGAGGTGATCAAATTTGGATTTGGCCAGTCTCCTTTTCTACCTCCGAACCATGTTATAAATGCACTAAAAGAGGCTGCCCATAGAAAGGAGTATTCCTCAGTTCAAGGAGATTTGGAACTCAGAAAATTGATGTCTAACTTCCACATGGCACACAACGGCCTTAAAGTTGATCCGGACAATATCCTGGTGGCTCCGGGATCAAAAATATTGTTATACACCATAATGCTTGCTTTTGAACAGGCCGATGTTCTAATGCCGGTACCGTCTTGGGTTTCCTACGCCCCACAAGCCAACCTGGCAGGACATCATTTGATTAAATTAAACACTACTTATGAAGAAAGGTGGCGGATTACCCCAAAAATTATGGAAGAAGCCATAAAGGGCAAACATCACAAAGATACCATCATGTTATTGAACTATCCCGGAAATCCGGACGGCCTTACTTATTCCCAGTCAGAACTCGAAGCCATTGCACAAGTTGCCAAAAAGCACAATATCTTGGTCATCTCCGATGAGATCTATGGCCTTCTTAGCTTTGATGGACCACATGCATCATTTGCCAACTACTATCCTGAGAGAACCATCACTACTACAGGCCTATCCAAATGGTGCGGTGCAGGAGGCTGGCGGTTGGGGGCCGCCTTCTTATACGATGGCATTGAAAAAGAATTTAAACAGGCCCTGATAGGTATTGGCTCAGAGACCTATTCCTGTGCCCCATCACCTGTACAAATGGCGGCCAAAGAAGCCTATGCAGATTACAATGGTATATCAGAGTATGTATCGTACCAAACTAAAATCCTTCAAAAAATTGGTATGTTCTGCGCAACCACATTAAATGCTGCTGGCATTCTCGTTACCCCGCCCCAAGGGGGATTTTATATTTTTTTGGACTTTACAATGTTCAAGGATACCCTATCACAGAAGGGGATTACTACATCCAACGAACTTTGTGCACAACTTTTAAAGGAGACCGGGGTCATGATCTTGCCCAGTTCTGCCTTCGGATTCAATACGGATCATTTGGGAGCCAGACTTGCCTTTGTTGACTTTGATGAGCCCGTCCCCCAAGAAGAATTTAGTTTAAAAAAACATGGTACCAGGGTCATAAAAGGAATTGAACTTATCGTTGAATGGATTGAATCTTATAGAATTTAATGGTAATTTTAAAATGAACAACCCCTTCGGGATTTTAAGGACACGTTAAACCAAAAACATGGAACGGACCAATAACAACCTAAACACATTCAGTATCCTCTATTTGGTCAAGGGCATATTGACCTTGAGCATTTCATTATTTTTTGTCTTTTATGTCTTTATTGGATTTGTGATAGGCAATTCTGATGATTGGAGGTATGAAACCGATTCGTTGCCCATTAATCCTGCCATCATAATAATCGCTATTGGGGCCATAGGGGTAATAATATCCATCATCATGGGAATACTTACCTTGATGGCCTCCAAATATTTGAGGGACACCAAGAATTATAATTTCATTTTTGTAATGGCCGTTATCAATTGTCTCACCGGAATATTGGGTATCCTATTGGGCATATTTACCATTATAGAATTAATGAAACCTGATGTCAAACAACTTTTTTATACAGATCAACAAAGGTAACCGCCTTATCTGACAACAACCCAAACCATTGTTTAACTATGTTGAAAATTCCCATGGACAAAGACCCTGAATTCTGGCTGTCTGGCCCTATTCCCGGAATAACGCCCCTTTTACAACCCGCGGCCCATGCCCTTTTGCAATCTGGAAGAGAACTGACTAATTACACACACGGTTTTAATGAAGACCTACTTTGGACCAAATTATCCGGCCGTGCGTCTGTAGGTTTTCACATTCAGCATCTTACGGGCGTTTTGGACCGGATGCTTACCTACACCCAATCAAAATCCCTAACCGAAGAACAGTTTTCATACCTAAAGAATGAAGGCAATCCTAACACATTATCCAATACCATGGAATTGGTTGAGGCTTTCAATGTAAAAGTAGCTGAGGCATTGGAATATTTCAGAACGATACCTGAAAGTGAATTGACCCATAAGAGAACCGTAGGTCGGAAAAAATTACCCTCTACAGTTTTGGGCCTCCTATTTCATGCTGCGGAGCACAGTCAACGACATATTGGTCAATTATTGGTTACGGTGAGTGTTCTTAACGAGTACCAAGGAACTTCAAAAAAAGAATGATGACCAAAAAAAAGCAACTAGTACAGTACCGGACTCTTAAATATGACACCCCTAAAACTAGCAATACTTTTAAAGCAGTTTAGATTGACTACCTTAGCAGCTTAAAAAGTTACAGATGCTAGGCTTAAAATTGGAAACAGACCCTCGCTGGGTCGATATTGTAGAATCGAACATTGAAGAAATATTGACCGATCATGCCTGGTGTGAGCAAAAGGCTGCTACCAATGCCATAACCATTATCATCCAAAATCCTGAACATACTGATTTGGTCACCGATTTATTGACCCTGGCACAAGAGGAACTGCAACATTTTGAAATGGTCCACGAGCTCATTAAAAAAAGAGGTTATACCCTCGGGCGTGAGCGAAAGGACAGTTACGTAAATGAGCTTTATAAATTCATGATCAAAGGGGGAACACATCAACAGAGCTTGGTGGACAGACTTTTATTTTCTGCCATGATAGAGGCTCGTAGTTGTGAACGGTTTAAACTCTTGTCACAAAAAATAAAAGATCCGGAATTGGCCAAGTTCTACCATGACCTTATGATCAGCGAAGCTGGGCATTACACTACTTTTATTGGCTTTGCAAGACGCTATGGGGAAGGACTTGACGTAAACAAACGTTGGGCAGAGCTGATCAAGTTTGAAGGGGAAGTAATCAAAAATTACGGAAAATCCGAGACCATTCACGGTTGATCACATTAAAAATGGAATTTTGGCAATTGTAATTATAGAAAGCTACTATGTTTATTGGGTCGCACATTGGACCCTAGATTTTAAAACTTAAAAACATCAATAACTTAATTCCTCTCTTCATTGATTAAGTAACAAAATTAGCTTACTTTTCATGTCAATTTTATTTTATGTACCAAATTTGAAACAGTACCCGTTAAAAAGCACTACTAATTTCAAGGGTGAATTACCTTTGTGGATTATAGTTGGAACCATCGGTATAAGCATCGTGCCGTTGATTCTAACGATATTTGGTTTTGATTTTGGGTATGAATCGCCTCCCATCGATATGGGGCAATTATCATCCATGACCCCTTCTGAATTTGAAAACACAATTCAACGTAGTTTAGGCGGGTCCATACTACATTCCATTATGGAGTGGAGCGCTGTTGCTTTTGCATTTGGAATAGGTTCCCTATCTTTGATTCAATATAGAATTACCGGCAATCCTGTCACTTCTATCGTGGGAATAGCCCTATTTTGCGCAGGAAGCATAGATGCTTTCCATGCCCTAGCTGCCACCAACCTAATCCATTCCGATGCAGAAATTGCAAATTTCAGCCCCTTTACCTGGGCTCTGTCACGTTTGTTCAATTCCTTGATTTTACTGATAGGTGTGGGTATATTTCTTGTGAAGAACAAATTAATCCCTCAATACAGAAAATCAAATACGCTGGTCGCTGTTGTGGGAGTTACATTTGTAAGTTTATCTTATATCATTATTCAACTATGCGTGCAAAGTGAGGTATTTCCGGTAACGGTATACCCTGATAATTTTATCTCTAGACCATATGACATTTTACCCCTGATCATTTATTCCATTCTAGGTCTGTTCGTGCTACCTGCATTTCACAAATCGGAGAAGAGTGTTTTTACCGAGTCACTCATGTGGAGCATGATTCCTGCCCTTGCTACCCAATTGCACATGACATTTGGTTCTATCGATTTATATGACCATCATTTCAACATTGGTCATTTTCTCAAAATTATCTCCTATCTGATTCCCTTTGCGGGATTGGGCATCTTTTATATAAAAACATATAGGGTTGCCGAGAAGAGGTTGGTTGATTTGGACGAGGCCCATAAGTTATTGACCCTGAAAAATCAGGAATTGGAGCAATATACCCACATTGCATCACACGATTTACAAGAACCCTTGCGTTCCATATCGAGCTTTACAGAGCTTCTCGAGGATAGGTACCAGGAAAAATTGGATCCCAAGGGACAACAATATATTCAGTTCATAAAGAAGTCGTCCGACAGAATGTATAGGACGATAAAGATTTTAATGGATTATTCCAGAGTAGGCACCAATCTAAAACCAGAATGGATAGACTGTAATGAGGTTCTCGAAATGGCAAAACAAGATCTTTCCTTTGTAATAAATGATACCAATGCCTCATTTAAAAACGGCACTTTGCCCAAAATTTATGGTGGGGAAACTGATATCCGATTGCTCTTTCAAAACCTTATTGCCAATTCCCTGAAATTCAAAAGAGAAGGAGTAGCACCAATCATCGATATTTCGGCAACGTCAAATGATACGGAATGGCTTTTTGAGTTCCGTGATAACGGTATTGGCATTCCCCAGGAAGAGTTGAAGGATATTTTTATAATCTACAAAAGGTTGGGAAGTTCCAGCAAAAAAGACGGACATGGGATAGGGCTTTCCCATTGCAAAAAAATAGTGGAGCTCCATGGCGGAAAGATTTGGGTAGATTCAGAACCAAACAAGGGCAGTTCCTTTTTCTTCACCATCCCCATGAAGGATGAGATGACCGTGGGCTCATAAGCGCCAGAACATCGATTAAAATTCCAGCACGCCCATTACGTTTTTGCTGCTCATTCGCTTGATTAGAAAAGGAACATTCCTCAACCTTATGAGGGTTTCCCGTCCGAATAAATATTATTTTCTTGTTCTGCCACCCTAATAAAGGTGGTACGTTTGGTCAGCTCCTTTAGGCGTTGGGCCCCCACATACGTACAGGTACTTCTAATACCTCCCAAAATATCCTGCAGTGAATGTTCCACCTTTCCCTTGTAAGGCACCTCTACCGTCTTGCCCTCACTGGCACGGTATTCTGCCACACCACCTACATGTTTGTCCATGGCCGTGGTAGAACTCATCCCATAAAACTGTTTGTACGGTTGACCATGGCGTTCTATCAATTCGCCACCGCTTTCATCATGACCGGCCAGCATCCCCCCGAGCATTACAAAATCTGCTCCGGCCCCAAAGGCCTTAGCGATATCACCTGGGGTAGTACAGCCGCCATCACTTATTATTTGTCCCCCTAGCCCATGTGCTGCATCGGCACATTCTATAATAGCCGATAGCTGGGGGTAACCTACGCCGGTCTTTATTCTCGTGGTACAGACAGAACCGGGACCGATGCCCACTTTTATAATATCGGCACCGGCGAGAAGCAATTCTTCCACCATTTCCCCGGTAACCACATTTCCAGCAATAATGACCTTTTCCGGATACTGCTTCCTAGTCTGCTTAACAAAATTCACAAAATGTTCCGAGTAGCCATTGGCAACATCAATGCATATAAATTTCAACTTTGGAAACTCGTTGAAAATGGCAGCCAAACGTTTGGTGTCCATGGGACCTGTACCGGTACTGACCGCGATATAATCCACAATCTCCTTTGGTGCACCTGCCATAAACTGAACCCATTGCGCAAGGGTATAATGCTTATGGATGGCTGTGAACAATTTATTTTCGGTCAGGGCCAATGCCATATCAAAAGTCCCTACCGTATCCATATTGGCAGCCATAATGGGAATACCTGACCAATGAGAATTACTGTGAAGAAATTTAAACTCCCGTTCCAGTTGCACTTGGGACCTACTCTTTAGGTTAGATCTTTTTGGCCTGATCATAACATCCTTGAATCCTAGTTTTATATCTTGTTCTATCCGCATCCTAAAATACTTTTGGGTTACTTTTAAAAGTACAATTTACTTCTCAAAAACAAAGCACAATTTTTGGTAATTAGGTGCTCCAAAGCAACTGGATGAATTGCCTTTAACCCTCATTTAGGATTTTAAGGTATTTGTTTTTTAGCTATCTTACTGAACCTTAAAAAACCAGATATGTCCTATAAATTTCTCTCCATTTTTTTGCTGCTTATTTCTCTATCCGGCTATGGCCAAAAACCACCTATCAACAAAGCATCAGAACTGGCCGTTGACCAAGATAGGTTGGAGAAAAGTATTTTCGAATTGGCAAAATTCGGCATGAAAGACAATGGGGAAACTAGTCGGGTCGCTTTTAGTGATGCCGATATTGCTTCCAGAACCTATCTCATCAATCTTATGAAAAATGCGGGATTGGAGGTGCATATTGATTATGCCGGCAATATCATTGGCAGGCGGGAAGGTAATGATGGGACCAAGAAAGCTATTGCTTTTGGTTCCCATACGGATACTGTCCCAGACGGTGGCAATTACGATGGATGTGTCGGGTCTATGGCCGCCCTGGAAGTGGCACTTACCCTTTTTGAAAATAACGTGGAAACCCAGCACCCCCTGGAAGTCATTATTTTTTCCAACGAGGAAGGGGGCCTATTGGGCAGCAGGGCTTTGGCCGGGGCATTGAGTCCGGAAGCACTCTTGGTTAAAAATAGTACAGGGTTTACACAAGGGGAAGGTGCAAATAGGTTAGGGGGAGATGTGACAAAAATAGATCAGGCCGCTAGAAAAAAAGGGGATTTGGCCGCTTTTTTAGAATTGCATATTGAGCAAGGTGGTATTTTGGATACTGAGAACATTGATATTGGTGTCGTAGAGGGTATTGTTGGCATCAAATGGTGGGATGTAGAGATAACCGGATTCGCCAACCATGCCGGGACCACACCGATGAATATGAGAAAGGATGCCCTTTTGGCCGCTTCCAAATTCATCATAGCAGTCAATGAAGTGACCAACAGTTTTGAGGGAAAACAAGTAGGTACTGTAGGGAGGATTGCCGCTGAACCGGGTGCGCCCAATGTAATTCCAGGTAAAGTTCTCCTAAGTTTGGAAATACGTGATCTATCATCTGAAAAAATAGCACTGGTATTCCAAGGGATTCAAAAAAGGGCTGCGGAAATAGCCAAAGATTCCAATACTGCCATTGAATTTCATCCCATTGATGCCAATGCAAAACCCGCCCTAACAGATAGGACCATTCAGGAAGCCATTGCCGTTTCCGCAAAGAAATTGGGATTGTCCCATAAACAAATGCAAAGTGGTGCAGGCCATGATGCCCAAGATATGGCACTCATTGCCCCAGCGGGAATGATCTTTGTGCCCAGTAGAGATGGTATTAGTCATTCCCCAAATGAATTTACTTCAGCTGAGGACATGGCCAATGGAGCCAATGTACTATTACAGACTATATTGGTATTGGACCGGGAACTCAAATAAATAGCCCTCAACAAAGGGTATCCCGGAAAGCTGTATTATAAGTGTGATACGGCCTTTTTTGCCGTCTCAAACTCCAAAACCATATCCGCAACTATTTCTGCGGCAGGTTTGATATCATGGATTATGGCTGAAACCTGACCTATTTCCAACTCCCCCTCTTCAAGATCCCCTTCGAACATGCCGCGCTTGGCCCTTGCCCTGCCCAACAATTGTTTCAACTCTTCCACCGTTGGTGATTGGGCGTACAAATTTTGGATATCCTGAAAGAATTTGTTCTTTATCAATCTAACGGGTGCCAATTCTTTGAGGGTCAAAATGGTATCCCCTTCTCCCGCTTCCACTACCTTTTGTTTAAAAAGTTCGTGCGATGACGCCTCAAAACTTGCAACGAACCTACTCCCAACCTGCACCCCATCGGCACCCAAGACCATGACGGCCAACATAGACCTTCCTGTAGCGATCCCTCCGGCAGCGATCAGCGGTATGTCAATTTTTTCCTTGACAGCGGGAATCAAGGTCAGGGTGGTTGTTTCGTCCCTTCCATTGTGTCCCCCGGCTTCAAAACCTTCGGCAACTATGGCATCAGCACCGGCTTCTTGGGCCTTCACTGCAAATTTCACACTGCTCACCACATGTACCACGGTAATACCGTTTTCTTTTAAATGGGAGGTCCAGGTTTTAGGGTTACCGGCCGAAGTAAAGACGATTTTCACTCCAAGTTCTACAATGATGGACATCAATTGGTCAATGTCCGGATACAACATGGGCACATTTACCCCAAAAGGTTTCTTGGTCGCTTTTTGACATTTTTGAATATGCTCCCGTAACACTTCCGGATACATGGAACCGGCTCCAATGATACCCAAACCACCGGCGTTGGAAACAGCAGATGCCAATCGCCATCCACTGGCCCATATCATCCCAGCTTGTATAATGGGATACTGTATTTTAAATAGTTCTGTGATCCTATTCTCCATTATTTTTTTATCAACTTGTATTCCTTATTGATGCCATCCATTTCCAATTGAATGATATACATAGCCCTACTCAATTGCTCCACGGAGATTTGATTGTCCGTTTCGGAAATTTGCCTTTCCAAGATACGTTTTCCATAACTATCGTACAACCTTAGGATAGCCGATGTTGCCCCCGGAGGTAGTTGGATCTGCACCGAGACATCCATAGGGTTTGGAAATAGAATATAGTCCAGGTCATCCTCTGTGACAATCTCCTCTTCTTCAGCTACATCCACACCATTTAATGTCAATGCCAGCTCAAAATTTGGGATTCCATACCCCATTTGGGAATTAGGGTCCGTAAACAGGGAAGACCCCTCCCGGACCATCTGCATGATCTCCAAGTTGGACCTATCTGGGAAAGCACCCCAAAAAGAAGCAATGGCACCCGCCATAATTGGAGATGAAAATGAGGTGCCATTGTTGGAGACAATAGCGTTGTTCTCATCCACTACAGCAGCATTTCTTCCCAGAGCCATGCCATCTGGTTTTACAATTCCATTTGCATTGGGACCACGGGAACTGAAACTTACATAAGCCCCATTGATATCCACAGCGCCCACGGTGAAAACGTTCGCATCTGCAGGAGCTGTGATCACCCCCCAAGTGGTGCTTCCAGAATTCCCCGCTGAATTTACCACCAACATTCCCTTTTCTGTGGCGATGTTGGCCCCTCTGGAAATAAAGGTAGTGTTCCCATCCATTTCGGACGGACTGTAATTATAATTTGGATTGTCAAAAGTGCTATAGCCCAAGGAGGTATTAATAAGGTCTACCCCCAGACTATCTGCCCTTTCAGCGGCTTCGACCCAATAACTTTCTTCCACCGGGGTTTCTGAAGCCCCGTCCTCCGTTCTAAAGAGTATATAGCTGGCATCTGGTGCAGTACCCACAAACTGATTATCAATATATCCTCCTAGGTCCGATAAGACCCTTGTACCATGGCTATCCCCATCGGCACGGTAAATATTGGTGTTCCGATCCACAAAATCATAGCCACCCTTCAAATCATTATTTGCACGCAACCGTGAAAAAACTCCGAGCTTGTCCACATTGGGAAACCCTCCGTCCATCACTGCGATCCAAAAGCCTTCCCCCGTATAATCCAATCGATGCAGGGCCTCAACCTTCAATTGTGAGATTTGGGCCTGACTTTGTCCATAGACAAAATTGGCCTCTTGGGATAAAAACTTATGAGTGTGGTTATCTGGCTGATCTTTAGTAAGGGCGGTACGCTTGTTCTTTGCGTTCAGACTCCGATCGGCATAGGAAATCCTATCTACAAAGTCGAGGTTCGAAAGGGCTGCAATAGCATTGCCACTACCTATGACATGGACACAATTGAGCCATTTGGATTTTGCCTTGACCAAAATACCGGCTTGAAGCTTGATTTGATCAATATAAGACTGGTTTACCGGGACATCCCTTTCGTCCACAGGAACATTAAACTTTTCTTTACGGGCCAGTGCCCTTGCTGTTAAAATATTTTCAGGAGCTGCCAATGATTCAGCCACCTTGTCCTTATCCTTAAAATATACCCAAGCATGTTCTTGGGCCCTTGCCCCCAACATACCACAAAGAAAAAATATGACAAGGATGTATTTTACCATATTATGAGATCACTCCTGATCCAATTAGTTCATCTTCCAAGTACCAGGCCACGAATTGTCCTTCGGTAATTGCCGATTGTTTTTCCTCAAAATCTACATACATGCCAGCTTCGGTTTGGTATAGGGTTGCCTTTTGCAATGGCTGCCTATAACGGATCCTGGCCATGACCTCCATGGTCTGATCCGGCTTTAAGGCCAAATCTGTACGCACCCAATGCAATTCTTCATTGCTAACGAAAAGGGTACGTCTATACAATCCAGGATGGCTCTTTCCCTGCCCCGTATATATGATATTGTCCACTACATCAGTTTCTATGACAAACAATGGCTCTTTAGTTCCCCCAACATCCAGTCCCTTTCGCTGACCTTTTGTAAAATAATGGGCCCCCAAATGCTCTCCTACCACCTTACCATCTTCAAGATTATATCTTGGTTTTATGGCATTAAACGCCAACTCTTCCCGCTTGGAATCGAAGATGGGATTATTGGTTTGGTATTGTGGCAAGGAGGAGGGCACCTCAACAATTACGCCCTTTTTAGGTTTCAATTTCTGTTGCAGAAAATCTGGCAGCCTCACTTTTCCAATAAAACAGAGTCCTTGTGAATCCTTTTTATCGGCGGTAATCAGATTATTGTCAGCAGCGATCTTGCGTACCTCTGGCTTGGTGAGTTCTCCTATGGGAAAGAGCGTTTTGGCCAATTGCCCTTGTGACAATTGACAAAGGAAATAAGACTGATCCTTATTGCCATCCACTCCGGCCAATAGTTGATAGGTTTCGGATCCATCTTCATTCATAATGGTGCCCTTTCTACAATAATGACCCGTGGCCACATAATCTGCCCCCAAACGCATGGCTATTTTCATAAAGACATCAAACTTGATCTCCCTATTGCACAACACATCCGGATTTGGGGTTCTTCCCTTTTCATATTCATGGAACATATAATCAACTATACGCTCCTTGTACTGTTCACTCAAATCAACGGTCTGGAAGGGAATTCCCAACTTTTCAGCCACAATAAGAGCATCGTTACTATCCTCCAACCATGGACATTCATCAGAAATGGTCACGGAATCATCGTGCCAATTCTTCATAAACAAGCCTATTACCTCATAACCCTGCTCTTTCAACAAATAAGCGGTTACACTAGAATCTACTCCCCCGGAAAGTCCAACTACAACTTTTTTCATCTTCTTCAAATCAATATGCAAAAATACAAAATTCGCAGATGTCATGATCTCTTTTGGCAACACCTATTTAATTCAAAAATCAAAAGAAAATCAAACGCTGCAAACAATGAATTGCCTTGGTCGAAATAATCACCTCTACATAACATAATTCATTTTTGTTAAACTTTTTTTAAATAAACATAAACAAAAATATATTTTGCCTAAGTTTGAAATGTTTAAATATTTACTCAATTTATTAAACAGAAAATATGTCAATATGTGTGACCAAAAGTTAGTTTCACCACATGAGATTACGTGTTAGACGTTTGACTACCTATTCATTCAATTTTAGCATAACCCTTAAAACCTAAAAACATTATGAAAAAATTATTCAGATTAAATGCCCTAGCCTTCATGGCTTTGTTTTCATTGTTCTTACTATCCTGTAATGATGACGACAGCAATATAATGGAAGAAGAAATGTCCACTGAACTCAATATCGTTGAAACGGCCCAAGCGACCTCCGATCTAAGTCTTTTGGTAGAGGCTTTGATTCAGGCAGATGCCGATTTGGTGGCCACTTTAAGCGCAAACGGACCATTTACCGTTTTTGCACCAACGAATGAAGCGTTCGCGAACTTGCTCGAAGCATTAGGAGATGACTACAACAGCTTGGCAGATTTTGACACGGCAGAAGAAAAAGAATTGTTGGCAAAAGTCCTGACCTACCACGTTGTGGAAGGAACTGCGGCTCTGTCAACTGATTTAACCCAAGACATGAGAATTGAAACATTCCAAGGTGAAAATGTTTCTGTTGATCTAAACGGTGGGGTTTTCATCGGAGACGCAACAGATGCCAGTGCAGCGGTTGTTATACCGGATGTGGACACATCCAATGGTGTGGTGCATGTAATTGATAAAGTTCTATTGCCCCAAGAAGTTTTGAATGCACTTGCGCCTCCTACACAAAATATTGTAGAAACAGCTCAGGCCACTGCCGCTTTAAGTTTATTGGTTGATGCCCTTGTCCAGGCAGATGCGGACTTGGTGGCCACTTTGAGCAGCGATGGCCCCTTTACAGTGTTTGCACCAACAAACGACGCTTTTGAAGCTCTTTTAAACACTTTGGGATATGCCAGCTTGAGCGAATTTGATACTCCAGAAGAGAAGGCATTGCTTGCCAAGGTATTGACATACCATGTAGTCTCCGGTACAGCCGCTTATTCCACTAACCTAAATGATGGCATGATGATTGAAACTGTACAGGGAGAAAATGTTTCTATTGGTTTATCTGGGGGTGTATTTATTGGAGATGCCACCGATACAGACGCCCAAGTGGTTATTGCCAACGTGGCAACAACAAATGGTGCCGTTCATGTGATCAACAAGGTATTGTTGCCGCAAGAAGTATTGGACGCCCTATAACATAATTTACCTACTATTGCCCCGATTAATTCTTTTATGAATTAGCTATGGACTAGGACATTTTTAGAATCTAGTATTAAACCACACTGCGCTACAGTGTGGTTTTTTTATCTCCATGGGGTGTACTTGATCTTGGTAACAACACAGAATATTCCTTTAACATACAAAAATGAACGCTTTACAACTATAATTTTAAAAGCGCGTACTTATCCCTGATATTTACAGTCCCAAATCTTTCCAAACTAAACCTATATCATGCGAAAAGCTCCCTGTAACAGGGAGCTTTTTTTTGAGGATACCCCACTATTTTGCTATTGGACCTCCAATTTATGGGAAATTGAAGAGCAAAAAAAAACTCCCAAGCAGTGGGAGTTTTTTTATTTTGGATCCTATTCAATTATTTGTTTTTCTTTTGGGCCTCTGCCTGCTCCATCATCTCGCGCATTTTTCTCTGGAACTTGCTTTCCTTTTTTGGCTTCTTCTTATTCTCCTGAATCTGCGCGTGTATTTTGTCCTCATCAATAATAAACTTCTTGATGGCCAACATGATAAAAATGGTAATTAGGTTGGATACAAAATAGTACAAACTCAATCCACTCGCATAACTATTGAAGAAGAACAACATCATCAATGGCGATAAGTAAATAATGAACTTCATATTGGGCATCCCGGGTTGTGTCGGCATATTCTGTCCTGTGGTCATCATCATATAAAAGAAAATGGCAACAGACGCCAAAATTGGGAATAAACTAACATGATCCCCGTAGAATGGAATACTGAAAGGCAACTGAGCTATCGTATCGTAGGAAGAAAGGTCATCTGCCCATAAAAATGATTTTTGACGCAAGGCAAATGATGTTGGGAAGAACATAAAGAGCGCATAGAATATAGGAAGCTGCACCAATGCGGGCAAACAACCACTCATAGGACTCACTCCTGCCTTACCGTACAGTTTCATGGTCTCTTGCTGCTTTTTCATGGCATTGTCCTTATACTTCTCATTAAGCTCGGTTATTTCCGGTTTCAATACCTTCATTTTAGCCTGTGAGAGATAGGACTTATACGTCACCGGTGACATGAGCAATCGTACCAAGATGGTCATCACCACAATGGCAATACCAAATGGAAGGAACGAGCTCAAAAAGGTATAGGCAGGCGTAAATATATACTTGTTGATCCAACCAAAAATTCCCCAACCGAACGGAATGGAATCTTCCAATCCCAGTTCCTTGTACTGTGATAAAACTTTAACATCCGTTGGGCCATAATACCAGTCCATGTTATAGGAAAGTTCCCCTCCCTGTAATTCCATTGGAACCACACTACTGTATTCCTTGGTATATCCAGCGGTCTTACTTTCTTCTTCAACCAGATTGACAGATTTCAATATTGCCGACTCAAATGGTGTTTTGGTAGCTAAGATGGAACTGAAAAAGTGTTGCCTGTAGGATAGCCATTTAACATCCGTTTCGGTTTCCTCATCATCACTGCTCTCTGAAAGTTTACTGATCTTTCCATCTTCGTGATTATAGGTAAGACGCGTGTAACGGTTTTCGTATTGAATACTTTTTGAGTGACGGATCCCTTTAAGTTTCCATTCAAGGTTTATGCCTCCACTGGGATTGATTATTCCATTAAGCCCTTGTGATCTCACCATAAAATCAACCAAATAGTCATTAGGTTTCATTTCATAACGATATTCCAAATACTGGGTGGGAGATACTTTGGCCTTCATGGAAAGCACTTGAATGTCCCCATTATTGGTCATAGTTGGCTCAAAATACAAATCCTTGGTGTTCAAGGACCTGTTATCGCTGGTTTTAAAGGTAATGTCGAATGTAGCATTGCCATCCTTCACCAAATAGACCGGAATGGAATCGTAGGTGACAAATTCTTTCATTTTGGCCTCAACGATCTGTCCACCTTTGTTGCTTATTTTTAAAACAACCAGATCATTTTCCAAAACCGTTGTAGCTTCAGATGGGGTATTAAATCCAAAAGCGCCCATGGCATTTTTATAGCCGGCAACCGAAGTGGAGTCCTGCATATTAATAGCTGGCTCTGCAGCCGGAATCTCCTTTTGCACTTCAGCAGCCTTATTCTGGGCCTCTACCTGCTCTTGCTTTGCCTTTTGAGCCTCTAACTCCTCAGGGGTTGGCTGGTTCTGGTAAAACATGAAAATCAGGATACCGAAAATCAGTACAAAACCAATTATAGATTTAACATCAATTTTTTTTTCTTCCATCTACGTATAATTTACAATACCTTCAAAATTATGGTTGCAGGCTTGTTTAAAATTTAGTTTGCTAATATATGTTCAAATCTGTATTCCATGCCTATGGGACATCAAATTACTTTATCTTATGTTCAAGAGCTGCCTTTACAAATCCAACAAATAAAGGATGTGGATTGGCAACCGTACTCTTATACTCTGGATGGTATTGTACCCCAATAAACCAAGGATGGGTTGGCAATTCCACAATTTCCACAAGTCCTGTTTTCTTATTGATACCTGAAGCCACCAAACCTGCTTTTTCCATGGCCTCTTTGTATTGGTTGTTGAACTCGTAGCGATGGCGATGTCTTTCGGAGATGGTTTTAGCACCGTGGTAGACCTTTTGCACCAAACTCCCATCTTTCAAATCACAGTCCCATGCCCCTAAACGCATCGTACCCCCTTTATTGGTAATGGTCTTTTGCTCTTCCATCAAACTAATAACCGGATTCGCCGTATTAGCGTCCATTTCCGTAGAGTTGGCATCGGAAAGGTTGAGTACATTTCTACCGTATTCTATTACCGCCATTTGCATTCCCAGACAAATGCCCAAGAATGGGATATTATGCTCCCTGGCATGTTTTACGGCCTTGACTTTTCCTTCGATTCCTCTTTCACCAAATCCAGGAGCAACAAGAATACCGTCCAAATCCTTCATTTTGTTCACCAAATTGCGATCGGTAATATGTTCCGAATGGATCCATTTTATTTTGACACGCACTTCATTGACCGCACCGGCATGTATAAAAGCCTCCAAAATGGATTTGTAAGAATCCTGCAATTCCACATATTTTCCGATCAGTCCGATATTGACCTCTTCTTTCGGATTTTTATGCTTGTGCAGAAATTCGTTCCAATTGGTCAAATCTGGAACAACAGTGTCTGGCAATGCCAATTTATGCAAGGTCACGGTATCCAGTCCTTCCTCCTGCATCAGGATGGGCACATCATAAATGGTGGAGGCATCAATGGACTGTATTACGGCATCTCTCTTCACATTGCAGAAAAGTGCTAATTTATCCTTGATATCATCCGATATCTGATGCTCTGTCCTACATACCAGAATATCGGCCTTAATCCCGCTTTCCATTAAGGTTTTCACAGAATGTTGCGTAGGCTTGGTCTTAAGTTCTCCGGCAGCGGAGAGGTAAGGAACCAAGGTTAGGTGTATTACAATGCCATTGTTATCACCTAATTCCCACAGCAATTGCCTTACGGCCTCTATATAAGGCAAGGATTCGATATCCCCGACAGTTCCTCCGATCTCTGTAATCACGATATCATATTCACCACTTTTACCAAGGATCTGAATTCGTTCCTTGATCTCATTGGTAATATGGGGAACTACCTGAACCGTTTTGCCCAAAAACTCCCCTCTTCTTTCTTTTTCTATGACACTTTGGTAAATCCTTCCCGTAGTGACATTGTTCGCTTGGGAGGTCCTAACATTCAAAAAACGTTCGTAATGCCCCAAATCCAAATCGGTTTCCGCACCATCATCGGTTACATAACATTCACCGTGTTCGTAAGGGTTCAAGGTTCCTGGATCTACGTTGATATAAGGATCCAGTTTTTGAATAGTTGTTTTGTAACCGCGGGCCTGAAGCAATTTGGCCAATGAAGCTGCAATAATCCCTTTTCCAAGAGAAGATGTAACCCCACCGGTTACAAAAATATATTTCGTCTGTGACATGAAGCGTTAGGTTCTTTTCTTAACGCAGGCAAAAGTACAAATTGCAGTCCGATAACACTGTTAATCTCTTGGAAAATCTTTTTGAATTTTCCTGATCAATCCCTCCAACCCGTTTATTTTGATCTCCAACATGGCTTTTAATAAATTTCCCAGTTTTCCTTCGGGAAATCCCTGCTGTTGGAACCACACCAAATAGGGCTCAGGAAGGTCTAGGAGATATCTATCCTTGAATTTTCCAAAGGGCATTTTATAATGCGCCAGTTCTATCAGCTGCTTTTTGTCGGGATATATGTTCATATGTAGGAACTATAACTTATCTTTCTATACTTACTTAATACTCGAAATTATGAAAAGGCGCACTTTTATTGGCACTTCCGCTGCTGCTACTGTTGGAGTTTTGGCTTATCAATCCATAAACGCCCAAGAAAAAAAGCAAGATATGGGATTTAAACTTAAAAACAACATCAACCATAGCGTGTGCCATTGGTGTTTTTCCGATATTCCCCTGGAAGCCTTTTTGATAAAGCTCAATGAACTGAACATCAAGGCCATCGACTTGATGGGACCCAAGGAGTGGCCCCTATTAAAAAAGTATAATATTCACTCCTCCATGTGCAATGGGGCCGAAATAAGCTTGACCGAGGGATTCAACGACCCGCAATACCACGACACCCTTTTGGACAATTACACCAAAATGATCCCCATGGTAGCATCGGCAGGATATACCAATTTGATTTGTTTCAGTGGCAACCGCCGGGGAATGGATGATGAAACAGGGCTACAAAATTGTGCTGCCGCATTAAAAAAATTAATGCCTTTGGCTGAAAAACACGGTGTGGTAATTCAAATGGAATTGTTCAACCAGAGGAACCATCCAGATTATATGGGAGACCGTTCTGCTTGGGGCATAGCGCTGTGCAAACTAATTGGTTCGGAAAACTTCAAGCTCCTATTTGACATTTACCATATGCAGATCCAAGAAGGGGATATAATCCAATCCATCAAGGACAACCACCAATATTTTGGTCATTACCACACGGCCGGAGTACCCGGAAGACATGAAATTGATGAAAGTCAGGAATTGTACTACCCGGCTATCATGAGGGCCATTTTGGATACGGGTTACAAAGGGTATGTGGCCCAAGAATTTATCCCTGCCAAGGACGATAAAATCGAGGCCTTGAAACAGGGATTTTTAATCTGTGATGTCTAAGATTCTCAATCAACACTTTGCAGGAGCCATCAATACTGGCCTTGCATGTTTCACAAAAACCGCAAATTCGCAATAAGACGCATTACTCTGCCTCTATGATCATCATTTTATCATAGGATACAATATAGGCCGACTGGTTAAAAAAACCTGAAGACGGATCCTTTCTGTAGTTGAATTTGTTCGCATTATAAGAGGTCTCCCCTATTTTTTTACTGGCTTCGAAAAGATTGTTTTTATAGGCCAACTTCAATATGATATCAAATGTGATATCAAATCCACGAATCGCAAATCGATCAGGCTCCATTCCATACTTTTTCCTGTACATCTTGACAAATGAATTCGTAGTAACATCTTTTTCAACTGATGGATAGGTAAACCCTAAATTGGACAGATGGGAACTAGATATGACATCATTCTCAAAAGCTTTGTTCCTATTGGTCGTGAACATTTTCACCTTTACAGAATCTGTAATTCTAGAATTCAAGACAGAACTCACATGATAAATGGTATTGGAGTTATCAGATTCCAGGAACACCCAATTTTGTTTTGCTGAAATGACCTGCCTCACCCTTTCAATGTCCAGTGAAATATTGTTTTTTAAGGTAAGAATTTTAGCCTGAGGGAATTTTTCCAAAAGCAAACGCTGAGTTCCTTTGTTATTGTCATCGGCAATGATGACCATATTTTCTCCCTTTCTTCTTTCCTTCACGTAAGAGATCAACTTATTTCTCAGAACCCCTTCGGTTGGAATGGTAAAGTACACATTCCGCAAACTGATGTCGCTTTCAGAGGCAATTGGAGCAATCACGGGTACGTCATACTGGGCAGCGGCCAAGGCAACCTCCTTTAATGATTTGCCATCCAAGGGTCCAATAATTGCATCGACATTGTTAAGGTTTTCACGCAACATAAAATTCTTTACCCTTGCAGCGTTCAATTGGGTATCAAACGTTTTTACCTTTACGGAAACCCCCAATTTCTTTAAGGAATCCAAGGCCACCAATGCACCTGTATAAATTCCGAGACTGTACTTGGTATCCTTTCTTCCCGCCATGGAATCTTTTGCCGATTCTCTATTGCTAACATCTATCTTATCCGTTCTAAAGGGCAGCAAGAAGATTATATTGGGTTTATTTTTGGTCTGGATACTGTCTATTAGACTGAATCTATCCAGTACCAAAGAATTTTTTATTTCCAGATCTTGGGCTTTTTCCTTTGGGATCTTGAGTACCATCCCTGCTTTTAATCCATCGTTAAGTTCAGGATTGAGCATTAATAGTTCCTTATAGGTTACATTCAGCTTTCGGGTCAACCTAAATTCAGTTTCTTGTGGTTTTACCTCATAGAAAACATATTTATCTGTATTGACAACCTCCTTTTTTACGCCTTCTTTTTTTGGTAGGCGTATAATCATCCCCTCTTGCAGACCCCGTACTCTTACCTCAGGATTTAAAGATTTTATTTCGGCTTCCGAAACCCCAAATTGTTTTTCCAGACTATAGAAAGTCTGTTTGGGAGTAACAACATACGACGTATAAAGCTGTATATTTTGATTTTCAACAGTACTACCGGCAATTTTTGGCAATTTCAACTGTTGGCCTTCCATAAGATAGTTATTGGTCTTGGAAAGTTCCGGATTCAACTCCAACATCCTATCGATGGTTATACCATAGGCATTGGCTATGCTCCATCTGGTTTCTTTGGGCTTTACGGTGTATATTTCATAATCATCTTCGCTATTGTCCGCCTCCTCTTGTTTCACACGTCTGAACTTTGGTATTCTAAGGTTCATCCCTTTTTTGAGGTTTCCAGAGTACAATTCCTTGTTATAGCGTTTTATATCCTCTATCGTAACATTGAACCGTTGAGCGATTCCATATAGGGTGTCCTTTCGTTTTACCTTGTAGCTCGTAAAACCTATTGGATTTTCTTGGTCGTTGGAATTCTCCTTGACAACCTCCTTTGTGCTGCTCTTCACCTTGGGAACATTGGGCTCCACAGATTTTGATTCAACCGGTATTACAAGAACCGTATTGGCTACCAAAGGCTTCCCCTGGACTATTTCCTTATTGTATTTTAAAATGTTGAAAGGGGTGACCTTGTATTGTTTTGCAATACCCTCCAAGGTTTCCCCCTTCTTCACTGCATGTGTTGTAAATTGCTGTGCATTTATGCTAAAACATAAAAACAGCATGAAGAAGCCTGTTAAAAGTATTTTAAAACGTGTACTGTTCATTCCTATTCCCATTCTATGGTTGCAGGTGGCTTGGAGCTTATGTCATAAACAACTCTATTAACCCCCCTCACCTTATTAATAATATCATTGGATGTTTTCTGCAAAAATTCATAAGGCAAATTGACCCAGTCTGCAGTCATTCCATCCGTACTCTCTACCGCTCTTAAAGCTACACATTTTTCATAAGTCCGCTCATCTCCCATCACCCCTACACTATTTACGGGCAAAAGTATGGCTCCGGCCTGCCACACCTTGTCATAAAGTCCCCATTCCTTTAATCCATTGATAAAAATGGCATCAACTTCTTGTAAAATGGCTACTTTTTCAGGTGTGATATCCCCAAGGATACGTATGGCCAATCCTGGACCTGGGAAGGGATGCCTTCCCAACAATGTCTCATCGATACCCATACTGGCCCCTACCCTGCGTACTTCATCCTTGAACAACATGCGCAAGGGTTCCACCACATTCAATTTCATATAATCGGGCAATCCCCCAACGTTGTGATGACTCTTTATGGTTGCCGAAGGACCTCCAGTTGCTGAAACAGATTCTATCACGTCCGGATAAATAGTTCCTTGGGCCAACCATTTGGCATCTTCCACCATATGGGATTCATCATCGAAGACCTCGACAAAAACCCTTCCGATGGCTTTTCTTTTTCTTTCGGGATCGCTCTCACCAGCCAATGCGTCCAAAAAGCGTGCCGAAGCATCAACGCCCTTGACATTGAGCCCCATATCCTTGTATTGGTGCAATACGGCATCGAACTCATTTTTCCTCAAGAGTCCGTTGTTTACAAAAATGCAATGCAAATGTTTCCCTATGGCCTTGTGCAACAAGATGGCAGCCACCGTAGAATCAACTCCTCCGGAAAGCCCCAAGATTACCTTGTCCTTTCCTATTTTTGTTTTCAGTTCCTTTACAGTGGTCTCTACGAATGCATCGGGTGTCCATGTCTGTGCGACCCCAGCGATATGAACCAAAAAGTTCTCCAACAATTGTTTACCGTCTGTAGAATGGTAAACTTCTGGATGGAACTGTATGGCATAGGTCTCCTCCCCGTCAAACTTGTAGGCAGCATTTTCCACATCATGGGTACTGGCCAGTCTAATGGCATTCTCCGGAAGCGTTTTTATGGTATCAGCATGGCTCATCCAAACTTGACTCCCTTTGGAGATCTTATCAAAAAAAGGTTCGTTATCCTTCACAAAGGACAATTTGGCCCTACCATACTCCCTTGTGTTGGAAGCTTCTACACTTCCTCCATTGAAATGTGCCAGATACTGGGCTCCGTAACAAACCCCCAAAAGCGGTTTTTTACCCCTTATCTGAGATAGATCTGGATGAGGAGCATCCTCCCCCCTAACGGAAAAAGGAGATCCAGAAAGGATGACCGCTTTGTATTCCGAAAGGTCTTCAGGTAAATGGTTATACGGTTTAATTTCGCAGAAAATATTGAGTTCCCTCACCCTTCTTGCGATGAGCTGTGTATACTGGGAACCAAAATCTAAAATGAGGACATTATTTTGCATGGGCAAAAATAGTATTAAATTGAAAAATGGAAAGTTTAGAGTGCAATAATTTTTGGTAATTTTCCCGAGACTGACTATTTCATGGAATCCAAAATGGCCCTTATGTCGGATTCGGTGGTATCCGGGTTTATAAAACAGAATCGGGCTACCGTTTCGTAGACCCCTTGATTTTTCCATTTGGTCGGCGTGACCAGGGCAAATCCGTCCCTATGGTTTTTGTAGGTCCAATTTCTGTAGTCATCCGGCGTCCATCCCTTTCTGCGGAATAGTACACAAGAAAGACTAGGCTCCCTTACCAATTCCACCACTGGATTTTCCCCAATAATCTTACCGGCCAAATTGGCCAGCTCTATCCCTTGTTGCACGGCCCACTCATACTTATCCGTTCCGTGCATGGCCAATGAAAACCACAATGGCAATCCTCTGACCCTTCTGGTCAGCTGTATCTGATAATCGGAAGGATTGAATCCATGCGCACCTTCATCCTTAAAAATATCCAAGTAAGACCCTTCTTGGGAGTGTGCTTCTTTGGCCAGTTCCGGATTTTTATAGATAATGGCCCCGCAATCATAAGGTGAGAACAACCATTTATGTGGATCTATGGTAATACTGTTGGCTCGTTCTATACCTTTAAAAAGAGGTCTCGCCTGTTTGGAGGCCAAGGCCCCGCCACCATAGGCAGCATCCACATGAAACCACAAACCTTCCTGCTCACAGATAGACCCAATACCGTCCAGGTCATCTATAATGCCCGCGTTGGTAGTACCTCCCGTTGCCACTACAGCAAAAAGTCTTTTTCTTTGGTGTTCCGTGAGACCCTTCAAAGCATTGACCAACATGGTGGCCGACATACTGTCCTCGGTTTCCACCAGAACAACATCGGCATCTATGACCTTTGCCATAGACTTTATGGAGGAATGCGCCCCACTGGATGTGATTATCAAGGCCTTTTCATTGATATTGTCTGTATTCTTTCTCCACGCCTCACGGGCCGTGACCATAGCCGATAGATTGGCAGCTGTCCCTCCACTTGTAAAAACCCCAAAAGCAGGTTCTGGCAGACCGGTCAGGGAAACCAACCATTTCATGGCCTCATTTTCACAAAAGATACCCCCTGCTCCTTCCATCCAATAGGCGCCATGGATACTGGAGGCCGAAGTGACCAAGTCGAACATGATTGCAGCTCTTGTGGGAGATGCCGGTACAAAAGCCAAATGCCTGGGATGATCAATAGGGACCGTGGCCTTTATCAGAACGTCCTTGAACAGGTCAAAAGCTTTTTCCCCTCCTATCCCAGCTGATGTAATGGTATCCCCCACCATACTTCGAAGCTCCTCTTCCTTTTTGGGTTGCCCGAGTTCAGGAGCCGTTTTGGTGATTCTATTGATGACATATTTCATGACATCCAAAGTCATTTCCACCAGCTCTATATCTATGTTATGCATTTGGTCTTTTTCTTTTGGCAAAGGTAGTATTTTGATCCACTTTTTTAATGACAGAACACCGCTGATTTCCTACTATCCCAATAAAAAAAGCTCGGTAACCACACCGAGCTTTCAAATCGATCCCGATGTAACTCGGGAAAACTAACCTAACTACTATTATTTTAAACCTATACTACTTGCACTGTCTATACCTTAAACAACTTATAAACAAAAAACCCTACCATGTTTTTTTATTTTTTACCTTTAACTTAGAAAATGGCTGAAATATGAAAGCAACATTTTTTAACGAGCTGAAGGAAGAATTGAAAAAAGGGGCATCTGACAAAGGGCATCCTTTTCGATACTGTACCTTGGCCACCGTAGGATTGGACAACATTGCCAGACTAAGGACCATTGTACTGCGCAAGGCCACTGAAGACCTGATGCTTACATTTTTTACCGATAAGCGTTCCAAAAAGGTCGTCCACATAAAAGAGAACCAAAAGGTGAGCCTTCTTTTCTACCATCCTGAAAAACTGATGCAAATTAGAATAGAAGGATTGGCCGTGGTGAACAATGATATCAAGAGTAAAAAACTTTTGTGGGATTCTATTCCCGAAGCTTCAAGAAAGGATTATACTACCTCAGAGGCCCCTGGTAAGGAAATAAAAGATCCAGACGTCATTGAATATTTGAAGGATGAGGATCATTTCTGTATTGTGGAAATCCATCCTTTTAAAATTGAATACCTAAAGCTCAAACGGCCCAACCATATCAGGGTCCGATATTCCAAGAACAAAACTGATTGGGAAGGTGATTTTTTGGTGCCTTAAACCAACATCTGCAACTAACTGTTTGGTATGCCCCAGCACTAGTTATCCATGGTCAATATGGTAAACTCACCTGATAGTGGTTTTAGGACTGTCATCAGGTTAGGAATCAATTCATTCCCATATTCCAAGTAAAGTTCCGAAAAATTCAAATTTCGTTCTTGAAGGGATTTATTGGGAAAGAGTTCATTTTGAATTTCCGTCATGCGCACCACATGATCCTTCAACTTGCGCTTTTGGGCTTTCAATAAGCGTTTTTCCAAGTTCTCCAACCCTTTGATCTGTTTTACCTCCTGTGCCTTGACCGCACCCAAAAAAGATTTATCAGTCTGCTCAGCCAATTCATACAATCCTTTGAACTGTTCTTCAAGGTGCTGTTTTTGAGGAGAAAAATCGATATCAATATTGGATATGGACCTGATCTTTTTGTTGATAAAACTGCTTTGCTTTAAAAATAGGTCACTAATGTCCAGATCAAGTCTGTGTAGTTTTTCATCCTGTTTCTTGGTAATGACCAATGCCGAATTCCTTAAAAGCAAGATCGGGAAGGTGACGCCCATTGTTTCAAAGGAGGTTTTTAATTCCAACCAATAGGCCAGTTCTCCCCCTCCGCCTATATAGCAAAGGTTTGGCAAAATGACTTCCTGGTACAATGGCCTTGAAATTACATTGGGAGAAAATCGTTCTGGATGCTTGTCAAGCTCCTCCATTAGTTCCTTTTCGGTAAAATGCAAATCGGTATCATGGATGTGATACGAACCGTCTTTTTCAATAATACGTTCCCGTAGTCCGTCCTTCAAATAAAAATAATTGATTTCCCTGGGGTTTACCTGAATACCGTAGTTTTCCGATAACTGTTCCAACTTTTGGGCGGTATCCGTAACCGACTTAAAAGCGGCATTTTCAAGGATGTCCTTTTTGGCATAGGGCACCAATAATTTTTTCAGCTCGCTGTCATCACCATCTACAATGACCAACCCGTACTGTCCAAATAGTTCATTGGCCAAAAATCGGGTGGCATCGGTTAGATTGTCGTGTTCCAAATATGCCTTTTTGAACAACATTTTCAATTCCTCTGCATTTTTGCCCATACCTATTTCCATGGACAACATTTCATAAACATTCTCCAGCCCCTTTGTGTTCAGGTGACCTACAGCCCCAGAGGCTGTTTTGTTCCATTGTAACTTTTTCCCTTTAAAGTTGAAGTAATTGATTTCTTCAAAATCATGATCCTCTGTGGCCATCCAATACACCGGCACAAAATTATAGTTGGGATAAACCTCCTTTAACTGCTGGGTCAAATTAATGGTCGAAATAATCTTGTACAAGAAATACAGGGGGCCCGTAAAAAGGTTCAATTGATGGCCAGTTACTACCGTGAAGGTAGATTGGTCCTTCAATAGTTCAAGATGCAGTTCTGTAGATCTTGAAATATTTGTATTGGTATATTGCCGTTTCATTGCCCGATGAAGGACTACCCTATTTTCCATTGGGAAATTGGCCTGCTTTTCCAGTAATTGTTCCTTGAAATTAACTAGCTTGGAAAATCTATGGTAAAACGGCTTAAGGCTTTTCCTTTCATCCAAGTAATCACATATCAAATTGGAAAAATAACCTGTTGTTTTAAAGGGTATGCAGTCGCTTTTCATAGAGGCAGCTTAAAATCTGGGTAAAGTTAAAATTATTGAAATTTTGAGTTCCTAAAAATACGTTAAGATGTTTACAATTCGTAGAGTTATTGTTAGATTTGAAAAATAACAAACCACACTGCCCACTATGAAGCAAATATTACTCGCCGCCTATTTTTTCTTTTCTTTTTTTGCAATTTCCCAGGAAATCAAATCACCCTCGGAATTTTTAGGTTATGAACTGGGCACACAATTTACCCGCCATCACGAAGTAGTGGACTACTACGAATATTTGGCCGATGTGGCTTCGGATCGGGTACAGTTAACCACCTACGGAAAAACCAATGAGCGCAGACCTTTGCTATTGGCCTATGTATCCTCGGCCGACAATATAAATAATTTGGAAAGCATCAGAAAAGAGCACTTGAAAAGCACCTCCGGCAGCGGAGAGGCCTCAAAAGCCATCGTTTGGCTGAGCTATAATGTTCACGGCAATGAAAGTGTGAGTACAGAAGCTTCCATGCAGACTATCTTTGAGCTCTTGACCAATAAAACGGAATATTTGGAAAATACGGTGGTCATCATGGATCCCTGTATCAATCCAGATGGACGTGACCGATATGTAAACTGGTACAATGAAAACAAAAATACCCCGAACAATGTGGACCCGAATAGCAAGGAACACCATGAAGGTTGGCTGAGTGGACGCGCCAACCATTATATGTTCGATCTTAACCGCGATTGGGCCTGGCTCACCCAGGTGGAAAGCCAACAGCGTTTGAAAATGTACAATCAATGGCTACCTCACGTCCATGTCGATTTTCATGAACAAGGGGTCAACAACCCATATTATTTTGCCCCGGCTTCAGAGCCCTACCATGAGGTAATCACGGATTTCCAACGCGATTTTCAGGTGACCATTGGTAAAAACCATGCAAAATATTTCGATGCCAAAGGTTGGTTCTACTTTACCAAGGAAGTTTTTGACCTATTGTATCCAAGCTATGGAGACACTTACCCTATGTACAATGGATCTATTGGAATGACCTATGAACAAGGCGGTAGTGGCCGTGCAGGTCTGGGCATAATTACTGCCATTGGGGATACCCTCACCTTAAAGGACAGAATAGAGCACCATTTTACAACCGGGATATCCACGGTTGAAGTAGCGGCAGGAAATGCCCAAAAATTAAATGAGGAGTTCAAGAAATTTTACCAACCAAAAAACTTCAAGTACAAGAGTTACATTCTCAATGGGGACCGAGATAAAATAAATGCACTTACCGCACTTTTGGACCAGCATCAGATTGCATACAGCACAGGAAGTGGCGCCACCGCAAAAGGATATGATTATTCCTCGGGAAAGTCGGGCAGTACCAAAACCACCGCCAATAGCCTGGTCGTAAGTACAAACCAAACCAAGGGAACATTGGTTAAAGTATTATTTGAACCCAATGCCCAATTGAGTGACTCCCTTACCTATGATATCACCGCTTGGTCCCTGCCTTATGCTTACGGACTGGATGCCCTTGCCTCCGAAAGTTTGGTGGGGAGTGGGAAACCTTCCACGGACAACGAATTGACCTTAGAAATTGACAGGAATGCCTACGCATATATTACTGACTGGAACAGTATGGACGATGCACGCTTTCTGGCAGAACTATTAAAAGAAGGTATCCGTGTCCGGTACACAGAAAAACCGTTTACAATACATGGAGAAAAATACGAAAGAGGAAGTTTGATCATTACCAGTGCCGACAACAAAAACAAGAATGGTTTTCTAGACATTTTGAAAGCGTCGGCCAAAAGGAACAACAAGCATATAAGGGCCACGGCCACGGGATTTGTGGACAGTGGAAAAGATTTTGGTTCCTCTTCCGTGCAGATGATTTCTGACACAAAAATAGCAGTGCTCTCCGGGGAACCTACCAGTACGCTTCAATTTGGGGAAATTTGGCACTTTTTTGAGCAGCAGCTCAACTATCCGGTGAGCATTTTGGACAGTGAATATTGGAAACAGGTGGACCTGTCCAAATATGATGTACTTGTGCTCCCCGATGGGTGGTATGGAAGCTCCATTGATGAGGATCAAATGCAGCGATTAAAAGAATGGGTCAAAAATGGCGGAAAACTAATTGCCATGGGCGGTGCCATTAATGGTATCGATGGTGAAAAGGGTTTTGGCATCAAAGCCAGGGAAATAAAGAAAGACACGACCCTAATTATGGAATCTTATGATATCTCTGAAAGGGAGGGCATTAAAAATGCCATTACCGGCGCCATCTTCAAGACCAAGGTAGATACCACACACCCTTTGGCATATGGTTATAAAGACACCTATTTTTCTTTGAAATTAGGCGATGATGCTTACGAATACCTGGAAAATGGCACAGCAGTATACTTGGATAATGATACCATGCCGGTGGCAGGGTTTGCCGGTAGTGAAGCACAGAAAAAAATTGGAAAGACATTAATTTTCGGTGCTGAAAACTATGGAAGAGGCCAGGTGATCTATATGGTAGACAATCCTTTGTTCAGAGGTTTTTGGGAAAATGGAAAGCTCTTTTTTGTAAACGCCCTGTTCATGGTCAATTAAGGCACTTTTTCTAAAGCCCTTTCGCTAATTTTTCAATTCGCTACATGTCCAACCCTACAAAAAGACAGAAACAAGCCCAGATATTACGAATATTTAGAAAGGTGCACCGGACCATGGGTGCTTTACTATTTTCTTTCTTCTTTATCATATCCATATCCGGATTATTATTGGGATGGAAAAAAAATAGTGGCGGTTATATATTGGCGGAGACGCAAAAAGGTGTTTCAACCAATTTGGCCGACTGGAAACCTTTGGATGAACTGAACCGCGAAGCATTAAAGATCTATCGCGATTCAATTTCCCCGAGAGCCAATGTCAAAGTTGACCGAATGGAGGTTAGGAATGACAAAGGGATCATCAAATTTACCTTTGAAGACGATTTTTGGGGCATTCAATTGGATGGCGCAACCGGAAAATTGCTACTGATCGAAAAACGGCGAGGGGATTATATTGAAAAGATGCATGATGGTTCTTTGCTCGACTATTATTTTGAAACCGAACACGGACAGTTCAAATTGTTTTATACCACCGTGATGGGCATAGCCTTGTTCATTTTTACAACGACCGGATTTTGGTTGTGGTATGGCCCAAAAAGAATGCGCAGACATTAATGATGAACACATGGTATCACTAAATAGGCCACCACTAAGGCACTGATCTTAACGAATGGTAAAATTTATCCACTATAGTCTATATACACATAGAAATCAGCATAATTAATAGCAAAACTGGTCATTTTTCGTTAACTTAGAGTAAGTATACTACTCCTTATCAGGAGGGGTTTTGCTTCTAAAAAAATTTGCTATCATGTTATGCCATAAACTCATATTTCCAAGAAATTACCTGATCCTGGCAATCGTAGTTTTGCTTTCCCTAGGAACTCACGCAAGCTCCTTTGCCCACCCCTATTACCAAGAAGTCCTGCAAGACGTTAATTACAACACCTACAGCGGGGAGGTCTTGGATAGCGATTCTAGAAAGCCACTGGTCTTTGCCACCTTGACCTTAGAAGGGACCAATATCAGTACCGTTACCAATACGGAAGGAATGTTCTCATTGAAAATTCCAAAAACTACCGCTGAAGGCAATATCAGCATTTCTTTTTTGGGCTATAAGACGAAGGTGGTGCCATTGACCGACCTTAGGTCAGAAAAAAATGAAATCACGCTGGACATGGCCAGTATCGAACTTACCGAGGTAAACCTAACGGTGCCCAAAAGTGCTGAAGGTCTTGTCCGGGAAACTTTGGCCAAAAAAGGAGAGAATTATTTTAAGGACCCCACCATTATGACAGCCTTTTATAGGGAGACCATAAAAAAAAGGAGAAAAAACGTATCCCTTTCTGAAGCAGTGGTCACTATTTACAAAGCACCATATGGCACCCCAAAAAGAGATGCCGTACAACTGTACAAAGCACGCAAGAGCACAGATTACAGCAAATTGGACACCGTGGCCCTCAAATTGGAAGGAGGCCCGTTCAACACGCTTTACGTGGATATTATGAAATATCCAGAATTTATATTTACCGATGAGGACATATCAAAATATGCCTTTAGCTTCGACCAGTCCACCAGGGTCAATGACCGACTGATCTATGTGGTAAATTTTCAACAACACAATTATATCAACGAGCCTTTATACAGAGGAAAACTCTATATAGATTCAGATAAGAAAGTACTGACCAGTGCCATATACTCCTTAAACATTACCGATGTTGCCCAGGCATCCAGACTATTTGTACGAAAGAAACCTGCAAATGCCAATGTTTGGCCCACAGATGTAGCCTATAGGGTAGATTATAGAGAAAAAGACGGTAGATGGTACTATGGATACAGTAATGTATTGTTGGAGTTTAAAATCAACTGGGATGACCGATTTTTCAATTCCGTATACAGCATGACGGCCGAAATGGCGGTGACCGATTGGGAAATAAATACGGAGAAGGCCAATTTAAAAGCCAGGGAAAAAATGAAGTCACGCATTATATTGAGCGATGAGGCCAGTGGTTTTTCAGATCCTGATTTTTGGGGTGAATATAATATTATAGAACCCGAAAAATCCATTGAATCTGCCATTAAAAAAATACAAAGGCAATTGCGAAGAGCGCGGTCCAAAGATGTTTCTGAAAATTTTTAGGCCCCTTTACAACGCTCAAAGTTGGGTATGAACACAAAAAAGCCGCTATCTTTTGGGATAGCGGCTTTTAATTTATCTTAAAGACTATAATTTACTTTCAAAATCTTCCAAGGTTCTGGTTATAATGGATACACAATCCAACAACTGTTCCCTGTTCATAACCAAAGGTGGTGCAAAACGAATGATGTTACCATGGGTCGGTTTTGCTAGCAGTCCATTTTCCTTTAGGGCCATACAAATATCCCAAGCAGTGGTACTTTCTTCCGTATCGTTGATCAAAATAGCATTTAATAGGCCTTTACCCCTTACAGCATTGACCAAAGAGCAGTTTGGAATAAATTTGTTCATTTCCTCGCGGAACAACACTCCCAAATCAAAGGCATTCTGGGCCAGATTTTCTTCTTTGACAACTTCCAACGCAGCAATTCCTACCGCTGCCGCCACAGGGTTACCACCAAATGTGCTTCCGTGGTTTCCAGGTCTGATTACCCCCATGATATTGTCATTTGCCAAAACTCCGGAAACAGGGTAAGCCCCTCCGGAAAGTGCTTTTCCCAAAATTAATATATCCGGTTTTACTTCCGGCGTTCCACTGCAATGCTTATCCGTACAACTACAGTTGCCGCAGGTGGCCAACAACCTTCCTGTCCTTGCAATTCCTGTCTGTACTTCATCGGCAATAAAAAGAACATTGTGTTCTTCACATAAGGCCTTTGCCTTGGCAAGATAACCTTCAGAAGGGACAAAAACCCCAGCTTCCCCCTGGATGGGCTCTACGAGGAATCCTGCTATATTCTTATTGCTTTTTAGCGTCGCCTCCAATTCTTGTAGGTTATCGTACTCTATTTTGATAAAGCCCTGCGTGTAAGGTCCAAAATTCTTTCTGGCCACTTCATCATTGGAAAAAGAAATGATTGTTGTGGTGCGCCCGTGGAAATTGTTCTTACATACAATTATTTCAGCTTCATTTTCATGAATACCCTTTTTCTCGTATGCCCATTTCCTACAGATTTTCAAAGCGGTCTCTACTGCTTCCGCCCCTGTGTTCATCGGTAATAACTTATCGAATCCAAAAGTTTCGGACGCGTATTTCTCGAATTTTCCGAGCATATCATTATAAAATGCCCTGGACGTCAATGTTAATGTTTGTGCCTGGTTTACCATCGCACCTACGATTTTAGGATGGCAGTGACCTTGGTTTACTGCTGAATAAGCCGAGAGGAAATCATAATATTTCTTACCCTCAACATCCCATACGTATACACCTTCACCCCTGCTCAAAACTACAGGTAATGGATGGTAATTATGGGCTCCGTATTCATTCTCCAATGCTATGGCGTCCTCAGAAGTTAATATTTCTAAAACTGACATGATCTCTACTTTTTAAATAAAACTAATGTGATTCCTGCTTAAGGAGAGAAATCATCCTATGAAGTGGTCGCAAATTACGAATAAAAATGTGGAATATAAAGAATATTCACACTTTGTTGTGATGAAAAACCCGCTATTTCCAAGGTTCCAGAGCGAAAGCTCCACGACTCAGTTTTTATTTGAACCTGTTGAAATATCTTATATGGGAACCGGCCCAAAAATTGTTTTTTTCATCCATAAAAAATGTAACGGCAACCACTTCATGTTCAGTGCATGGTTTCCCCTGTTCCTCTACAAAGGCTTATAAAATGCCTTCATACCCCTTACATTCCAGATTTTTAGCATTCTTAAACTTTAGATAGATTTTACTACCTAGGTCCCCGTAGTTCAGTAAAAAGATTTTACTTTTGCCACATGCGTAAAAAGAACAAAAGACAGATCTTCGAAAATGTAACGGTAGTTGATGCAGGAGCGAAGGGAAAAACGATAGGTAAGGCGCCTGATGGCCGTGTTATATTTCTAACCAATACCGTTCCAGGAGACGTGGTCGATGTGCAGACCACAAAAAAGAGAAAAGCCTATTTTGAAGGTACTGCTATAAAATTTCATACCCTATCCGATAAAAGAACAAAACCAGAATGTCAGCATTTTGGAGTTTGTGGTGGATGCAAATGGCAAGATATGGGTTATGAGCACCAGTTGTTCTACAAACAAAAGGAGGTAGAGAACAATTTGATCCGCATTGGTCATTTGGAATTACCCGCTGTGACCCCAATATTAGGATCCAAAAAACAATACTTTTATAGAAACAAGATGGAATTTTCGTTCTCCGACAGCCGTTGGCTGACCTATGAGGAGATCAATTCCAAAGACGAAATAGCGGATAGGAATGCCTTGGGGTTCCACATTCCTGGGATGTGGGACAAAATATTGGACATCAAAAAATGTCATCTTCAGGCCGACCCATCCAATGCCATACGATTGGCCATCAAAGATTTTGCAAACAAACATGACCTTCCCTTTTTTAATCCTAGAAACCAGGAAGGATTGTTGCGCACGCTTATGATCAGAACCTCTTCCAATGGTGAAATAATGGTTTTGGTACAATTCTTTGATGACAACAAACAACAACGGACACTTTTGATGGATTTTATAAAGGAAACCTTCCCAGAGATTACTTCCTTGCTGTATGTGATCAACCAAAAGCAGAACGACACTATTTATGATCAAAAGATTGAATGTTATGCCGGTCGGGATCATATTTTTGAAGAAATGGAAGGATTGAAGTTCAAGATCAACGCCAAATCCTTTTATCAAACCAATTCTGAACAGGCTTACGAACTCTACAAGATCACCAGGGATTTTGCAGGCCTAACAGGTGATGAACTGGTATATGACCTGTACACTGGTACGGGAACGATAGCCCAGTTCGTGGCCAAAAAAGCCAAGAAAGTAGTTGGGATAGAAGCTGTACCCGTAGCCATTGAGGATGCCAAAGCCAATGCAAAATTGAACAACATTGATAATGTGGCATTTTTTGCAGGCGATATGAAAAATATCTTCAATGCCGGGTTCATAGCTACCAATGGCAAACCGGATGTGATCATCACGGATCCACCAAGGGATGGAATGCACAAGGATGTGGTGCAACAAATATTGAATATTGCGCCCAAAAAGGTCGTCTATGTCAGTTGTAACAGCGCCACACAAGCTAGGGATCTGGAATTGATGAAGGACCAATATAAAATTACCAAATTACAGCCCGTAGATATGTTTCCACAAACACACCATGTAGAAAATGTTGTACTTTTGGAAAAACGTGCTTAACCCCAAGTTGAAGAAATATTCAAAATTGTTCATGAAAAGAATTCTGGCCCTTGGCGCTGTTATTATGACAATCGTAGCTTTTTCCTCCTGTGAGAAAGACGATATATGTGTAGATGGGGATACGCCCCTCTTGGTAATTGGCTTTTACGATGTCAATGATACCACAGCTGCCAAGAAAGTAACCAAGTTAAGGGTTGCCGGGGAAAATCAACAATTCACGGTGAATACTGTAGCGGACCGAACCGATTTGGATCTCATTGAGATACCCTTACGGATCAACAGTCCAAATACCTCTTTTGTTTTGATCTCAAATTCGGCCACTAACAGTTCCAATGAAGAAACTGGTAATGCTGATATCGTAACCTTTAATTATGACACCAACGAGGTTTTTGTGTCCAGGGCTTGCGGTTTTATTGCCAATTATGAGAATCTTAGCGGAACATTGGGATCCGATTCGGACCATTGGATTCAAGGAGTAGAGATAGTCAAAACCACCATAAACGATCAAGCAGCTGCCCATGTCAAGATATATCATTAGTGCTTTATTCCTTTTGGTCTGTTTTACCGTTCATTCCCAGGATAAATCCATCGATCTACAACCAAGGGACACCACCATAAAAAAGGAATCCTATGGCCTACGTGTAGGGGCAGACCTCAGTAGATTGGGACTCTCGTTTTTAAATGAAGACTATACGGGACTTGAACTTGTCGGAGATTACAGACTTACCCAAAAACTCTACCTTGCTGCCGAAATTGGCAATGAAGATAGGACAAAACAGGAAGATCTATACAATTTCACCTCTTCGGGCAGTTATATAAAAGCAGGGGTAGATTATAACACCTACCAGAATTGGTATGGGATGAACAATACCATTTTTTTGGGCGGCCGATATGCCATTAGCACCTTTAGCCAAACCTTGAACGATTATTCCGTATTTGACAGTAATAGATACTGGAACGAAGATAATTTTGCCGACGGACAGTCCCCGGGCCAAGAATACAGTGGTTTAAATGCCTCCTGGTTAGAACTGGTACTTGGCACCAAGGTGGAACTCTTTGCCAACCTCTATTTGGGGGCCAGTGTGCGCCTAGGATTTTTGGTTACCCAAAAACAAGCTGATGAATTTCCAAATCTTTGGATCCCTGGATTCAACAAGGTCACCGATGGCAGTAAATTTGGTGCCGGTTACAACTATTCCATCTCCTATTTTATACCCCTTTATAAAAAAGTAAAGAAATCGGTCAAAAAAGAGGTCAAAAAGTAATTTAAAACTTCTTTATTCCTTTCATAAAGAGCCACTTCATAAAAAGCTTCTCTCCATCCTTGGTCTTTGTAGCCGCAAATTTTGGCGACAAAACAGAAGCCATTATAGCTGCAACTATAGCCAAAAGAATACTGTCACCTGGCAATACCACCCACATGATCGCCCTTATGACAATGAAGAGTATACCAAACCCGATAAAATTGTAAAAAAAGGCCTTAAAAGAAGGTTTCATGATTATGATGGTTGGTTATATTTGGCTTTTTTACTGCCCTCATACATCACATACTTCACCAATTTGGATTCCAAATGACTATTGAATACCTTGATTTTTCTTGATGGTCTAAGCCCTACGAACTTCAGTGCTTCCAAATTGGAAGTGATAAACCAGGCATCGGTTCCAGGGTATTTTTGTTTTAGGGTATCCCCAATAGAGGCATAGAAACTCTCCATTTCAATATCCAAACGCTCCCCATAAGGAGGGTTGAATACCATATGCAAGTGCTTGTCGGAGAACTTTTCCGTTTCAAAAAAGTTCATTCTTTCAACCGTGATATACTCGGATAGGTTTGCGTTTTTAACGTTGTCCTTTGCCTTGGCCACGGCCGAAGGGGCTTTGTCATACCCAACAATCTTAAAATGGAACTCCCTGGTCTTGTTCAAACTTGCATCTACGATCTTTTCAAAAAGCTCTTCGTCAAAATCGGACCATTTTTCAAAGGCGAACTCCTTTCTATTGATATTTGCTGGAATATTACAGGCGATCATGGCTGCCTCGGTTAGGAAGGTTCCACTCCCGCACATCGGGTCCAGAAAATCGCACTGTCCGTCCCAGCCACTAAGCAACAACAAGCCTGCGGCCAAAACTTCATTGATGGGTGCAATATTGGTGGCCGTACGATAACCCCTTTGATGTAGCGATCTTCCTGAGGTATCCAAAGAAACGTTACAATGATCTTTTTGGATATGTATATTTAAACGTACGTCGGGAAACTTGATATCCACATCGGGCCTGCGTCCGTCGGTATCCCTAAATTTATCCACAATAGCATCTTTTACCTTTTGGGAAACATAAAGGGAATGCGTAAAATTCTCAGAATTGATAGTGGTATCAATGGCAAAAGTAGTGTCCGCCGAGAGGTACTCACTCCAGTCCATCTGATATATTTTCTTATAAAGATCATTCTCGTCAGTGACATTGAATGAATGCACTGGCTTTACAATTTTAATTGCTGTTCTCAGACATAGGTTGGCCTTGTACATAAAACCTTTGTCTCCTTCAAAAGAAACGCTCCTTACCCCTTCTTCAACATTGCTTGCACCAAGATTGCGCAATTCCTTTGCCAAAATCTCCTCAAAACCAAATAAGGTTTTGGCTACCATTTTATAATTATTGTCCATACTTACTTTAAAGAATACCGCAAAAATACATTAATTTTGCCCCAATTACACAGTACAATCAAATAGTACCGAGCACTAACCAAATTTACATGATCTATTTATTGCCCATTCTTGCGGTATTATTAAGTTTTGCCTTTGTTCTAGTAGTAAAACCAAAAAACAAAGAGGCCTTTAAATTGGTTTTAGCCTTTAGTGGGGCCTTTCTATTGGCGCTTACCGTATTTGAACTGTTCCCCGAAGTATATGAAGATTCCAATCCCAAAACCATAGGGGTCTGTGTGATGCTTGGGATCCTATTTCAAATTTTCCTTGAATTTTTCTCTAAGGGAGCAGAACACGGTCATGTACATTTTGATACGGAGAAAACAAATTTCCCATGGCTGCTATTCATCAGTCTATCGCTGCATTCCCTTTTGGAAGGGATTCCCATTGAAAAGCATCATAATATACTCTATGGCATCCTGGTGCACAAAGTACCCATCGCCATCATTCTGAGCATCTTTTTGATCAATTCCAAGATCAAGATGAGCAATGCCATTTTTTTTATTGTACTGTTTGCCATTATGACGCCTCTGGGCAGCCTTATGGCCGCCAATATGCAATTTATTGAGGAGTACTACGCACCAATTTCGGCTGTGGTCATAGGTATCTTCCTGCATATCTCAACAGTTATACTTTTTGAGACATCAGAGGGACATAAGTTTAATTTACGAAAATTAGTGGTGATCATTATAGGGATCGCCATAGCCTATCTCTTATAAATGTTTAGCAAGGAAGCATCACGTAAATTACGGGAGGACTTTTGGATATCCTTTGGAAAGTCATTTCCAAGAAAATGGATCTTGTACAATACCAGGGTCAAGGATTTTGCCTTTAAATTTCATTTTGACACCAAATCTGCCATGGTTTCCTTGGATTTGGATCACCATGATTTGGAAAAAAGGATAGAACTATGGGAAAAGCTACTTTCCTTAAAATCTATTCTGATTGAGGAATATCTTCCGGATGCCATTTTCAACGACTCTTATATCCTCGACAATCAAAAAGAAATATCCAGAATTTATGTGGTTTTGGAGGGCGTTTCCATTCACAATAAAAATAGCTGGCAAGAGACCATGGTCTTTTTAAATAAAAAAATGCTACAATTTGAAGCATTTTTTGAAGAATACGAGGATATTCTGATCAGCTAAACCACATCCAAATAGATAAAAAGCCAATGGCTGATGGCACCGCCCAATACAAACAAGTGCCAAATAAGATGGTTGTAGGGTATCTTTCTTATGGCATAGAATAATATTCCAATGGTATAAAATGCACCACCAGAAATGAGAAGATCAATTCCCATGGGCGTAGTATTCGCCAATAACCCTGGGTAATCCAAAACAATAAGCCATCCCATGGCCAAGTAGAGAAATAGGGAGAGCAATTCGAACTTTCCGGTATAGAATACTTTAAAGAGAGTGCCAATTGCTGCTATGCCCCAAACCACATAAAAGATCAAAAATCCATTGCCCTCGGCTAGGGATATAAGGGCTACAGGCGTATAGGTCCCAGCAATTAAAAAGTAAATGCTCACATGGTCTACAATCCGGAGTCTTCTTTTCAGTTCCAAATTAGTGACATAATGATACATGGTAGAAGCAGAAAACAATAGGATCACCGTGAAGCTATATATTAATATGGCAAGGGTCGCAAATTGGGTTTTACCGTTATTCTTGAACAACAGCAAAACAGCACCTACCAATCCCAGAAATACACCAAGAGCATGGGAATAGGCATGGAGCCTTTCCACTTTTGCTATAGCTACATTCTTTGTTGCATCGCTATTACCTTCCACTATTTATAGCGTTTCCCGTGTTTTATCACCAAATCAACATCTTGCAACAAGCTGATATAGCGTAGAACATCACCGTCCACGGCAATGATATCTGCATATTTTCCCGGGGTAATGGTTCCTACTTCATCGGCCACTCCCATCCATAATGCAGGCCAATAGGTTGCAGCCCTGATGGCGTACATGGGGTCTATGCCGAATTCATTGACCCAAACATCCAATTCGTTCCATGTAGATTGACTATGGAACTTCATGGGTATACCGCTATCCGTACCTATCATCAACACCACACCAGCATCCATCAATTGCTTGATTTTAGTTTTTAAGGTTGGCCTTCTCACAGGAGTCAATTGAAAGTATGGCAAACGGTCCGGATGCGCAATACTGTTCTTTATATCAACGACAACGCTATCTGGCAAACCTAAATGCCATGAATCGTTGTCCAACTTTTCGGGATTGTCCCTGACATACTCATAATTATAAAGTCCTTCTACGGTTGGACACCAAAATAAAGGACCCAAATTCATTTGAGCGGTCCGTTCTTTGATCTGTACAATGATATCTTCTGGATATTCGGGGGCTGAGGACAGTCCTGTGTGTTCAAAACAATCTACACCTACTTGCAGGCCCCTTCTAATTTCATTGGGCCTATGGCCATGGGCCACCACTTTTAAGTTGTTTTTATGGGCCTCATCAACGACGGCTTCCAATACGGCCATGGTCATCTGGTCATGGTCTATCAATTTGACCATATCTACACCAGCCTTGGCAAGCTTTCTGATCTTTGCCCTGCCGTCTTCTGGATTGTTCACTCCCCATCTAAAATCTTCTGTACCCGGATAAGGCTTATGCTGTATAAATGGACCCGAAACATATAGGGTAGCACCTGGAATTTCACCTCTATTGATCGCATCACGAACTGCTATACTTTCCTCTAGGGGACCTCCCAGATCCCTTGCACTGGTGACCCCCGCCATCAGGAGCTGATGTGCGGAAGAGGGCATGATCACATCTTTTAGCAAAGGCGGATACGTCCTGTCCCAATAATCGTAATCTGCATGACCATTTATCATGGTATGCACATGCATATCCCACAACCCCGGAAGTACTGTCATACCTTCTGTAGAAATTATTTCTGCATGGGCGGGTATGGGTGTATCTGCCATGGTTCCCACGGCGACAATCTTTTCGCCTTCAATCACAACTACGCTGTTTTTTATGGGATCGGAACCAAAACCATCGATGAGGGTACCCCCCACCAGAGCTTTGAGTTGTTTTTCTTGTGCTGTAGACAAAAGGGAAGTAAAGATTACTAGGAAGAAAAAGAGTTTTCTGTTCATTGGAACGGTATTGTGATACCTAAATATAGGACAAAAAAAAATCCCGACCACAAATGTGATCGGGATTCTCAAAAAAAGGCGGCGACCTACTCTCCCACTTGGTATAGCAGTACCATCGGCGCTGATGGGCTTAACTTCCCTGTTCGGA